>DPRS01000042.1 GCA_003537575.1 Oxalobacteraceae bacterium
CAAGGCGATCGACCTGATCGACGAAGCTGCATCCAAGATCAAGATCGAGATCGATTCCAAGCCGGAAGTGATGGACAGGCTCGACCGCCGCCTGATCCAGCTGAAGATCGAGCGCGAAGCGGTGAAGAAGGAAACCGACGAAGCGTCGCAGAAGCGACTGGCCCTGATCGAGGATGAGATCGCCAAGCTCGAGCGCGAATACGCCGACCTGGAAGAAGTCTGGAAGGCGGAAAAGTCGATGGTGCAGGGCAGCCAGCATATCAAGGAAGAAATCGAGAAGGCCACCCAGCAGATGGAGGAAGCCAAGCGCCGCAGCGACTGGCAGAAAGCCTCCGAGCTGGAATACGGCAGGATTCCCGAACTGAAGAAACAGCTGAAGCAGGCCGACAGCGCCGAAGCCAGGCCGCAGGCCAACAAGCTGCTGCGCACCCAGGTCGGCGCCGAGGAAATCGCCGAGGTCGTCTCGCGCGCCACCGGCATCCCGGTGTCGAAGATGATGCAGGGCGAGCGCGACAAGCTGGTGCACATGGAAGAGGAGCTGCACAAGCGCGTGGTGGGACAGGACGAAGCCATCGTCGCGGTGTCGGACGCCATCCGCCGCTCGCGCGCGGGACTGGGCGACCCCAACCGGCCGTACGGTTCCTTCATGTTCCTGGGGCCGACCGGCGTCGGCAAGANNCGGACGTCTTCAACGTGCTGCTGCAAGTGCTCGACGACGGCCGCATGACCGATGGCCAGGGCCGCACGGTGGACTTCAAGAACACCGTGGTGGTGATGACTTCCAATCTCGGTTCGCACAAGATCCAGTCGATGGAAGGCAGCGACCCGCAGCTGGTCAAGCTGGCGGTGATGGCAGAAGTGAAGGGCCATTTCCGTCCGGAATTCATCAACCGCATCGACGAGATCGTGGTGTTCCACGCGCTCGACGAAAAGAACATCGGCGCCATCGCGAAGATCCAGCTGACGATCCTGGAAAAACGCCTGGAAAAGATGGAAATGCGCCTGGAAATGTCGGAAGCCGCGCTGCAGAAGATCGCCGAAGCCGGCTTCGATCCGGTGTATGGCGCAAGGCCGCTGAAGCGCGCGATCCAGCAGGAGATCGAAAATCCGCTGTCCAAGCTGATTTTGGAAGGCAGGTTCGGCCCGAAGGATGTGATTCGCGTCGATGCAAGGGACGGCAAGTTGGTGTTCGAGAAGGAAGCCAGCCAGGCCGGCTGATTCATTCTGCGCTGACGTCTTCAAGGACCGCCCGGTTGAACAGACCGGGTGGTTTTTTTTTTGCTGCGCATATTCAGGTGTTCATTGCCCGCTGCAATAATTTGACACATCTGTCTGCGCACCTGTTCCAAAACGGAACAACCCTGTTCGCCGGATTCTTGTCGTCTGCCTCTTTTATCCCCATTAAAACCCCGCGCAGCCTGCCCAGTCCGTAGCGAGATCGCCATTCCGGGCGAAATCCGCAGCCTGGCATGGCGCTTGCGATGACCCCTGCGCGCTCGTCGCACATATCTTATAAAACCAGTTGTACCAAATATCCTTTGGAGGAAGACATGAATCTGGCTGACATCAGCAAACTCGGCATCAAGAACCCGTTCAAGCAACGCTACGATAACTACATCGGCGGCACGTTTGTGGCGCCTGTGAAGGGACAGTACTTCCAGAACGTCACGCCGATCACCGGTCAACCCTTTTGCGAAATCGCCCGCTCGACCGAAGAAGACGTCGAGCTGGCGCTGGATGCCGCGCACGCTGCCCGCGTCGCATGGGGCAAGACCTCGCTGACCGAGCGCGCCAATATCCTCAACAAGATGGCCGACCGCATGGAAGCGAATCTGCAATTGATCGCGACCGCTGAAACCATCGACAATGGCAAGCCGATCCGCGAAACCATGGCCGCCGATATCCCGCTGGCGATCGATCATTTCCGTTATTTCGCCGGTTGCATTCGCGCCCAGGAAGGCAGCGTCGCGCAAATCGATTCTGAAACTTACGCCTATCATTTCCACGAGCCGCTCGGGGTCGTCGGCCAGATCATTCCGTGGAATTTTCCGATCCTGATGGCAGTCTGGAAGCTGGCTCCGGCGCTTGCCGCCGGCAACTGCGTAGTCCTGAAACCTGCCGAGCAAACGCCTGCATCGATCATGGTCCTGATCGAACTGATCGGCGACCTGCTGCCGCCGGGCGTGCTCAACATCGTCAACGGTTTTGGCCTGGAAGCCGGCAAGCCGCTGGCCACCAGCAAGCGCATCGCCAAGATCGCATTTACCGGCGAAACCGGCACCGGCCGCCTGATCATGCAATACGCCGCGCAAAACATCATTCCGGTGACGCTGGAACTGGGCGGCAAGTCGCCCAACATCTTCTTTGCCGACATCATGGATGCCGATGACGATTACTTCGACAAGTGCCTGGAAGGCTTTGCAATGTTTGCCCTGAACCAGGGTGAAGTCTGCACTTGCCCGTCGCGCGTGCTGGTGCAGGAATCTATCTATGAAAAATTCATGGAGCGCGCGATTGCGCGCGTGGCGGCCATCAAGCAGGGCAATCCGCTCGACAGCAGCACCATGATCGGCGCCCAGGCTTCCAGCGAACAGATGGAAAAGATCCTGTCGTACATGGATATCGGCCGCCAGGAAGGCGCCGAGCTGCTGATCGGCGGCGAGCAGAACAAGCTGTCGGGCGACCTGGCCGGTGGCTACTATGTCAAGCCGACAGTTTTTGCCGGCAACAACAAGATGCGCATTTTCCAGGAAGAGATTTTCGGACCGGTGGTGTCGGTGACCACGTTCAAGGATGAAGCCGAGGCGCTGGCGATTGCCAACGACACCCTGTACGGACTGGGCGCCGGCCTGTGGACCCGCGACGGTTCGCGGGCGTTCCGGGTCGGCCGCAGCATCCAGGCCGGGCGTGTCTGGACCAACTGCTATCACCTGTATCCGGCCCATGCGGCCTTCGGTGGCTACAAGCAGTCCGGCATTGGTCGTGAAACGCACAAGATGATGCTGGAGCACTATCAGCAAACCAAAAACCTGTTGGTCAGCTATAGCCCGAAGGCACTGGGCTTCTTTTAAACGCTGAGCTGCTCACGGCAACAGGGGTGGCAAGCCCATCCCATCTTCTCATACATAGGTAATCGACATGACTAGCACTACTTTCTTCATCCCTTCCGTTAACATGATGGGCGCCGGCAGCCTGGTCGATGCGATGGCGGCTATTCGCAGCTACCGCTTTCGCCATGCGCTGATCGTCACCGATGCCGGCCTCGCCCGCGCCGGGGTGGCCGACAGGGTGGCCAATCTGCTGGCCGAACAGGATATCCAGGCGACGGTGTTCGACGGCGCCAAAGCCAACCCGACCGTCGCCAACGTTGAGGCCGGCCTCGCGCTGCTGCGCGAGAAGCGTTGCGATTGCGTGATTTCGCTGGGCGGCGGCTCGCCGCACGACTGCGCCAAAGGCATCGCGCTGGTGGCCACGAACGGCGGGCACATCAGCGACTACGAAGGCGTGGACAGATCGGCCAAACCGCAGTTGCCGCTGATCGCCATCAACACTACCGCCGGCACTGCCAGTGAAATGACGCGCTTCTGCATCATCACCGACGAGAAACGTCACATCAAGATGGCGATCGTCGATCGCAACGTGACGCCGATCCTGTCGGTGAACGATCCGACGCTGATGCTTGCCAAGCCGGCCGGGCTGACGGCCGCCACCGGCATGGATGCGCTGACCCACGCGGTGGAAGCCTACGTATCTACGGCGGCGACGCCGATCACCGATGCCTGCGCGCTGAAGGCGGTGACGCTGATTGCGGCCAACCTGCGCCGCGCGGTGGCGGATGGACAGGATCTGGATGCCCGCGAGCAGATGGCCTATGCGCAGTTCCTGGCCGGCATGGCGTTCAACAACGCCTCCCTCGGCTATGTACACGCGATGGCGCACCAGCTCGGCGGTTTCTACGACCTGCCGCACGGCGTCTGCAACGCGATCCTGCTGCCGCATGTCGAGGCATTCAACGCCCGCGAGGCCGCCGCGCGCCTGGCCGACGTGGCCCGCGCCATGGGCGCCGAACTGGACGGCCTGGACGATGCCGGCGCCGCCGAACGCTGCCTGTCGATGATCCGCCAGCTAGCCGCCGATGTCGGCATCCCGCGCGGACTGGCTGAGCTGGGAGTAAAGGCGGAAGACATTCCGACGCTGGCGGCCAACGCGCTGAAGGATGCCTGCGGCCTGACCAACCCGCGTCCGGCCAGCCAGGCCGAGATCGAGGCGATTTTCCGCGGCGCGCTGTAACGGCCCAAAGACACCGGGCTGGTGCCGGATCTTTTTCCGGCACTGGAAAAGTGCAGGCAGGTAGGGCGCGTCTTGCCACAAGCAGGACGCGCCGCTACCCAATCACCTGGCATGTCCGGTGTGGCGCGCTGTGAAAGCCTTAGCGGACAAGGAGCAGATGGAATGACATCGACGATCAGGAATGAGGCGCCAGGCAGCGCCAGGGGTGCGGACACCAGTCATGGCGAAATAAGAAAGCCGACCAAGGAGCAGGTCAGGGCATGGTTAGCCAGGCGCCAGGCCCGGCCGGTGCCATTGCCCTCGCTGGAACAGATCCGCCAGGAGCTTGGCTGGACAATGGAAAATCGGCATGCCCACATCACTTGATCAAATTCGCAGGTGAGCCAGGTTGGCTGCATGGACAACCTGCACGCGAATGTGGCCAGGAGAATGTATTGTGGTTTATGGTTTTGCAGAAATAGTCAAATCGGACTATGCCGAGGAAAATCCCTCGCCGCATCGCTGGTCCAGGGATGAGCTGCTGTCGGCAATTCAAGACAATCAGTTCGTGCCGTATTTTCAGCCGAAAATCGATCTGCTTACCGGTCTTCCCGTATGTAGTGAAACGCTGGCGCGGTGGAACCATCCCGAGCTCGGCGTGCTGGCCCCCAACCAGTTCATCGGGGTGATGGAACAGGAAGACCTGATCGATCAATTCACGGACAAGCTGCTGCATCAGGTGTTCGCGCGCGCCAAGAGTGGGTGGGCCTCCCGCAGGCAGACTGGAATTGCCATCAATATCTCGCCGATCACCTTGGGAAAACCCTTCATGGCCAATCACATTTGCTCGCTGGTGAAGGCGTATGGCATCGCCAGCGAGCGCATCACGATTGAAGTGACGGAAACCGCCTGCGCCAAGGATTTCAACCGCCTGCTGTCGTCATTGACCCGGCTGCGCATGCAGGGATTCGGCATTTCAGCCGATGATTTCGGCACCGGTTATTCCTCCCTCGAAGAATTGAATCGCATGCCGTTTACCGAGATTAAGATCGATCGCATGTTCGTCGCCGGTATAGCGAACAGCCAGAAGTCGGAAGCCATTCTGGAATTTGTCGTGCAACTGGCGGCGCGGCTGAAGCTGCGGACNNCTGGATGGATTATCTCGATACGTTTACATGGCATTGACCGGCGCGGATTACCGGTCTGCGCGATCGCCGCGCATGCCGCACTTTCGATAGATCGTGTTGCGCGACACGCCAAGCGCCCTGGCAGCCGCCGATACGTTGCCGCCATGCGCGGCGAGTGTCTTCTCTATCAGGGACATTTCTGCGTCTTCCAGCCTGATCCCGCCGGCAGCGACATCCGCTGCCGACTCTGCGGTGGCATTGTTCAGCTTTAACGGCTGGGCCGCTTCAGCAT
Organism: Oxalobacteraceae bacterium; assembly: GCA_003537575.1. Taxonomy (GTDB): domain Bacteria; phylum Pseudomonadota; class Gammaproteobacteria; order Burkholderiales; family Burkholderiaceae_D; genus Paucimonas. Next base: position 5,689 of record DPRS01000042.1, read on the forward strand.
CTTGCAGAAAATCATCAGGTAAATGCTCATAGCGAATTTCGTGGTCCTCGTCAGTCATCAGCATTGCCGTACGCAATAGATTGGTCAATTGGCGGAAATTGCCAGGCCAATTATGTTGCTTGAAAAGCTGCATGATTTCTGGCGAAACGGTGTAGCTCATGTCGTCCGCTTCACCCTTCAGCAGTCTGTCAATGACGATTTCAAGGTCAGTGCGTTCGCGCAGCGGCGGCAATTTCACCACGAGGCCGTTAAGGCGGTAATACAGGTCTTCACGGAATTCGTTTTTTGCAATCAGTTCGCGCAGGTTCCGGTGGGTCGCGCAAATCAGCGCTACATTGACTGAGATTGATTTGTTGCTGCCCAAGGGCGTCACCATGCGTTCCTGCAGCACGCGCAGGAGGCGCGCTTGCAGGCTTAACGGCATGTCGCCAATTTCGTCCAGAAACAAAGTTCCACCGTTGGCCTGGAGGATTTTTCCCATGCAGCCTTTTTTGCGTGCGCCGGTAAAGGCCCCTTCTTCATATCCGAATAATTCCGATTCGATCAGGGATTCCGGGATAGAGGCGCAATTGACAGCGACAAAAGGGCCGCCAGTGCGTGGCGAATCGTTATGAATGGCCTGGGCCAGCAATTCCTTGCCGGTGCCGGTTTCGCCATTGATCAGAATTGGAATATCACGGCCGATCACTTTCCTGACCTTGGCGATCAATGCAGCGACTTGCAGATCTCCCGTATCCAGGCAGCGCAGGCTGGATAAATGCTGCGCATTCCGCGATGCCGGCTGTGCCGCAGGGGTTGACTGCGCAACCTGGCCAGCATTGGCGACGTGCTGAAAAACCTGGTTCGATAAACGGAATTCCGCCTTGGCATACACGCGTACACCGTTATGCAGGCACAGATTGAGTACGCCGGGCACTGCCGTTCGATAATGATCGAACAGGGCAGATACCGGCAAGCCAAATAGCGAACTGAAAGTATGCGTCTTCAAGGCATTGAGTGTCAGGCCAAGCTGGAACAGGCCGCTGCGGTTGGCCGATAAAAAACGTCCTCCGGGCGAAAACGATGCAATGCCCTCCATGAGCGTCCCGATAAATTCGGGCCGGCTGTGGAAATGCAGCGTGATGGCATCCTGGTAGGCAGCGGAAAATACCTGGTTTTCGATCATCTGCGCCGACATGCGGACCAGCGCCATCGTGTGCTTGTGGTAATTATGCTTTTCGCCGGACACATCAAGTATGCCGATGATATTGCCGTCCGGATTAAAAATTGGCGCCGCAGAACACGTCAGGAAATTGTTCGCCGATAAGTAATGCTGGCTTGCATGGACGAGTACCGCTGTCTGTTCGGTGATAGCGGTGCCGATAGCGTTGGTCCCCTTGCTTTCCTCCGACCACGCTACGCCCGGTTGCAGCGCTACTTTATTCGCCTTTTCCAGGAAATCGGAATCGCCCAGCGTGTGCATGATGACGCCGTGGGCATCGGTCAGGATGACCATGTTGTGGGTATTGATGATTTGCTCATACAGCGTTTCCATCACTGGTAACGCATGCGAGCACAAGACCCGGTTTTGCTCAGTAATGAGCGACAGGTCCGCGTGATTCAACGGACTGAAATCGGGTTGAGTGCCTTCAGCCAGGCCGAACGTAGCCGACCGCTGGTGCGAACTCTCAATGATGCTGTCATACCCATCTGGCGGAAACAGAAGTGAGGACGACTGTGTCGTTTGGCCGATCAGGGCAGTCGTTTCCTTCGGTGCTTCACCATATTGCTTCAAATCATCTTTGGCGGCCTGTCTCATTGTCAGCCTTTTTCATTCTCGAGGAATGATGTCTCCGTTTATGGCCAATGTCATGATGTGACACTAATTCATGATAACGCATCCGTATGCGATTGAGCGCTATCAAGGGGCTCAAGAGAAAAAATAGTCATGTCCCGACTGCCGTACTATAAGAACATTGGCCAGGAGCGCTGCCCGATCGTCGACACCTTCCGGCAAAAATTGATCTCGCATTAACAATGCGCGCAATTGCCTTTGTATCCCGGGATGCCAGGCGCCTTATTCCTTGGCGCTTTAGCCCGCCGCACTGCGCGCCCAGCGCACGATGTCAACGGTGCCCATGGCGCCGGCCTGGCGGAGAATTTCACGGCCGTGCCGAAAAATCGCCAGTGTCGGGATGCTGCGGATGGCGTAGCGTGCTGCCAGCGTCTGCTCTTCCTCAGTATTGACTTTGACCAGGCGGAAATGCGGCTCAAGCTGTGCCGCCGCCTGTTCAAAGGCCGGCGCCATCATGCGGCAAGGGCCGCACCACGGCGCCCAAAAATCCACCAGCAGCGGGATATCGCTCTTTTCCAGTTGGCGTTCGAACTCGGCTGCCGTCAATGACAAAGGATGGCCGGAAAACAGCGGCCGATGGCAACGACCGCAATCGGGAGCGTCGCGCAGGCGTTCTTCGGGGACGCGGTTGGTCGCCTGGCAGGCGGGACAGACTAGATGCAAAGCCATGGCTTGGAACTCCTGGTGAACATGCTGGTGCAGCGGATTTGCCCGGCACTATACATGCAGACATGGTGGCAGGACGGGCGAATTCAAGGGAATGGCTTCGTGCTTGATGCAGATAAAGACTGGCCGTCAGCCTTGGGCGCATCATAGGCCCGCGCATTTCATGCCCCGCATTCCTCCAGTCAGCCGTGCGCATTCCTGCCTGGCCGATATACAAGTATTCCCTCGATGCCGAAACAAGGAGCAAGCATGTTCAAACGGCTATGCATTCCAGAAAATTGCATAACGGTAATTGCAATAACGACGCTCGTCGGACTTGCGGCCTGCTCCAGGTCGCCCCAGGATGCGCAACCGGAAGCGCCAGCCAGCACGGCGCCGGCGGTTGTTTCTCCGGCAGCTCCAGCGCCCGGCATGGTTTTGCCGAATTTCGTCAGTCTGGTCAAACGCGAAGGCCAGGCGGTGGTCAATATCAGCACCCTGCGTGCGGGCCGCGGCGATGGCGGCTTGCGCGAAGGCGATCCTTTCTACGAATTCTTCCGGCGCTTCGGCGGCGTGCCGGAATTCGGCGAAGCCCCGCAGATCGGCCTGGGCTCCGGCTTCATCATCAGCCCGGATGGTTATGTACTGACGAATTCCCATGTCGTCGCCGATACCGATGAAGTCATGGTCAAGCTGACCGACAAGCGCGAATTCCAGGCCAAGGTGATCGGCTTCGATCGCTACACGGATGTGGCCCTGATCAAGATCGATGCCCGCAATCTGCCGGTCGTGACGCTGGGCGACCCCAGCCGACTGGAGCCTGGTGAATGGGTGGCGGCCATCGGCGCCCCCTTCGGTTTTGAAAACAGCGTGACCGTGGGCGTGGTCAGCGCCAAGGGGCGATTGCTGCCCAACGGCAGTTATGTGCCTTTCATCCAGACCGATGTGGCGGTCAACCCGGGCAATTCCGGCGGACCCCTGTTCAGCACCCGCGGCGACGTGGTCGGTGTCAATTCGCAGATTTACAGCCAGACCGGCGGCTACATGGGCATCTCGTTTGCCATTCCCATCGATATCGCGCTGGATGTGTCGAAACAATTGCGCGAAACCGGCAAGGTCACACGCGGGCGCATCGGCGTCCAGTCGCAGGAAATGACGCAGGATCTGGCCACGGCGCTGGGCCTGAAGAAGGCCCAGGGCGCGCTCGTGGCGGCGGTGCAGCGCGGTGGTCCGGCCGACCGGGCCGGCATCCTCCCGGGCGACGTCATCCTGAATTTCAACGGCAAGGCAGTGGATAATCCGGCGGAACTCGCGCGGCAAGTCAGCGGCACCCGGCCCGGCACCAAAGTTGACGTCCAAGTGTGGCGCAAAGAAAAATCCATCACGGTCAATCTGCAGGTGGATGAGCTGGTGGGCTGATGCCGGCGGTTTTATCCGTTATGGCTGCAGCACGTACTTGCCTGGCGCATCGTACAGAATGTTGCCGAATGGTGGAGGGGCGATGTGCTTGCCGGAACGTCTGCGCAGCCAGCGCTCCCATTCCGGCCACCATGAGCCTTCATGGCGCGGAGTCCTGGCTTGCCAGATATCCGGATCGACATACGGGTCATGATGCTGGGTGGTGGCGACCTGGTAGCTGCGGCGCGGCTGGCCCGGCGGTGAAACGACGCCGGCGTTATGACCGCCGGTGGTCAGCAGGTAGGTGACTTCGGTGTCGGCCACCAGGTGAATCTTGAAGGTCGATCGCCATGGGGCGACGTGATCGGTTACCGTACCAACTGAAAAAATCGGCACGCGGATATCGGTCAGCGCCACCGGCTGGTCATCGATGCAATAGCTGCCTTCGGCCAGCTCATTGTCCAGGAACAGCTTGCGCAAGTATTCCGAATGCATGCGGAAGGGCATGCGGGTGGCATCCACATTCCAGGCCATCAGGTCGTTTTGCGGCTCGGCGCGGCCGAGCAGATACTGGTTCAGGCGGCGCGACCAGATCAGGTCGTTCGAGCGCAGCAGCTGGAAGGCGCCTGCCATCTGCTTGGTGTCGAGATAGCCCTGGTCCCACATGATGGCTTCGAGCAGGGTGATCTGGCTTTCGTCGATGAACAGCGACAGTTCGCCGGGATCCTTGAAATCGACTTGCGAAGCGAACAGTGTCATGCTGGACAGGCGCCGGTCATTGTGGCGCGCCATGCAGGCGGCGGCAATCGACAGCAGCGTGCCACCCAGGCAGTAGCCGACCGCGTTGACATGCGGCGCCCCGGTTTCTTCCAGCGCCACCCGGATCGCATCCATCACGCCCAGCTTGCGGTAATCTTCCAGTGAGAGGTCGCGGTCCGAAGCCAGCGGATTTTTCCAGGAAATCATGAAGACGGTGTAGCCCTGGTCGAGCAGGTACTTGACCAGGGAATTCTTCGGCGACAAGTCGAGGATGTAATACTTCATGATCCATGCCGGCACGAACAATACCGGGGTTTCATGAACGGTTTCGGTGGTCGGCGTGTAGCGGATCAGCTCGATGAGGCGATTGCGGAACACGACCTTGCCCGGCGTGATGGCGAGATTCCTGCCAACCTTGAATTCCGAGCGGTCTTGCGGGTGGGCGTCGTTGAGCGTATGTTCGAAATCCTTGATGGCGTTCTGCAAGCCCGCGACCAGATTGCGTCCGCCGCTTTGCAAGGTTTCGTTCAGGACCACCGGATTCGTCAGCAGAAAATTCGATGGCGAGTACATGTCGAGAATCTGCCGTGCCATGAAATTGATGATTTCTTCGTGGTGCAGCGTCATACCGGATACGTCGGTGGTGGCGCGGTGCCACCATTGCTGCGACATCAGGAAACCTTGCGAGATGACGTTGAAGGGCCAGCGCCGCCATGCCGGATCGGTAAAGCGCTTGTCCTGCGGCAGCGGAGTCACCGAGGTTTTTTCGGCATGCGGGTCATCCTGGGCCACTTCCAGCTCGTACTCGCCCCAGCGCCACAGCTTGCGTACCGCTTCGGTCAGCAGTTCCTGCTGCTTGGACGGTGAATATTGCACATGCAGCAGCCAGTCGACATAGGCCATCCAGATCGACATGGGCGATACATTGGCGGTCAGCTTGCCTATCCAGGATTTCAGGATACGGTCAAGATTGGCCGCAGGGGGCTGATTGTACGGCTCGCTGTAAAAAGGAAAATCACGATGCATCGTGCCGAGCCACGGGCTGGCCATGCGCTCGACACCAGCGGGTGCGGCTAGCTTTTCCATGGAGTGTGTCTTTCCTGTTGTGATCACTGATCTGATCGTTTACACCTTAATGAAGACAGTCATTAGACTGTTTGATAAGCATCAGCGTTCAATGCGGAGCTTATGCCGGGCCTGCAGTTGATGTGACATACGCGGGCATAAAAAAAGCCGCCCTTGGTGCCGGGCGGCTTGTGCAGCTTGTGCAGACGAGAGTAAGGCTAATTCTTTTGCAGGCATTCCTTCATGAAAGCCTTGCGTTCATCGCCCTTCCGGACACCGGCATCTTTGTTGCAGGTCTTCATCTTTTCCTGCTGTGCAACACGGCCATCGACTGGCTTGGCGCTCAGGCATGTTTTCATGAAAGCCTTGCGTTCATCACCTTTTTTGCCGCCCGCTTCCTTATTGCAAGTAGTCATTTTGCTTTGCTGCGCAGTTTGTTTTTGGGCGGTTTGCGCGTGGGTCGCCTGCATGGCGAGCGGAGCTGTCAACGCGATCAATACGAGCAGTTTTTTCATGCACCTCTCCAGGGAATAATCGGACGGGATCAGGTACGCCAATCCATGGCGCAATCCCGCGCTTATTACAGCACAAAGTTTGGTTTAGTGGAAACTTTTCAAAGCGGATGCGCAGGGCATCGCAGGGGATGCTTAATCCAGGTCGTTCCAGGATTCGCGCGAGGCTTGGTTGATATAGGCACGGTCCAGGATAAAGACATTGTCAAGATCCTTGATGGTGACGCCGTCCTCGGAAGTAAACCAGATCAGGCCAATGCTGATCAAGGCAAGTACCAGGATTACTGAAATAGTCAAGATGAAAAGCATCCAACCGCCACCGTTATTACGATGAACGGATTGTAGATCGAATTTAATTCTTGGTGGCATTTTTTTGAAAAATTGTGTCCTCTCCAAAAGTAGAGGGACTTATTTCCCGCAGGAAGAATTCGCTTCTATTTTTAAAAACTCGGAAATAAGCCTCCAGATGCAATCATTGAGAAGTCACAACGAGCAATCAATCCTGCCACTTATCCTTGCTTTGGGTACAACTCTGAGATTCGGGAGGATAGCAATGCTAAACGATCTGGCAATCAGCGAAGTCAGCGAAGTCGATCTCGATGGCGTGGCGTTTACCCTCGCGGAAGGTTTTTCTCGACGTAAATGTATTGTTTTGCGGCAAGCTTTATATCTGTTGTCTGAGGATGCTGACCCGCAAGATCTGCTGGCGATTTATCGGCGCCATGAATATCGCATTCAGCAGGTGGCACGGCGCATGCTCAACGGCGGTGCGACCGATGTGCCGCTGGTAATCGGACCGTGGGCTTTTCGCGCCCAGGCAGCATAGGCTTGCGCTTGCAGGTTTGTTGGCAGTTTTGCCAGTGGCGCTACGATCCTTTACACTCTGGGCTCCGCCTGGGGGGAAGCGCTTGCTCGTTTGTTCTCGCCTGGGCTTTGCCATTCTATGGAGCCCTGGCCGAACATGCCTGTCACGCCATTCATTACACGGAAGCGCATCCTCTGGGCTGTTGCCATGTCGCTGCTCGTGCTGGTCTCGGCTTTGGCGCTGCTGCTTGAGCGCATGGAAATCGCCCCGCGTAGCCTGGGTCCTTATGTGGAACGCCGCGCCCAGGGGCACAACCCGCTGATCGAAAGGTTCGGCAGTTGGGCCGGGAGCACGCTGCTTGCTCTCGATCGCGGCGAACAACTTCCCTTCGCGCTGCCGCTGCTGGCGCTGGGCGCGCAAGGTGTGTCTCCGGCATCCATCGCTACCGGGGGTGTCGAGACAGGGCAGGTGGTATTGGTCGATTCGGTTGCAGCAGCGCGGGCGGCGATACTGGCGGCGCGTCCTGGCGATGTGGTCACTTTCCTGCCTGGCAGCTATTACTTCGACAGCAGGTCGATTCAAGTCAGCCAGCCTGGCAGTCCCGGCAAGCCGATCACGGTGCGCGCGCAGCAACCGGGAACGGTGCTCCTGCTGTTTGCCGTGACGGAAGGATTCAAGGTCTCAAAACCCTACTGGGTGTTCGAAAACCTGACGATCAAGGGCGTTTGCAAAGAGCACGCCAATTGCGAACATGCTTTTCATGTCGTTTCCGCAGCAAGCCATTTCATCGCGCGGAATAACGTGATCACCGATTTCAATGCGCATTTCAAGATCAATGGCGAAGGCGAACATTATCCAGACCATGGCGTCATCGAGGACAATACCCTCAGTAATGCCAGCGTGCGCCAGACCAGCAATCCGGTGACGCCGATCGATCTGGTCGGCGCCAGCCACTGGACCATCCGTGGCAATCTGATCAGCGACTTCGTCAAGGCTGACGGCAACCGGGTCAGTTATGGCGCCTTCGCCAAGGGCGCGGGCAGCGGCAATCGCTTCGAACGCAATATCGTTCTGTGCGAGCACCGCCTGCGCGGTTTGCCAGGGCAGCGCGTCGGCCTGTCGTTCGGCGGCGGCGGCACCGGCGCCGCCTTTTGCCGCGACCGCCGCTGCATTACCGAACACGATGGTGGCAGCATGGAAAGCAACCTGATTGCCTTCTGCTCGGACGACGGCATTTATCTCAATCGGGCTTCAGCTGCCAGGATCACGCATAACACGCTGATCGATACGGCCGGCATCACGGTACGTTTTGCCGTCAGCAGCGCGGATATTGCGGGTAACCTGGTCGACGGCGTGATCCGCAGCCGCGATGACGGCGTGGCGCGTGCTGCTGATAATGTTACGGGCAGCATGGTGCGCAGCTATCTGGGCTTGCATCCGCTACGGGAAATGTACCGGCAGGCTGCAACTCTGGACCTTGCCTGGCGTAGCACGCCGCCCCGTCGTGCCGCCGGCACAAGCCCGGGCATCGATTTGTGCGGATCAGGCCGGCCCGGACAGCCGGCTTATGGTGCCTTCGAGGATTTTTCTACCTGCATGACAAATCCGGAATCTGTGCATATCTTGCCCACTGTCATCAAGAGACAGTAACTTGTTCACATGAATAGTGAACAAGTTTGTGGATAAGTGGATAGGAAATTTCTTAAGTGAATGATTCTTAATGGTAATTTCTTGCTGATAAAAAATACGGCAGGCGTGATTAACGTATTTTTTCAATCAGCAGACGCGTCTGCAATTCACTCAGGGCGTAGCAGGCCTGGTGCCATGAGGCGCGTAATTCCTGTAACGATTCCGCCATCATCTCGAAGGCCAGGGTAGCAGCCTGTTCCGGGGTGCCGGCTGCTGCGCGGGTGGCTTCGATGCGCCCCAGCAAGCGCTCCAGGCTGGGACGCCGTTCTGCCGGAGCGGCGGCAAGCGCATCCTGCAGCAGGTGGTGGCGCAGGGCTTCAAATGATTCCCTGTCCTTCTCGTATAGCGTGCGCAGCATGTCGAAATGGGGAATTACCGGTGGAGGAAACTCGGGCGGCATAACAAGCCTCTGGCAGTCATTTGTGGCAATGACTTTGACAATAAATTGTCATCCGAAGTGCTTGTTATGTTTCATCAACTCAATCGCTTGTGGACGCTGCTGCGGCGCAAACAATATCTTTTTATCTGAATAGACCACCAATGCCAATAGCGTGACAGCGCTGATTTGACGCTCTTTACGCTGACATCAGCACCGGCAACCTAGTATTAACCGCCGTTCCCTGGCGCGTTCATTATCTTCATATAGGGCTTCCCTGCATTCCGTGCTGCAGAAATTGCGGCGATTGTACAAAGGGCGGCTGCAATACCAGCAATGCGATTTGACTTCCGTTTGTTCGGTGTTCGAATCCGTGACCGTTTTATTCTCGTTTGCAAGTATTTGCAGAGCAGCGTGATCGTGCGGATTTGATTCCATGATTTGCATTTTCTCCTCCTTAATTTTTGTCAGTGCACGAGTTGCAACTGATTGATCAAGGCTAATTCTTGACCATTAGAAGGCTGTGAGAAAAATCAAAAAATGGCTGTATGTCGGATCAAGCTGCAAGAAAAGATCCGATAGGCGAGAAAATGGCGGCAGAAGAGGGAGAAGAGGGATTGGGTGAAAATTCGCAGGTCAAAAGAAAAATTTGACAATTTGTTGTATGCATTAAACAAATGAACCTCAACAATGAGATTACTCAATGTCATTTTGTAAATACATGCCTATACTAGCTTTTTTTCGACCTACAATAAGTTCGTAGGTTTTACTAATTGGAGTGGGATTGTGAAAGCGCAGAACTACGTATTTGAACAACGCTGGCGCCGCTTGGAAGCGGCAAAAAACCAGACCCGAAAAGTTGCGTATACATTGGCTATCGTCCTGACCTCTGTGGTCGTGGCCATGACGGCAACAGCAGCCTGATTTACTGTTTGTCGGACTCTTTTGTTACCGAGCGGTTTTTCAATTCTTCCCGAATGGCCTGTGCTTCCCTGCCGGCTTTTTCAAGCTGCTCGATCAATTGCGGAATGTCGTCAGGATGGACCGTGATGATCGCTACTTCCTGGTTGTAATTTTCCTGCTTCATGCGGACATGTCCCAAACGTCCGGTAGAAACTTCGACGGAATCTCGTAATTCGAAAATGGTGTTGCTCATAATGCTTATCCGGGGCGACTTTAGTCGGATTGCCTATTCTACTGGAAATATCAGGGGTGAATCGTTGTAATCCGGATGTTGCACACTCAAAAGAAATATGCGTTGAAAAAGATGGAGCACGGCTTGTAGTCGCCGTGCCCGATTTTTCATCGGCACAAAAAAATCTTTATAAAACAAACGCTTGAGTAAGCTCTGTGGCACTTATCCACAGCATTGTCCACGCATGGTGTGAGTAATCCACAACGTTAAGCGTACTTCACGACAGCGGCGCATCAAGGATTTTGAACAGCGCCATAGTGCCTGTGTCGCATGTGAGCGACTGCTTACACAGCTACCGGCGCCTTGATGGCGGAGTGCGACTGGTAGCCGACAATCTCGAAATCCTCGAACCTGTAATCGAAGATGGAATCCGGCTTGCGGCGGATGTGCAGGGCCGGCAGCGGGAAGCTTTGGCGCGAGAGCTGTTCACGCACCTGGTCCATGTGGTTCGAGTACAGGTGGCAGTCGCCACCGGTCCAGACGAAATCCCCCACTTCCAGGCCGGCCTGCTGCGCCATCATGTGGGTGAGCAAGGCGTAGGAAGCAATGTTGAAAGGCACGCCCAGAAAAATGTCGGCGCTGCGCTGGTACAGCTGGCAGGACAGTTTGCCGTCGGCGACGTAAAACTGGAAGAAGGCGTGGCAGGGGGGCAGCTTCATCTGCGGAATGTCGGCGACGTTCCAGGCCGAGACGATCATGCGGCGCGAATCCGGGTTGTTTTTGATCTGGTCCAGCACCTGGGCGATCTGGTCGATATGCTGGCCGTTGGGCGCCGGCCAGGAGCGCCACTGGTAACCGTAGATCGGCCCGAGGTTGCCGTTCTCGTCGGCCCATTCGTCCCAGATCGAGACGCCATTGTCTTTCAGATACTTGATGTTGGTCGAGCCGGCCAGAAACCAGATCAATTCATGGATGATCGACTTCAGGTGCAGCTTCTTGGTGGTCACCAGCGGGAAGCCTTCCTGCAAGTTGAAGCGCATCTGGTAGCCGAACACCGAGCGGGTGCCGGTGCCGGTGCGGTCGGTTTTTTCGGCGCCATGCTGCAGGACATGGCGCATCAGGTCGAGGTATTGGCGCATGAATGTTTCTTGGTTGTGGCAATGCCCGGGATGGCGGGCTCAGCCCGGCATCCTAACATAAGCCGGCCGGATAAATCTCGCGGGAATCCTTCAGCCCTGACCGAACTGCAGCGCCGCCAGGCTGGCGTACAGGCCTCCTTGGGCGACCAGTTGCGCATGCGTGCCGGTTTCGACGATCTGGCCCTGTTCCATCACCAGGATGCGGTCGGCACGCTGCACGGTGGCCAGACGGTGGGCGATCACCAGGGTGGTGCGGCCCTGCATGGCGGCTTCCAGCGCGCCCTGCACCAGGCGCTCGGACTCGGCGTCCAGCGCGCTGGTGGCTTCGTCGAGCAACAGCAGCGGCGGGTTTTTCAGCAGCGCGCGGGCGATCGCGATGCGCTGGCGCTGGCCGCCGGACAGGCGCACGCCGCGCTCGCCAAGGAAGCTGCGGTAGCCTTGCGGCAGGCGCTCGATGAATTCGTGGGCGGCCGCCATTTTGGCGGCGTCGATCACTTCCTCGTCGCTGGCGCCGGGGTGGCCGTAGCGGATGTTTTCCAGCGCATCCGCGGAAAAGATCACGGTATCCTGCGGCACGATGCCGATGGCGCCGCGCAAGTCCTGTAGATCTAGCCGGCGGATATCGATGCCGTCGAGGCAGATGCTGCCTTGCTGCGGGTCGTAGAAGCGCAGCAGCAACTGGAACAGGGTGGTCTTGCCGGCGCCGGAAGGGCCGACGATGGCCACCGTCTCGCCGGGCACGACTGCCAGCGACAGTTGCGACAGGGCCGGCGTCTGCGGCCGTGATGGATAGCGGAAATCGACTTCGGCGAGCTCAAGCGCGGCGCCGCCGCTGGCGCGGACCGGTAGGGGATGCGGGTGCGCCGGCGTCTGGATCGGCGAGCTCAGGGTCAGCAATTCCAGCAGGCGCTCGGTGGCGCCGGCGGCCCGCTGAGCCTCCCCCAGCACTTCCGACAGCGCGCCGATGGCGCCGGCGACGATGACTGCGTACAGGATGAACTGGCCGAGCTGGCCGGCAGTCATGCTGCCGTCGAGCACGGCCTGGGCGCCCAGCCACAGCACGAACACGATGGCGCCGAATACCAGCAGGATCGCCAGCGCGGTCAGTTGCGAACGGACGCGGATACGATCGATGGCCGTGGCGAAGGCGCGTTCGACCGTGGCGCCGAAGCGCTGCGCCTCGCGTTTTTCCTGGGTATAGGCTTGCACCGCCGGCATGGCGTTGAGGATTTCGCCAGCCAGCGCCGAGGCGTCGGCAAGGCGGTCCTGCGAATCGCGGGAAAGTTTGCGCACGCGCCGGCCGAACAGGACGATCGGCACGATTACCAGCGCCAGCAGCACCAGGATCAGCGCCGACAGCCTGGCGCTGGTGAGGAACAGCATGACCATGCCGCCAGCCAGCAGCAAGGCATTGCGCAAGGCCATCGAAATGCTGGTGCCGACCAGGGCCTGGATCAGCGTGGTGTCGGCGGTCAGGCGCGACAGCACTTCGCCGGTTTGCGCAGTCTCGAAAAATTGCGGGCTCTGGCCGACCACGTGCCGGTACACCGCGTTGCGCAGGTCGGCGGTGACGCGCTCGCCCAGCCACGACACCATGTAAAAGCGCGCGGCGGTGGCCAGCGCCAGAATCGAAGCGACGCCGAACAGCGCCAGGAAGTAGCGGTCGATATGGGAAGCGCTGGTGGCTGCCGCACTGCCCGCGACGTGCGCCGGGACAGCCATGCCGAAGCCGAGGTCGATCATTTGCCGGAAGGCATAGGGGACAGCCAGGGTGGCGCCTGCCGCCACCACCAGGGCGATGCCTGCCAGGATGAAGCGGCCAAGGTAGGGACGTAAAAACGGCAGTAGGGCGCCCAGTGTTGCAAGGCTGCCTTTGGGGCGCGGAGTCGAAGCATTCATAGTTTCAGCGGCTTCACGTAGCCGGTCAGTTCGAGATAGCCTTTGCCGGCCGGGTGGCCGTCGCGGCGGAGGATTACCGCGCCTTCCCAGTAGACGGCGCCGGTGGACTGGCGCGAATCGAGTTCCTGGTCATCCTGCAGCGGCGAGATTTGCCAGGCGTGCGGACCGGTGACGACAGTTTGCGTCACCGGGTAGCTGGCATCGGTGCGTGGCGAGCGCCAGCGCCGTTGCGGGTTGAAATCGACCTGGCCGGGCCCGAATTGGGTGATGCGGCCGTCGGCGTGGCGCAGGGCGGCATGCGCCCACAGTTTCGCGCCATCCTTGCCGCGGATCTGGAATGCCATCAGGGCGCCGCCGTCATCGAGGTTGGCGCCCAGCCAGTCCCAGCCGGCGGCGTTTTCATCCAGCACGCTGGTGGACCATTCATGATCGAGCCAGGCGCTGCCGCCGACCGCCTGCGTCTTGCCGTCGCGGCCGATGCTGCCGCTGACCTGCAGTTGCGGCAGGCTGTAATAGTAACTGGCCTGTTGCGGGCGCGGCCCCTTGCGGGAAAAGCCGCGCTCGCCTTGCAGCATCGGCGGCTGCTGCGGCGCCAGTTCCAGTTCCAGGCTGAAGTCGCGCGCAGTAATGCTGGCGCGATAATGCCCGTCCGCGCCACGCCGGAAGCGCCAGTTGTCGAGCTTCACATCGGTGTCGTCCTGCTTCGCATGGGCCAGGCCGAATCCCTCGCGGGCGCTTTTCTGGTCGTGCAGGAGCTTGCCGAGGGAAGGATCGGACAGGGCGGCATGCGCGATGATCAGCTGCTGCGGCGCGAAGCGGCTCGGGTTGGCGCGGTCATGGTCGGTGGCCGAGCGGAAAAAGGTGATCTGGAAGCCCAGCGGCTTGCCCTGCGGCGTTTGCAGCCAGCCGGTGACATACCACCATTCGGTGCGGAAATCCGGATGGGCGCCGTGGTCGCGCGGGAAGGCGAGCGTTTTGCCCGGCACGACCGGCGCCAGCACGGGCGGAGCGGCGACGGCGACTCCCGGGGCAAAAGGCGCAACTGTCGCCAATGCCACCAATGCCAGCCATAGCGAAAACGCCGCGAGGCCGATGAATTTCGCGAACCGTCGATATGCCGGATATGCCATGCTGCCGATATTCGTCCTCATCACCAATCCTCCCTGACTGCGCGTACCGCATTGCCGGAAACTGCATGGCGGCCTGATGCCACCGCCGTCAGCGTCGCCAACCCCAGCAGCACGGCGGCGACGCTTGCCAGCAATCCCCATGGCATGTGCAGCTGCATGCTCCAGTGGAAGGATTGCGGGTTGACGACGTACACCAGGATCAGGCTGATGGCAAAGCCAAGCGCGAAGCCGGCGGCGATGCCGATCGCCGTCAACAGCACGCCTTCCATGGCAAGGATGCCGAGCACCTGGCGCCGGGTCACGCCGATATGGCGCAGCATGCCGAATTCGCGCGCGCGCGCGATGGTTTGCGCGGAAAAGGTGGTGGCCACGCCGAACAGGCCGATCAGCACGGCGACGGCTTCCAGCAGGTAGGTGACGGCAAAGCTGCGATCGAAGATTTTCAGGCTGGCGGCGCGGATCTCGCCGGGCTGGGAAAACTCCAGCGCGCTACCGAAGGGCAGACGCCGGATGACTGCAATCGCATCGGCCGGTGTGTCGCCGGGCGCCAGCCACAGGCCGGCGCTGTCGGCCTGCAGGTCGCCGCTCAGGCGGCGGTAGTCATCTTGCCGCATCTGGATGGCGCCGAACTGGCGTACATAGTCACGCCAGACGCCAGCGACGATGCATTCCTGCTGGCGGCCGGCGAGCGGCAGGCGAATGCGGCTGCCGGGGCGGTAACCGTACAGGTCGACCATCGCTTCCGAAACCCAGACCGGCACCACGCCGGGCGGGATGGCTTGCGGCGGCAGGCCGTCGCCGGTCAGGGCCAGGTTCTTGCCCGGGTCCTGCAGATCGATTGGCCGGGCGATCAGGGCGACCGTGGGGCGCGCAGGATCGAGCGCAAGTTGCGTCATGCGCAGGAACTCGGCGCGGGCGATGCCGGGCGCGGCGGCAATCGCCGCCTGTTCGGCCGGCGCGAAGCCGCCGGAATTGCCGGCGTCGGTGGTTTGCACGTACAGGTCGGCGGGCAATACCCGCATCAGCCATTCATCCACCGAGACGCGGAAACTTGCCACCATGATCGCCATTGCCACCATCAGGCTGAAACTGGACAGGACCCCGCCGAGCGCAATCGAGGCCTGGTTGGGGGCGTTGGCCAGGCGCGCCAGCGCCAGCATGGCCGGCGCGCCGGCGCCCATCCTTGCCGCCATGGCTGCCAGCATGGCGAAAATGATGGATCCCAGGCGCGGCATGAGCGCAATGCCGCCGACCAGCAGCAGTGCCACCGCCAGATAGCCAAAGACCGGCAGGCCTGCCAGCGGCGGCAGACGAGTGAGCAGGGCGCCCAGCAGCAGGCAGAGTAGCGCCGGCCAGGGCGTGGCCAGCCTGGCCAGGGCGACTTCTTCGCTGCCAGGCTTGAGCGCCTGCGCCGGCAACGCGCGCGCCGCTTCCCAGGCCGGCACGGCGCTGCCAAGTATTGCCACGCCGGTGCCCAGCAGAAAAAACACCAGGGCCGCGCCGGGCGAAAACTGCACGCTCGGCTGCACGCCGGGGAAGTAGCCGCCGCCGAGGTCGCCGCCGAAAAAATGCAGGGCCGCCGCCGCCGCGGCATGCCCGCCCGCCAGCCCGAGCAAGGCGCCGGCCGCGCCGAGCAGGGCGCCTTCGGCCAGCAGTTGCCGCAGCAACTGCCGGCGTGTCATGCCGAGCACGCGCAAGAGCGCCAGCTGGCCGCGGCGGCGGATGACCGCCTGCGCCTGGCTGGAAAACACCAGGAAGGCGCCGGTGAACAGGGCCACCAGCGCCAGCACGTTGAGGTTGACNNGCCGGGCAGGGTGCCGGCGATGCGCAGGGTCACGGTGCCGGTGCCGGCGCGCAGCTGCAATGGCTGGCCCGGCTGCGCCTGCAGCCATTGCAGTGCTGCCGGTGACAGGAAGATGGCATCATCGGCGAGGATGGTAGTGCGGTCGTTCTCGACGACGGCGCCGACCAGTTCCGGCGTCACCGCGGCGGCGCGGAAGGCATCGATGCCAAGGATTTTCAGTGGCTTTTCCCGCCCGGGCAGGGCGGCGTCGACTTCCAGCACCGGGCTGGCTACCGCCACAGACGGGTGCCGCGCCAGCGGCGGATAGAGTTCCTCGTCGAACCAGGGCTGGGCGCCGCGTACTTGCAGGTCGGCCTGGCCGGACAGGGTTTGCACTGCCGCCGAAAATTCATTCAGGGCGGCGCTGTTGATCAGGTGGATTGCAAAGCCAAGCGCGACGCCGACGGCAATCGCAAGGATGCCGATGCCGCTGCGCAGCGGATGGGCGCGCCATTCGCCCGCGAGCAGCCAGCGCATCAGGCGCCGCAGGGAGGAGGAGGTCGATGGCGCCCGCATGGCCAGATCAGGCCGGGCGCAAGCCATTCCGGCCCAGCACCAGCACACGGTCGGCGCTGGCCGCCGCCGCCGGCGAATGCGTCACCAGGATGGCGGTGGCATCGTTGGCCTTGATTTCCGCGCGCAGCAATTGCTGGATGATCTGTGCGGTATCCGGGTCGAGGTTGCCGGTGGGTTCATCTGCCAGCAGCAGCCGGGGGCGATGCACCAGGGCGCGGGCGATGGCGATGCGCTGCAATTCGCCGCCGGACAACTGGCGCGGGAAATCGGCGCCGCGCCCCTCCAGTCCGACTGCCGCCAGCATGCGCGCGGCACGCTCCTGCGGCAAGCCGTTCAGCAGCAGCGGCAGGGCGATGTTTTGCAGCAGGTTCAGGTGCGGCAGGACGTGGAAGGCCTGAAAGATGAAACCGAATTTCTCGCGCCGCAGGCAGGTGGCGGCATCGTCATCGAGCGTGGAAATGGCCGCGCCGTCGATGACGACTTCCCCCGAATCAGGTGCATCGAGGCCGGCAATGAGGTTCAGCAGGGTCGATTTGCCAACCCCCGACTCCCCCATGATGGCGACATATTCGCCGGGTTCAAGGCGCCAGGTAAGGTCGGACAGGACTTGCCGTCCGTTGGCGTAAGCCTTGCAGAGGTGGCGCAGTTCCAGCATCGCCTGCCCGCTAGCGCGTCATCGCGCGCCGCAGCGCGAAGCTGGCCGCATCGACCAGTCCCACCAGCAGCAGCATGGCGAGGATCACGGTGGCGGCCTGTTGCATCTGGAACAGCGACAGGTGGTATTTCAGCATCTGCCCCAGACCGCCGGCGCCGACTACGCCCAGCACGGCGGCGGCGCGGATATTGTTTTCCCAGCGATACAGGGTATACGACATGATCTGCGGCGCGGCTTGCGGCAGGGTGGCGTACAGAAAGGCGACCGCGGGCGAGGTGCCATTGATGCGCAGGGTCGCTTCCGGCTGTGGCGGCAGGTTTTCCATGGCGTCGGCGAACAGCCGTCCCAGCACGCCGGCTGTGTGGGCCGCCAGCGCCATGGTGCCGCCAAACGGGCCCAGGCCGGCGGCAATCAGCAGCAGCGAGGCCCACACCAGTTCCGGCACCGAGCGCAGGACATTGAGCAGCATGCGTGTGGCCGCGCGCGGCGCGGCGCCGAAGCGGCCGGCGGCCGGCAGCGCCAGCGCGAGGCCGGCGATGGCGGCCAGCAGAGTGCCCAGCGCCGACATGGCCAGCGTTTCGAAGGTGGCGCCGGCCACCTTGCGCAGGAAATCCGGCGCCAGTTCCGGCGGCGCGAAGCCGCGCAGGAATTCGGCGGTGGTCTGCAGGGTGCCGGCGCTGAACAGCTCGCCCCATTTCAGCGGTAGCGTGACGAAACTGGCAATGATCAGCAGCAGGATGGCCGTTACCAGCAGCAGAATCGGCCAGTCGCGTGGCGGCGGCGCCGGCGGCACTGCCTTGAGGGAGTTGGCGTTCATCCCAGCCTCCGCCGCAGTAGCCGGCTGACGCCGTCAGCGCAAGCCACCAGCAGGATGAAGACCAGCAGCATGGCCGACACTTCGCCGCCGGCCAGCATTTTCATCGATTCATCCATCCTTTGTCCGAGCCCGCCGGCGCCGACGAAGCCCATGATGATCGAGCCGCGGATCGCGCATTCCCAGCGGTAGATGGTGTACGACACCAGTTCCGAGGCGGCTTCCGGCAAGCTGCCGTAGAGCAGCGCCGCCAGCCGGCCGCTGCCGCCCTTGAGAAGGGCCTGGGTGGCATGGGCATCGCTGGATTCGAGAATCTCGGCATACACCTTGCCGAGCATGCCGCAATAGGTGAGGGCGATCGCCAGCACGCCAGCGGTAGGGCCGAGGCCGACAATGCGCACAAACAGCAGCGCCCATACCAGCTCCGGCACGCTGCGCAAGCCCACCAGCAGCCAGCGCGCGGCTTGCCGCGCCAGCCGTGACGGCAGGCGGATGCGGCCGCCGCCGATGCGGGAGATGGACAGCTGCTGATTGACCACCAGGGTCAGCGGAATCGCGCCGAGTATGGCCAGTGCCAGGCCGGCAGTGGCCATGGCAATGGTTTCCCAGGTTGCCACCGCCACCATGGCGAGAAATTCGCCGGAATGCGCGGGCGGGAAAAAATCGGCGAGAAAGCGTCCGGTCGCCTGCAGGCTTTGCGCATCGAACAGCAGCCACGGCTTGAACTCGCTGGCCCACAGCATGGGCCAAAGCAGGGCAATGCCAATCACCAGGCCGGCCACGCGGCCGCGCCAGGCAGGATCGGTGTACTGGCTGGGAGCGCTGGCCATCATCAGAAGCAGCGCGTGATGGTCGGCCCCTGCTGCAGGGCGCGGTCTTCGGTCTCGTCCGCCGCGTGCAGGGGCGTGGTGGCATGGCGGTACAGCGCGGCGATCATGGCATCGGTGACGTTTTCGCGGGCGGCGTCGAAGACAATGCGGCCGTCGCGCAAGCCGATGATGCGCGGGAAGAGCTGACGCGCCAGATCGACCTGGTGCAGGCTGCACACCATGGCGGCGTTGCGCGAGCGGGCTTCCTGCTGTAGCACGGTCAGCATCTGCAGCGCCAGCGCCGGGTCGAGCGCCGACAGTGGCTCGTCGACCAGCAATGCCTCGGCGCCGGAAACCAGCAGCCGCGCCATGCCGCAGCGCTGGCGCTCGCCGCCGGACAGGCGATCGACGCGGGCATACAGCTTGTCCTGCAGATGAAAGCGTGCCAGCGCCTCGAAGGCCAGTTGCGGTTCTGCCGGCCGGAACAGGGACACGATGGCTTGCGTCAGGCTCCAATGCGGCAGGCGCCCCGCCAGCACCGCCGTCACCACGCGCTGGCGCGGCGGCAGCGGCGGCGTCTGCGGCGCCAGGAACAGGCGGCGCCGCAGCGCATGGCGCTGCTTCTCGCTTTGCTGCCATGGCGCCACGCCGAATACTTCAAGAGCGCCGCTGTCGGGGCGGTGGGCGCAAGCCAGGGTATGCAGCAGGGTAGTCTTGCCGGCGCCGGATGGGCCGATCAATGCCACCTGCTCGCCTGCGGCGATCGAGAGATCGAGTTCGCGCAGCGCATAGGCGGCATTGCCGGCGCCTTGATGGCGCACCGACAGCTTGTCGAGTGAAAAGACCATGATGTTCCGTCAGGCGCGCCGTGAGTGTTCCTTCGTGCGGTTTATTTCAGCAGGCCGGCGTTTTTCGCCGCATCCTCGATCGCCTTGTAGTTCTCGGCCCTGGTCGGGATGAAGCGGGTGGCGCGCTGCAATTCCAGGATTTCCTTGCCTTGCGGGGTATCCTTGTTCAGGGTCAGGAAGGCATCGGTCAGCTTCTTGCGCAGCGCCGGGTCCATGTCGGCGCGCACGGTCCAGTTGTAATCGTAATAACCGGGGGTGGTGTAGAACACGCGCACCTGCTTCGGATCGACCTTGTTCAGCGCCACCAGCTTTTCCCACACCGAGATGTTCAGCGCGCCGGCATCGACCTTGCCGCCGGCAACCCCCGCCACGGTGGCGTCATGCGCGCCGGAGAAGGCGATGCGCTTCATGTCGGTATCCGGATTGATCTTTGCCTTGAGCAGGAACGCGCGCGGCATCAGGTGACCCGAAGTGGAGGATTCGGAACCGAAGGAAAAGGTCTTGCCTTTCAGGTCTTCCAGCTTGTTGATGTCGTTGCGCGTGGTGATGAACACCGACTTGAATTTCTCGTCTTCCTCGCGCTGGACGATGGGAATGACCTTGCCCTTGCTGCGTACATTCGCTTGCACGAAGGTGAAACCGCCGAACCAGACCATGTCGAGTTTGTTGTTCAGCAGGCCCTCCACCGAGGCGGCATAGTCGGTTACGGGAGTGAATTCGACTTTCATACCGGTCTTCTGCTCCAGGTATTCCCCCAGCGGCTTGAACTTGCGCTGCAACTCAGTCGGCGCTTCATCGGGGATGGCCGATACGCGCAGGACTTGTTGTGCGTACGCAAGACTGCCCGAGGCAGCGACGCCAACCGTCAGCACCAGGGTCAGCAGTATTTTTTTGCAGGGAGCAGCAGCGAGCTTGAACATGGTAAGTTTTCTTGTAAGGTTATTTAAGAATATTCGACCAGCGGACAGGGCGGTTTTGTCTCGTCTCAACCGATGGGAAAGAAGAATCCGCTATGATAGCCAAAATCATCATGCAATGCTGCGTCTGCCTGCATTACCTGCGGCATCAACCTGTTGCAGCATCAACCTGACTTATCGCCATGACGAAACCAGTTGAGCATTTGCCGGACGGATTCATTCAGGCTTTTCATCAGAATGATGCCGCCATTCGTGACGAAGTGATGACGGGCCTGCTCGCAGCGGAGGCGCGCGTTGCCCCCAAATTCCTGTATGACGCGCTAGGCTCGAAGCTGTTCGAAGCGATTTGCGAACTGCCCGAGTATTACCCGACGCGTACGGAAGCGGCAATCTTTGCGCGCTATCTGCCGGCCATGGCCAAAGCCATCGGCGTCGGCGTCACCCTGGTCGATCTTGGCGCCGGCAATTGCGCCAAGGCGCCCCGTCTGTTCGATGTGCTGGCGCCACGCCATTACGTGCCGGTGGATATCTCAGCCGATTTCCTGCGCGACGCGGTGGCGCAGCTCAAGTGCCGTTTTCCCGATCTTCCCATCACCGCAATCAGCATGGATTTTTCATCCGCGATGGCGCTGCCGGATGCGGTCGGTCGCGACCGTCGTCTGTTTTTCTATCCCGGTTCTTCGATCGGCAACTTCGCGCCGGATGCGGCACTGGCCTTCCTGCGCCGCCTGCGCGCTGCCTGCGTTGAGGGAGACGGCGGCGGGCTGCTGATCGGCGTCGATCTGGTCAAGGACAAGCGGCTGCTGGACGCGGCGTACGATGATGCGCTGGGCGTCACCGCGGCATTCAACCTGAACCTGCTGCAGCACTTGAACGCCTTGCTTGGCGCCGACTTCGATGTGCGCGACTGGCGCCACCGCGGCTTCTTCAATGTCGCCGCGGGGCGTGCCGAAATGCACCTGGAAGCCCGGCGCGACGTTTGCGTGGCCTGGCCAGGCGGGCGTCGCCGCTTTGCCGAAGGCGAACTCATCCATACGGAAAGCAGTTACAAGTACACGCGCGAAGGCTTCCTGCAACTGCTGGAAGAGGCCGGTTTCGTTGCGTCGCGCGCCTGGATCGACGAGCGTGCCTGGTTCATGGTATGTCATGCGCGCGCGCCGCATTGACGGAAAATAAGGACGCGAGGCCGTCATGACCAGGCAAGCTGAGGTGCATTTCCTGCACGGAACCGAAGCCCTGGCACAGCAATACTTCAATGTGCGCGCGCGCTCGATGATGCTGTGCGAGCCGCTGTCGGAAGAGGATTGCTGCGCGCAATCGATGCCGGACGCGAGTCCAACCAAATGGCACCTGGCGCATACCACCTGGTTTTTCGAAACCTTCATCCTGGAAACATTCGAACGGAATTTTCATCCTTTCCACCCACAGTTCCGCATGCTTTTCAATTCCTACTACAACGGCGTCGGCGCCCGCCATCCGCGCCCGCAGCGCGGCTTGTTGACGCGGCCGCCGCTGTGCGAGGTGTTCGATTACCGCCGTAATGTCGACGCTCGCATGCTGGCGCTGCTGTCCGAGCCGGGCGTGGCCCAGTCCATGCTGCAGCTGGTCGAGTTGGGCCTACACCACGAGCAGCAGCACCAGGAACTGATTCTCACCGACGTCAAGCATTTGCTGGCGCAAAACCCGCTGATGCCGGCATATGCCAGCCAGCCCGGGGCCGAGCCGCGCCAGACCTTGCCGCTGGACTGGCTCTCCTACGATGCCGGCGTGGTCGAGATCGGCCATGCCGGCATCGGCTTCTGTTTCGACAATGAATTGCCGCGCCATCGACAGTTCGTTGAACCCTTCAAGCTGGCGTCGCGGCTGGTCAGCAACGGTGAGTATCTTGCTTTCGTGACCGGCGGCGGCTACGCTAATCCGGCCCTGTGGCTGTCGGAAGGCTGGGACTGGGCGCAGGTCAACCGCATCACCCGGCCGCTGTACTGGTATGCGCCCGACGAGAAAACGGACCAGCCGGACTGGCAGGAATTCACCTTGCATGGCTTGCGGCCGCTGGAATTGCATGCTCCCGTCAGCCATCTTTCCTACTACGAGGCAGATGCCTACGCGCGCTGGGCCGGCGCTCGCCTGCCTACGGAAGCCGAATGGGAAGTTGCCGTCAACGGACGCCATGAGCCGATGATGGAAGCGATGCATCCGCAGACGGCGCGCCAGGAGGGCCTGGCGCAGATGTTCGGCGCGTGCTGGCAATGGACTTCCAGCAGTTATGCCCCTTATCCGGGGTATTTGCCCGTAGCCGGTGCGACCGGCGAATACAACGGCAAGTTCATGGTCAATCAGTACGTCTTGCGCGGTTCCTCCTGCGCGACTCCGGCCGGACATGCGCGCGCGTCTTACCGCAATTTCTTCCCCGCATCCGCACGCTGGCAATTTTCCGGCATCCGCCTGGCGCGCTCGGCAACATAATAAAAACCAACAAAATCAACAGATGTCCAGGCTGAGCGATACATGTGAAAGAGCCGTTTTGGTAATTTTTCACATTATTACAGTGCAATGTTTTACAGAGAAATTTTTTCTTGATCGGTAATATTTCCCAAAATAAATAAATTATTGTCAGGGGGAATAAATGGATCAGGATCTTCATGAGAGCGACTTGCTGGTCGAACGCAGGCGGGAAGACCGGCGTGTCGCCTCGCACCGGCCGCCGCCTTATGTGACCGACGAGGGCTTTGTGCTCTATGACCGGCGCGAGGGCGACGAGCGCTCCCGGCCGGAGCGCCATATGGCAGGCAATGAGTCGGTGATTCCGACTGCTACTGAGCCTGCGCCTGCGCCTGCGCCAGACCTGGTGTCGCAGCGCATGCAGCATCTGGCGGCGATGTATGGTTATGTTTCCACCCAGGCCCGGGCGCAAGCCGAAATTGCGAAGGAAATCGGCAACGACTGGTATCGGCCGCTCACCAGGAAGTCGGTAATCGGCGCTTGATGACGATGCGCTTGCGCGAGATATCCAGGTAGTCGCCGGCAGCAAGATCCTTCATGATCTTGCTGACCATATCGCGCGAGCAGCCGATGCGGCTGGCGATTTCCTGCTGGGTCAGCGGCTCGAGGATGACGCGTTCTTTGTCAACCGTTTCTGCCAGGTCGTTCAACAGTTGCACCAGCCGGCCATAGACGTCCAGCAGGGCCATGCCTTTCAGGTTACGGTTCAGTGCGCGCGTGCGGCGGATCAGCTTGCCCAGCAGGGAAAAGATAAAATCCGGGTGCGAACGCAGGAAGGCGCGGAAATCGTCCAGGGAAACGATTGCCAGGCGCACCGGCTCCATTGCCATCACCGAAGCAGAGCGCGAACCGGGTTCCAGCGCCATTTCGCCGAAATATTCGCCGGCTCCCATGGTGGAAATGACGATTTGGTTGCCTTCCTCGTCCGCCAGAAAAATCCTCACCGCGCCCGTTATGATGAAATAGACGCCATTGTTGTCATCGCCTTCATTGATGATGATGGCGTTGCGCGGAAAGGCGCGGATGACGGCGTGTTCCAGTAAATCTTCCACATCCGCCGGCGACAGGTCGGGGACCACTAGGCTCGATTTCACAAGGCTTCCTCGTATACAGTTGGCCGGACTTGCGGATGGTTTTCGCGTCCGGCAGCAAGGCTGTCAGACTACCTGAAAAATTGCAAATAACAAATATTGGTCGCAGCATTTGATGCTGGCGTGGGAGTCACCACGCACGATCGACGATAATTCTGCCATCCGGTTAGCGCGGGGAGAGTGCATGGCTTACGAACTGTATTATTGGCCTGAAATCCAGGGGCGCGGCGAATTCGTGCGCCTGGCGCTGGAAGAGGCAGGTGCCGATTACGTCGATGTGGCGCGCCTGCCGGCGCGGCAGGGAGGCGGGACGGCGGCGATGATGCGGCTGCTCGAACCCGGCGAATCGGGCCGGTTTTCCTTTGCGCCGCCATTCCTGAAGGATGGCGAATTGCTGATAGGCCAGACCGCCAATATCCTGCTCTACCTCGGAGGCAGGCTGGGGCTGGCGCCACGGGATGAAGCCGGCCGGCTGTGGACGCACCAGTTGCAGCTCACCGTCGCCGACCTGGTCGCCGAAGCGCACGATACCCACCATCCGCTGTCAGTGAACCTGTATTACGAAGAGCAGAAAAAGGAAGCGAAAAAACGGACGAAGGATTTCATCGACAGCCGCATGCCGAAATTCCTCGATTATTTCGAGCAGGTGAATGCCAGTAACCCGCGCCGCGGCGGCTTCATGGTCGGCGCCCGGCTGTCGTACGCGGACTTGTCGATATTCCAGGTTATCGAAGGCTTGCGCTATGCCTTTCCGCGCGCGATGCGGCGGCTGGAGCCGGATTATCCCCGTTTAACAGACTTGCACGGCCGCGTGCGCGAGCGTCCGAATATTTCAGCCTACCTTGCATCGAAGCGGCGTTTGCCGTTTTCCGAAGCCGGCATATTCAGGCATTATCCGGAGCTGGAGCGCTAGCCCGCCCGGGCAAACCGCAGGTCCGCAACTGCCTGCCGAAAATCAAGGGCCGCGCCGGTGGTGATTTCTTTCATTTCAATTCCCGCAGCTTGCGCCACAAGGTCGTGCGGCTGATGCCGAGATGCTTCGCCGCCGCTTCGCGGTTGCCGCCGAAGCGGGCCAGGACTTGCGCGATGTTTTCCTGCGGCGGCGGAGACGGCGAATTGATCGAGACCGGCTGGACGGCGCCGGCCGCATGCCGGGCCAGTTCCGGCGCTGCTCCCAGCACGAAGCCGGGGGTCAGGGCCTGCAGCGGCTGCGCTGCCAGGAATAGCGCCAGTCGCTCCATCAGGTTGCGCAATTCGCGCACATTGCCGGGCCAGGCGTAGCTGGCCAGCAGCGGCGCGCAGGCGACCACTTCGGCGTGCAAATTGGCGTGCGGGCGCACATTCATCGCCGCCAGGGCATTCTTCAGGCACCACTCGGCCAGCGCCACCAGATCGTCAGGACGCTCGCGCAGCGGCGGCAGCGCCACGCGCAATACGCCTAGCCGGTAAAACAGGTCGGCGCGAAAGCGCCCGTCATGGATGCGTTCGTCGAGATCGCAATGGGTGGCGGAAACGATGCGCACATCCACGGGAATGGGCCGGGTGCCGCCGACTCGCACCACCTCGCGTTCTTCCAGTACGCGCAACAGGCGGGTCTGCAGTTGCGGCGGCATTTCGCCGATCTCGTCGAGAAACAGGGTGCCGCGGTTGGCGGCTTCGAACAGGCCGGCGTGGCCGCCGCGGCGCGAGCCGGTGAAGGCGCCTTCCTCGTAGCCGAACAGTTCGGATTCCAGCAGCGACTCTGCCACCGCGCCGCAATTGATGGCGACGAAGGGATGTCGCGCGCGCGGGCTTTCGCGGTGGATGGCCTGCGCCACCAGTTCCTTGCCGGTGCCGGTCTCGCCCTGGATCAGCACGGTGGCCGGCGACCTGGCGAACAGCGCGATCGATTGCCGCACGCCCTCCATGGCGGCGGAGTCGCCGCGCAAATCGTTCAGGCCGTGCCGCGCGCGCAGTGATTCGGCTTGCGGATGCATGCGGCCGCGCGCCGATTCAAGCTGCGTGAGACGGGCGATTTCCAGCGCATCCTCGAAAGCCTGACGGATGGTGGCGGCGGAATACAGGAAGACCCCGGTCATTCCGGCTTCTTCGGCGAGGTCGGTGATGAGGCCGGCGCCGACCACGGCCTTGATGCCGGCCGCCTTCAGCTCATTGATCTGGATGCGCGCATCTTCTTCGGTCGCGTAGGTGCGCTGCGCCAGCTTCAGGCCGAAGGTGTCCTGGAATTCCGTCAGCGCCGGCATGGTTTCCTGGTAAGTGATGATGCCGATGTCGGAGGAAATCTTGCGCGCCCGCGCCAGCGCCTGCATGACGTCGAACCCGCTGGCCTTGGCGACCACTACCGGCACGGCGGCAATGCGGCTCTTCAGGTAAGCGGCATTGGAGCCGGCGGCAATGATGGCGTCGCAGCGCTCGGTGGCCATGCGTTCGCGGATATGCTGCACCGCCTCTTCGAAGCCGAGATGGATCGGTTCGATGGTGGCGCGGTCCTTGAACTCGACCATGATGTCGCGGAGCAAGTCGAACAGGCGCGAAATCGAGACGGTCCAGATGACCGGCTTGTCGGACGTTTCTCGCAAGGGAATATGAGGAGTGGCCATGTTTCATTTATCGTTTCATGCGTTTCATATTGTAACGTGAAATGAAACATTTGGGTCGAGGGCAGAGTCGTGGTGAATTTTGGCAACGTCCATCTAACATCATGAATTGAAATGATTTTTTCTCCTGAATGACTCTTTTTTCAAAGCCTGGCAATCAGCTTGGCACAGCCATTGCAAAGAATCACCGCCATTGCAACACTCTTCACCAACCTAAAGGTGCATAAATGACCCAATTCTCAGCAGGCGCCGCCTTCCGCAAGGCGGTCAAAGAAGAATCTCCCTTGCAAGTCATCGGCGCCATCAACGCCAACCATGCGTTGCTGGCCAAGCGCGCCGGATTCAAGGCGATCTACCTGTCCGGCGGCGGCGTCGCCGCAGGTTCGCTCGGCTTGCCCGACCTCGGTATTTCCAACCTCGACGATGTCCTGACCGACGTGCGCCGCATCACCGACGTGTGCGACCTGCCGCTGCTGGTGGACGTCGATACCGGTTTCGGATCTTCCGCCTTCAACGTCGCCCGCACCGTCAAGTCGATGATCAAGTTCGGCGCCGCCGCCATCCATATCGAAGACCAGGTTGGCGCCAAGCGCTGCGGCCACCGGCCCAACAAGGAAATCGTCACCAAGCAGGAAATGGTCGACCGCATCAAGGCCGCCGTCGATGCCCGCACCGATGAAAACTTCGTGATCATGGCGCGCACCGATGCGCTGGCGGTCGAAGGTCTGGAAGCCGCGCTCGAGCGCGCCCAGGCTTGCGTCGAAGCCGGCGCCGACATGGTTTTCCCTGAAGCCATCACCGAACTGTCCATGTACAAGACCTTTGCCGACACATTGAAGGTGCCGGTGCTGGCCAACATCACCGAGTTCGGCGCCACGCCCCTGTACACCGTCGAGGAACTGAAGTCGGTCGACGTCGGCCTGGTGCTGTATCCGCTGTCGGCCTTCCGCGCCATGAACAAGGCTGCCGAAAACGTCTACACCGCGATCCGTCGCGACGGCACGCAAAAGAACGTGGTCGACACCATGCAGACCCGCATGGAACTGTACGAGCGTATCAACTACCACGACTTCGAGCAAAAGCTGGACGCCCTGTTCGCTCAGCAAAAAGCCAAGTAAGTCCCGACCAGCCAAAACATACCCGATAGACCTGAATCAGGAGAAGACAATGAGCGAGCAACAAGCAGCCGGTTTCAAGCCGAAAAAATCCGTAGCCCTGTCTGGCGTCACCGCCGGCAATACCGCACTGTGCACCGTCGGCAAGACCGGCAATGACTTGCACTACCGCGGTTACGACATCCTGGATGTGGCCGATGCCTGCGAATTCGAAGAAATCGCCCACCTGCTGGTGCACGGCAAGCTGCCCACCGCCGCCGAACTGAAAGCCTACAAAGCCAAGCTGAAAGCCCTGCGCGGCTTGCCGGCCGGCGTCAAGGCTGTGCTGGAAGCGCTGCCGGCGTCGAGCCACCCGATGGACGTGATGCGCAGCGGCGTCTCCGCCCTCGGCTGCGTGCTGCCGGAAAAGGATGACCACAACACCCCTGGCGCGCGCGACATCGCCGACCGCCTGATGGCATCGCTCGGCTCCATGCTGCTGTACTGGTACCACTTCAGCAACAATGGCCGCCGCATCGAAGTGGAAACCGACGACGATTCCATCGGCGGCCACTTCCTGCACCTGCTGCATGGCGCCAAGCCGTCCGACAGCTGGGTCAAGGCCATGCATACCTCGCTGATCCTGTATGCCGAGCATGAATTCAATGCCTCGACCTTCACCGGCCGCGTCATCGCCGGCACGGGGTCGGACATGTTTTCGGCCATCACCGGCGCCATCGGCGCGCTGCGCGGCCCCAAGCACGGCGGCGCCAACGAAGTCGCCTTCGAGATCCAGAAGCGCTACGACAATCCGGACGAAGCCGAAGCCGACATCAGGAAGCGCGTCGAAAACAAGGAAGTGGTGATCGGCTTCGGCCATCCTGTGTACACCATTTCCGACCCGCGCAACAAGGTCATCAAGGAAGTCGCGCGCAGCCTGTCCGACGAAGCCGGTTCGATGAAGATGTTCGATATCGCCGAGCGCCTGGAAACCGTGATGTGGGACATCAAGAAGATGTTCCCGAACCTCGACTGGTTCTCGGCTGTCTCATATCACATGATGGGCGTGCCGACCGCGATGTTCACGCCGCTGTTCGTGATCGCCCGCACTTCCGGCTGGTCGGCGCACATCATCGAGCAGCGCATCGACAACAAGATCATCCGCCCGAGCGCCAACTATGTCGGCCCGGAAGATCTGAAGTTTGTGCCGCTCAAGGACCGCAAATAAAAGCGTCGGCATCCTGCTACTGCGCAACCCATGGCCAAGCCTGCGATGCTCGCCGTACATTACGGTGAAGCGGGGAATTCGGACGGCATGCCGTCCGCCCGCGCAACGGCACTGGTTTGCAAACCAGTGCGCGCCCTGCAAGGGCGGCTGCGCGTCTCGACCTGCCCCTGGGCCGCTCGCTACGCCGTCTGTCCGAAGTTTCGGACTTGACGTGCATATCTGAACATTGAGGACTGATTCATGAATACCTCCTACCGTAAAAACCTCCCCGGCACCAAACTGGATTACTTCGATGCGCGTGCCGCTGTCGAGGCGATTCAACCTGGCGCCTGGGAAAAGCTGCCGTACACCTCCCGCGTGCACGCCGAAAACCTGGTGCGTAAATGCGAACCCGCCATCCTCACCGAATGCCTGACCCAGCTCATCGAGGTCAAGCGCGAGCGCGACTTTCCGTGGTTTCCCGCGCGCGTGGTGTGCCACGACATTCTCGGCCAGACCGCGCTGGTGGACCTCGCCGGCTTGCGTGACGCCATCGCCGACCAGGGCGGCGACCCGGCCAAGGTTAATCCCGTCGTCCCGGTGCAGCTGATCGTCGACCATTCGCTCGCCGTCGAGTGCGGCGGTTTCGATCCGGACGCCTTCCGCAAGAACCGCGAGATCGAGGATCGCCGCAACGAAGACCGTTTCCACTTCATCGAGTGGACCAAGGAAGCGTTCAAGAATGTCGACGTGATTCCGGCAGGTAACGGCATCATGCACCAGATCAACCTGGAAAAAATGTCGCCGGTGATCCACGCGATCGATGGCGTGGCCTTCCCCGATACCTGCGTCGGCACCGACAGTCACACGCCGCACGTTGACGCGCTGGGTGTGATCGCCGTCGGCGTCGGCGGCCTCGAAGCCGAGAACGTCATGCTGGGCCGCGCCTCGTGGATGCGCCTGCCGGAAATCGTTGGCGTGGAACTGACTGGCAAGCGCCAGCCGGGCATCACCGCGACCGACATCGTGCTGGCGCTGACCGAATTCCTGCGCAAGTCGAAGGTGGTCGGTTCCTACCTCGAGTTTTATGGCGAAGGCGCTGCGTCGCTGACCCTGGGCGACCGTGCGACGATCTCCAACATGGCGCCGGAATACGGCGCGACTGCAGCGATGTTCTCCATCGACCAGAACACGCTTGATTACCTCAAGCTGACCGGCCGCACCGAAGAGCAGGTGAAGCTGGTCGAGACCTATGCCAAGGAAGTCGGCCTGTGGTCCGACAGCCTGAAGAACGCCCAGTACGAGCGTGTGCTGAAGTTCGACCTGTCGACCGTCGTGCGCAACATGGCAGGTCCTTCCAACCCGCACGCCCGCGTGGCAACCACCGACCTGGCTGCCAAGGGCATCGCCGGCAAGTGGGAAGAAACCCCGGGCCAGATGCCGGACGGCGCCGTGATCATCGCGGCAATCACCAGCTGCACCAACACCTCCAACCCGCGCAACGTGATTGCCGCTGCTCTGCTGGCGCGCAATGCCAACAAGCTGGGCCTGACCCGCAAGCCGTGGGTGAAAACCTCGCTGGCTCCCGGCTCGAAGGCGGTTGAGTTGTACCTGGAAGAAGCCGGCCTGACGGAAGACCTGGAAAAGCTGGGCTTCGGCATCGTGGCGTTTGCCTGCACCACCTGTAACGGCATGTCGGGCGCGCTGGATCCCAAGATTCAGCAAGAGATCATCGACCGCGACCTGTACGCCACCGCCGTGTTGTCGGGCAACCGCAACTTCGACGGCCGTATCCACCCGTACGCTAAGCAGGCCTTCCTGGCCTCGCCGCCGCTGGTGGTCGCCTACGCCATCGCCGGCACCGTGCGTTTCGACATCGAGCGCGATTCCTTCGGCACCGATGCTAATGGCAAGCCGATCCTGCTCAAGGACCTGTGGCCGAGCGATGAAGAGATTGATGCCATCGTCAAGGCCAGCGTGAAGCCGGAGCAGTTCAACAAGGTCTACATCCCGATGTTCGAGAAGCGCGCCGCTTCCGGCGAGAAGATCACGCCGTTGTACAACTGGCGTCCGCAATCGACCTACATCCGCCGTCCGCCCTACTGGGAAGGCGCGCTGGCAGGCGAGCGCACCCTGAAAGGCATGCGTCCGCTGGCGGTGCTGCCGGATAACATCACCACCGACCACCTGTCGCCGTCCAATGCGATCTTGCTCGACAGCGCGGCCGGTGAGTATCTGCACAAGATGGGCTTGCCGGAGGAGGATTTCAATTCCTACGCCACCCACCGCGGCGACCATCTGACGGCGCAGCGCGCGACTTTCGCCAATCCGCAGCTGGTCAACGAGATGGCAGTGGTCGACGGCAAGGTCAAGAAGGGCTCGCTGGCCCGCGTCGAGCCGGAAGGCAAGGTGATGCGCATGTGGGAAGCCATCGAGACCTACATGGAGCGCAAGCAGCCGCTGATCATCGTGGCCGGCGCCGACTATGGCCAGGGTTCATCGCGCGACTGGGCTGCCAAGGGCGTGCGCCTGGCTGGCGTGGAAGTCATCGCAGCCGAAGGCTTCGAGCGCATCCACCGCACCAACCTGATCGGCATGGGCGTCTTGCCGCTGGAGTTCAAGCCGGGCACTACGCGCCTGACGCTGAACATCGACGGCACCGAGACCTATGACGTGATTGGCGAACTCAAGCCGCGCGCGGACCTGACCCTGGTGATCACCCGCAAGAACGGTGAACGCGTCGAAGTGCCGATGACCTGCCGTCTCGATACCGCAGAAGAGGTGTCTGTCTACGAAGCGGGCGGCGTGCTGCAGCGCTTCGCCAAGGACTTCCTGGAATCTTCGTCGGTAAAAGCAGCATAAGAGAAGTGATGAGGGCGGTACGGAAAAAACGTACCGCCCGGTTTTTTTTAGGAATCAGTCCATGGCTCACGTACCCCAAATAAAGATTCCCGCCACCTACATGCGTGGCGGCACCAGCAAAGGCGTATTCTTCCGTTTGCAGGATTTGCCCGAGGCGGCGCAGAAGCCGGGCGCGGCACGCGACAAGCTCTTCATGCGCGTGATCGGCAGCCCCGATCCTTATTCGGCGCATATCGACGGCATGGGCGGCGCCACATCTTCCACTTCCAAATGCGTCATCGTCTCCAAGAGCGAAATGCCCGATCATGACGTGGACTATCTCTATGGCCAGATCTCCATCGACAAGGCCTTCGTCGACTGGAGCGGCAACTGCGGCAATCTTTCGACAGGCGCGGGCGCTTTCGCGATTCACGCAGGCCTGGTTGATCCTTCGCGCATTCCGCAAAATGGCACCTGTGTCGTGCGCATCTGGCAAGCCAATATCAAGAAAACCATCATCGCCCATGTGCCCATCACCAATGGTCAGGTGCAGGAAACCGGTGACTTTGAATTGGACGGCGTGACCTTCCCGGCTGCGGAAATCGTGCTGGAGTTCATGGACCCTTCCGATGATGCTGAAGAAGGTGGTTCCATGTTCCCCACCGGGAATCTGGTCGATGACCTGGAAGTGCCCGGTATCGGCACGCTCAAGGCCACCATGATCTCCGCTGGTATTCCCACCGTGTTCGTGAATGCCGAAGAGATCGGCTACACCGGCGCCGAGCTGCGCGAACAGATCAACACGGATGCCGCCGCACTGGCCAGGTTCGAAAAAATTCGTGTGGCCGGCGCCTTGCGCATGGGCCTCATCAAGACGCCGGAAGAAGCGGCAACGCGCCAGCATACGCCGAAGATCGCTTTCGTCACCAAGCCGAAGGATTACGTCGCTTCCAGCGGCAAGCAGATCAAGGCAGGCGAAATCGACCTGCTGGTGCGCGCGCTGTCGATGGGTAAACTCCATCACGCCATGATGGGCACCGCCGCGGTTGCCATCGGCACGGCAGCGGCGATTCCCGGCACGCTCGTGAATCAGGCTGCCGGCGGTGGCGAACGCACTGCCGTGCGCTTTGGTCACCCTTCGGGCACGCTGCGTGTCGGCGCGGAAGCCACCCAGACCAACGGTGAATGGACTGTCACCAAAGCCATCATGAGCCGCAGCGCGAGGATATTGATGGAGGGTTGGGTGCGCGTGCCGGGTGATGTTTTCTGAGAAAGCGGTAAATCAATGAAATCGTAACAACGACAAAACGCAACGACAGCATATCGTTGCGTTTTTTTTGATCAAATGCGGAACGGCATTCTTTCAGACAGCCGATACTGGCGACAGCAAGGCAGGCTGAATGTCCCGCACCTAACAATAATGGAGGCACAATGAATTACGCGGAGTTTTATCGTCAATCGATCACCGATCCCGAGACATTCTGGAAAGAGCAGGCCAGCCGCATCGACTGGCACCAGCCGTTCGGCAAGGTGCGGGATTACTCCAACCCGCCTTTTGCCAAGTGGTTCGTCGGCGGGAAGACCAATCTCTGCCACAACGCCGTCGACCGCTGGGTCGCCAGCCAGCCCGATGCCGCCGCGCTGATCGCCATCTCCACCGAAACGGAGACGGAAAAAACCTATACATTCCGCGAGTTGCATGCCGAGGTGAATCGCATGGCGGCCATCATGCTGTCGCTCGGCGTAACCCGCGGCGACCGCGTGCTGATCTACATGCCGATGATTGCCGAAGCCGTATTCGCCATGCTGGCATGCGCGCGCATCGGTGCGATCCACTCGGTGGTGTTCGGCGGTTTTGCCTCCAACAGCCTGGCAACCCGCATCGACGATGCCACGCCCAAGCTGATCGTGTCTGCCGATGCCGGCTCGCGCGGTGGCAAGGCGATCGCCTACAAGCCGCTGCTCGACGAAGCGATCGAACTGGCTGGCCACAAGCCGCAGCGCGTGCTACTGGTCGACCGCAAGCTGATGCCGATGAACCTGGTCGCCGGCCGCGACACCGACTATGCCAGCGAGCGCGAAAGGTATCTGGATGCCCAGGTGCCGGTGGTCTGGCTGGAATCGAACGAGCCTTCCTACATCCTCTACACCTCTGGCACCACCGGCAAGCCCAAGGGCGTGCAGCGCGACGTCGGCGGCTACGCGGTGGCGCTGGCGGCATCGATGCGCCATATCTACTGCGGCAAGCCCGGCGAAACCTATTTCTGCACTTCCGACATCGGCTGGGTGGTGGGGCATTCCTATATCGTCTACGGCCCGCTGATTGCCGGCATGGCGACCATCATGTACGAAGGATTGCCGACGCGCCCGGACGGCGGCGTCTGGTGGAGCATCGTCGACAAATACAAGGTCTCGCGGATGTTTTCCTCGCCGACAGCCATCCGCGTGCTCAAGAAGCAGCCGCCGGAACTCATGCGGAAATACGACCTGTCATCGCTGCAGGCGTTGTATCTCGCCGGCGAGCCGCTCGACGAACCGACTTCGGCCTGGATTGCCGGCGCGCTCGGCGTGCCCATCATCGACAATTACTGGCAAACCGAAACCGGCTGGCCGATCCTGTCGATCGCGCGCGGACTTGACCAGCGCGCCACCCGCCTGGGCAGTCCCGGCGTGCCGATGTATGGCTACAACGTCAAGATCATTAATGAATCCACCGGCGAAGAATGCGGCGCCAGCCAGAAGGGCGTGCTGGCCATTGAAGGACCGCTGCCGCCGGGCTGCATGCAAACCATCTACGGCGACGACGAGCGCTTCGTCAAGACTTACTGGAGCAATTTCCCGCAGCGCCTGGCATATTCGACCTTCGACTGGGGCATCCGTGACGCCGACGGCTACTATTTCATTCTCGGCCGCACCGATGACGTCATCAACGTCGCCGGCCACCGGCTGGGCACGCGCGAAATCGAAGAAAGCATCGCCAGCCATCCCAACATCGCCGAAGTTGCCGTGGTCGGCATCGCCGACCAGTTGAAGGGCCAGATTGCGGTGGCGTTTGCCATCCCGAAGAACGTCGATGCGGCCGAGACACCTGAATCACGCAAGGCGCTGGAGGCCGAAGTCATGGCCACTGTTGACCATCAATTGGGAGCGGTGGCGCGGCCGGCTCGGGTGTATTTCGTCGGACAATTGCCCAAGACCCGCTCCGGCAAGCTGTTGCGCCGCTCGATTCAGGCCTTGTGCGAAGGGCGCGATGCCGGCGATCTGACCACTATCGAAGATCCGCAATCCCTGCAGCAGATCCGCCAGGCGCTGGCAGGTTAAGACAGGCAAGCAAAAGCCGGTACATCCGGCATGCAGTCGACGATAAATGCAGCGGCAGCAATGCCGCTGCATTTTTTTCACCCTGTTATTGCAATTTTGAAATGACTGGTAATACTTGATTATTTGCCGCAGACAATAAACCACACTCGCCACTGATCCAGCTTAACCCTCGGTAAGGAATGAGTTAAATTATGTCAGTTGGCCGGCAAATAATCAGGAAGCAATCCAATCCGGTTTTACAATATATCTATTATCCGGCTGTGGCCCGGTGATGCTTTTATCCAGCCATATTACTAGGGGAGAATACATGCAACTCGCTAACAAGGTTTCCATCATCACCGGTTCTGCTCAAGGCATCGGCCAGGCTGCTGCGCTGAAATTCGCCCGTGAAGGCGCCAAGGTTGTTGTCTGCGACATGAACCAGGCCGGCGTCGATGCCGTGGTCAACCAGATTCGCGAAGCGGGCGGCGAAGCGATCGGCTTTCCGGTCGATGTCACCAGGATGGATACCATTGTCGCCATGGTCAACGGCACCATGGCCAAGTATGGCCGCATCGATGTCCTGATCAACAATGCCGGCATCGTGATGGATTCGACCCTGAAGAAAATGACGGAAGCGCAATTCGACAAGGTGATCGACGTCGATCTCAAAGGCGTGTTCAATTGCACCAAGGCAGTGGTCGACATCATGCTCGAACAGAAATCGGGCTGCATCATCAACGCTTCGTCGATCGTCGGCCTGTACGGCAATTTCGGCCAGACCAATTACGCCGCCGCCAAGTTCGGCGTCATCGGCATGGCCAAGACCTGGACCCGCGAACTGAGTCGCAAGGGCATCCGCGTCAATTCGGTGTGCCCGGGCTTCATCGCCACGCCGATCCTGAAGGATATGCCGGCCGACGTGATCAAGGCGATGGAAGACCGCGTGCCGATGGGGCGCCTCGGCAAGCCGGAGGAGATCGCCAGCACCTTCGCCTTTCTCGCTTCCGACGAAGCCAGTTACATCAATGGCGCAGTGATCGAGGTCAATGGCGGCCTGACTCTGTAAGGGGGCAAGCGCCGTTTCGGCGCCAGAAAAAATTTGTTTCGCCAGGGAGGTGGAAAAGCGCGAGCTGGTCTCGCGCTTTTTTTTATTTGCAGTCGCGCCGATCACGCTTCTTTCGTCGGGGCGGGCAAACCAGGAACTTCATTGTTGCCAGCTTATCAAATAATCATTACAAGTCGGGCAGGGCGGCGCCATTTGTCTTTCATAAGCCTGCAGTAAGCGAAAGGGGAGCTTTCACAGGTATTGCTTCCGGAGTTTTTTACTCTGGATAATTTCGAACAAGGAGTGTCATCATGATGCAATCCAGCGAAATCCAGCAGCGCTTCAACCATATCGAACAAACCGTCAACCAGATGAGCCAGGCTTGCCAAAGCTCTCCCGACGTGCCTGCGGACTTGAAGCAATGTATTACCGAACTGGGCCAGCAAACCGGCCAGGCCAGGCAAGTCCTGCAATCCCAGGATGAAAACCAGATCATCCAGTGCGTTGATAATCTTGAAGAGTTGGGCGACCGCGCCAAATCGGCTTGCGAACAGGCGGGGAATTTGAATCAGAATGTGCGCAACGCGGTAATGCAGGCCCACCAGGAGCTGTCCGACCTCAAGCACAACCTGCATTGATGAACCGGCAAGCGCATCCGGGATGCCGGTTGCGCGCCAGTCATGCCGGTCTTGGCGTAGAAAACGCCAAGACCGGCTTATTCGTTTGAAACGCCACTAATTTATGCGGAGTGCGACTTCACATCGCCGCGGCGGCGCTCCACGAATTCCTCCACCTGGCGCGTCATTGCATCGAAACTGTCGCGCACTGCCACATAGGCATCCTCATTCGACGTGCGGGAGCCATCGACGACCAGTTCGGTGCCGGGAGCCTTGATGTCGACGCGTACGCGGTACAGCTTGCCATGCTGCTTGCTGTTGGCTTCGGATTCGACCGAAACCTGGCAACCTATCAGGTCGCCGCACAATTTTTCCAGCTTGGCGACGCGCTTGCGGATTTCAGCATCGATGGCTTCTGAGGGCGGGATATCTCTGAAGAGAATTTGTAGGGAGTTTTGCATAATGCCTGGATAGTAAAGGTTGCACAATAAGCAGCCAGTCAATCTTGGCTGCTTACAAAGCTTACACCAGAATCAGTCCCGCCGAAACGTCCAATGAGATGCGCAAGACTGCCTGACAGAGGAGTGGCGCGACATGGCAGGCGCTGTTTCCGCGGCATCACCAGGCAACAGTCTGCATTCTTTCGGATAATCATGAGAAAATGCGGGTTGTCCTCATTTATTTTTGTCCGGCCTCTGTCCGGAGCAGGCTATGCTGCATTGGCTGACATCGCTGATTGGCGGGAAGCGCGCCGGGCAAACGCCGGCATCGGAAAAATTGCCATGCTTTCATTGCGGCGACCTGGTTAAGCGCCGGCGCGTCGTGCATGTGCAATTCGACGGCGCCGCGCGCATCGTCTGCTGCCACGGTTGCGAGGCGATCCTCAAGACGGTGGAGCAGATGGGCATGCAGCAGCAATACCGCGAACAGAAAAGGCAGGCGGCCGCAAGCCATGACGAGTGAAATACCCACAATGCCAGCCGAACAGCAACTGGCGCATGAAACACCGGCGCGCACGAACCCGGCACAGGCCGAACTGGCGCATGACAAGCTGGCCATCGGCGGCATGCGTTGCCTCGCCTGTTCGCAAATCATCGAATATCGGGTGCGGCACCTGGTCGGCGTCGAGGAATTCCGCATCAATGCCGCCACCCATCGCGCCAGTCTGCGCTGGGATCCGCGCCGCATCGGCTTGCGCGAGATCGTCGAGGCGATTGCCGCGCTCGGCTACAGCGCCTTGCCCGCGGGCGAGCAGGATGCCCGCGCCGAGCAAAAGAAAAAAATGGCCTGGTGGCGCCTGTTCATCGCCGGTTTCGCCATGATGCAGGTAATGATGTACGCCTTTCCGGCCTATCTGCAGCCGGTGCCGCAGATTGACGGCGACCTGACCCCCGACATCGATCGCCTGCTGAAGATCGCCAGCATGGTGCTGACCGTGCCGGTGGTGTTCTTTTCTTCGGCGCCTTTCTTCAGTGCGGCCTGGCGCGACATCCGCAATCGCCATATCGGCATGGACGTGCCGGTCTCGGTCGGCATCATCGCCACCTTCGGCGCCAGCGTCTGGGCCACCTACCGCGGCGGCCCGGTGTACTACGATTCGCTGATCATGTTCGTGACCCTGCTGTTGATCGCGCGCCTGGTGCAGGATCGCGTGCACGGCAAGAGCATGGCAGCCTTGCAAGCCCTGACCGAACTGGTGCCGCTGACGGCGCAGCGCCTGCTCGACTATCCTGCCAGCCGCACCACGGAACAGGTCGAGGCGGGCAGCCTGCGCGAGGGCGACCTGTTGCTGGTGGCGCCCGGCGCGCAGATTCCGGCCGACGGCCGCGTGCTGGAGGGGCAAAGCGAATGCGACGAAGCCCTGATGACCGGCGAGTCGCAGCCGGTGCCCAAGCATGCCGGCGACCAGCTGGTGGGCGGCGCGCTGAACCTGTCCGGGCAGCTGGTGATGCGCGCCGAGCGGGTCGGCGATGCCACCCAGCTGTCGGTATTGGTGCAGAAAATGGAAGCGGCGGCCAATGACAAGCCGCCGCTGGTGGAGCTGGCTGATCGCCATGCCAGCCATTTCATGACCATCATCCTGGCGGTGGCGGCGATCACTGCGCTCGCATGGTGGCAGATCGATTCCAGCCGCGCGCTGTGGATCGCGATTACCGTACTGGTGGTGACTTGTCCTTGCGCGCTGTCGCTGGCCGCGCCCAGCGTCATGGCGGGCGCCATCGGCCGGCTGGCCAAAAGCGGCGTGCTGGTGGCGCGCGGCCGCGCGATCGAGACGCTGGCGCGCGCCACGCATTTCATCTTCGACAAGACCGGCACCCTGACCGAAGGGCGCCTGCAGCTGGCCGGAATGCACATTCTGCAACCCGGCCTCGAACGCGCCGAATTACTGCGCATGACTGCCGGCATCGCCGCCGCCTCCACGCATCCGGTGTCGCAGGCGCTTGCCAAGGCTGCCGCCGCGGCCGATATTTTCAATCCCGGCGCCCGCTATGCCGGCTTGCGCGAAGTAATCGGGCAGGGCGTGGAAGCGCTCGACGGCGTCCGGCGCATCCGCCTTGGCAATCTGGCTTTCGTGCAGGAGTTGCATGGCCAGCCCGCTTGCCTGCCGGCAGATTTCGCCGGCAAGACGGTTTCCGCGCTGGGCGATGACAATGGCTGGATCGCGCTGTTCGCGTTGCAAGACGAACTTCGCCCCGATGCGGCGGCCTGCATCACCTTTTTGCGCGAACGCGGCAAGCAGGTATGGCTGCTATCGGGCGACAAGCATGACGTGGTTGCCAAAGTCGCACGCGAACTGGGCATCGAAGCAGCCCATGGCGAGCTGCGCCCGGAACAGAAGCACGACATGGTGGCGGCGCTGCAGCGGCAGGGCGCGGTGGTGGCCATGGTGGGCGACGGCATGAACGATGGCCCGGTGCTGTCGCTGGCCGATGTCTCGGTGGCGATGGGGCAGGGCGCGCCGATTGCGCAGGTGCGCAGCGACCTGGTGCTGATGTCGAACCGTCTGCAGGACATGGAAGCGGCGGTCAGGACGACCGGCAAGGCGCTGTCGCTGATCCGGCAAAATCTCGGCTGGGCGCTGCTGTATAACCTGGTGGCGGTTCCCGCCGCCGTGTCGGGCATGCTGCAACCCTGGCATGCGGCGATCGGTATGTCGCTCAGTTCTCTGATCGTGGTATTGAATTCATTGCGGATATTTTCAGGGCGCCCGCAACCGCGCCTGGATGCGGCGCCCCACATGCCGGCCGGCGCCGATGCGGCCGGCATGGCATAGATGGTCGCCCTCCTGACTTGTCAAGAAATCAAATGGACATTCTTTATTTGCTGGTGCCTCTGAGCGTGATCCTGGTGTTTGCGGTCGGCGCCGTATTCTGGTGGGCCTTGAGCAATCGCCAATTCGACGATCTTGACGATGCAAGCGAACGCATCTTCAAGGATGAAGAATAGCGTTCTTCATCCGCTTTAGAGGCGTAGCGCCCTACATCTCTTCATGACATGCGCTTGATTTTTCCCGCCGGGCTGCCATGCGGCCTGGCGCGGCATCGCTGTATCGCTGCATCGCATTTATTAACCTAACGTCATCTGCACAGCGGTTTTGTTAATGCTTTGTCAGTAATAGGATGGTTTTGCGGCCGTAGATGGCCATCTTTTCCAGACTATTTCACTCCGGATTGAACGGAATTTTCCCTATGTCGGATACAATGCTTGCGATGTAGAAATCCTACTTGATCTGAATCAAGTGGATCGCAAAATCGCTCAAGTACAGTCTCGTCAGGAATTTTCTTAAAAGAGCCTAAACACCATGAACCAAGTCCTTGCATCGCAATACAACTACAAGGTCGTTCGCCAACTAACCATCATGACCGTTGTCTGGGGCGTGGTGGGGATGCTGGTGGGCGTTTTCATCGCCGCGCAACTGGCCTGGCCGGAGCTGGGAATGGGAATTCCCTGGCTTAGCTACGGTCGACTGCGGCCGCTGCACACCAACGCGGTGATTTTTGCCTTCGGCGGCACCGCCCTCATCGCGACATCCTTTTATGTGGTGCAGCGCACCAGCGGCGTGCGCCTGTTTTCCGACAAGCTGGCAGCTTTCGTTTTCTGGGGCTGGCAGCTGGTGATCGTC
This sequence comes from Oxalobacteraceae bacterium, assembly GCA_003537575.1. Classification (GTDB taxonomy): domain Bacteria; phylum Pseudomonadota; class Gammaproteobacteria; order Burkholderiales; family Burkholderiaceae_D; genus Paucimonas. The sequence continues at coordinate 46,897 of DPRS01000042.1, forward strand.
GGCGCGGCGATTTCGCTGCCGCTCGGCTTCACCCAGGGCAAGGAATATGCCGAACTCGAATGGCCGATCGACATCCTGATCACTCTGGTCTGGGTCGCCTACGCCATCGTCTTCTTCGGCACGCTGTACAAGCGCAAGGTCAGCCACATCTACGTGGCCAACTGGTTCTTCGGCGCCTTCATCCTGACTATCGCCCTGCTGCACATCGTGAATAACATCTCGATCCCGGTGGATGTCATGAAGTCCTACTCCGCCTATGCCGGCGTGCAGGATGCGATGATCCAGTGGTGGTACGGCCATAACGCGGTGGGCTTTTTCCTGACCACCAGCTTCCTGGGCATGATGTACTACTTCATCCCCAAGCAGGCCGGCCGTCCGATCTATTCCTATCGCCTGTCGATCGTGCACTTCTGGGCGCTGATCTTCACCTACATGTGGGCGGGTCCTCACCATCTGCACTACACCGCGCTGCCTGACTGGGCGCAGTCGGTCGGCATGGTGTTTTCGCTGATCCTGCTGGCGCCGTCCTGGGGCGGCATGATCAACGGCATGATGACCCTGTCGGGCGCCTGGAACAAGCTGCGTCACGACCCGATCCTGCGTTTCCTGATCGTCGCGCTGTCCTTCTACGGCATGTCGACCTTCGAAGGTCCGATGATGTCCATCAAGACTGTCAACGCCCTGTCGCACTACACCGACTGGACCGTCGGCCACGTGCACGCCGGCGCGCTCGGCTGGGTCGGCTTCATCACCATGGGCAGCCTGTATTACCTGATCCCGCGCCTGTTCGGCAAGACCGAAATGCATAGCAAGAAGCTGATCGAAGTGCACTTCTGGACCGCGACCATCGGCGTGGTGCTGTACATCGCTTCGATGTGGATTGCCGGCGTCATGCAAGGCCTGATGTGGCGCGCCGTGAATGCGGACGGCACCCTGACCTATACCTTCGTCGAAAGCGTCAAGGCAACCTTCCCGTACTACGTGATCCGTTTCAGCGGCGGCGCGCTGTACCTGTTCGGCATGCTGTGCATGGCCTACAACACGTTCAAGACCATCGCCGGCGCGACTGCGGTTAATCCGCAGATTCCCGCGCAGCACGATGCCGCCCATGCGCCGGCCCATGCGGCTGCCTGATCCGGCCCGCGCTAGAGGAGAGAAAGATGCGTAAATTTACTCATGAACTGATTGAAAAGAACGTCACCCTGCTGATCGTGCTGTCCGTGCTGGTGGTTGCGTTCGGCGGCATGGTGGAAATCGTTCCGCTGTTTTTCCAGAAATCGACCACCCAGCCTGTCGAGGGCTGGAAGCCGTACACCGCGCTGCAGTTGGCCGGGCGCGACGTCTACCTGCGCGAAGGCTGCTACAACTGCCACTCGCAAATGGTGCGTCCGTTCCGCGCCGAAACCGAGCGTTATGGTCACTATTCGGTAGCTGGCGAGTCGGTGTACGACCACCCGTTCCAGTGGGGCAGCAAGCGCACCGGCCCTGATCTGGCGCGTGTCGGCAACCGCTACAGCGATGAATGGCACCGCGTTCACCTGCGCAATCCGCGCGATGTCGTGCCGGAATCGAACATGCCTGCTTACAGCTGGCTGGAGAAGACCGTGCTTGATCCTGCCAAGATCGCGCCGAAAATGCGCGGACTGCGTACCGTGGGCGTGCCTTACACCGATGAGGAAATCGCCAAGGCGGCCGAGCAGGTCAAGGACAAGACGGAAGAAGATGCGTTGATCGCCTATCTGCAAGTACTGGGTACCGCGGTCAAGAACAAGTATTGATTTCCACGGGGTGCACTCATCATGTCCACGACCCTAAACATCATTTTTACGATATTGAGCCTGCTGGTCTTTCTCGGCGTCGTGTTGTGGTCCTACAGCGGCCACAACAAGAAGCGCTTCGAGGCGATGGGCCGCATGCCGCTCGATCACGATAACGAAACAACAGGAAACTGATCATGGCAGATTTCTTTCATAACGGATGGAGCCTCTTCATCAGCGTCATTACTCTGGGCGGCATCCTGGCTTGCGGGCTGTTGCTGTGGTCCCAGTCCAAGGTTAAAGTCAAACTCGACGCAGACGGCAAGCCGCTGCCGGTGCAAACCACCGGCCATGTCTGGGACGAGGACTTGACTGAAAATAACAATCCTCTGCCGCGCTGGTGGATGATCATGTTTTACCTGACCATCGTTTTCGGCATCGGCTACCTGGTCCTGTATCCGGGCCTGGGTTCGCGCGAGGGCACGCTGGGCTGGAGCGCGGTTGGCAAGTATGAGGAAGAAATGAAGGCTGGCGAAGCGCAATACGGCCCGATCTTTGCCAAGTACCAAGCCATGCCGATTCCCGAACTGGCCCGTGATCCGCAAGCTGCGGCAATCGGCGAACGCCTGTTCCTGAATTCCTGCGCCCAGTGCCACGGCTCTGACGCCCAGGGCAGCAAGGGTTTCCCCAACCTGAGCGATCATGACTGGCTGTACGGCGGCGCGCCGGAAACGATCAAAACCACGATTCTTGACGGCCGCCAGGGTGCGATGCCGTCGATGGCCGCGGCAGTCGGTGGCGACCAGGATGTGCGCAATGTCGCCAATTACGTGCTGAGCCTGTCGGGTGCCAGCCATGATCCGATCAAGGCTGCGCTCGGTAAGCCCAAGTTCGCCGCCTGCGCGGCATGCCACGGCGCCGACGGCAAGGGTAATCAGGCTATCGGCGCGCCGAACCTGACCGACAAGACCTGGTTGTATGGCGGCGGCATCAACAATGTGATGGAAGCCATCAACAAGGGCCGTGGTAACATGATGCCTGCGCATAAGAACATACTGTCCGAAGCCAAGGTTCACTTGCTGGCAGCTTATGTGTGGGGCTTGTCGAACAAGCAGGGTTCGGTGGCGGCCGTTTCGGCAAACGATGCCAAGGCGATCGGCAACCTGACTGGCGCCGCTGAAGCGTCGGTCAAGCAGTAACTCTGGCAGCAGGCAGTAAAACCGGGACTTCGCAGTTCCGATGGCCGCCCTCCGGGGCGGCCATACCCATGCAGGAATAGATGATGGAAACCTCCCCCCTCAAGCAGTACTCCCAGAAAGAAATCCAACAAAGCCTGTATGAAGTCCGCAAGAAGATTTACCCGCGGACGCAGACTGGCTGGTTTGCCAACTGGCGCTGGGTGTTGGTGTGGTTCACCCAGATCATTTTCTATGGCGGCCCCTGGCTGACCTGGAACGACCGCCAGGCCGTGCTGTTCGATCTGGTCTCCCGCAAGTTTTATATTTTCGGCCTGGTGCTGTGGCCGCAAGACTTCATTTACCTGGCAGTGCTGCTGGTGATCTCGGCGCTGTCGCTGTTTCTCTTCACCGCCATCGGCGGACGCCTGTTCTGCGGCTACGCCTGTCCGCAGACCGTCTATACCGAAATCTTCATGTGGGTCGAGCGCAAGATCGAAGGCGAACGCAGCGCCCGCATTCGCCTCGACCGCGAGCCGCTGACGGCCAAGAAGTTCGGCCTGAAGAGCACCAAGCACCTGGTATGGGGCGCCATCGCGCTGTGGACCGGCTTTACCTTCGTCGGCTACTTCACGCCGATCCATCTGCTGGCTGCGGAAGTGACGCGCTTCGCGCTCGGTCCTTGGGAAACCTTCTGGGTCCTGTTCTACGGCTTTGCCACTTATGGCAACGCCGGCTGGATGCGCGAGCAGGTNNTACGCCCGCTTCCAGAGCGCCATGTTCGACAAGGATACCCTGACCGTCACCTACGACACTCAGCGTGGCGAAAACCGCGGCCCGCGCAGCAAGCAGGCCACACCGGCCGACATCGGCATGGGCGACTGCATCGACTGCGGCGTCTGCGTGCAGGTCTGCCCGACCGGCATCGATATTCGTGATGGCCTGCAGTACGAATGCATCGGCTGCGCCGCCTGCATCGACGGCTGCGACCAGGTGATGGACAAGATGGGTTACCCAAGAGGGCTGATCCGCTACACCACCGAGCATGCCCTGTCCAAAAACTGGGGCAAGCGCGAGATCTGGCGCCACGTGCTGCGTCCGCGCACCATGGTTTATTTCGCCATCCTCGGCCTGATCGTGACGGCAGCCGCCACCTCGCTGTCCCTGCGCATGCCGCTCAAGGTCGACGTGATCCGTGACCGCGGCATGCCGCGGGTGACGGAAGACGGCGCGGTCGACAACGTCTACCGCCTGCAGATGATGAACACCGAGGAAAAGGCGAACCGTTACGTGGTGTCGGTGGAAGGCATCGACGGCGTCGAAATCATTTCGGAATCGCAGTTCGAGGTGCCTGCTGCCACTACCCGGGCAGTCCCGGTGCGGGTGCGGGTACCGGCCGGCGCCGCGCCGACAGGTTCCAATCGCCTCAATTTCGTGGTGCAGGATTCCGACGATCAGAGCGTGAAGATCACTGAAAAAGCGGTATTCCTGGTGCCGCGCTAGGAGAAAAACATGGAAGCGATATTCACTACGGTAAAGCCGAAGCAAAACCGCTGGTATCGGGAGCCCTGGATGCTGCTGGTCCTCGGCGGTCCGCTGATCGTCATCATGGCCAGTCTCTATACCGGCTATCTTGCCTACAGCGGCGCCGACCACGTGATCGCGCCGGATTATTACAAGCGTGGTCTGGCGATCAATCAGGATATCCGGCGTGACCTGGCGGCGCGCGAGCGTGGCCTGGAAGCCGCACTGCAGATCGAGCAATCCACCCGCGCGGTGACCCTGAAACTGGCCGGGCAGGGCGAATTGCCGCCGACGCTGGCGATGAACCTGTCCCGTGCGGCAGGCAAGGGTAATGAGGAAATCGTGTTCAAGGTGCAGCTGGTGCAGTCCGGCGCAGGTGTCTACCATGGTAGGCTCGACGTGCCGGCTTCGATGGATGCCGGCGAAGCCGCCATGTGGCAGGTGAACCTGGACGGCGGCGACTGGCGCCTGGCAACGGCCTGGTACGGGCCGGTCCATGGTTCGGTTGCAATCAAGCCAGCTGCTTGATTAATGCCTTGATCAATGCATGGAATAAATGCATTATTAAGGAAAACTAATCAAGAGTCGGGGAGGTGAACATGAGTATCAGCACCAGTACCAGTACCAGCCAGGCAGCGATGCCGGCTGCCAAAGCCGGCCGTCGGCCGCGCATGATCATGGCTGTCCTGTGGCCTTCCTTCCTGATGGCTTGCGTCTCCAGCGGCCTGCTGTTCAGCCTGATCGACCCGGTAGAACTGGTGCTGCTCGATAACCAGCTTCACCTGAGCCAGCTGGGCACTTATACGGCCGGTTTTTTCCTCTTCTGGCTCCTCGGCACGATTGCCAGCAGCCTGACGGCGCTGCTGCTGGTTGACGCCGACTAGGCCCAAGCCGCCCGGCTGCCAGGCTGTCTGAACAAAGCGCCGCAACGGATTAATGCGTAAGGCGGCAGAGCCTTGAAAACATGCTGAATCTTCCTTTGATCACCGCTGTCGCCACTGCAGGACTTGCGGGCGGGCTCCATTGCGCCGGCATGTGCGGCGGCATGGCCACCATGCTCGGCTCGGGGCGCAAGCAATCCGGCACGCGGATCATCCCCATCCTGCCGGCGCCGGCGATGGCGACACCTTCCGGCGCAGCGGCATCCTGCGCGTCGCAGCCGGCTGCGGCCAGCTGGCGCCATACGGCCCTGCTGCATGCGGGCCGGATTTCAACTTACGGTTTGATGGGGGCGGTAGTCGGCTTGCTGGGTGCTGCCGGCCTGCTGCTCAAGCCGATCATGCCGGTGCATACGGCGCTGTTCCTGTTCGGTAACCTTGCGCTGATCTGGCTGGGCTTGCGCCTGGCGGGATATGCGCCGCTGGAGGGAACGCTTTCCGGGCTCGGCGGCAGGCTGAGTGCGCTTATCCCGGCACGTTTTTCACCGGCTGCGCAAGCCGGGCGCCATCCTTTCCTGGCCGGCATGGCCTGGGGTTGCCTGCCCTGCGGCCTGCTGTACGGCGTGCTGCCGTTTGCTCTGTTGTCGGGCGACGCCTGGTCGGGCGCGGTGCTGATGATGGTGTTCGGCCTGGCGGCCCTGCCGCATCTGCTGCTCGCGCAGGGCGCGGCACAGTGGCTACACCGCAAGCAGTTGTCGCGCGTGGCCAAGGCAATTGGCGCGCTGGCTCTGATCGCATTCGGCGCGTACGGGTTGTTTCACCTTTCCAATCCTTCCGCGATTTCTCCGATCTTCTGCATCACTCCGGTGCACTAAGTCCACCTCGCTTGGGGGATTTCCGCTTCAGTCGAATGGATTAGCGACTTTGTCCACCGGCTTGCTGGCGATCTGCGCGGGCAGTTCTTCCTGCTCCAGGGTTGCCACGGCTGCATCGAGCAAGGCTTTCAATTCCCGCGCCAGCCGCAGCCCTGCCTGGTCCCGCGTAATCTGCAGGCTGCCATAAATCTCGATGCGGTCCAACCGGTTTTCCACCGTCATCTGGTCCAGCGTCAGCGTCGTCGCTTCATCCTTGAATGGTTCAAATTGCATCATGGCTTCACCTCATGGATGGATTTTGCCGGGGCCAGGCATGGTCTTGCCGCGGTTGCGATACTTGTAAGGTTGCGGTAACGGCAGTTGCATGGCGGTCGCTTTGATGTCGGCGCGCATGCGTGGAAACAGCCGGATGCCGATACGCTTTTCCAGCGTGTCGATACTCACTACCTGATAATGCAAGCCTGCTTGGTTGGCGGCCACATAAGCGCCGGCTTCGCCCCTTGCGGGATCGTATATTGCCTTGAAAATATGCGAAGGCACAAGCACGCGGCCATTCAGGCGTTGCAAGCTTTCTCCCTCAAAAATAGGGCCGGTAATGACATACAGGGCGCCGCGCTCGAAGCTCAGTTCGCGCGTACTATATTCGATACCTTCCCACAGAATCTGATTGTTTTTCCGGTCTTGCGGAATGATATTGGCGAGTGAAAAGCTTTCATGTTGCGCCTGGTCGGTAGTCATGTCGCCGGAGGGCGCTAGGTGACCACGGTCGAAACCCGAGCGCACGTAATCTTCCAGTTCAGCACGCTGCCAGAAGGGGAGTTGTTTTTCTTCATGGTAAGTATTTTTGCGCTTCATCATTCGCGCCTGCCCCATGCGCGGCGCGGTAAGGAATTCCGCTGACCAGAGGGGCGTACGCGAAACACCTGAATGCAGCACGGCAAATCCTTCAAAACACAACTCCCGGGTTTGCGCCTGCAGTTTTTTTGAGATGATTTCCGGCGCAGCCGCGTCGGCGAAATGGCCAGCGCAATCCGCTCCAAAGACGCGGCCAAAGGCAAAAGCCTGGGTTGCCATCAGCAGCAAGCCGAGCAAAATGATTTTGTATTTCAACATTCCAAAGTTAAAAAATCTGAACTGCAAGTATTTGCGTTTTCGCAAATACTTACTTTTGCGCTTCTCTTAATATAAAACCTGATCCTTCAATACACTCCCCCTGGAGTTGTTTTTGCCCGCACTGCGCAAGCACTGCGGGCTTTTTTTATGTTCGCGCAAATCGGAGAGAGATCAGGGTGGCAGATACAAATTGTTTCAAAACTTACTGTGCAAGCACTGGTTGGTTTGCTCAGCCTACTTTAAATTTCAGTGTACAGCATCACTGAAACCAACGTCCCGAGGAACCTGACATGAGCAAACGATTTTCCCTGATTACCGGTGCGGCCCTGCTGGGCGCCAGCCTGATAGCGCTGAGCCCCGCCGCCATGGCAAGAGACAATGTCGACTGGTCGGTCACGATCGGCTCGGGCGGCTATGGCGGCTATGGCTATCCGGCGCCTGTAGTGGTAGCCCCGCCGGTGGTGGTGGCGCCGCCGCCCGTGGTCGTGCAGCGGCCGGTGCCGATGGTCGGCTATAGCCCCTATTATTACGGCCCGCCGCCTCGCTACGGGTATGGGCGCGGCTGGAAGCACCAGCACCATCGACACGGACACTGGGACGGCGGCCGTCACCACGGTCACGGTCACAGGCACTAAAGCGGCCGGGGCATTAGACTTCGTGGCCAAGAGCCGGTAGACTTGCAAGCTTTTGCGCTTTGCCTCCCATGTCTACCGATTCCGATCTGCCAGCGGCAGATGCCCCCGATTCAGCGCCTGCCTCCGTCGAAACAACGCGCGCCGTCAGCACCGCGCAGATCGCCCGCGAAGTGGCGCGCCGCCGCACCTTCGGCATCATTTCCCACCCCGATGCCGGCAAGACCACGCTGACGGAAAAACTGCTGCTGTTCTCCGGCGCCATCCAGTTGGCCGGCACCGTCAAGGGCCGCAAGAGCGGCCGTCACGCCACCTCGGACTGGATGGAAATCGAGAAGCAGCGCGGCATCTCCGTGGCAAGTTCGGTGATGCAGTTCGAATACCGCGACCACGTGGTCAACCTGCTCGACACGCCGGGCCACCAGGACTTTTCCGAGGATACCTACCGCGTGCTGACGGCGGTCGACTCGGCCCTGATGGCGATCGACGCCGCCAAGGGCGTGGAAGAGCAGACCATTAAGCTGCTGAACGTTTGCCGCATGCGCAATACGCCCATCCTGACGTTCATGAACAAGATGGACCGCGAAACCCGCGATCCGCTGGAATTGCTCGATGAGGTCGAATCGGTGCTGGAGATCCAGTGCGCGCCGGTGACCTGGCCGATCGGCATGGGCAAGACTTTCCGTGGCGTCTACCACCTGTTGCGCGATGAAATCCTGCTGTTCGCGCCGGGCAGCGAGCGCGCCGACCAGACTTTTGAAGTCATCAAGGGCATCGACAATCCGCGCCTGGCGGAAATGTTCCCGCTGGAGATCGAGCAATTGAAGATGGAAGTGGAGCTGGTGCATGGCGCCTCGCATCCCTTCGACCTCGACGCCTACCTCGCCGGCAAGCAGACGCCGGTGTTCTTCGGTTCGGCCATCAATAATTTCGGCGTGCGCGAAATCCTCGATGCCCTGCTCGAATGGGCGCCGGCGCCGCGGCCGCGCGACGCCACCGTGCGCACCGTCGAGCCGCAGGAAATGCCGTTTTCCGGCTTCGTCTTTAAGATTCAGGCCAACATGGACCCGGCCCACCGCGACCGCATCGCTTTCCTGCGGGTGTGCTCGGGCCGCTTCGAACGCGGCATGAAGTTAAAGCACCTGCGCATCAACCGCGACATCAAGGTCTCCAACGTGGTTACCTTCATGGCATCGAGCCGCGAACAGGTCGAGGAAGCGTACGCTGGCGATATCATCGGCTTGCCCAACCACGGCAACATGCAGATCGGCGACAGCTTTTCCGAAGGAGAAATGCTGCAGTTCACCGGCATTCCGTATTTTGCCCCGGACTTTTTCCGTTCCGTGCGGATCCGCAATCCCCTGAAAATCAAGCAATTGCACAAGGGCTTGCAGCAGTTGGGCGAAGAGGGCGCGGTGCAGGTCTTCAAGCCGGTGCATGGCGGCGATCTCATCCTGGGAGCGGTCGGCGTGCTGCAATTCGAAGTGGTCGCCAGCCGCCTGATGAATGAATACGGCGTCGATGCGGTATTTGAAGGTACCAGCATCAGCAGTGCGCGCTGGATCACCAGCGATGACAAGAAGGCGCTGGCGGACTTTGAGAAATCCATTGCAGGCAATAATGTGGCTTTTGACGCCGCCGACAACATGGCCTATCTGGCGACATCCGGCGTCAATTTGCGTCATACCCAGGAACGTTGGCCTCAACTGACTTTCCATGCTACGCGTGAGCATGCCGTCAAGCTCGAATAAATCCCTATTTTTTGTTTTGATTTAAGCCCAGATCATTGGAGGAACCGAATTCGGTTCATCCTGCCTAACACGGGCGCATGTTATTAATGCGGCAATGGAAGGTCTTGTATTTTCAATCTGGAGAAGATGTAGCATAAGTGAAATGTTGCAATATTGACTATAAGTTGGGATTTTTTATATTGATTAGACTCAAATTGAGATAATGGAATTATTTCTATAATCTCCCAAGCTGCAAAACAAAGTCGCAAAAAAGCGACGTTTAACAAAAGACTAAGAGACAAGGCAATCAAATTTGATTGCAAACAATGTTGAAGCGCGGAAAAGGAGCGAATTTGATATGTTGACCGCCACTTATTCCCTGGTAGCGTTATCAGTCGAGCAAAAAAATGCCCGCAGCATGCTATCCAGATTACATGCCCAAATTCAGAGTATCTTGCAGGATCTGCACAGCATTAATCAGGCATGCGTGGAAAGTGCCTTGTCCACGCTGGAAAAATTCGAGGAATACTGCCACAGGCGAAAAGTCGAGACTTACGTGATACCGGCAATTCGCAAGTCGACCCGCAAGGCCGATCCTATCCTGGCCGAACTTGAATCCTTAAGCTCGCGCAGCATGGGTATCTTGCGTTCTCTGCATGAGCAGTGGCGCAATGCCTTTGACCAGGGAGTGACTGGCGTGAAAACGATCTGTTCCGGCATGGAGCAGTATTGTCATCATTTGCGCGAACGCCTTGCCAAGGAAGAAGAGGAGCTGTTTCCGATGGCGATGGGTTTGCTGCCGAATGAAGAATGGTTCGATATTGCTGCCAAATTTCTTCACGAGGATGAAAAGCATCGGCCGCATACGGGGCCGATGCTGATTGCCAGGCATGGCGCATTGGCAGCCAGAGCGCACTGAATACCTGAAGGGTACAAGCACCAGAGAACAAAGCGGCCACCGGCCGCTTTTTTTGTTTGCATGTGCAGGGATTTCTTGGCATGGTGTGGGCATTCTTTATTGCCTCTTGCCATGCCGAAAATTTTTAAATTCACCCGTTTTTCCCTGCGCGATCTGATCGTGACTGCCGGGCCGGCGACCCTGCTGGTGGCTGCTCTGTGCATCCTTGCCTATTGGCTGATTGACCCATCTCCGCCGAAACGGGTTGTCATGTCGACCGGGCAGGAAAACAGCGCCTACGAAGAATTCGGCAAAAAATATGCGCTTGCGCTGGCAGGGCAGGGGATCACCGTCGACTTGCGCGCTTCGCCCGGTTCGCTGGAAAACCTCAGGCGCCTGCAGGATGCGGATTCGGGCGTGGATATCGCCTTTGTCCAGAGCGGCTCGACCGAGCATGCACAGGCCGAACGACAGGGGCTGGTATCGCTGGGCAGCCTGTTTACCGAGCCGGTCTGGATTTTCTTGCGCGGGCATAAAAAAATCAGCGAACTGAGCCAGTTGAAAGGCTTGAGAATCAATGTCGGCCCGGCCGGCACGGGCGTGCCCCAGCTGTTCAAGAGCCTGCTGGAGGTGAATGGCATCGAGCCGGCGGAACTGCGCCTGGGAGAGCTGGAAAATACGCCGGCTACTGTCGAATTGCTGGCCGGGCGCATCGATGGCGTGGTATTCAGTTCCGCGCCCGATGCGCCGCTGATCCAGATGCTGCTGCAAACACCGGGCATCCAGCTGGTGGATTTCCCGCAGGCGGAAGCGTATACCCGGCGCTTTCCCTTTCTGTCGCATGTCGTGCTGCCACGGGGGATCGCCGACCTTGGCAAGAACCTGCCGGCGCGCGATTATCACCTGATCGCGCCGACCGCGACACTGGTGGCGCGCGAGGATCTGCATCCGGCGCTGGTCGATCTGTTCGTGCAGGCGGCTGCGCGCATCCACGGCGGCGCCGGCTGGTTCAATGGGCAAAAGGCATTTCCGACCGCCAGCTACACCGAGATTCCGGTGGCGCGCGATGCCGAGCGTTATTACCGCAATGGCCCATCTTTCCTGGAGCGTTACCTGCCGTTCTGGCTGGCCAATTTCTTCAGTCGCATGTGGGTGGTGATCATTGCGCTGGGCGCGCTGGCAGTGCCGCTATCGCGCATCGTGCCGCCGCTGTATGTGTGGAAGGTGCGATCGCGCATCTACCGATGGTATGGCAAGCTGCGCGCGGTGGAGCAGGCAATCGAGGACGTGCCTGCGGAGCGGCGCGCGGTTGTCTGCAAGGAGCAATTGCAGCGCCTGAACGAAATCGAGGAAAATGCCAACCATGTTTCGATCCCGCTCTCCTTTGCCGAAGAGTTGTATGGCTTGCGCAGCCACATCAACTTCGTGCGCAAGCGCATCCTCTGGCTGATGCAGGTCCAGTAAACTCTCGCGTCTGCTCAGGCGCCGATCCAGGGCAGGCCGTGCTTACACCAGCCGGAAACGGTCTTGCGGTGGCCGGCGGCATCTTTGTCGCCTTCAAATCCTTCCAGGATGTCATAGCAATGCTTGTAGCCCTGCTCGGTGGCGAGCTTGGCGGCGTGGCGCGAGCGTACGCCGGAGCGGCACAGAAACAGCAGCGTGTCTTCCTTGTCAGCGGCTTGCGCCAGCTGACTGACGAAGTCAGGATTGTGGACGCCGCCCGGGTAAAGATTCCATTGCACAAACTGGTGCTGGGTTTCAGGCAAAGCCACCCGGCCGACCCAGTCGCGTTCTGCGGCGGTGCGCACATCCACCAGTCTTGCACGTGGGTCGGATTGTAAAAGTGCAAAGGCTTCCTGCGGTGTTACCGCGCCGGCGTAAGGCAAATGGCCTTCCTGCCCGCGCTGCCGGGCTTTCTCAATGATTTCATCTTTGTTAGGCATGGCATATTCCATCCGAAAAATACATAAGAGGGATTATAGCCATGACATTCTCGCAAGGCGGAGAAGATGAGAACAAAGGCCAGGATGCGGGCCCCAAAATAGTGCAACCACTTGTGGTTAGATCGCATATTCACTGAAATGGTGCATTAATTTTGATGCGCATCATATCGGTGCGAAATGAATGCGTGATGCCTCATGTCCAGTGCCTTAAATATGCCCAGAATTAGCGCAGTTACACGCAACTTTCAATTGGAGGTTTTATTCTGAGGGTGGCATGGAACCTGCTATCATTCCGGGTTGAATTTTTGATTTTACTCAAGTTCGTTGACGCGTTTTTATTCGCTCACGGCCGGTCCAATCAAATCGAAATTTTCGTATTGTTTCCGCTTACATTTAGGAGATTCGCATGGCAAGAACGGCCGCAGAGGTCTTGAAGTTGGTAAAAGACAACGAAGTCAAGTTCGTTGATTTCCGTTTTACTGACACCCGGGGCAAGGAACAGCACGTGACCGTGCCGGTTTCCCACTTCGACATGGATAAGTTCGAATCCGGTCATGCCTTCGACGGCTCGTCGATCGCCGGCTGGAAGGGTATCGAAGCCTCCGACATGGTGCTGATTCCGGACCCGAACACGGCCAACATCGATCCGTTCATGGAAGAGACCACGCTGTTCCTGCAGTGTGATGTGATCGAACCGTCCGACGGCAAGGGTTACGACCGCGATCCGCGCTCGATCGCGCGCCGCGCCGAAGCCTACCTGAAATCGACCGGCCTGGGCGACACCGCCTACTTCGGCCCGGAACCCGAATTCTTCATCTTCGACGGCGTGCGCTGGAAAGCCGATATGTCGGGCTGCTTCGTCAAGATCGATTCCGAAGAAGCTTCCTGGTCCACCGGCGAGAAAATCGAAGGCGGCAACACCGGCCACCGTCCGACCGTCAAGGGCGGCTATTTCCCGGTGCCGCCGGTCGACAGCTTCCAGGACATGCGTTCGGAAATGTCGATGATCCTCGAATCCCTGGGAATCCCGGTTGAAGTGCATCACCACGAAGTGGCCGGCGCCGGCCAGAACGAACTCGGCACCCGCTTCTCCACCCTGGTGGAACGCGCCGACTGGACCCAGACCCAGAAGTACGTGATCTGGAACGTTGCTCACACCTATGGCAAGACCGCGACCTTCATGCCGAAGCCGCTGGTGGGCGACAATGGTTCGGGCATGCACGTGCACCAGTCCGTCTGGAAAGATGGCAAGAACCTGTTCGCTGGCGACGGCTATGCCGGCCTGTCCGAATTCGCGCTGTTCTACATCGGCGGCATCATCAAGCATGCCCGCGCGCTGAACGCCATCACCAACCCGGGCACCAACTCGTACAAGCGCCTGGTGCCGGGCTTCGAAGCGCCGGTCAAGCTGGCTTACTCGGCCAAGAACCGTTCCGCCTCGATCCGCATCCCGCACGTAGCCAACCCGAAGGGCCGCCGCATCGAGACCCGCTTCCCGGATCCGCTGATGAATCCGTACCTCGGCTTTGCCGCGCTGCTGATGGCCGGCCTGGATGGCGTGCAGAACAAGATCCACCCGGGCGAGGCAGCCTCGAAGGACCTGTACCACCTGCCGCCGGAAGAAGACAAGCTGATCCCCACCGTGTGCTCCTCGCTCGACCAGGCGCTGGAAGCCCTCGATAAGGACCGCGAGTTCCTGACCCGCGGCGGCGTGTTCAGCGATACCATGATCGATGCCTACCTCGAGCTGAAGATGCAGGAAGTCCAGCGTTTCCGCATGACGACCCATCCGATCGAGTTCGACATGTACTACTCGCTGTAATCCGGCGATTGCAAATGCAGCAAAAGGGCGGGTTATCCCGCCCTTTTGTTTTTTAGGGAGGTAAGCGGAACGTTGTAATATGAGGAAAAGTGTTAAGCGGCAATTGTAATCAATTGATTCTTATCCTAAACTGACAGTCCAAAATGTTACTTTCCTTTAAGTAATTTTATGAAATTTGCAATATCCCTTGCCGTTTTGCTGGCCAGCGTCTGCGCTGTGGGCGCGCATGCCCAATCCGAGGTATACCTGTGCGTGGATGAACGCGGCAACAAGGAATACAAGAATACCGGCGGCACCAAGGGCTGCAAGCGTGTCGAACTGCCGGGCATTACCACCATCGAGGCGCCCAGGCCGCGGGCCGCTTCGGCTTCCGGCTCGACCCCCAAGCCGGTGGCGACGCCCGCTGGTTTCCCGAAAGTGGACGACAGCGCGCAAAAGGCGCGCGACAATGACCGCCGCCAGATCCTGTCGGATGAATTGAAAAACGAAGAACAAAAGCTGAGCGCCCTGAAAAAGGAATACAACAATGGCGAACCCGAGCGCCAGGGCGGCGAACGCAACTACGCCAAGTACCAGGAGCGCGTGGCGGCGATGAAGCAGGAAGTCGAACGCACCGAAAAGAATGTCGAGGCGCTCAAGCGCGAAATCGCCAACCTGAAGTAGGTATGGCAATTGCTTGAAGGAAGGGGCCGCTTCATGCGGCCTTTTTTAATTTTTATAAATCTCTAACGCTGGACCGGCCTTGAACACGAAACTGACTTCGCTGCCTGGATTGGAAGGTCTGGATTTGCTGGCATCGGCTGTCATCATTCTCGATGACAACAGCCAGATCGTCTATGCCAATCCGGCCGCCGAACATTTGCTCGAAAATTCATTCAAGGCAATGTCACAGCACCGCTTCAGCGAGCTGTTCCAGAATACCGAACAATTGAATACGGTGTTCCAGCAGGCGGCCGAAAACAAGTTCGCCGACTGGCGCCAGGACCTGATGCTGGAGCGGGCCGGGCGCGAACCCTTGCACGTGCATTGCATCGTCAGCGCGCTCGAGCGTCCCGGCATGGCGATCCTGATCGAATTGCGCGAAAACGTCCAGCAGCTGAAGCTCGACCGCGAGGAGCGCCTGCTCGACCAGAGCCAAGCCAACAAGGAATTGATCCGCAACCTCGCGCACGAGATCAAGAATCCCCTGGGCGGCATCCGCGGCGCCGCGCAGCTGCTGGAACTGGAGCTGCCGGAGCGCCACCTGAAGGAGCTGCGCGAGTACACGCAAGTCATCATCAAGGAAGCCGATCGCCTGCAAACCCTGGTGGACCGCCTGCTGGCGCCGCACCGACGGCCGCATATCGTCGGCGACGTCAACATCCATGAAGTGTTCGAGCGGGTGCGCAGCCTGATCATGGCAGAGTTCCCGACCGGCCTGGCGATCAGGCGCGATTACGACCTGTCGATACCGGAATTCAGGGGGGACAAGGAGCAGCTGATCCAGGCCGTGCTGAATATTGCGCATAACGCTGCGCAAGCGCTGTTGCCGCGCATCGTAGCCGGCGATGCGCAGCTGATTTTCCAGACCCGCATCGCGCGCCAGGTGACGCTGGCCAAGGTCCGTTATCGACTGGCATTAGATTTGCATATCATCGACAACGGGCCGGGCATTCCGCCGGAAATTCGCGACCGCATCTTCTATCCGCTGGTGTCGGGAAGGGAGGGCGGCAGCGGCTTGGGGCTGACCCTTGCGCAGACTTTCGTGCAGCAGCACATGGGCGTGATCGAATGCGCCAGCCGGCCGGGATGCACCGATTTCAGGATTTTGATACCGCTGCCCTGACAAGGACGGGCAGCACGAGCGCGCAGCCCGCACAAGAGAAAGAGCTTATGAAACCAATCTGGATTGTTGACGACGACGAATCGATTCGCTGGGTGCTGGAAAAGGCGCTTGCCCGCGAAAATCTGGCGACGCGCAGCTTTGCCAATGCGCGCGAAGCCATGGATGCGCTCAAGACCGGCACGCCGCAGGTGCTGGTGTCGGATATCCGCATGCCGGGCGAAACCGGACTGGAACTGCTGCAGACGGTCAAGGCCAGCCATCCCGGTCTGCCGGTCATCATCATCACCGCTTTTTCCGACCTCGACTCGGCGGTGGCGGCATTCCAGGGCGGCGCCTTCGAATATCTGGCCAAACCCTTCGATCTCGACAAGGCGGTCGAGCTGATCCGCCGCGCGCTGGAGGAAAGCCTGCGCGAAGCCAGCGTCGAGCAGGTTACTGCCGACACCCCGGAAATTCTCGGCCAGGCGCCGGCCATGCAGGACGTGTTCCGCGCTATCGGCCGCCTGTCGCAATCCAACGTGACCGTGCTGATCACCGGCGAATCCGGCTCCGGCAAGGAGCTGGTCGCCCGTGCGCTGCACAAACACAGCCCGCGCGCCGCGCAACCTTTCATCGCGCTCAATACCGCGGCGATCCCGAAGGACCTGCTGGAGTCCGAACTGTTCGGCCACGAGCGCGGCGCCTTTACCGGCGCCCAGGTATCGCGGCGGGGCCGCTTCGAGCAGGCCGAAGGCGGCACGCTGTTTCTCGACGAAATTGGCGACATGCCTTTCGATTTGCAGACGCGCCTCTTGCGGGTGCTGTCGGACGGCCATTTCTACCGCGTCGGCGGCCACCAGCCGCTGAAGGCCAATGTGCGCGTGATCGCCGCCACCCACCAGAATCTGGAGCAGCGCGTCAAGGAAGGCCTGTTTCGCGAGGACTTGTTTCATCGCCTGAACGTCATCCGCCTGCGTCTGCCCAGCCTGCGCGAACGGCGCGAAGACATCCCGCTACTGACGCGCCATTTCCTCGGTCAGAGCGCCAAACAGCTCGGCGTCGAAGCCAAGCGCATGTCGGAGAGCGCCATGCAGTTTCTGGCCACGCGAGATTTGCCGGGCAATGTGCGCCAGCTGGAAAACCTGTGCAACTGGATCACCGTCATGGCGCCGGGGCAGACGGTGGAAATCAAGGATTTGCCGCAGGACCTGATCGAAGAACAGGGTATCGAGCCGGGGGCGCCGACAATGTCCGTCACGATAGTCGGGGCAGCGCTGGCGCCGCAAGTTGGTGCATTGCCGCCGCTTGATGCACCGGTCGGGGGCGTGCACGCACATGGCGCGCTCCTTGCGCCGCCCGCCGGCGTTGCCGAGCATTTGAGCGGCAATGGTGCCGACAAGGAAAACTGGTTGTCGCTGCTGGAATCGGAGGCGGCGCAAATGCTGTCGACAGGACAGCCGGAAGTGATGGATGCGCTGGGGCGGCAGTTCGAATCGACGCTCATCAAGGTGGCCTTGAAGCATACCCATGGGCGCAAGAATGATGCCGCGGTGCGCCTTGGCATCGGCCGCAATACGATTACCCGCAAGATTCAGGAGCTGGGCATCTCCGGCGCCAAGGACGATTAGGACGGTCAGGCATCCGGGCGGGCTATTTTTCATTTTCCATGCTTTGCATGCCGGGCGCATCGCCGATCAGGATGCGCCCCGCCTTGCGGCGCACGATGATGCCGTGTTCCTGCGCCATGCCGGCGGCTTGCGGCTGCATCGTTTCTTCAGTCCGCCGTGGCGCCTCGCCGCTCTGCGTATCAGCACTATCGTCAGCATCCGCGCTGGCAGCTTCCTCGTTTTCCTTTGCCTGTTCAACCGACGGCGCTTCGTCGACGGGATTGCTGTCGGCCATCACGATCTCTCGCTCGGGGCGCGGGAATTGTTCGGCGATATCGATGCGTTTCTGCCGCAAGGCATCACGGAAAAAATCACCCACTACCAGGATCGCATTGTGGCCACCCTGGCCCCAGTAGCTGCTGCGCATGGTGATGCGCTGATCGTTGAAGCCGATCCAGGCGCCGGCCACCAGGCCGGGGTGCATCAGGATGAACCAGCCATCGGTATTGTTTTGCGTGGTGCCGGTTTTGCCGGCGACATCGGCGGCGATGCCGAAGCGCTGCCTGAGCATCCGCCCGGTGCCCTGGTCGACCGCGCCGCGCAGCATGTCGATCAATTCGGTCGAGGTTTCCTCTGAAAGAACGCGTTCGCCGGATTGTTCGCCGAATTCGGCCACGATCCGGCCGCCGCGGTCGAGGATGCGTTTCACCGCCAGCGGTGCGCGGTATTCGCCAGCCCTGGCGATGGTTGCGTAGGAGGACACCATTTCCAGCAGAGTCACCGGGCTGGTGCCCAGGCCGATCGAGATGACCGGGTCGAGCCGGCTTTGCCGCACTCCCATCGCCTGCGCTAGTTCCACCACCGGGGCGACGCCGACCTCCTGCATCACTTGGGCCGTGATGGTGTTTTTCGAATACACCAGGCCTTCGCGCAGGCTCATCGGACGATCGGCGATATCCATGTCGGAAGGCCGCCACAGGCGACCGTCGGCCAGCGTGATTTCGACCAGGCCGCCGGGGAAGGTATGGGCAGGATCGATGCCTTGCTCCAGCGCTGCGCCATAAACGAAAGGCTTGAAGGTAGAGCCTGGCTGGCGCACGGCTTGCGCCACGTGGTCGAACTGGTCGATATCAAAATCCCGGCTGCCGACCCAGGCCTTGACTTCACCACTGCCGGGATCCATCGCCAGAAAACCGGCTTCCAGGCGTGATTTGTGCGCCAGCAGTTCTTGCATGAATTTCCGGTCGGTTTTCAGCTGCTTGAACGCCATCCCCGGTCCCGCGCCGCCGGCGGCGTACTTCTTGTAGTCGGCGCTTTCGCGGATAAAGGCCTCGACCAGTTCCGGGCGCGATTTCCACAGGTGGCTGAACGGCGTCACCTGGCCGTGCAGCTGCGCATAAAAATCGGTGTGCAGCGCGGTGCGCAAGTGCCGTGAGCCCCATTCGACATCGGCGATGCGTTGCAGCGCCTGGGCTTGCCGCTCGACCGCCCGTTCGGCGACCGCCTGCAGCGGCAAGTCGAGCGTGGTGTGCACCACCAGGCCGTCGGCATACAGGTCGCGGCCGTTGCGCGCTGCCCAGTCGCTCAGCCATTTGCGCACATGCGCGGTGAAATGCGGCGCTGGCCCGACGATCACAGGCGCGCGGTGCAATCCCGCGCCCAGCGGTTGCGCGCTGTAAATCTGGAATTCCTGCTGCGTCAGCCAGCCTTGCCGCCGCATCTGGCCAAGCACGACATTACGTCGTTTCAATGCCCGTTCGGGATTTTTCACCGGGTTGTAGTACTTGGTGCCCTTGAGCATGCCGACCAGGGTGGCGCTTTCCGCCACGCTCAATTCTGCCGCAGGCTTGTCGAAATAGGTGCGGGCCGCCATTTCGATGCCGTACACGTTGTAGAGAAAGGGTACGGTATTCAGGTAAATTTCCAGGATCTCGTGCTTGCCGTAGCTGCGCTCGATTTTCAGCGCGGTCAGCATTTCGCGGACCTTGCGATGCACGCTGCGTTCGCGGCCGATTTGCTCCGGGAAGAGGTTGCGCGCCAGTTGCTGGGTAATGGTCGAGCCGCCCTGGTCGCGGCCGGCGAGGGTGTATAACAAGGCCAGCGCGGTACGGCGCGGGTCGACGCCTTTGTGCTCGTAGAAGCGCTGGTCCTCGGTGGCGACCAGGGCCTGCACCACGGAAGGCGAGACCTGCTGCAGCGTCACTTGCTGTTGATGCGTTTGCCGGAATTCGGTCAGCAGCGTGCCATTAGCTGCCAATACCGTGCTGGGGCGGGCATTGCGATTTTTTTCTATGGCATCGAGTTCGGGCAGGCCAGGCAGCAGCCAGGAGAGATAGGCAAAACCCGAAAGCAGGGCAAGCAAGGCGGCCATGCCGAGTACGCTTGCACCAATGCCGCATAAACGCATGGCACGGCGCCATCCGGGCTTGCGAGGAGGCTCGGTAGCACTTGAATTGTTTTGGTCTGGCAAAGCTTCACCTCCAATCCCGTTCCGGCACAGCGGGCTGCGCGTGACATGTTTTGGAGGATAAGCGGGAGGAGGGGCTCGGCGGGAAAAATCAGGACGCTAAAGTGACTTGCCCCGCATTGAAATCATGCGCAGGAAAAATTCTTCCTGGTCAATCGCCAAAGCCTGGCCAAAGCCAGGGAGGGGCGCCGAGCCTGGATGTTTACTTTACTTCGACGCGGGCCGGCCCCGCAGCCATCTCGCCAATTACGGCGGCATCGGTAAAGCCTTCGCGCCGGAAGATGTCGAGTACCTGCTCCACGGCATCGGCGGCACACGATACCAGCAAGCCGCCGGAAGTTTGCGGATCGGTCAGCAAGGCTTGCTGAACTGGACTGATGCCGGCTGCCAGGGAGACTTCATGACCATAGCCGGCCCAGTTGCGGCCTGAGGCACCGGTGATAAAGCCGCTTTCCGCCAGTTGCGACACGCGCGGCAGGAGCGGAACCCGCGCCATTTCCAGCTGTGCGGTGAGCCTGGCGCCGCGCGCCAGTTCGAGCGTGTGGCCGAGCAGACCAAAGCCGGTCACATCGGTCAGTGCATGCACGCCGGCAAGTTCCGACAAGGACTTGCCTGGCTTATTGAGTTTGGTGGTGTTGGCGATCATGGCGGCATAACCGTCGGCATCCAGCGCATTCTTTTTCAGCGCGGCCGAGAGAATGCCGACGCCGAGGGGCTTGCCGAGCACAAGCTTGTCGCCGGCACGGGCATCGGCATTGCGCTTGATGCGGGAGGGGTGCACCAGGCCCATCACCACCAGGCCGTAGATCGGTTCGACCGAGTCGATGGTATGCCCGCCGGCGATGGGAATGCCGGCCTCGGCGCAAGCCGCTTCGCCGCCCTGGATGATCTTGCCGATGATTTCGATGGGCAACTGATTGACCGGCATGGCTACCAGCGCCAGCGCCATGATCGGCGTGCCGCCCATGGCATACACGTCGGAAATCGCATTGGTGGCGGCGATGCGGCCGAAGTCGAAGGGATCGTCGACGATCGGCATGAAGAAATCGGTGGTAGCGATCAGCGCCTGTTCGTCGTTGAGTTGGTAGACGGCGGCATCGTCCGCGGTTTCTATTCCCACCAGCAATTGTTTCGGCACCGGAAAGCCGCTCGACTTTTTCAGGATTTCGGCGAGCACGCCGGGCGCGATCTTGCAGCCGCAGCCGCCGCCGTGAGAAAAGGAAGTCAGCCGGATGCCGGCATCGATGGGTGCATTCATGGGGAGGGTTTCCTGTGTGTGGCTTTGCTGTTGAGCATATTATCCACCAAGTCCAGCAAGGCTGCCTGCTCGCGCTCCGGCGCAAACAGCGGCGCGCGCGCCTGGCATTGACGCTGCAGCTGCGCATAATAGGCGGCATCGCCGGCGGCGCGCTCGATAGCCCGTGCCAGCGCTGCACTGTCGCCGAGCGGGAAGTAGCCGACATAGTCGTCGCCGAGCATGCCGCGGTTGCCGGAGATATCCGAAGCCAGCACCGGCACGCCGGAAGCCAGCGCTTCGATGATGACGTTGGCGCCGCCTTCCATCTTCGACGCAATCACCATCAGGTGGCAGCGTTGCAGGCGGCGGCGCGCCTCTTCATGCGGCAGCGCGCCCAGCCAGCGGTAACTGGCATGGCGGGCCGCAGTCGCCTCGGCCATCGCGGCAAGTTCGGCATCGAGTGCGCCGCCGATATGGGTCAGGCGGATGCGCGGCGTGGCGAGCAGGGTGGCTGCCTGCATGAAGGCAGCCGGATCTTTTTCCTCGCGCAAATGGCCGATCATGCAGACTTCGAAATGCGGCATGCGGCTTTTGCAGCCGGCATCAAGCGGCTTCAGCAGCGGCGCCGACTGATGGATGACACTTGTCCTGGCACGGATTTCCGGCGTCAGTTCCTCCAGGCCGGCCTGCTGCAATACCACCACCTGGTCAGCGCGCTGCAGCGTCTGCCGGGCAGCGGCATCGATGCGGATGTCGCGGTACAGGTCGGTGCCGGTCAGGACCAGGATCGTCGGCACTTGCGGAAATCTTTCCGCCAGCGCTTGCAGCGCCGTAGCGGAACGGCGCGCATGCAGGGCAATGACGAGATCCGGGGGCGCGGGTAAATCCTGCGGCCGCAAATCGCCGCTCGCCAGGATGGTGACGGCATGGCGCTGGCGCAGGATGTGCGCCCAGCGGCTGGCGGTTTGCCAGTTGCCGTTGTTGGCATTTGCCAGCGCCGGGCTGATCATGACAATATGCGGTTTCATTCCGGTCGATTTTCCTGAAATGGAATTTATCCCGCCATCCATGGACGTCTCCTTCCGTCACGCCTCACCGGCCGAATTGGCGTATGCCTTGCGGGATGCGCGCGATTATACGCTGGCCTTGTTCGATTGTTTCCAGGATGCCGGGCTGGACGTGCCCGCCCGGGTGCCGCGCTTACCCATCGTCAATCCTCCGCTATGGGAACTTGGCCATGTCGCCTGGTTTGCCGAATGGTACATCCTGCGCGAGGCGCCATCGAGCCATCCTGGCGCGGCGCGGGTAGCATCCTTGCTGGACGGCGCCGACCACTGGTTCGATTCCAACACGGTAGCGCATGCCGTCCGCTGGGCGCTCGACTTGCCTGCGACAGGCGTGCTGAAAGCCTATTTCCGCGAGGTGCACGAGCGCGTGCTGGACAAGCTCGCACATGCGCCTCATCTGGATGCTGCGCTGTATCCTTTCCGATTGGCGCTGGCGCACGAAGACATGCATGGCGAGGCCTTCGCCTATACCTTGCAAACGCTGGACCTGGAGATGCCGCAACTGCCGCCATCACCATCGCCATCGTCCCAGCCTTCGTCCCTGCCGCCGACAACCCTGAAAGAGGAGATGCATTTCGAGGGCGGCATGCTCATGCGCGGCAGCACGCCGCAGGACGGATTCGTTTTCGATAATGAAAAATGGGCGCATGCCTGCGAGGTGCCGGCGTTTTCCATCGACGCGGCGCTGGTGTCGAATGCGCAGTATGCGGAATTTGTCGATGACGGCGGTTACGGCGATGCCCGCCTGTGGACCCCGGCCGGGCACGAATGGTTGCGGCAACAGGAACAAGGGCGCGCAGCGCCGCCAGGCTGGCAGCGCGAAGGCGGACAGTGGCAGGCGTGGCGTTTCGGCCGCCTGGCGGTGTTGCTCCCGCAAGAGCCGGTGCGCCATGTCAGCCTGCATGAGGCACAGGCATATTGCGCCTGGAGCAGGCGGCGCCTGCCCACTGAAGCAGAGTGGGAGTTTGCCGCCCTGTCCGGGCATCCATCGCTGCGCTGGGGTGAACTGTGGGAATGGACCGGCTCGCCGTTTGAGCCCTATCCCGGTTTTGCCGCAGACGCCTATCGTGAATACTCTGCGCCCTGGTTCGGCACGCATCAGGTATTGCGTGGCGCTTCCTTCGCGACGCCGCTGCGCATGCGCTCGGCGAAATTCCGCAATTTCTATCTGCCGGAACGCAGCGACATGTTCGTCGGCTTTCGCACCTGCGCGCAATAGAGCAGATGCAGTCTGGCAAGGCACAAATGAAAACGGCCGCCGGTACTTGAACCGGCGGCCGTTTTGCTTGTTGCCTGCAGCGTTACTGCTGGCAGCGATCAGTACTTAGAGCGGATTTCAGTCGCCATACGAACGGCGCGGACCGCCGTCGCCCTGTGCGCGGGAGCCCTTGTAGCCGCCTTCCTTGCGCGGCGCGTCCGGCTTGCTGAAAGTGCGCTGGCCCGGTTTGGCGTAGTTGCCGCCGTTGCCACCGCCGTTGCCGCGGCCTGCACCCGGTTTCCAGCCGCCCGGCTTGCGTGCGGAGCGTGCCGGCGCAGCCGATTTCTTCGGCTCGAAGCCTTCGATCACATCCACCGGAATGATTTGCTTGGTGAAGCGTTCGATGCGCTTGACGGTCATGCTTTCGGCATGGTTCACCAGCGACACGGCAAGGCCGTTGCGGCCGGCGCGGCCGGTGCGGCCGATACGGTGCACGTAGTCTTCCGGGAATTTCGGCAAGTCGTAGTTGATCACGTGGGTAATGCCCGGCACGTCGATGCCGCGCGCCGCCACGTCGGTGGCCACCAGCACCTGCACCTGGCCGCGACGCAGCGAATTCAGGGTGCGGTTACGGGCGCCCTGGTGCATGTCGCCATGCAAGGCCGCGGCGGAAAAGCCGGCGATGGTCAGGCGGTCGGCCAGGGTGTCGGCGTCGCGCTTGGTGGCGGTGAAGATCACTGCCTGGTCGATCGAGGTGTCGCGCAACAGGTGGTCGAGCATGCGGTTCTTGTGCGACAGGTCGTCGACGAAGTGCACGCGCTGCTGGATATTCTCATGGCGCTTGGTGGCGCTGACGATCTGGATCACCTGCGGCTCGCGGGTGATGCGGCGCGCCATCGTACCGACCATGCCATCCAGGGTCGCCGAGAACAGCATGGTCTGGCGCGATTCCGGGGTGGCGGCAATGATCTTCTCGATGTCTTCGATGAAACCCATGTCGAGCATGCGGTCGGCTTCGTCCAGCACCAGGATCTGCAATTGCGAGAAATCGATCTTGCCGGAATCCATGTGGTCGATCAGACGGCCTGGCGTTGCCACCAGGATTTCAGGATTGCGCGACAGCAATTGCATCTGTTTCGGATAGGGCATACCACCAAGGATGGACACTGCTTTCACGCGGCGCATGTAGGCGCCGTATTTTTCAGTGGCGGTGGTCACTTGCAGCGCCAGTTCGCGGGTCGGTGTCAGTACCAGCATTTTCGGCTGGGCCGGCGCAAAGCGCGGACGTTCGCCGCGGGCGCGGGCCGCCTGGCGTTCCTGGTTCGGCGTCTTGCCGCCGGCCGAGGCCGCTTCTTCCAGGGCGAACCTGTGCAGCGCGGGCAGCATGAAAGCCGCGGTCTTGCCGGAACCGGTTTGCGAGGATACCAGCAGGTCACGACCGTCAATGGCGGCCGGGACGGCTTGCTGCTGCACCGGGGTCGGCTCGTTATAGCCGGCGTCGGTCAGGGCCTTGAGTACGGACGCGTGCAATCCCAATGATTCAAATGTCATGATTTCTTTCGTAAAGATCAGCGCTGCGCATCTTCAGCGATGTGCTGCGCAAAAATAATGCAACGCCAACCAACGAAACAACTGAAAACTCGTACTCGTAGAGAGGAGATTTCGGCACAGAAAGCTTTGCGCCGGGACGGTGTCTGCAATAACGACACCAGGAGGCGGGAGGGCTTTGACGTGAAGCGAAGGGTTCGCGATGCTGCGTATTACTGCCTATCGCGGCGCATGCTGCACCGCAAGATCGCTATTCTACAGGGTAATTCGAATCCCTGCTCGATTCTTTTGCGGCATAAAGGCCGCCGGAAGCGACAAGGGCGGCCAGCGCCGCCCTTCGTCCCGCTACTTTTGCAGTCCGTCCGGATCAGGCGTAATCAGACTGGTTCAGGCCCATGCCGTGCGAGAAACCGCAATCGACATAGGTGATTTCGCCGGTGATGCCGGCTGCCAGGTCCGACAACATGAAGGCGGCGGTATTGCCGACGTCTTCGATGGTGACGTTGCGGCGCAGCGGCGCGTGTGCCGCAACGAAGCCCAGCAGCTTGCCGAAGTCCTGGATGCCGCTGGCGGCCAGAGTCTTGATCGGGCCGGCGGAAATGCCGTTGACGCGCACGCCGGTCGGGCCGAGTGATTCCGCCATGTAGCGCACGCTGGCTTCCAGCGATGCCTTGGCCAGGCCCATGGTGTTGTAGTAGGGAATGGCGCGGATGGCGCCGAGATAGCTCAGGGTCAACAGGGCGGCCTTGTCGCTCAGCATCGGGCGCGCTGCCTTGGCCATGGCCGGGAAGCTGTAGGCAGAAATATCATGGGCGATCTTGAAGCCTTCGCGCGACAGGCCGTCGAGGAAGTCCCCGGCGATCGCTTCGCGCGGCGCAAAGCCGATGGCGTGCACCAGGCCATCGAGCTTGCTCCAGGATTTGCCCAGGTCGGCGAACAGGGCATTGATCTGTTCATCGCTGCCGACGTCGCAGTCGAACACCAGTTCGCTGCCGAATTCCTTTGCAAATTCTGTGATGCGGTCCTTGAAGCGCTCACCGACATAGGTGAAGGCCAGTTCGGCGCCTTCGCGCTTGCAGGCGGAGGCAATGCCATAGGCGATGGAGCGGTTGGACAACAGGCCAGTGATCAGGATTTTTTTGCCTTGCAAGAATGCCATGGGATACTCCGAATGTACTGTTATAGTGATGCAAATTCAGCGAGATTGTAAGAGTTATGGGCGGTGACGGCAAATTTTTGCTGGATGGCCCTTTTTTTGACTTTTTTCGCCGGGCGTGACGAATGCGATGTTTTTGCTGCCGGCAGGTGGTGGAAATGGCAGCTTTGTTTACAATAATCCGGACTTGTCCCTTCCCGAACCGGCTTTTCCCTGGCGTGACGAACTGACGAATGCTTAAGAAAACCCTGACATTGCTGCTGGCCTGGCTTGCCTGCCAGGGCAGCCCGGCATGGGCGGCCCATGCCTTTTCCCTGTACGCCACGCCGAAGTATCCGGCGGATTTCACCCATTTCGGCTACGTCAACCCGGATGCGCCCAAGCGCGGAACGCTGCATCTGGCCAACCCCGATCGCCGCACCAGCTTCGACAAGTTCAACCCGTTTTCGCTCAAAGGGGTGTCCGCCGCCGGCGTCTCCGACCTGATGTTCGAATCGCTGGCGGTCGGCTCGTCCGACGAAGTCGCGACCATGTACGGCTTGCTGGCCGACGACATGGCGCTGGCGCCGGACCGCATGTCGATGACCTTTCGCCTCAACCCGAAGGCGCGCTTCAATAATGGCGACCCGGTGCTGGCGGCCGACGTCAAGCATTCCTTCGACACCCTGATGTCCAAGGGAGCGCCGCAGTTCAAGACCATCTTCGCCGACGTGAAGCAGTGCGTGGTGCTGGATGAGCGCACGGTGCGTTTCGATTTCAAGACGAAAAACCATGAATTGCCGCTGATTGTCGGCGGCGTGCCGGTGTTTTCGCGCAAATGGGCGGCTGGCACCAGCTTCGACAAGATCCAGCTGGAAGCGCCAATCGCCACCGGCCCCTACCTGATCGAGCGCTACGACGTCGGCCGTTCCATCACCTACCGGCGCAATCCGGATTACTGGGGTGCCGAAGTTCCCTCGCGCCGCGGCATGTACAACTTCGAGCGCATCCTCTACCGTTTCTACAAGGATGACGTGGCGCGCCTGGAAGCCTTCAAGGCCGGCGAATTCGACGTGGTGGTCGAATACAGCGCCAAGAACTGGGCACGCAGCTACAAGGGGCCGAAGTTTGCCAGCGGCGAAATCATCAAGCGCGAACTCACCCATTCCAACAGCGCGGGCATGCAGGGTTTCGTGATGAACCTGCGCCGCCCGCAATTCCAGGATGTGCGGGTGCGCCGCGCGCTGGGCCTGGCGCTCGACTACGAATGGATGAACCGGCAGTTGTTTTATGGCCAGTACAAGCGCATCTATTCCTTCTTCAACAACAGCGACATGGCCGCTACCGGCTTGCCGTCCGAGGGGGAGTTGCGCCTGCTGGAGCCGCTGCGCGACAAGCTCGACCCGGCGGTGTTCGGCCCGGCGCCCGTGCCGCCCTCGACCGATCCGCCATCGTCCCTGCGCGCCAACCTGCTGGCCGCGCGCGATCTGCTGGCGCAGGCCGGCTGGGAGTATCGCGACGGCGCCCTGCGCAACGCCAGGGGCGAGCCCTTCAGCTTCGAAATCCTCGACGACCAGTCGGCGCTGTCGCGCGTCATCAGCGTGTACGTGCGCAACCTGCAAAAGCTGGGCATCCAGGTCAATCAGCGCACCGCCGACTATGCGTTGGTGCAAAAGCGCATGGAGGAATTCGATTTCGACATGACCAGCATCCGCTTCCCCGACGTGACCAGCCCCGGCAACGAGATGTTCGACATGTTTGGCTCGAAGGCCGCCGACCAGCCCGGGTCGAACAATGCCTGGGGCCTGAAGGATCCGGCGGTGGATCGCCTGGTCGAGATCCTGGTCAAGGCGACTACCTGGCCCGACCTGGTGGCGTCGGCGCGCGCGCTCGACCGCGTGCTGCTGCACAAGCACATCGTGGTGACGCACTGGTATTCCTCGACCCACCGGGTGGCTTACCGCAACCGCTTCGGCATCCCGGCGGTTGCGCCGCTGTATTACCAGGCCAACCCCTACGTGGTGTCGAGTTGGTGGGAAGAGAAGCCGAGGTGAAAGCATGAATATCTGGACTTACATTGCCAAGCGGCTGCTGCTGATGCTGCCGACGCTGTTCGGCGTCATCGCCATCACCTTCGCGGTGATCCAGTTCGTTCCCGGCGGGCCGGTCGAGCAAGCCCTGACGGAATTGCGGCGCGGCGCCACCGCCGGCGGCGAAGCGACCGGCGGCGGCGCTTCGCAATACCGCGGCCGGCAGGGCATCGATGCCGAGCGGGTAGCGGAAATCAAGGCGCTGTACGGCTTCGACAAGCCGCCGCTGGAGCGCTTCTGGCAAATGCTGAAAGGCTTCGCCACCTTCGATCTGGGGCAAAGCTTCTACCACCACAAGGATGTGTGGGAACTGGTCAAGTCCAAGCTGCCGGTGTCGATCAGTCTCGGCATGTGGACCTTTTTTCTGACCTATTTCATTTCGCTGCCGCTGGGGATCGCCAAGGCGGTGCGCGAGGGCAGCCGTTTCGATGCCATCACCAGCATGGTGGTGCTGGTCGGCTATTCCATCCCCGGCTTCGTGCTGGGCGTGTTCCTGCTGGTGCTGTTCGGCGGCGGCAGTTTCGTGCAATGGTTCCCGCTGCGCGGCCTGACTTCGGACGATTGGGAAACCCTGTCCTGGTTCGGCAAGATCAAGGATTACCTCTGGCATATTACCTTGCCGGTAACGGCTTCCGTCGCGGGCTCCTTTGCCGTGATGACCATGCTGACCAAGAACACATTTCTGGAAGAAATCCGCAAGCAATACGTGCTGACCGCGCGCGCCAAGGGCCTTTCGGAAAAGACCGTGCTCTACAAGCATGTGTTCCGCAATGCCCTGATTCCACTGGTGACGGGTTTTCCGGCCGCCTTCATCGGCGCCTTCTTCGCCGGCAGCCTGCTGATCGAGACCCTGTTTTCGCTCGATGGCCTGGGGCTGTTGTCGTATGAATCCGTGATCCGGCGCGACTATCCGGTGGTGATGGGTACGCTGTATCTCTTTACCCTGATCGGCCTGGTGGTCAAGCTGATCGGCGACCTGTGCTATGTGTGGGCCGACCCGCGCGTCCAGTTTGAGAGCCTGGCAAGATGAACCTTACGCCTGTACCTTCCGCCCCCAAGGAGCCGGCCGCCGCAGCCGTGCCGGAAAGCGTTGCCTTCACGGCGGTCGCGGCCACGGCTGCGCCGTCGATTTCGCCCGGCCGCCGCATCTGGCTGCGTTTCCGGCAAAACCGCCGCGGCTACTGGAGCCTGGTGATCTTTTGCGTGCTGTTCGCCCTCAGCCTGATGGCTGAAGTAATCTCCAACGACAAGCCGCTGCTGGCGCGCTACAACGGCCAGTTGCTGTTCCCGATCGTGCACGACTATTCGGAAAAAGACTTCGGCGGCGATTTCGCCACGCCGGCCGATTACCTCGATCCCTTCATCCAGGAGCAGTTGCAAAAGCCCGGCAACTGGGCCATCTATCCGATCAACCGCTACAGCTTCGATACCCTGAACTATTTCGCCAAGGCGCCCAATCCGGCGCCGCCTTCCGGCGACAACTGGCTGGGCACCGATGACCGCGGTCGCGACGTCTCCGCGCGCCTGCTTTACGGTTTCCGCATCTCGATCCTGTTCGGCCTGGCGCTGACCATCACCGGCGTGGCGCTCGGCCTGATCACTGGCGCCATCCAGGGTTATTTCGCCGGCAGGGTCGACCTGGTGTTTCAGCGCTTCATGGAAATCTGGGGCTCGATGCCGGAGCTGTACCTGCTGATCATTTTCTCGTCTATCTTCCAGCCCAGCATCGGCCTGTTGCTGATCTTGCTCTCGCTGTTCGGCTGGATGGGCCTGTCGGATTACGTTCGTGCCGACTTCCTGCGCAACCGCAACCTCGAATACGTGCAGGCGGCGCGCGCGCTGGGACTGTCGAACGGCCAGATCATCTGGCGCCACGTGCTGCCCAACAGCCTGACGCCGGTGGTGACCTTTCTGCCGTTCCGCATGAGCGCGGCAATCCTGGCATTGACCAGCCTGGACTTTCTTGGCCTGGGCGTGCCGCCTTCGACACCCAGCCTGGGTGAATTGCTGGCGCAGGGCAAGAATAATCTGGATGCCTGGTGGATCGCCTTGTCGACCTTTGTGGTGCTGACCGTGACCTTGCTGTTGCTGACCAATATCGGCGACGCCTTGCGCAACGCCCTGGACGTGCGGAGGAAAGCATGAGCCTGCTGCAAATCCAGAACCTTTCCGTGGCCTTCGGCAATGCCGTCGTGGTCGACGATGTCAGCCTGACGGTAGCTCCCGGTGAAAAGCTGGCGCTGGTGGGCGAGTCCGGTTCCGGCAAGACCGTCACCGCGCTGTCGGTGCTGCGCCTGAACCAGGATGCCCGTTACCAGGGGCGCATCCTGTTCGAGGGGCAGGACTTGCTGCAAAAGCCGGAATCGGCCATGCGCACGGTGCGCGGCAAGGATGTGGCGATGATTTTCCAGGAACCGATGACGGCCCTGAATCCGCTTTTCACCATCGGTAACCAGATTGCCGAAGTGCTGATGCTGCACGAGGGCCTAAGTACGAAACAGGCGGCGCTGCAGGCGGTGGCGTTGCTGGAAAAGACCGGCATCCCGGAACCTGCGCGGCGCGCCCTGTCGTACCCGCATCAGCTCTCCGGCGGGCAGCGCCAGCGCGCCATGATCGCCATGGCGCTGGCATGCAAGCCCAAGCTGCTGGTCGCCGACGAGCCGACCACCGCGCTGGACGTGACGATCCAGGTGCAGATCCTGGAATTGCTCAACCAGCTGCAGCGCGAGGAAAACATGGCGGTGCTGATGATCTCGCACGACCTGAACCTGGTGCGCCATTTTGCCGACCGCGTCGGCGTGATGGAAAAGGGCCGGCTGGTGGAAACGGCGCCCACCGCCGAACTGTTCGCCAATCCGCGCGAAGCCTATACGCGCAAGCTGTTGAACAGCCGGCCGCAACGGGAAGTGCAGGAAGTGTCTGCCGACGGCGCCGAATTGCTGCAGGCGCAAGGCGTGCGCTGCGTGTTCGACATCCCGCGCGGCTGGTTTCGCAAGACGCCTTTTGTCGCCGTCGATGCCGTCGATGTGCACCTGCGGCCGCACGAAACGCTGGGCATCGTCGGCGAGTCCGGCTCCGGCAAATCGACCCTGGGCATGGCGCTGCTGCGCCTGTCCCCGGCCAGGGTGGATGGCAGCATCCGTTTCGCCGGCCAGCCCGTCAGCGACATGCACAGCAGTCAGCTGCGCCCCTTGCGGGCGAAGATGCAGGTGGTGTTCCAGGATCCGTTCGCCTCGCTGTCGCCGCGCCGCACGGTCGAGCAGATCGTCGGCGAAGGACTGGCGCTGCACCAGCCGCAGCTGAGCAGGGAAGAGCTGCGCGCGGCGGTGGCGGCGGCACTGGAAGAAGTCGGACTGCAGGCGGCGATGATGTCGCGCTACCCGCACGAGTTTTCCGGCGGCCAGCGGCAACGGATCGCCATCGCCCGCGCGCTGGTGCTGAAACCGGAATTGCTGCTGCTGGACGAGCCGACCTCCGCGCTGGATGTCTCGGTGCAGCAGCAGGTGCTGCAACTGCTGGCCGAACTGCAGCGCAAGCATGGCATGGCCTATGTCTTCATCAGCCACGACCTGGCGGTGATCCGCGCCATGGCGCACCGGGTGCTGGTAATGAAGGATGGCAAAGTGGTCGAAAGCGGGACAGCCGCTGAAGTGCTTGGCCAGCCGCGCCAGGAATATACCCGGCGCCTGCTGGCGGCGGCGCAATACGCGACGGCGCCGGTGGCTTGATCAGCGGGAAGCGACCTTGACCGAGCGGCTGCTCTTGCGCGCTGTGGCGGTCGAGGACTTTTTGGCAGCGGTTGTACGCGACCTGGCTGCCGGCGCCGCCTTGCGGCTGGAGGCGGTCTGCACCGCCCGGACCCGGTCGCCACGCACCGCCTTGCGCTTGCCGGCATTGTCGTTACGCGCCAGCTTGCGCGTTTCAACGTCGCCGCGCGCGGCCATGCGATTGGGAACATGCAGCTCCAGCCGCTTGCCGGTGGCGACCTTATCGCTGTTCAAGTCATTCCAGTCGCGGATTTGCTCCACGCTGACCTTGTGGCGGCTGGCGAGCGACGCCAGCGTGTCGCGCTTGCTGACCTTGACATAGATGCGGCGCGTTTCCGGGATATCCGGCACCACTTGCATGATGGCGGTGTCGGCAACTTCGCCGCCGATATCCTTCTGCGAAGTCAGCTCGGTCTTCGGCACCAGGATGGTGGAGCCCGCCTTCAGCGCCATCTTCGGCGGAATGTTGTTGACTTCGCGGATTACCTGCGGCGTGGTGCCGAAACGCTTGGCAATGGCATCGATGCGCTCGCGCGCACCGGTCACCTTGTGCGCGGTCCATGAGGACAGCGTCTTGCCCCAGTTCGCCAGGTTTTCCTTGAACTTGGCGGCATTGTTCTTCGGCAGCAGGATCTGCGTATCGGCGCTGCCGATGATGACGGGGCGGTTGAATTGCGGGTTCAGGGCCTTGAATTCTTCCAGCGACAGCTCGGCCAGTTGCGCCGCCAGCTTGATGTCGATGTCGCGCGTCTTGCCGACGGTGACGAAGTAAGGCTGGTTGTCCACGCGCGGCAGGCTGATGCCGAATTGCTCCGGCGCGGCGATAATGTTTTTCACCGCCTGCAGCTTGGGCACGTAATTCTGCGTTTCCGCCGGCATCAGGCGCGACAGGCTGTTGAAATCGGTCGGCAGGCCGGCCGCGCGGTTCTTGTTGATGGCGCGCTGCACCGAGCCTTCGCCCCAGTTGTAGGCGGCCAGGGCCAGTTGCCAGTCGCCGAACATGCCATGCAGTTTCTGCAGATAGCTCAGCGCCGCCTCGGTAGAGGCCAGCACGTCGCGCCGCTCATCCTTGAAGGCGCTTTGCTTCAGGTCGAAATCGCGCCCGGTGGAGGGAATGAATTGCCACATGCCTGCCGCCTTGGCGGAGGAGTAGGCCTGCGGGTTGAAAGCCGATTCGATGAAGGGCAGCAGCGCCAGTTCGGTCGGCATCTGGCGCTTTTCCAGTTCCTCGACCACGTGATACAGGTAGCGCGAGGCGCGCGTGGTGGTGCGTTGGATGTAATCCGGGCGGGCGCTGTACCAGTTGGTCTGGGAAATGACGAGGGGATTATCCAGGTCAGGAATGGCGAAACCCTTGCGGATGCGCTCCCATACATCCATCTCTTCGATCGTCAGCGATGGCGACGGATAATCGTTGCCGTGCAGGTAAAGGGTGATGTCGGCGGCGCGCGCGGCAAGCGGCGTGTGGGCGACGAAGAGGGCGGCGACGAAGAGGGCGGATTTGAAGGATGAATGCATGGGCAGTTTGTCAAGGTCCGACCCTGCATTAGTCGGCGGCATGTTAATGACACAGTGTAAGGAAGCGGCTTTTCTTGCGTCAAGGAATTTTACATTTCTTGATTGAATGACTTTGCAAGTAATCGCTAACTTCTCCGATATCGATTGGTATCTTGGTTTTAAAGCAAAATTTCCCGCAAGATATGCAGAATCTTGCTACAGATAAAGATTTTTCGTTTAAGTTCCCGCAATATGAAAAATGCGCATATGCAGCTTAACTTGGCTCCGGCAAAATGGCGTATGGAATTGCTCAAGTTGCAGCTGGATTATATTGATTTACATCAAGTGAATTGTTAGGCTTGTTTGTTATCTTCAAAAATAGTATGCCTAGAAAAAAGGATTGCCATGTTGAACTCCGATTTACCGTATTTTAAATTCCGCAACAAGACGCTCTTGCCCATCGTTCAAGGGGGCATGGGCGTTGGTGTCTCGGCGCATCGTCTGGCCGGGGCTGTTGCGCGTGAAAATGCGGTCGGAACCATTTCCAGCGTGGATTTGCGCCGTCACCATCCGGACCTGATGGCGGAAACCGGTAAAAGCCGCGACAAGGAGGCAATCAACCGCGCCAACCTGGTGGCGCTGGATCGCGAAATCCATTCTGCCAAGAAGGTCGCTGAAGGCAACGGCCTTATCGCCGTCAATGTCATGCGCGCCGTTGCCGAGTACGCCCCCCAAGTGCGCCAATCCTGCGAAAGCGGGGCCGACGCGGTCGTGGTTGGCGCCGGCCTGCCGTTGGACTTGCCGGAACTGACCGCGGATCACCCGAATGTCGCCCTGATTCCGATCCTGTCCGATTCGCGCGGCATCTCCCTGATCCTGAAAAAATGGATGCGCAAGAACCGCCTGCCGGATGCCATCGTCATCGAAAATCCGCGTTACGCCGGCGGCCACCTGGGCGCGCCCAAGGCGGAAGACATTGGCGATACGCGCTTCACCATGGCGCGCGTGCTGGAAGAAACCTTCGAACTGTTCAAGGAACTGGGCATCGAGCGGGAAAAGATTCCGCTGATTGCCGCTGGCGGCATCAACCGCCACGAACAGATCCGCAAGCTGCTGGGACTGGGCGCCAGCGCCGTGCAGCTCGGCACGCCGTTCGCCGTGACCGAGGAGGGCGATGCCCATCCGAATTTCAAGAAAGTCCTGGTCGAAGCCGAGCCTGAAGACATCGTCACTTTCATGAGCGTGGCCGGCTTGCCGGCGCGCGCGGTGCGCACTCCTTGGCTGGCAAACTACCTGGAGAAGGAAGCCAAGCTGCAATCCAAGGCCAAGCAGCAGGAATGCCAGGTGGCGTTCGATTGCCTGCATCAATGCGGTTTGCGCGACGGTATTGCCAAGGCCGGGCAATTCTGCATCGATACCCGGCTGGCGTTCGCCATGAATGGCGACGTCAAGCGCGGCCTGTTCTTCCGCGGCAGCGAGCGCCTGCCGCTGGGACGGGAAATCCGCCCTGTGCGCGACCTGCTGCAATATCTCCTGACCGGCGTGATCGCCGCCAAGGAAGCCATCGCCGAAGTCTGCCTGCAACCGGCCTGATCAGGTCAGGCCTTCCTTCATTTGTAAACGTTCTTCCATTCCCGCAAGGCGGTAAACACCGCCAGCGGGCTGGAATCTTCCTGCTGCAGGCGTCCCGCCCGGCGCAAGCTGTCGACAAGTTCCCTTTGCCCGCATCGCAAGAAGGGATTAGTGGCCTTCTCCAGTCCGATGGTGGAGGGCAGGGTCGGCAAGCCGGCCGCGCGTTTTGCCGTCTCGGCGCCGATGCGGGTTTCCAGTGCCGGATTGCCCGGTTCGACCTCGCGCGCGAAACGCAGGTTGGATAGCGTATATTCATGCGCGCAGTAGACTTGCGTGGCCTCCGGCAGCATGGCCAGCCTGTCCAGCGAATCCGCCAATTGCGCCGGCGTGCCTTCGAAGATGCGGCCGCAGCCGCCGCCAAACAGCGTGTCACCGCAAAACAGCCAGCCTTGTTGTGCCGCATGATAGGCGATATGTCCGCGCGTATGGCCTGGCACGGCAATCACGCCCAGCTCCAGTTCCGGCTGCGCCAGCCGGACGCAGTCGCCGTCATCGAGGGGATCGGTTATTGATGTGATATTGTCATGACGCGGCCCATACACGGAAACTTGCCAATGCTTTAATAACTCCGGCACGCCGCCCACATGGTCAGCATGGCGATGTGTCAGTAAAATAGCGGAGAGCGTCAAGCCGCGTTCGCGCAAAGCCTTTATGATGGGGGTGGCGTCGCCCGGATCGACGGCGACGGCATGCCGGCCATCATGGATCAGCCATAAATAATTGTCGTCAAAAGCCGGAATTGCCACTACGTTGAGCATACCAATGCCATATTCCTTACCCGAAAAGCCCATTATAGCGCTCGGTTCCTGGCTCGAAACGCCAGTGGGCAGCTATGTGCGTGCCTGGGAACAGGCACGGCTGGCTGCGCTGACATCCGATATTTTCGGCTTCAATGCCTTGCAGATCGGCTTGCCGCAAATCGATGCGCTGAGCGCCAACCGCATGCCCAATAAGTGGCTGTCCGATACGCGGATGCCGGCTGTCGCTGCCGATGGCAGCAGGCCGCCGGTAGTGGTCGTGCACGATTTCACCGAATTGCCGTTTGCCTCGCAAAGCCTAGATCTGGTGGTGCTGCCGCACGTACTGGAATTCGCCGTCGAGCCGCACCAGGTCTTGCGCGAAGTCGAGCGGGTGCTGATTCCCGAAGGCCAGGTCATCATTTGCGGCTTCAACCCGGCCAGCATGTGGGCGGCGCGGCAAGCCGTTTCGCGCCTGTCGGGATCGCATTTTTTGCCGCAACATGCCGAATTCATCAGCATGCCGCGCATCAAGGATTGGATGAAGTTGCTCAATCTGGGCGTCAACCGCGGCTATTTTGGTTGCTACGCACCGCCATTTCGCCGGGAAAAGTGGCTTACCCGGTTTTCTTTCATGGAGCAGGCCGGCGACCGCTGGTGGCCTTATCTGGGTGCCGTGTACATGGTGCAGGCAATCAAGCGGGTAAAAGGCATGCGTCTGATCGGGCCGGCCTGGAACAAGCGGACGGCGCAGGTGCCGCAGGGCGTACCGGCAACCAACAAGATTCGCAGGATCAAATAATTTCAATACTATGGGCACGTACCTGTAGTGCCCGCTAACTTACATCATCGACTCACACTGTGGAAAAAGTAGAAATCTATACCGACGGCGCCTGCAAGGGGAACCCCGGCGTCGGCGGCTGGGGCGCCTGGCTGCGCGCCGGCGGCCATGAAAAGGAATTGTTCGGCGGCGAACGCAATACCACCAACAACCGTATGGAATTGCGCGCCGTGATCGAAGCACTGTCGCTGCTGAAGCGTCCCTGCGAAGTGATCGTGCATACCGACAGCGAATATGTGCAGAAGGGCATCAGCGAATGGATCCATGGCTGGAAGGCGCGTGGCTGGAAGACCGCCGCCCGCGCTCCGGTCAAGAACGTCGACCTGTGGCAGGCGCTGGATGCGGCGCAGGCGCAGCACCGCATCGAATGGCGCTGGATCAAGGGCCATGCCGGCCATGAAGGCAACGAGCGCGCCGACGCTCTGGCCAACCGCGGCGTCGCGTCGGTCCTGTAATCGTGCTGTGATAGGATAAACCCATGCGTCAAATCGTCCTCGATACCGAAACCACCGGCCTCAATCCGCGCGCGGGCAACCGCATCATCGAAGTGGGTTGCGTCGAACTCGTCAACCGCCGACTGACCGGCAACAATTTTCACTGCTATCTCAATCCGGAACGCGATTCGGAAGAGGGGGCGCTGGCGGTGCACGGCCTGACCACCGATTTCTTGAGCGACAAGCCGAAATTCGCCGAGATCGCCGAAGAATTGCGCGAATACGTCAGGGATGCGGAAATCATTATCCATAACGCGCCCTTCGATCTGGCCTTCCTCGACGCCGAATTCGAGCGCCTGGGCTGGCCAGCCTTTGCCGGACATGTCGGCGAGATCACCGATACCCTGGTGCAGGCCAAGGAAATGCATCCGGGGAAGCGCAATTCTCTCGATGCCCTGTGCGACCGCTACGAGATTTCCAATTCCCACCGCACCCTGCACGGCGCCTTGCTGGATGCGGCGCTGCTGGCCGAAGTCTATCTGGCGATGACGCGCGGGCAGGAAAGCTTTTCCATCGACCTGGGTGAATCCGACGGCCGCGCGGATGGAACTGGTGTCGCGATCGCCGCGCTGGAAAAGATCATCGTGCTGGAAGCCAGCGCGGAGGAGCTTGCCGAGCACGAGGCAACGCTGGACAAGGTCGACAAGGAGTCGAAGGGGGCTTGTCTCTGGCGTGCCGCGCAGTCGGACGCGAATACGAATTGATCCAAATCGACTTTTGTGCCATAATGCCGGCTTCGTTGGGCGGTTAGCTCAGTGGTAGAGCACTGCCTTCACACGGCAGGGG
>DPRS01000031.1 GCA_003537575.1 Oxalobacteraceae bacterium
GTGGTACAGAAACGAGCCGCCATAGGTGTTGCTGTCCAGCGGCCAGCCGGCAGTATGCACCACCAGGCCCGGCTGGTGCTTGGCCGGGTCGATTTCCCACAATTCCTTGATGCCGATGCCATAGGTTTGCGGATCGCGCCCGGCATTGAGATCGTATTTGGCCATCAGCTGCTTGCCGAGATGGCCGCGCGCACCTTCGGCAAAGAAGGTGTACCTGGCATGCAATTCCATGCCCAGCTGGAAGGCGGCGGTGGGCTGGCCTTCGCGGTCCACGCCCATGTTGCCGGTGGCGACGCCTTTCACGGAACCGTCATCGTGATACAGCACTTCGGCGGCCGGGAAGCCGGGGAAGATTTCCACACCCAGTTCTTCGGCTTGCTGGCCCAGCCAGCGCACGACATTAGCCAGGGAAATGACGTAATTGCCGTGGTTCTGGAAGCAGGCGGGCAAGAGCCAGTTGGGGGTCTTGATCGCCTTGCTTTGCGTCAGGAAGAGGAAACGGTCTTCGGTGACGGGGGTGTTCAGTGGCGCGCCGCGTTCCTTCCAATCGGGGAAGAGTTCGTTGATGGCGATGGGGTCCATGACGGCACCGGAGAGGATGTGGGCGCCGAGTTCGCCGCCTTTTTCCAGGACGCAGACCGAGACTTCATTGCCTTTTTCTGCGGCAAGCTGCTTCAGGCGGATGGCGGCCGCCAAGCCGGCAGGTCCCCCGCCCACCACCACCACATCGTATTCCATCGCTTCGCGCGGGCCGTATTGCGCCACCAGATCTGCGGATGACATCTGAGTCATTGTCTCACCACCATAAATATTAAAATTATCGAACGGTTGTGCTAATTGTCCGGGATTTTACTGGAGAATGCTAGATTAGCCGGCGCGATTTAATCACTTTCGTGTAATGATAAGGATTATGCAGGCAGCCGCGAGGAGAGATCATGGGCGTGGAAATGAACTTCGAAGGAAAAGTCGCGCTGGTGACGGGCGCTTCCAGCGGCCTGGGAACGCGCTTTGCCAAAATTCTGGCCCGGGCGGGAGCGCAAGTGGTGCTGGCGTCGCGCCGTGTCGAGCGGCTCAAGGAGTTGCGCGCGGAGATCGAGGCGGACGGTGGCGCCGCCTACGTGGTCGCACTGGATGTGACCGATTACGGCAGCATCAAGGCGGCGGTGGCGCATGCGGAAACTGAGGCCGGCCCGATCGATATCCTGGTCAATAACTCCGGCGTGGCGACCAGCCAGCCGCTGGCCGAAGCGACGCCGGACGATTACGCCTTCGTGATGGACACGAACTTGCGCGGCGCCTTTTTCGTCGCCCAGGAAGTCGCCAGGCGCATGATCGCCCGCGCCAAGAGCGAGCAGCAACTGCAGCACCGCATCGTCAATATCGCTTCGGTGGCCGCCTTGCGGGTAGTGCCGCAGATCGGCATCTACGGCATGAGCAAGGCAGCCATGGTGCACATGACCAAGGCCATGGCAGCCGAATGGGGACATTACGGGATCAATGTCAATGCCATCTGTCCAGGCTACATCGGCACGGAACTGAATGCCGATTTCTTTGCCGGCGATGCCGGACGCGCGTTGCTCGGCATGCTGCCGCGCAAGCGCGTGGGGCAGCCGGAATATCTCGACGGCCTGCTGCTTCTGCTGGCTTCCGAAGAGTCGCAATTCATCAATGGCGCGATCATCGCCGCCGACGACGGTTTCAGCGTGCAATAGCCGCGCCGCAGAATGTGTAAATAGAGAATAGAGGGAACAGGGGAATGGTGGAGAAAAAACTGACGCATACGGCACACATACCGATTCGCTGGGGCGATCTGGATGCGTTCGGGCATGTCAATAACACGATATTTTTCCGCTTCATGGAACAGGCGCGGGTGGAGTGGCTGGAATCTTGCGGAATGCCGATGGACGGCGGCGGCCAGGGGCCGGTGATCGTCAACGCCCACTGCACCTTCCTGCGACAGCTGAAATATCCGGGCGAAGTCGAGGTGCGTACCTTCGCTGGCCAGCCGGGGCGCTCCAGTTTCGAGACTTACGTGGAGATGCGCCGCGCCGACCAGCCGGACCTGCTGGTGGCCGAAGGCGGCGCGAAGATAGTGTGGGTGGACTACGCCATGGAAAAATCGGTGCCGCTACCGCAAGACCTGCGCGAACTGATTGCGGCCTAGTCCGGCGGCTAGTTCGAGGTAACGCCTACCAGGCGGTGCACCAGTTCGCTGGAGGTAGCAGCGGAGAATTTGCGCATCAGCTTGGCACGATGCATTTCCACCGTGCGCGGACTCAGGCCGATCTGGCGGGCGATCAGCTTGCTGGTCTTGCCTTCCACCAGCAGGGCGGCAATTTCCCGCTCGCGCGGCGTCAGGTCGGCGGTGACGGGGCGCTTGGCGCTCAAATCCTCGAAAGTCCAGATGCCGGCGGCATGCGGGTCGTTGGGCACCAGCGAGCGGCCGATGACGTGGCACCAGAACATTTCCTGGTTGGCGCGCTTCATGATGCGCTCGTCGGAATAGGAGCCCTTGGCATTCATGATGGGGGTGATGCGCGCGCCGGTGCGCTCGAATTCATCCGGCGTGGGATAAAGTACCAGGAAGGATTTGCCGATCAGTTCTTCGCGGGTATAGCCGAACATCTTGGCGAGGGCTTCGTTGCAGGCCTGGATGATGCGATTCTGGCTGACGCACATGCCCACCGGGGAACGCAGGAAAATGTTTTCGTAATCGATCGCTGGCGGTATGCTCATGAAGCCATCATAAATGATGTTGATATTCAAGCGTGAACATAAGGTATTTTTACGGTATTGTACAGTCCTCGGGCGCATCTTATGCTGGTGAGCTACCTGTGGCGCGCCCGATCTGCGCAAGCGAGCATTGCGATGTGGCTTGTCGCACGCCATTCAACAGTAGTAGCGGATCCACTTTGAATAAGAGATGAGGGGAGTATGAAAAAAGTTTATCCCGATGCCGTCGCCGCCCTGGCCGGCATTGTCAAGGATGGCCAGACCATCGCCGTCGGTGGCTTCGGCTTGTGCGGCATTCCGGAGGCGCTGATCGCTGCGCTGCGCGATTCGGGCGTCAAGAACCTGACCGCCATTTCGAATAACGCCGGCGTCGACGGTTTCGGCCTCGGTCAGTTGCTGACGACCCGCCAGATCAAGAAGATGATCTCTTCCTACGTCGGCGAAAACAAGGAATTCGAGCGCCAGTACCTGGCCGGCGAACTCGAGCTGGAATTCACCCCGCAAGGCACGCTGGCTGAAAAACTGCGCGCCGGCGGCGCCGGCATCCCGGCTTTCTTCACCAAGACTGGCGTCGGCACCATCGTCGCCGACGGCAAGGAAATCCGCGAATTCGATGGCCAGCAATACGTCATGGAACGTTCGCTGGTGGCCGACGTTTCGCTGGTCAAGGCCTGGAAGGCCGACAAGGCCGGCAACCTGGTGTTCCGCAAGACCGCTCGCAACTTCAACCCGAACGTCGCCATGGCAGGCAAGATCACCATCGTCGAAGTCGAGCAACTGGTCGAAGTAGGCGAGATCGAGCCGGACCAGGTCCATACTCCCAGCGTCTTCGTGCACCGTATCGTGGTCAACGCCACGCCGGAAAAACGCATCGAACAACGCACCACGCGCGCAAAGTAACTGGAGAGAATAGACATGGCATGGACTCGTGAAGAAATGGCCGCACGCGCGGCAAAAGAATTGCAGGATGGTTTCTACGTCAACCTGGGCATCGGCTTGCCGACCATGGTGGCTAATTATGTGCCGAACGACATGGAAGTCTGGCTGCAGTCGGAAAACGGCTTGCTGGGCATCGGTCCGTTTCCGACCGAAGATGAGGTCGATGCCGACCTGATCAACGCCGGCAAGCAGACCGTGACGACCCTGAAAGGCTCGGCTTTCTTCAGCTCGGCGGATTCGTTCGCCATGATCCGCGGCGGCAAGATCAACATCGCCATCCTCGGCGCGATGCAAGTGTCGGAAGAGGGTGATCTGGCCAACTGGATGATTCCAGGCAAGATGGTCAAGGGCATGGGCGGCGCCATGGACCTGGTGGCCGGCGTCGGCCGCGTAGTGGTGCTGATGGAGCATGTGGCCAAGGCCAAGGATGGCACGACTTCGAAGAAGATCCTCGGCAAGTGCAATCTGCCGCTGACCGGCGTGAAGGTGGTCAACCGCATCATCACCGACCTCGGCGTGATCGACATCACTCCGAACGGCCTGAAGCTGGTCGAACTGGCGCCTGGCGTCACCAAGGAAGAAATCCAGGAACAGACCGAACCCAAGCTCGACATGAGCGCGGTGGCCTGAGCCTGACTGCTGCAAATGAAAACGGCGCCTGGAAACAGGCGCCGTTTTTTTATGCTTTGTAATTACGTGACAGAATTTTTTCTATTGTGGGTCAGAATCCTTGCGATTGGGGGCAGGGTTAAACGAAGTGATACTCTGTCCTCAACCGATTACAGTGCTCTGTCCCCGACATTTCATGCCATTCGGAAGGCGCAAGCGGCCTGATTGTAGCCGACGCCAGAGCCTATCATCACCACCAGGTTGCCG
Source organism: Oxalobacteraceae bacterium (assembly GCA_003537575.1). Lineage (GTDB taxonomy): Bacteria > Pseudomonadota > Gammaproteobacteria > Burkholderiales > Burkholderiaceae_D > Paucimonas. The sequence goes on from DPRS01000031.1 coordinate 4,549, forward strand.
GATTTGATCTTGCCCAGGCTGATGGCATCGTCCAGCGCCATCGGGATGCAGGCCGAACCGGTATAGCCCCATTTATCCATGATCATGTGGCACTTCTCGAGCGGCACGCCGCAGTTTTGCGCAGCCAGTTCGATGGTCGGCTTGCGCACTTGCGTGAAGATGACCTGGTCGACTTCGTCGGCGGTGAAATTGTTTTCGCTGGCAAGACGACGGAACAGCCTGGGCCAGCCCTCGTCGTTGATCTCGGGTGGGTAGCGCTTGACCAGGCGGACCTGGGTGCGGCCTTCCTGGATGGCCTGGGCGCTGGCCGGCTCGGCGGTACCGCCGGCGAAGATGCCCCACGATTGCGCATACTCGCCATCGGCCTGCATGGCGGAGCCGATGAAGCCGGGCTTGTCGCCTGCTTCGAGGATGGCCGCACCGGCGCCGTCGCCGTAGAAGAAAATAGTGGCATCGTTCGGGTCGGCCAGGCGATGCATCATGTAGACGCCGACCACCAGCACCGTCTTGATGCCGGGGTTGGTGGCGATGATGCCGGCAGCAACGGTCAGTGCGGTCGGGAACGAGGCGCAGGCGCAGCCGACGTCGAAAGTGCCGGCATTCTTTGCGCCGATCTTGTGCTGCAGGACTACCGAGGTGGCCGGTGTGACGTAATCGGGCGAGTCGGTGCCGAGGATGATCAGGTCGACATCTTCCGGCTTGCGGCCGGCGCGTTTCAAGGCTTCGCGCGCGGCAGGCACGGCGAGATCGGAAGTGGCCCAGTCGTCGGGAGCGTAAAAGCGCTGGTTGATGCCGGTGCTTTCGGCAAACTTGCCGATGACTTCCGGGTTGCCGAGCGCGGTGAAGCGCTCGTTGAGCTCGGCATTCGTAACTTTGCGCTCAGGCAGGTAATGCGCAGTTGAAATGATGTTGGCAATACGCGGCATGTCTGATCCCCATCTGGATGTTGTTGTGGAGGAATAATGACATACGTGGATATTGGCCACAAGTGCCATGGCCGGACCTGTTGCAGGTGCGGCCGATGCGGAAATCCGGATCGACCGCGCACCTGTTTGCGGAATTATCCGGCCTTGACTGTTTTCGCCTTCCTGGCGGCGCCAGCCGGGCTAACTGGGCGTGCCGGGCGGCCCGTCCAGCTGGCGCGCTTGACCCTGGTGGTCGGTTCCTGGCTGGCTTGCGGCATCAGGCGCAAATGGTCGCCGGGACACTGGTAGGCAAGTTCCGCGGCATGCGGATCTTCATTGGCGATCCAGACGGTCTGGTCGCCTTGCCAGGCGCCGCTTTCGACCTGCTGGATGAATTCGGCGAAGATGCGCGAGCACAGTTCCGGGATTTCCAGCGTGAAGGCGTGCGACATCTTCGGCACGATCATCATGCGCGAATCCGGCGTGTTGGCGCGGATGATGTCGTGCAGGTGGCGCGGCGTGAGGGCATCGAATTCGCCGTTGAGGACCAGGGTCGGCGCCTTGATCTTCGGCAGGTCCGGCGTGATCGTGGAAAAGTGGCGCAGCGATTCCATCAGGTTCTGGATGCCGTAGATTTCATTGCCGCTGCTGCCGACGCGCTTGACGATGGCGAGCAAATCCCTGTTCTTCGTCAGCCATTCATTGGTAAAGTTCAGCGGCATCAGCAGATCGAGATAAAACTCGAAGCCCATCCGCGCCATGCCGGTGTAAAGGTTGGCGGCGTGGCAGGTCAGCAGCGGATCGAGCTCGGAAAAGGTCGATACCGGCAACAGGCCCTTCAAGGCGTCGGGGAACATGATCGCGTAGCGCAGCACTACCACGCCGCCGAAGGAAATTCCCATGACGTAGGGCTGTTCGATGCCGAGATGGTCGTGCAGGGCCTTGAGCATGGCGGCATGGTCATCGAAATCGACGCCGAGGATGGGCTTGCTGGAAAACCCCTGGCCCAGCATGTCGTAGGCCAGCACGCGCACGCCTTTTTCCGGCAGCATCTTGAAGTAGGGCGCCCAGTGCGAGGTGCGCATCGACAAGCCGTTGACGAGGGTGATGACCGGGTCACCTTCGTTGCCGATCAGGTCGTAGTAAACGTCGGAATTCTTGTAGCGGAAAACGGGCATGGTGGAATCCTGGTGAGGCGGCGCGGATGTCGGTTCGGGCTGCGGTTATCGTTGAGCTTTTTCAGGCAGCACTGGGTTCGGTGATTTCGGCGAGCAGGCGCAGGAACAGACGCTCCACGATTTGCCGCTGCGCTTCGATGATCTCTTCCTTTTCCTCGACGGGCAAATCGATTGCCATGTCCTTCAGCAGGCGGATCTGAGTCTGGATCTGGCGGCCGTTTTCTTCCTCGATTTCCTTGAGCGCCGAAAAGAACGGTGTATCGAGGCTAGTCTGCACCGACAGCAGCGGCAGAATGCGGATCACCGAAAGGAAGGCGTGAGACAGCGCCAGATATTCGTAAAAGCTGCGATCAACCTTGATGAAGCCACTCATGAAGCGGGGGGCGCCAGTTTCCTGCCACAGCGTCAGATTGAGCTGGGTGGCAGCGAGGAAAACCATCGGGTTGCCGCTCCATGCCGTGGATTTTCCCAGCAGCGTGGTCAGTTCGACTTCCTTGAAGCATTGATTGTGCAGGAATTTGTAGGGTACCCATTCCATCGGCTGGAATTCCACGCGCGCGAGGATGGTGGCATTGATGCTCTTGACGCCTTGCAGGAACAGGCAAATGCGGGTCTGTGCTTCCGGACTCAGCTCTTGCTGCTGCTTGAAATATTCCATCGCGCGTTTGCGGATGTCGATGGATGGGTCAGTCATGGCGTCTCCGGTTGGATTGAAGGGTGAAGCGCGAATCTTGCGGGTTGCCGGTCCGGCTGAACGGGCATATTGATCGGCAATAGTTTACTTGAATCATCGGCGATTTTCCATGAGCTTGCGCTATCCATCCGGGCAGGCGACAAGTCATGTTTTTTCACATTGAAATTACAGAAAAAGTGCTATAAAGAAACATTGAATAAAATAATGATTACCATCCTGACAGGAGGAGACCGTGAGGCAGCATCAGTTTTCGAGCATGGGCCCGGCCGGCTTTCATCGCCTGGCCTATGCGGAATGGGGCGATCAGGCTAATCGTGACGTCATCGTCTGCGCGCATGGCCTGACTTTGAACGGCCGTTATTTCGACTGGTTCGCCAAGGCTTGCGAAGATCATTACCGGGTGATTTGCCCGGATGTGGCCGGGCGTGGCAACAGTGAATGGATCGACCCCGAATATTACTGGTTCGACCAATACATGACGGATGCCGCGGCTTTACTGGCCCGCATCGACGCGGAAAAGGTGAACTGGGTCGGCACCTCGATGGGCGGCCTGATCGGAATTTATCTCGCCACTCGCAAAAACCATCCGATCAAGCGCCTGGTGCTCAACGATGTGGGGCCCTTCATCGCCAGGGAAGGCTTGCAGTCGATTGCCGATTACGTCGGCAAGGATGAGCGCTTCGGCAACCATGCCGAGGTCGAGGCGCACCTGCGCAAGATTTATCCGAAATTCGGCGAGCTGACGGAAGAGCAATGGCGGCACCTGGCTCGCATCGGCTCGCGCCTGACCGCAGAAGGCGATTTGCGCCTGGCGTACGATCCGCGCATCCGCGAGAGTTTCCGCAACCTGAAGGAAGATTTTCAGGTCTGGGATTTGTGGGAACAGATCGATATTCCGGTGCTGATCCTGCGCGGTTCCGAGTCGGGCATACTGACACAGGAAACGCTGGAGGAAATGCTACGACGGAATCCGAATGCACGCAGCCATGTGTTCGAGGGGATCGGCCACGCGCCGCCATTGATGGCTGGCGACCAGATCAATATCGTGCTCGATTTTCTGGCGGAAGGGTAAACGAAAAATCGCGCGGGAAAGTCCGCGCGATTTCGGCAAATGCGCGCCGCGGCGCGCAAGCGGGAAGGCTTACTGGGCGACCCAGCCGCCGTCGACGTTGAGGGCCATGCCGCGCATCTGGCTGGCGGCTTCGCTGCACAGGTAGACAGCCAGGCTGCCAAGCTGTTCGGGCGTGACGAATTCGCCGGACGGCTGCTTTTCCTGCAGCAGCTGGCGCTTGGCTTCGTCGTTGGAGAGATTGCCGGCAGCGGCGCGCGCATCGACCTGTTTTTGCACCAGCGGGGTCAGCACCCAGCCCGGGCAGATGGCGTTGACGGTGATGCCGGTCTGGGCGTTTTCCAGCGCGGTGACTTTGGTCAGGCCGACGATGCCATGCTTGGCGGCGACATAGGCGGATTTTTGCGCGGAGCCGACCAGGCCGTGGACCGAGGCGACATTGATGATGCGGCCCCAGTTTTTGGCTTTCATCGCCGGCAAGGCCAGGCGCGTGGTGTGGAAGGCCGAATTCAGGTTGATGGCGATGATGGCATCCCACTTCTCGACCGGGAAATCTTCGACGTTGGCGACATGCTGAATGCCGGCGTTGTTGACGAGTACGTCGACGGCGCCGAATTTGTCGGCGGCGAATTTCATCAGTGCTTCAATTTCCGCCGGCTTGGACATGTCGGCATTGTGGTAGGCAGTCTGCACGCCGAATTCCTTGACCACGGATTGTTGCAAGGCTTCGATTTCCTTCTGGTCGCCAAAGCCATTGAAGACGATATTGGCGCCTGCAGCAGCCAGCGAACGAGCGATGCCCAGGCCAATGCCGGAGGTCGAGCCGGTGACGAGAGCGGTTTTGCCTTGAAGGGTCTTGCCTTGCATAATGTCCTCTTCCTTTATATGTCTTATATGAAATAAATTATTACCCTTAGGTAACTGAATTAGGATTTTAATCTTATCCGGCAGTAAAATGTTGATTCAATTCGCATTCTATCGAAACGATCAAAGATGACTCAGCCTCAACCCCAGATCAAGACCGTTCAATGTATTTCCCCCGCAGGCTTGCATAAAATGGCCTACAAGGAGTGGGGTGATCCGGCCAACCCGAAAGTGTTGCTTTGCGTGCACGGCGTGACCCGGGTTTCCGACGATTTCGATAATCTCGCCGCGGCGCTGTGCAAGGAATATCGCGTGGTTTGCCCCGATGTGGTGGGACGCGGCCGTTCCGACTGGCTGACCAACCCGGCGTATTACGTTATTCCGCAATACATCGGCGACATGGTGACCCTGCTGGCCCGGCTCAATGCCGAAACGGTGGACTGGGTCGGCACGTCGATGGGAGGGCTGATCGCCCTGGCGCTGGCGCCGATGGCCGGCAATCCGATCCGCAAGCTGGTGCTCAACGATGTTGGCCCGGCGCTCGACATGACTTCGCTGAAGAGCATCGGCGACTATATCGGCCAGGATTTGCGCTGGGCCACTTACGAGGATGCGGAAACCTACATCCGCGCCATTTCGGTGCCGTTCGGGCCGCATACCGATGCCGAATGGCAGAAGATGGCCAGGAGCGTCTTGCGCCAGCTGGATAACGGACAGTGGACGCGCCACTACGACATCAGGCTGGCAGAACCGTTCAAGGATGCGTATTTCAAGAATGTCGAAGCGTCGGAAGCCTTGCTGTGGCAATTCTATGATGCGATCCGCTGCCCGACCTTGCTGGTGCGTGGCGCCCAGTCCGGCTTGCTGATGGAAGAGACCGCGCTGGCCATGACCCAGCGCGGCCCGCACGCGAAACTGGTGCAGTTTGATGGCGTCGGCCATGCGCCGACCTTGATGCATGAAGACCAGATCACGGCAGTGAAAGACTTTTTGCTGGATTGATGGTCTGATGGAAGTGCCGGCTGCAATGGCGCGGCACAATAGTTGAAAGCAGGATTTCATGGTTTCCGTTACGGCCGCCGATCATTCCGCGCACGACCTGGTGCTTGCCGGCCTGAGTGCCGACGAGGCCGCGCAGGTGCGCGCGGCGCTCGATTTCGTGCAGCCGTTCTATGCCGGGCAACGCGTGGTCAAGGGGCAGGATGCCTACGACTATGCGCTGTCGGTGGCCGGAGTCCTGGCGCATCTCGAAACCGATGCCGATACCCGCATCGCCGCGCTGCTGTTCGAATTGCCGGCCATTGCTCCGGCGGAAGCGGAGAAAATCGAGGATCGCTTCGGCAAGGAAATCGCCGAACTGGTGGCCGGCATTCGGCAACTGATGCGCCTGCATGAAGTGACGTTTGAGCAGCAGGAAGCCGGCAAGGGCAAAAATGCCCAGCAACAAGCAGCAATCCAGTTGGAAACTTTGCGCAAGATGCTGCTGGCGATGGCTACCGACATGCGGGTGGTGCTGGTGCGCCTGGCTTCGCGGGTGGCTTCCCTGCGCTATTTTGCCGAGCAAAAGCTGGATAACGAACGTACCCGCGAATACGGGCGCACCACGCTTGACCTGTACGCGCCGCTGGCCAACCGGCTCGGCGTGTGGCAGCTGAAATGGGAACTCGAAGATCTGTCGTTCCGCTTCATCGATCCGCAAGCCTACAAGCGCATTGCCAAAATGCTGGAGGAAAAACGGATCGGCCGGGAATCGTTCGTTGCCGATGCCATCGCGCGCCTGAAGGCGGAAATGGCTGCCGCCGGCATCGAGGCGGAAGTCTCCGGGCGGCCCAAGCATATCTACAGCATCCGCAACAAGATGAAGGGCAAGTCGCTCGATTTTTCCGAACTGTACGATGTGCGCGCCTTTCGCGTGATCGTCGAGGATGTGAAAGCCTGTTACGCGGTGCTGGGCATCGTGCACCATATCTGGACGCCGATTCCAGATGAATTCGATGACTATATCGCCCGCCCCAAGGCCAACGGCTACCAGTCGCTGCATACGGTGGTGACGGCGGAAGACGGGCGCGCCCTGGAAGTGCAGATCCGCACCCGCGGAATGCATCATTTCGCCGAATACGGCGTGGCGGCGCACTGGCGCTACAAGGAAGCCGGCGGCTCGAATTTTGCAGCCAAGAAGTACGATGAAAAGATTGCCTGGCTGCGCCAGCTGCTGGCGTGGAAAAGCGAAGTCACCGATGCTGTCATGGGGCAGGAAGAGGGGCGGCGCGAATGGGTGGAAAAACTCAAGTCGACCAGTCTAGATGACCGCATCTACGTGCTGACGCCGCAGGCACGCGTGATCGAGTTGCCCAAGGGCGGCACGCCGATCGACTTTGCCTACCACCTGCACAGCGATATCGGCCATCGCTGCCGCGGCGCGCGCGTCGATGGCGCGATGGTGCCGCTGAATACGCCACTGAAGAATGGCCAGACGGTCGAGGTGATCACCGCCAAGGGCGGCAGCGCCGCTTCGGCGGGGCCGTCGCGCGACTGGCTGAGCCCTGGCTATGCGGCAAGCGCGCGCACCCGCGCCAAGGTACGGGCCTGGTTCAATGCGCTCGACCAGCAGGCGACGCTGGCGCATGGCCGTGGCTTGATTGAAAAGACCCTGCAGCGCGAGGGCAAGACCGCGGTCAACCTGGAGGAATTGTCTCACAAGCTCGGCTTTGCCAAGCCGGATGACCTGTTCCTTTCGGTGGGCAAGGAAGAGTTCAGCCTGCGCACGGTGGAAAATGTCTTGCACGAGGGCGAGGCGGCCAGGCAGCCACCAGTCAACCCGGATGCGGCGGTGGTGACGCGCAAGAGCCGCGCGTCCAGCGTGGAGCAGGGCGCCAAGTCGGGCGTGCTGGTGGTCGGCACCGAGGGCTTGATGACGCAGCTGGCGAAGTGCTGCAAGCCGGCGCCGCCGGACGAGATCGTCGGCTTCGTCACGCGCGGCAAGGGGGTGTCGATCCATCGCGCCGATTGCAAGAATTTCGCCGAGATGATCGGACATGCGCCGGAACGCGTGATCCAGACCACCTGGGGAGCGGCCGGCAAGGATACCGTGTATCCGGTGGATATCTTCATCATCGCGCTGGACCGCCAGGGACTGCTGCGCGACATCTCGGAAATCCTGATGCGCGAAAAGATCAATGTCATCGGCGTCAATACCCAAAGCGCCAAGGGACAGGCGCGCATGGCATTTACCGCGGAAATCGCCTCGACCGCGCAATTGAACAAGGCCCTGAAGATCATCGGCGAGGTCAAGGGCGTGATCGATGCGCGCCGCAAGTAATTCGAAAATAAATACAGCCAGCCTGGAAAGCAACTGAATGCCGCAATTTGCCGCCAACCTTAGCCTGATGTACAGCGAGCATACCTTCCTCGACCGCTTTGCGGCGGCGAAGGGGGATGGCTTCGCGGGCGTGGAATTCCTGTTTCCGTATGAATTCGAGGCAAACGAGATCCGCACGCGGCTGCAGGCGGCCGGACTGGAACAGGTGCTGTTCAATGCGCCGCCGGGCGACTGGGCGGCGGGCGAGCGCGGCCTTGCTTCCTTGCCGGGACGGGAAGATGAATTCCGGCGCGGTTTCGAGCTGGCGCTGGAGTATGCCGGCGTGCTGGGCAACCAGCGGCTGCATGTGATGGCCGGGTTGCTGCAGCCGGGAGTGGAGAGGGCGCGGCAGCGCGACATCTATCTCGACAATCTTGCCCATGCGGCGCATGCGGCGGCGGCGGCCGGGATCACGGTGCTGATCGAGCCGATCAATTCGCGCGACATGCCGAGATATTTCCTGAACGGCCAGGCCGAAGCGCATGCGATCTGCCGGGAAGTCGGTGCGGCCAACCTGATGGTGCAATGCGACCTGTACCATTGCCAGATCGTCGAGGGGGATCTGGCAGCGACCTTGCGGCGCGACATCGCCGGCATCGGGCATATCCAGATCGCCGGCGTGCCGCAGCGGCATGAGCCTGATATCGGGGAAATCAATTACCCGTATCTGTTTGCCTTGATGGATGAGCTGAAGTATGCCGGCTGGGTAGGGTGCGAGTACCGACCGCGCGACGGCACTTCGGCCGGGCTGGGCTGGCTGCGGGCATGGCAAGAGGTTGAATCCGCAAAATTACGCGGGACCCTAGCCTAAATGCAAAAATGCCGTTATAATTTCACTTCTTTAGGCGCGTAGCTCAGCTGGTTAGAGCACTACCTTGACATGGTAGGGGTCGTTGGTTCGAGTCCAATCGTGCCTACCAAGATTCTCGATAAAAATAAGAAGTTTTTCGGGCCTCTTGGAATTCCTCAGTAAAATCGGAGCATTCATCGTCTCCTTCCGTCATTGCCCGGTTTTTGGCCATTGGCGTTCATTTATCTCCCATCGGTATTTTTAGCGTCATCGGCACCTGAAATCCTGCGTGTATTCTTCCGCAGCATATTCAAGCCATAGGTGGATCTTCCTGCGGTGTGGCGCTGCGCAGCTTTGTCCGTAAGGGGAGGCGTGCCGCTTTGTCACATTGATCCTTCCCCATTCCAGGCGCGTGCGCTGGGTCACTGCTCTATTCCTGCAAACAAAAAAGCTTTTCCTGATATCAGGAATTGGCATCTGAACGTGTGCCTCGCATAAAGACGCGTAATTCGCGTGCCAGCTTAGACAAACCCAGGCAAAGCCGTGCAAATCATTCCCACGACACGTGGCGCGCTATTTGCTAGATCACTACTTATTACTCGTTTGCATCAAGCCAGACGGGGAAATTGAGGCTCGCAAACAACACTGCCTGGTCAATAGGTAAAGGGGAATGGCATAACATGAAGATCGATAATCTGAAAATAGGCGTCAGGCTGGGCTTGGGCTTCGGCCTTGTGCTGGTGTTGATGATCGGTCTGGCATTGGTCGGCTTGTCGCGCATGGCAATGATCGAGCGTAGCCTTGACGGCATTGTCAACAACAACAATCTCCAGATCAAGTCCATCACTGAAATGCGGCAGGCGGTAATGTCTATCGGCCTGGCGACGCGCAATATGGCGCTGACCACGGATGCTGAGCAGAAAGAAAAGGAAAGCGACCGCATTGTCGACGACAGGGATGAATACGATTCCTATGTCGAAACAATAACTCCGCTTGTTACCTCGGAAAACGGCCAGGCTGTGCTCGCCAAGATCGCGGCTACCAGGAGCGCTACGGATCCGCTGACCGATAAGGTCGTGGCGTTGTTGCAGGAGGATCGACAGAGTGAGGCGATTGCCGTTCTCGTTAATGAGGTCTGGCCGAATCAGCGGAAATGGATCGGCGCCCTTGACGAAATGGTGAGGCTGCAGGAAAAACAGGCAGACCAGGCCGTCGCGGCGGCGCAGGCATCTTACCGGAGCGCGCTATTGCTGACCCTGGTGATTACCGGTGTCGCGCTGGTGCTGGGAGTGGTGGCTGCCTGGGCGGTGTCCCGCAGCATTACGAAGCCGCTGCATGAAGCCGTGGCGCTCGCCCGCCGCGTCGCGCAAGGCGATCTTACCGGCGATGTGCTGGTGACATCGCGCGACGAGGCCGGCCAGTTGATGCAGGCGCTGAAAGAGATGCATGACAGCCTGGTGCGCATCGTTTCGCAGGTGCGTTCCGGGACCGAGACGATCGCCACCGCGTCCAGTCAAATTGCGGCAGGCAACATGGATCTGTCGGCACGTACCGAAGCGCAGGCCGGCTCACTGGAAGAAACCGCGTCGTCGATGGAGCAGCTGACAGGCACGGTCAAGCAGAATGCCGATCACGCCCATCAGGCCAACAAGCTCGCTAAATCGGCCTCCGAAGTGGCTGTCAAGGGTGGCATGGTGGTCAGCCAGGTGGTCGAAACCATGGGTTCGATCGACGCTTCGGCCAAGCGGATTGCGCATATTACCGAGATCATCGACGGCCTCGCGTTCCAGACCAATATCCTGGCCCTGAATGCGGCGGTGGAAGCGGCGCGCGCGGGCGAACAGGGCAGGGGCTTTGCCGTGGTTGCCGGTGAAGTGCGCAGCCTGGCGCAGCGCTCGGCCGGTGCAGCCAAGGAAATCAAGACATTGATCGAAGATTCGGTGGAGAAAGTCGTTGCCGGCACCAAACAGGCCGACCAGGCGGGGGCGACGATGCAGGAGATCGTCGCCAGCGTCAAGCGGGTCGCCGACATCCTGGATGAGATTTCTTCTGCCAGCGAGGAACAGACTGCCGGCATCGAGCAGGTCAATCAGGCCATCACTCAGATGGATCAAGGGACGCAGCAAAATGCGGCACTGGTGGAGGAAGCCGCTGCCGCTGCCGGATCGCTGCAGGATCAGGCATCCAACCTGGCGCGTGTGGTGAACGTATTCAAGCTGGACGGCATGCATAGGCTGGCACCGGTGGCTGTACATCAGATCGCCGATGCAAAGCCTGCTGTCGTCATCGACAAGCCTCTTCTCAAGTCCAGGCCTGTCGCCGCGGCCGTACGGCCCAGGCTGGCGGCGGCGCGCACCGGGACGGAGGGCTGAGGGGAAGAATTGCGGATGGCGCCGGGTTACTGAATGGCGGTATGGGATTCGATCGCATCATGCAGGGCGCTGACGATATGCTGTGTGTTGCCTTGCAGGATGCGATCAAGCAGCGGATACAGCATGTCCTCTTCCTTCATTGTGTGCTGCTGCATCAGGATCGTGAAGGTTTCCGCGTGCATAATGAGATCGCAATGGTCCTGGCGGCATAGTGCATCTTCCATGCGGGCGACGATGCCTTTGATGCGCTGGTGTTCCATGCGCAGCATTGCAATCGGAGTGGCGGCATCGGGAAGGGCTTTTTCGAATGCAGGAAACACCACCGATTCTTCGCTGTCGAGGTGCCCCAGCATGGCTTCGGTGAAGCGTTGAAAGGCAAGTTCTGCCTGCAGCCAATCCTTCTGCGCAATCGCGGTTTCGACGTGCATGAAAAGCTCGTCGCAGCGCTTGTGATCGTGCATCAGATAGTTGCAGATGGTTTGCATGATTAGCCTCTTTCAATCGATGCCATATTGTCATTCTTCTGGCGCTGTATATTCCTTGACCCGAATTAAGGATTTTTGAACGAATCTAAGGTGCTTCAAGGCACTGCCTGTAGGCAGCTCACCAGGGAGTAGCGAGCAGGGGAAACCCAATTGTGTGACAAACATTCATTCTTTATCGTGAAGCTTCGATACTTTGTTTTATCGTTTTTTCTTACTTGCGCCGCGGCGGCTGACGTAGGGCTGGTCATGCACGCGCATGCAGGGGAGCCGGCCGCCGCGGAACGCGCAGCTGCAATAACGTCACAAGAGCAGCTGGACCCCAGCAGTTTTTATGACACGGCCAATCCGATGCTTCGCATGCTGCAACAAGCGGCCGATGCATTGGCCGATCTGCCGCGCGATAAAACCGGCCGTGTGGACTGGATGCGAGCGCTACGCAGCGGCATCATTTCTCCGCGCTCCGATCTTCAGGGGAACAAGCCGATGGAAGTATTGGACCTTGATGTCATTCTGAAGAATACCAAGGAAATGCCTTATGTAAAGTTTCCGCATAATTCGCATACCGAATGGCTTGCATGCAGTAACTGTCATGACAAATTATTTGTGGCGAAAGCTGGCGCCAATCCGATCAGCATGGACAAGATATTCCGGGGCCAGTATTGCGGCACCTGCCATGACCGGGTGGCATTCATTACGCATTTTTCCTGCGAACGCTGTCATAGCGTGCCGCACGGAAAAATTAAGGCCTGGTGGTGAGATGTTGACATTTCATCAAATGAATTTGCTGTTTGTCACGATTGCCGGAAGCTGGGAACTGGAAATTGGGAATTGGGAATTGGGNNAATTGGGAATTGGGAGCTTCGAAAAATCTTGACTTCGATCAATCATATTTCAGCGCCCGCAGACTAATCTTAATGCAAATTGATCTGGAATAATTGTTTTTGTAGCAATCATCTGGCCCAGACTTCAAGGGTGGCCTATATCCTGCTTTGGAATTGCAAGGCCCATATCAGTATTGGCGTTGTATGAGATGCCGCAGGGAAATTAACATTTAAGCATGCCTGCGGGCGCACGAGAACAGCATCCACATGGAAGATATTAAACTTTGGGAATTGGCATTTGAGAATCGTCGCGAAGTGACCGATGAAATTGCGCGCATGCACAATATCAAGGGGATTCTTTCACATACCTCATTGTTCAAAATGCTCGACAACGAGCAACTGGAAGAAATTGGCGCCGACACTCAGACAATCCGTGCTCCGGCTCATACCAATGTGGTCCATCAAGGGGATGCCGGAAAGGGCGTTTTTGTCGTGGTCTATGGCCAGGTGAAAATCTATTTCGTCCGCAAGGATGGTACGGAAAAAACGCTTGCGATCCTAGATCAGAATAAATGCTTCGGCTTGAGCGAAATGCTGCTGGATCGTGCCCACCTGGCATTCGTTAAAACTACGACCGATTCGATGCTGCTGCATACTTCGCGCGAAAAAGTCATGGAAGTTGCCCAGTGCAATTTCGGATTTGCGCAGGAGATGATGATCTGCGTCGGCCGTCAATTGTATACGCTGACGCGCGACATCGAGAGCTATTCGCTGCAGACCGCAAAGCAGCGGCTGGTCGCTTATCTGCTGCGCCAAACGCAATACCAGGCTACACAATCCGTCGTCCTTATTGCCAGTAAGGCACTGATCGCCTCGCGACTTAACCTGACGCCAGAGACCCTGTCCCGCTTGCTGCATGAATTGTCTTCCAGCGGCTTGATCTCGGTTTCGGGAAGAACCATTGAAATCCTTGATTTTGAGAAAATGGCGGCTTTGCTCTCAATATAGAAAAACAATTGAATTCCTTGCCTGAAGATTTTTTACGTAGAGTAACGAACTTTTCCTGGCGTTTTCCTTCTACAGCATCCAGTGACTTTCATATGTTGCCGTTTCATTTTAGAAAAGGTAATGGCATGAAATGTGCTTATAGGAAATAAATTTGTAGGCGGCTTTTCCGCGTCACAAATTGTGCTGCTGTTCTCCTCCCTTGTAGCCGCTCTCGATCACCGATTGCTTGCACTTTGGCGAGAGGCTGTGTCAGAGTGGCTTTTTTTTGACCAAACCATAACATCGAACCTCACCCTATCCAATGACCTTTCAGGCACATCAGCTCAGTTGCATGCGCGGCGATCTGCAGTTATTCAGCGGTGTCAGTTTCGATCTGCAGCCGGGCGATGCCATGCGAGTCGCGGGAACCAATGGCAGCGGAAAAACCAGCCTGTTGCGCATGCTGGCCGGGCTATCCATGCCGACCGAAGGGGAAGTGCGCTGGAATGGGAAAAACATCCGCAGGCAACGCGATGAATTCTGCAGTCGGCTGATTTATCTCGGCCATGCGAACGGCGTGAAGGATGACCTGGTGGCATGGGAAAACCTGGTGGTTGCATCGACCTTGTCGGGCCGGCAGGTCAGCCGCGATGCCGCCTATGCGGCGCTGGAACAGCTCGGCCTTGGACGGGCAGCCGACTTGCCGACGCGCGTGCTGTCGCAGGGCCAGCGCAAGCGGGTGGCGCTGGCGCGCCTGAGCCTCGACCTGTCTGCCGCGCTGTGGATTCTGGATGAGCCTTTTACGGCACTGGACCAGAGCGCCGTCGCGGCATTGTGCGGTACCGTAAACGCGCACCTTGAGCGTGGCGGCATGGTGATTTACACGACTCATCAGGAAATCGAATTGTCGGCACGCCGTGCGCTGTGCCTGAACCTGAATCTGGTGGCGGCATGCTGAAAGCACTTGTTTGCATTATCCGGCGTGATTTGTTGCTGGCAATCCGGCGCCGTTCCGATGTGCTGACCACCTTGTTCTTTTTTGTGATCGTCGCCACGCTATTCCCGCTGGGTGTCGGCCCTGAGTCGGCGTTGTTGCGCACCATGGCGCCCGGCATTTTGTGGGTCGCCGCCTTGCTGGCATCGATGCTGGCATTGGGACGGCTGTTTGCGCTGGATTATGCGGATGGCACGCTGGAGCAAATGGCGCTGTCGGCCGAGCCGCTGACAGTCATTGTCATCGGCAAGGTGATCGCGCACTGGCTGGTGTCGGGCTTGCCGCTGGTGGTCCTGGCGCCGCTGCTTGCCGTGCAGTTCGATCTGCCGCCTGCATCCATCGGCGTGCTGTTTCTCAGCTTGCTGATCGGTACACCGGTACTGAGCCTGGTGGGCGCCATCGGTGCGGCATTGACGCTTGGCGTACGTGGCGGCGGGGTGCTGGTTTCCCTGCTGGTGCTGCCGCTGTATATCCCGGTGCTGATCTTCGGCGCTGGCGCGGTCGGCGCCGAGGCGTCCGGCGTCGGCGCCGCAGCCCATCTTTTTCTGCTTGGGGGCGCGCTTGCCGGGGCAGCCGCACTTGCTCCGTGGGCAACAGCTGCCGCTTTGCGGATTTCACTCGAATAATCCGATTTTTCCATTCTTGCTTTGTGGCACAGCAATTGCATTAGCTAAGGCAATCGCACGCGTTCATGGTCATGAGTTGGCAAGGTTCAAGCTTCTTCGCAGTATGCAGATACGACCGAAATCTTGAATTGTTTGGCTCCTCTCCCGTGAAGGAAAACGCGTGTTACGCTTGGCGTCCGGGCTTCCGGCGGCTGTTGCGGCAATAAATTTCAAAGGATTACTAGCATGGTGTCTATGACGAATAAAGCTCTTACCAGTGAGCCGCCATCAGGCGGAAGACATTGGTTCAAATATGCTTCGCCACAAATGTTTTTCCCACTTGCGGGAAAAATGATTCCCCTGTTTTCACTTGCTGGAGTCATTCTGACGATTGTCGGCTTGTACATCGGTTTCATGGTGGCGCCGACCGATCACCAGCAAGGCGAAGCCTATCGCATCATCTTCGTCCATGTGCCGGCGGCCTGGCTGTCGATGTTCATTTATATCGTGATGGCGTTCTGGGCCGGGATTGGACTGGCGTTCAATACCCGTCTGTCGTCAATGATGGCCAGCGCGCTGGCGCCGACCGGCGCCTTGTTTACCTTTCTTGCATTGTGGACCGGCGCGCTGTGGGGCAAGCCGACCTGGGGCGCCTGGTGGGTGTGGGACGCGCGCCTGACTTCGGAGCTGATCCTGCTGTTCCTGTACATCGGCTTCATGGCCTTGCAGGCGTCGATCGACGATCCGCGCCGCGCCGACAAGGCGGGCGCAGTGCTGGCGCTGGTGGGCGTGGTCAATGTTCCCATTATTTATTTCTCGGTGCAGTGGTGGAATACCCTGCATCAGGGTTCGTCAATCAACATGACCAAGGCGCCGAGCATGGCAACCACCATGCTGCTCGGAATGCTGGTCATGGCGCTTGCCTTGTGGGCGTATGCCATCGCAGTGGCGCTGTACCGTGCCCGCTGCATCATGCTCGAGCGTGAACGCCATACCGAATGGGTGAAGAAGTACATGGAGAATCAAGCATGAACTGGGAAAGCTGGAGCGACTTTTTTGCGATGGGAGGCTATGCCCTGTATGTATGGGGGTCGTTCATCGTGGTGTTCGGACTGTTATTTGTGGAAGTGATCGCGCTGCGGGCGCGACGCAAGTCGATACTGCAGCAGCATCGCCGCTGGGTACGCAACGCAGGAAGGGAAGGCAATGAAAACTAGGCATAAACGCATGATATTGATCGCCGCCGGATTGGCCACGCTTGGCCTGGCGGCATGGCTGGTGCTGTCGGCATTCCAGAAAAACATGGTGTTCTTTTTCACGCCGACGCAAGTCTTTTCCGGCGAAGCGCCCAAGGGGCGCAGTTTTCGCATCGGCGGCATGGTTGAGGCCGGCAGCATCAAGCGCCAGGCCGACGGTGTCACCGTCAGCTTTGTCGTGACCGACATGGCGCAGAAGATTCCGGTGACCTACAAGGGCATCCTTCCCGACCTGTTCAAGGAAGAGAAGGGCGTCGTTGCGCAGGGCAAGCTGGGCGAGGATGGTAAATTCGTGGCCGAGGAAGTGCTGGCCAAGCACGATGAAAACTACATGCCTCCCGAAGCTGCGTACGCGCTCGAGAAGGGCAATGAAGCCAATCAACAATCGGCCGCTGAGCTGGCAAAGAAAGTGAAGCAATGATTCCAGAACTCGGTAATTTCGCCCTCATGCTGGCGTTTGGCGTGGCGCTGGTGCAGGGTACCCTTCCCATCGCCGGATCCTTCAAGGGCAAGCAGAACTGGATGGCGCTGGCGCGGCCGGCGGCTGCCGGACAGCTGCTGCTGGTGACCTTTGCATTTGCCTGCCTGATCTACGCATTCGTCACCAATGATTTCTCGGTGACCTACGTCGCCTCCAATTCCAACTCGAAGCTGCCGGTGTATTACCGCATCGCCGGCGCCTGGGGCGGTCACGAAGGCTCGCTGCTGCTGTGGATCCACATGCTGGCCCTGTGGGCCTTCGCGGTGGCGATTTTCAGCCGCCGGCTGCCGGAAGAAACCATGGCGCGCGTGCTCGGCGTGCTCGGCCTGATCGGCGTCGGCTTCCTCGCCTTCCTGCTGTTCACCTCGAACCCCTTTGACCGGCTGCTGCCGGCAGCGCCTGACGGCCGCGACCTGAATCCGCTGCTGCAGGATTTCGGCATGATCATCCATCCGCCGCTGCTGTACATGGGCTATGTCGGCTTTTCGGTGGCCTTCGCGTTTGCCATCGCCGCGCTGATGGGCGGTCAGCTGGATGCGGCCTGGGCGCGCTGGTCGCGTCCATGGACCACGGCAGCCTGGATGTTCCTGACGCTGGGTATTTTTATGGGCAGCTACTGGGCCTATTACGAGCTGGGCTGGGGCGGCTGGTGGTTCTGGGATCCGGTTGAAAACGCTTCCTTCATGCCATGGCTGGTCGGCACCGCGCTGATTCACTCACTGGCGGTGACGGAAAAGCGCGGCAGCTTCAAGAACTNNGAACTGGACGGTGCTGCTGGCGATCGTTGCATTCTCGCTGTCGCTGCTAGGCACCTTCCTGGTCCGTTCCGGCGTGCTGACCTCGGTGCATGCATTTGCGACCGACCCGGAGCGCGGCCTGTTCATCCTGATTTTCCTCGCCATCGTGATTGGCGGCTCGCTGCTGCTGTATGCATGGCGCGCGCCGAAGGTGGGCCTGGGCGGACGTTTCGCCCTGGTGTCGCGCGAGTCGATGCTGCTGATTAATAACGTGCTGCTGCTGGTCGCTTCCGGCACCGTGCTGCTTGGCACGCTGTATCCGCTGTTCCTCGATGCGCTCGGCCTCGGCAAGATTTCCGTCGGCCCGCCGTACTTCGAAGCAGTGTTCGTGCCGCTGATGATTCCGGTATTGGTGTTGATGGCAGTCGGCCCCTTCGTGCGCTGGAAGGAAGCTTCCCTGCCTGAGTTGTTGCGCCGCCTGCGCTGGCTGGCGCTGGCATCGGTCGGCGTCGCCCTGGCGCTGGCGCTGGTGCTGGCCGCTTCGCCAATGATCACTGCCGGCCTGGCATTCGCGGTGTGGATTCTGTTCGCCTCGGTGGCGCATGTGGTCGAGCGGGTGCGTCACGCGCCGGCCGCGATGCCGCTCTGGAAGCGGCTCTCGCGTGAGCCGCGCAGCTACTGGGCAATGCTGGTGGCACATATCGGCATCGGCGTATTCGTCGTCGGCGTTACCATGGTCAAGGGCTTCGACGATGCGAAGGATGTGCACATGCGCACCGGCGACACCACCACGGTGAACGGCTACACCTTCACCTTCACCGACCTGCAGGAACTCCAGGGGCCGAACTATATCGCCGCCCGCGCCACCTTCGACGTCACTTATGGCGGCAGCAAGCTCACCACGCTGCATCCGGAGAAGCGTCTGTATACGGTGCAGAAGATGCCGATGACGGAAGCCGGCATCGACCGCGGATTTACACGCGACTTGTACGTGTCGCTCGGCGAATCCACCAACGACGGCGCCTGGGTCGTGCGCGTGCAGCACAAGCCTTTTGTCGGCTGGATCTGGGGCGGCTGCCTGATCATGGCTTTCGGCGGCCTGCTCGCCGCGTCGGACAAGCGTTACCGCGTCGCATCGCGCGCGCGCAAGGAGGCAGCTTTGTCCGCCGCCAATGTGAAACCGCTTGGGGCCTGATTGCCATGAAAAGATTCTTACTCCCTCTCGGTGTTTTTCTCGGCCTGCTGATTTTTCTCGGCATTGGCCTGCGCCTGAATCCGCGCGAGATTCCGTCGCCATTCATCGGCAAGCCGGCGCCGACTTTCAAGCTGGCGCAATTGCATGCCGCCGACAAGAGCATTTCTCCGCAGGACATGGCAGGGCAGGTGTGGGTGCTCAACGTGTGGGCCTCGTGGTGCGTGTCGTGCCGTGTGGAGCATCCGGTTCTGATGGATTTCGCCCGCACCGGCGTGGTCCCCGTGGTCGGCCTCAACTACAAGGATGGACGTGCCGACGGCATCAAGTGGCTGCATGAATTCGGCAATCCGTACACGCTGTCGGCGTTCGACAACGACGGCCGCGTCGGCATTGACTACGGTGTGTACGGCGTTCCGGAGACTTTCGTGATCGACAAACAGGGCGTGATACGGATGAAGTACACCGGTCCGCTGACGCGGGAAGCCATCGATGAAAAGCTCCTGCCAATGATCGAGGAATTGAAGCGTGCGTAAAATATTTTTTTCACTGATGCTGGCCATTGCGGCGTTCGCCGCGCAGGCAAAAGAGGCGCCACTCACCGTCGCCGACCCTGTGTTGGAAAAGCGCGTGATGGCGCTGTCCGAAGAATTGCGCTGCCTGGTATGCCAGAACCAGACGCTGGCCGATTCGCATGCCGAACTGGCAATCGACCTGAAGAATCAGGTGCGTGAGAAGCTCGCCAGCGGCATGTCGGACAAGGAAGTGGTCGACTACATGGTGGAGCGCTATGGCGATTTCGTCCTGTATCGCCCGCCGGTCAAGGCGGCGACATGGCCCTTGTGGTTCGGCCCATTTCTGTTGCTGGTGACGGCCATCTTCCTGTTGCTTCGCAAGCTTGCGAAGCGCCGCGCAGATGCCTCGACACTGTCCGAATCCGAATTGCAGCGCGCTGCAGCTTTGCTCGACGGCGCCACAGTTAACAAGGAAAAAAAATGACCGTATTTTTGATTGCAGCCGCATTGCTGGTTGCCGCGACGCTGGCTATTGTGTTGCCGCCGTTGCTGCGCAATAAGCAGATGGGAAGCGAGCAAGCCCGGCGCGATGATTTGAACCTCGCGGTATTGCGCGACCAGTTGCGTGAACTCGATGCCGACCTGGAGGCCGGCATGATCAGTCCGACCGCATACGAAAGCGCGCGGCATGAACTGCAACAGCGGGTTGCCGAAGAAGTGCAGCCGTCGTCGGTGACGACAGCGAGCGCCGGCGGCCGCTGGTCCTCGATCGCCGTCGGCGTTGCGGTGCCGGCGCTGGCGATTGCGGTCTATCTGATGATTGGCTCACCCGACGCTCTCGATCCAACGCAGCAGACCGCCGCGCATCAGGAGAATGCCCATGAAATCACGCCGGAGCAGATCGAAGGCATGGTGGCAGGGCTTGCGCAACGGTTGCAGAACGATCCGGGCAACGTCGAAGGGTGGAACATGCTGGCGCGTTCGTACAATGCTTTAGGGCGCTTTGGCGAGGCCAGTCAGGCTTATGCGCAGCTGGTAAAGCTGGTGCCGGATGATGCCGGGCTGTTCGCCGACTATGCGGATACGCTGGCAATGGCATCCGACCGCAGCTTGCAGGGAGAACCGGAAAAGCTGATCGAGCGCGCGCTGGCCATCGAACCCAAAAATATCAAGGCGCTCGCGTTGGCCGGCAGCGCCGCATTCGAGCGCAAGGACTATGCGAATGCCGTGGTGCGCTGGCAATCAATCCTGGCGCTGGTCGCACCCGACTCCGAGATTGCGCGCTCAACTACCGGCAGCATCAATGAAGCGAAAAGCCTGATGGGCGAGGCGCCGTCGGCACAGGCGCCGATGGCGGGGATCGCTGCGGCAAAGCTTGCGCAACCCGCCGCAGGGGGCGCAGCCGTGCTGGAAGGCGTGGTCGACATCGATCCGGCCTTGCGCGCCAAGGCGGCCGACACGGATGTCGTATTCATTTTTGCCCGCGCCGCGCAGGGGCCGCGTTTCCCGCTGGCGGCATTGCGCAAGCAGGTCAAGGATTTGCCGATCAAGTTTAGCCTCGACGACAGTATGGGCATGGTGCCGAACGCGAAGCTTTCGGATTTTCCGATGGTGGTGGTCGGTGCGCGCATTTCGAAATCGGGTAGCGCAACGCCGAGCGCGGGCGATCTGGAAGGAATCAGCGAGCCAGTGGCTCCAGGGACGAAAAATCTGAAGATACGGATCGATTCGCAACATCAGTGAGGCGGGGGCGCGGCAATCGCGCCCGCAACTACCTAGCAATGCGGGGTGATCTGATCGATTGATTCATTGATCGATTGCCCGATTCAGATCAGTTGAAATTCGATTGCGCAAGTGCTGTCGACTGGATTTTTTCGTCTCGGTTTTTGAGGCGAAAGGCCTTTTGATTTTTATTTTTACGCACGAATTATTTTGTGCATTTTGATGTGTTCGGTCTCGAGAATTTTTAAGAATTGACCGTCATCAACGAAAGCAAATTTTCTCAAGAAATTGCGTGTAATTCGCTACAAGTCCGGTTGTGAAAATGTTTCCTCACAGATACCCTTATAACAAATACGGATTTATATCGATGGGGATGCAAGACGCAATTTCAGAGAAAAAAAAAGAGGAAAAGTTCAAATCCTCGGCAGTTTTTCTCGACGGTCGCAATGAGGGCCGAAGGTAAATTCGATCGATTGTTTATGAAGGAAGCAAACATGAAACGCTTAACCAACACCAGCAAGATATTGGCAGCTGCGGCAATGGCCGCAGGGTTGTCCATGTCGGTCCAGGCATATGCAGTCGATGCCGCAGCAGCGCAAGCATTGGCACGCCAGAATGGCTGCCTCAAATGCCATGGCATCGACAAGAAAAAAGATGGTCCGTCATATCAGGAAGTGGCGGCGAAATACAAGGGCAAGCCCGATGCCGAAAGCCGCTTGATTCATCACATCACGTCCGGCGAAAAAGCCAAGTTCCCCGATGGTCATGAGGAAGAGCACAAGATCATCAAGACCAAGGATGAGGAGAAAATCAAGAATCTGGTCCAGTGGATTCTGGCGCAGTAAATAGCAGTAACTACACGTGATGGGGTGGCATGTAGCCTTTCCATCACGGTCGAAGAACAACTCAGGGAGTATGAAAATGAAGTTATGGCAGAAAGTCGTCACATTGGCGGCATTGACCTTCGGCCTTGCCGGCGCCACAGCGTCCTTCGCGGCGGACGCCCCAGCCACAGGCGCGAAGCAGGAAGCGGCGAAAGACCTGGTCCTCACGGGCGATGCCAAGTGCACTCGCTGTCATGATGAAAGCGATGTTCCCGCAGTGCTGAAGATCGGCAAGACCAAACATGGCACCAAGGCAGACGGCCGCACGCCGACCTGCACCAGCTGCCATGGCGATAGCGAGGCGCATATCAAGAATGCCGGCGGCACCGACCCTCGGCCGCAGGTCGATCGCCTGTTCAGCAAAAAATCCACCACGCCGGTTGCCGAGCGTAACGAGGCTTGCCTGACCTGCCACCAGAAGGATGCCAAGCGTTCGCACTGGGAAGGCAGCACTCACCAGAGCCGCGACGTGGCCTGTACTTCGTGCCACCAGATCCACACCGAGCATGACAAGGTGCGCGACAAGAAGACCCAGCCGGAAGTGTGCTTCGCCTGCCACAAGGAGCAGCGCACGCAAATCAACAAGGTATCGCACCATCCTATCCCGGAAGGCAAGATGGGTTGCTCCGACTGCCACAATCCGCATGGTTCGACCGGTCCCAAGTTGCTGGTGCGCGATAGCGTCAATGCGACCTGCTACACCTGCCACATGGAAAAGCGCGGCCCGTTCGTGTGGAATCACCAGCCGGTGACCGACGATTGCGCGACTTGCCACAACCCGCATGGCACCAATACCGCCAGCCTGCTCAAATCGCGGCCGCCGTTCCTGTGCCAGCAATGCCATGAGCCGTCCAGCCATCGCGGCAATATCCCGGGCCTCAACCCCGGAGGCAGCGCCGGCGCCGGTACCATGGGAATCACCTCTGCGCGCGGTTGCCTGAATTGCCACGCCAATATTCATGGCGGCAGCAATCCGACCAATGACGCCGGATCGCGTTCGCTGCGCCGCTGATCGAAAACAGGAGAACGAAAATGAACATGCATACACGTTTAGCATTCCCGCTGGCCGCGATTGCCGCAGCGCTGCTGTCTGTCTACGGTCCGGCCCAGGCGCAGGAGCTTGATGAAGTCCAGTCGCTGACGACCCCGGAAAGCTCGATCCGCGTCGGCGCCGGCTTCCTGTCGGAGGATGGCCCGCGCTTCGGCCAGTACACCGGGTTGCGCGAGCAAGGCCCCTATGGCCTGGTGGACCTGGATATCGTCAAACGCGACGATGCCACCGGAACCTGGCTCAAGTTCAATGGACGCAACCTTGGACTGGATAACCGCGACCTGCGCTTCAGCCAGGAGCGCCAGGGCGACTGGGGATACTATCTTGAATTCAGCGAGACGCCACGCTTCGATCCCCTGACGATCAACACCGGCCTATCGGGAATCGGCAGCACCACGCAGACGCTCGGCGGTGTGGCAGCGCCGCGCAGGGACGTGCATCTCAGAAGCAAGCGCGAAACCATGGGCCTGGGCTTCAACAAGAGTCTGGGTCGCGGTTTCGACGTCCAGGTGAGCTTGCGCAGCGAAGAGAAGGATGGCGCACGCCTGTGGAGTAACTATTCGGGGACGCCGACAGGAATTAATTTCCTTACCGAGCCGCTCAGCTCCACCACTAACCAGCTTGAAGCCATCGTCAACTACGCTGGCGACAAGCTGCAGCTGTCCGGCGGCTACTACGGATCGACTTACAATAACCATAATCCGGCGCTGAATGTCAACGGCTCCACTGGTGCGCCGCTGTTCCCGATGGCGCTGCCGCAGGATAACGAGGCGCATCAGCTCTATCTGTCCGGCGGCTATGCCTTTACCAAGAGCACACGCGGCACGTTCAAGGTTTCGTCCACCCGGGCGACCCAAAACGATCCGTTCTTTACCACTCCGACCTTCGCGCCGGCAGCCGGCAATACCAGGCTTAACGGCCGCGTCGACACGACGCTGATGCAAATGGGGCTGACCTCGCGGCCGATGCCAAAGCTGTCGCTGCTGGCCAATCTGCGCTACGAAGACCGCGACGACAAGACGCCGCGCGTCCAGTTCCTGCCGGCGAGCGCTTCGCGCGACGGCTTCAACGCGCCGATGTCGCGCCGCCAGATGACCGGCAAGGCGGAAGCCAGTTACCAGTTGCCGATGGCTTTCCGCATCACCGGCGGCGTCGATGTGGAAAGCATCAAGCGCTCGATTACGCCTACCTTGCGGCAGGTCAGCTGGCGCGAGAAAACCGATGAGACCTCGTATCGCCTGGAATTGCGCCGCTCGATGTCGGAAACCCTGAACGGCGCGGTGTCGTACGTGCACAGCAAGCGTGACGGCTCGCCTTACCTAGCGGCTAATAACGCTGCCATGGCCGACTTCATCGATCCGATCCACTGGGCCGACCGCAAGCGCGACAAGGTTCGCCTGTCGATGGACTGGACGCCGCTGGATCCGTTGTCGCTGCAATTCGTACTGGAAGATGCGCGCGACAAGTACGACGGTCGTCCGCTCGGTCCGGAAAGCGGCAAGGCGCGCCTGTACTCGATCGACGCTTCCTATACCTTCTCGGAGGCATGGCAGGGTACGGCCTGGATCTCGCGCGACGAAAACAGGATGAATCAGTCGACCCTCTCCGGGGGAACCAGCCAGTGGAGCGCGCAGCTGGAGAATGTGAGCAACGCGATCGGCTTCGGCGTGCGCGGCAAGGCCAGTGAGAAGATGCAAGTCGGCGCCGACCTTCAGTACGCCAAGGATACCAGCAAGTATGGCTTGTCGCCGCTGCTGACCAGCAGCGGCCTGCCCGATATCCATAACAAGACGACCAGCCTGAAGTTGTTCGGCACCTATGCGCTGCAAAAACAGTCGACCGTGCGTCTGGACTACATCCATGATCGCCGGACTACCGATGACTGGACCTGGAGCGGCTTTACCTATAACGACGGCACCACGGTTTATCTGGATCCGAATCAAAAGGTGCACTTCATCGGTGTCTCCTACATTTACAAGTTCCAGTAATACAGAGGAAATAGCATGAAATTGGGTAAGGCGGGGACGGCATGCCGTTTCCGCCTTACTTTTTTTTGATGACGAAAAAACAATATCGCTTGGGGGAGTGGATATGACCTGCGGGAAATCGGGATAAATGCGCAAGCAACAGCGTTCTCCCGCGCGCCATAACGTTGGAATTATTTTTTACAGAGGTACATCATGAGTGACAATACAGAAAAGAAATCCAGGCTGTGCGCTTTCTGGAGCGTATTAAGAAAACCCAGCGCCAAGTACTCGCTGCTGACCCTGCTGGTAGTCGGTGTGTTCTCGGGCATCATTCTCTGGGGTGGTTTCAACACCGCCATGGAAGCGACCAACGAGCTGGAATTCTGCGTCAGCTGCCATGAGATGCGCGATACCGTGTACGTGGAATACAAGGAATCGATCCACTATAACAATCGCACCGGTGTGCGCGCCGTTTGCTCCGACTGCCATGTCCCGAAGGACTGGACCCACAAGATGATCCGCAAGGCCCAGGCCAGCATGGAAGTATGGGGCAAGCTCACCGGCACCATCGATACCCCGGAAAAATTCGAAGCCAAACGCATGAAGCTGGCAACGAGTGAGTGGGCGCGCATGAAAGCCAGCAATTCGGCCGAATGCCGTAATTGCCATAGCTTTGACGCCATGATGTCGTCCAAGCAGAAACCCAAGGCGCAGAAGAACCATGCCAGGGCGAAGGAAGAGGGCAAGACCTGTATCGATTGCCACAAGGGTATCGCGCATCTTCTGCCGGCTGAGTACGTCGACCCGGAAGATGAGTGATATGGCAGCAAAATTGCTGGAGACCGGCGACAGTTGCACGTCGCCGGCCGATTCCGGCAAGCCTGCGCGCCGCGTGAGGGTGCCGGCCTACCTGAAAAAGATTTACTGGTGGGCTTATGTGCATCCGAACGCGGTGCGCGTGTTTGAACGCGAATGGCTGGTGAACCTGATTTTGTTCGGCAATTACTCGGCGCTGCGCGATGCGGCGCTGGCTGAAATCGGCGAACAGGCGCCGGGACTCACTTTGCAAGTGGCGTGCGTATATGGCGATCTGACGCCGAAGCTGTGCAATCAGATAGCGGAGGGCAGCGAATTGCATGTGGTCGACGTGCTGCCGATCCAGTTGCAAAATCTGCAGCGCAAGCTGGCGACGGATTCAGGCGTGTCGCTGATCCAGCGCGATTCATCGGCGCTGGGTTTCGCCGACGGTAGCTATGACCGGGCGCTGCTTTTTTTCCTGCTGCACGAGCAGCCGGAGAATGTGCGCCGGCGCACCTTGTCCGAGGTATGCAGAGTGGTCAAGCCCGGCGGCAAGATCGTGATTGTGGATTATCATCGTCCGGCGCGCTGGAACCTGTTGCGGGTGCCGCTCATGGCTTTGCTGCGCTGGCTGGAACCTTATGCCGGGGATTTGTTCGGCAACGCGCTGGAGTGTTATCTGCCGCGGGATATCCAGTTTTCCAGCGTCACCAAAAAGACTTACTTCGGCGGCTTGTACCAGAAACTGGTGCTGACGCGCTAAGCTGCATTCACACCCATTGCACGCCCCTTTACAAGGGGTGTGCAACCCGCGCTCACGTCCCTCGCCGGCGCAACCCGTTCACCGGCCCGAGGGCCGATGCAACATGAGGGCGCGAATTTCTTCCAATTGCCGCATCACTGCCTTCTGCCTTAGGCGGCGATCTCTTGATCAGGCGGTCATCTTTTGATCCGCCAGCAGCAATTCCTGCATCTCATTTCCGCTTACCGGACGACTGAAGAGATAGCCCTGCATGATGTCGCAGGAGTATTGTCGCAGGAAAGCGAGCTGCTCCTCTGTTTCTACTCCTTCGGCAACTACTTTCAGCTTCATGCTGTGCGCCAGCGCGATTACTGCTGTGACAATGGTTCTGTCGTCCGGGTCGGTGTGAATATCGCGCACGAACGACTGGTCGATTTTCAGAACCTGGATCGGCAGGTGCTTGAGATAGGAGAGGGAAGAGTAGCCTGTGCCAAAATCGTCGATCGATATCTGCACGCCCATGCAATGCAGCTTATCGAGAATCATCGCGGTTTCCGAGGTGTCATCCATCAGGACGCTTTCGGTCAGCTCGACTTCCAGCAGGGAAGCCGGCAAATCATGCTGGCGCAGGCTGTCTTCGATGATTTTGATTAGATTACCCTGATGGAATTGCCGTGCTGACAGGTTGACGGCCACGCGCATCGGTACGCCGGCGCGCTGCCATGCCTTGGCCTGGGCGCAGGCGGTATGCAATATCCATTCGCCGATGTCGATGATCATGCCGGTTTCTTCGGCGAGCGGTATGAATTTGGCCGGAGACACCATGCCGAGCTGGGGATGGCGCCAGCGGATCAACGCTTCGGTGCCGCGAATGCGGCCGGTGACCACGTCGACCTGGGGCTGGTAGTGCAACATGAATTCGCCGCGCTCGACAGCATAGCGCATGCTGGTTTCGAGTTGCAGGCGCTGCACCATCGCCGCATTCATGTCATCGGTAAAAAACTGGAAATTGTTGCGGCCAAGTTCTTTGGCCCGGTACAAGGCAATATCGGCATTCTTGATCAGCGTATCGGCACTGGTCGCGTCGGCGGGGAACAGGGTGATGCCGATGCTGGCCGAGACATAAAGCTCATGGCCATACAGGCGAAACGGTGCTGCCAGAGCCTGCAGCATTTTTTTCGCGAGATCCACGGTATCTTCCAGCTGTGTCCTCTGCAATGCCAGCAGGGCGAATTCATCGCCGCCCATGTGCGCCAGCGTTTCATTTTCCTGCACTGTGTCCTGCAGACGGGTGCCGACGGCCTTCAGCAAGGCATCGCCAACATCATGCCCCAGCGTGTCATTGACGGTCTTGAAGCGGTCCAGGTCGAGCAGCAACAGCGCGAATGGATCATTCTTGCGATAACGCGATGCTGCCGCCAGATGCAGGCGGTCGTTGAACAGCCTGCGGTTCGGCAAGCCGGTCAAAGGATCGTGGAATGCAAGATGACGGATGGTCTGTTCGGTCTCCTTGCGCTCGCTGATGTCTTCGGTGACGGCGATATAGTGGGTGATTTCGCCGGCTTCGTTCTTTAATGGCGAGATGGACTCGAAGCACCAGTAAAGCTCGCCATTCTTTTTCGTGTTGTGCAGTTCTCCCGCCCATTCCCTGCCTGAACTCAGCGTCTCCCACATGCGCTTGTATGTCTCCGGATCGTTTTTTTCCGACTTGAGCAGGCGTGGCGTCTTGCCGACGATTTCGTCCTGCGTGTACCCGGTGATCTTCGTAAACCATGGATTGACATACTCGATCACGCCATCGCGGTCAGTGATCAGGATCGCATTGGCGCTTTGCTCTACCGCGCGCGACAGCTTGCGCAGATTTTCTTCCACCTTCCTGCGATTGTTTTCAAGCTCGATATTGTCCAGCGCGAACGAGACGTTTTCCGTCATTTCCTCCAGCAGTTGCAATTGCGCCGCATCGAAGTAATGTGGCTCATGCGCATAAAGGCTGAATACCCCTGCCACGCGCCCGTTCACTTTCAGTTGCAGCATCACATGGGAATGGAAGCCGGCCGCCAGCGCCTGAGGACAGATTGGACACGTGTCCGCATCGCTTTCGTGAGTGGAGCTGCAAACCCTGAGCACCGATCCATGCATTTCATCCGAATGCGCGCTCAGGCAGGCTTGCATGTGGTCGTCGCAACTGGGTAGATCAATATCCGTCCCGCATTTGGAAACCCATTCCCATCGTCCGCCATGCGCGTCCAGCAGGGCGATGCGCGCCAGCGGAAATCCGCCATGCGTGAACGCCACGTGGCAGATCTCGTCCAGCAACCTGGCGCGGTCGTTGATCCTGATGATCGCCTCATTGGTGTGGCTCAGTGTGTTGTACAGACGGTTAATATGCGATAACTGTTCCTGCGTACGTTCACGTTCCTGAACTTCGATGCTCAAGGCATGATTGGCTGCGGCAAGTTCCCGGGTGCGCTGCCGCACATTGCGACGCAGTAAAAGTGGTTGCCTGAATACGGTGTACGTGAAACAGGCCAGTGCCAACGCCAGAAGCGCAACAATCGACATGGCGGCAGCCGGCAAGACGGGATTGATCCAGCCGCCGACCGGCTCCACGCTCAGAAACCATTCTCCGTTGGGCACATCAATGACACGCACCACCGGTTCTTTCAGCGGCGAATCCAGCGAGCGCGCGAATATTTCGCGCACTTCACTGCCCGGCAGCGCGTGCGAAAGTTCATAGTGGTATCCCTGTTGTCGCAGATGCGGAAGACCGCTTGCCGCCAGCAGGGATTCGGGCCGGATCAATGCCGTGGCAAAGCCCCAGAATTGTTCTTTGCCGTTTTCGTTGGGAAGAAATACCGGCAGGCGGCCGATGATCCCCTTGCCACCCTGAAGCAAGTCGATCGGGCCGGACAGCGTCAACTGCTTCGTTTGCACCGCGAGGAAAGCTTCCTTGTTGCGTCCCGGGTCTTTGAGCAAGTCGTGGCCGATGACCTTCTCGTTGCCGGCCAGTGGCGATACCTCGCTGACGATGCCGTTTCTGGCCAGCTGAAGACTGCTGATGCCGCCATATAATCGCAGCATTTCATTCGCCAGATCATCGAAGCGATCGATTTTTCCATCTCCCTGGCGCAGCACCGCCGCCAGCGCGTAGGTGCTTGCCAAGGCCCGGTCCAGGCGCTCATCCAGCATGGCGCTTTGATTCGCCGCGATGGCTTCCGCTTTTTTCTGTTCGCTCAAAAGGTGGACATCAAGCGCCAGCGCCGTCAATGTTCCGCCCACGACGAGACTTGCGACAAAAGCAGCGACAGTAATCAGCCGCAGGCGGAAGCGCAACGCTGGCTCTTGTTCATTCTTTCCCATCAATGCTGTTACCAGGCGATTCATTGCTTGTTGCTCCGAGGTGAAACGTGCGCGAGTTTAATGTTTGTTCGTCGATGTTCTTTACGAGAGCGCTTCAAGCGAACGCGGATTTCGGCTTTCCTTCCGCAATGATCATTGTGCCTCCTTGCGCAGCGACCGGTCTGCCGAGCAGGTATCCCTGGCCGGCAATTCCCTTGAAGCTCTTCAGCGCTTGCAGCTGCTCCTTGTTTTCAATCCCTTCCGCAACCACGCGCAAGCCAAGTTTCCCTGACATTGCCACGATGGCGCTGACAATGGCGGCGTCATCCTGGTCGGTGACAATGTCGCAAATGAACGAGCGGTCGATCTTCAGGGCATGGATTGGCAGTTTTTTCAGGTAAGCCAAAGATGAATGGCCGGTGCCGAAATCGTCAATCGCGAATTGCACGCCCAGTTCGGCCAGTTCATGCATGGTCGCAATGCTGGCGCTGAGGTTTTGCATGACCACGCTTTCAGTGATCTCCAGCTCAAGGCAGAAATGCGGCAGTCCGGTCTGCTCCAAGGCCGTTGAAACCTGCTGCATCAGGGTGGGACTCTGGAACTGTCGCGCCGACAGGTTAACCGCCATCATCCAGTGGCCGGGAAATTCCTTGCGCCAGGCCTGGGCCTGTCTGCATGCCTGCAGCAATACCCATTCGCCGATCGGCACGATCAGGCCGGTTTCTTCGGCAATGTTGATGAATGCATCTGGAGGGAGCAAGCCGCGTTCCGGATGGCGCCAGCGCAGCAGCGCCTCGAATCCGATCAGCTTGCCGCTGCCGCAGTCGAACTGCGGCTGGTATTGCAACTCGAATTCTTTGCGTTCAAGCGCCTTGTGCAAGGAGGTTTCCATCGCCAGGCGCAAGCTGGCCTGGGTGCCGAGGCCTTCATCATACAATTCGTACCATGAACCGCCGGTGGTTTTGGCGCGATACATCGCCATGTCGGCATTTTTCAGCAGGATTGCCGTCGTGTTGCCATCATCCGGGTAGACGCTGATGCCGATGCTGGCGGAAACATAGACTTCCTCGCCGTTGAGCAGAAATGGCGCGAGGAATGCATCGAGAATTTTTTGCGCGACCAGGCAGGCATCCTTCGGGCTCTTGACTTCGGATAGCACAATGGTGAATTCATCTCCCCCCATGCGGGCAACCGTATCGGAATCCCGGATGCTGCCGCGCAAGCGATGTCCTACCTGCTGCAGCAACTGATCGCCTGCATCATGCCCCATGCTGTCGTTGATCAGCTTGAAACGGTCGAGATCGATGAACATCGTGGCGAAGCGGCTGCCGGGACGGCGTTTCGCCGATGCCATCACCTGATTCAGGCGATCGGTGAACAATACCCGGTTCGGCAGCGTGGTCAGTTGATCGTAATACACTTGATACAGGATTCGTTCTTCGGTCGACTTGCGTTCGGAAATGTCGCTGAATACGCCAACGTAATTGGTGACCTTGCCGTGTTCATCGGTGACGCTGCTGATGTTCAGCCATTGCGGATAGATGTCGCCATTCTTGCGGATATTCCAGATTTCGCCCTGCCATTTTCCAGTGTTGCCGATCGACTGCCACATCTCGTCGTAGAATTCGCGGGTTTGCCGGCCGGAGCTGAGCATGCGGGGATTGCGCCCGATGACTTCCTCGCGGCTGTAGCCGGTAATGGTGGAGAATGCGCTATTGACGGTCAGGATGTTGCTGTCGGCATCGGTGATGGTCATGCCTTCCAGCGAGCTTTCAAACGCCTGGTTGGCAAGCAGAATGGAGCGCTCGATCTGCTTTCTTCCGGAAATGTCACGGATAGTCAGCTGGATGATGTCGCGATCGGCGATGCGGGCTGCATTGATCGATACTTCCGCAGGAAATTCCTTGCCATCCTGGGATTTGAATTGCCATTCGCAGCATTGCGTTCCGGTCGACAGGCTTTGCTGGATCTTGTCGCACAGCGTCTCTCCCGACTGGGCATTATCCGGTTGTACCTCGGGTTGCAGCTGTTCCAGTTTCAGCCTGGTGAAATCCTGCACGCCAGACACCGAAAACAGTTTCAAGGCAGCCTGGTTGCAATCGATAAAACGATCCTGGCTTTGAAGAATTACACCGTCGCTGGTGCTTTCAAAGAGCGTCCTGAACAGGGTGTGTTCGCGGTCGAGCTGTGCCGATTTCCTGCGTCGTTCGAGGGATTCGCGATAGGTGAGCCAGGCAGTCAGACAAAAGAATACGGTCGCCAGCAATGACATGTAAAGCAACAGGTTGCGCGAATTGCGATTGAACGCGGCCCCATCCTCATAGGCGGCCTGTGTCGCGTCCAGCACTTGCGGCATCAACTGATGCAGCGAGTCGAACAGTTGTTTGTCCAGCGAAGCAGTTTCGGTCGCATAGATACGGTAGGCTTCGGCAGCGTCTTTCTCGATCAGGCGGAGAATGCGCTCTCTGCTGGAGGCCAGGCGTTCATGCAGCTCGCCGATGCGGATCCACTGTTCGCTGCGTTGCGGATCCTGCGCCAGTTTGATCAATTGATGCCGTACTGCGCTGTCGGAGTGCACCAGCGCGCCTTTGTCGGTAGCGCTCAGCGACTGCTTGTTCAAAACTTCAAGGAATAGTGCCTGCGAATGGCGCAAGGGTATTTCGAGGTCGGACATCTGCTTGAGCTGCACGCTGCCGGAATCGTGCAGCCGGTTGAAGTCTTGCGCGCCACGCTGCAACCCCCACCAGCCGGTGACGCTGACGAAAAAACCGGAGGCGGCCCCGACCAGGAACATGAGTAGCAATAGGTTCGAAATAATAATCTTGCGCATGTCGCATTTCCTTTGCATTCTTGATTCAGGCCGGTCCGCGCAAGGTTCTTTGCGGATATGGCGGGGTGGATCTGCTGTCTGCCGCAGCGGTTGCGGCGCTCACCCGGACATTTGACGGGCTTTGCATTCCAGCCGGCGCTGCCCTGGCCAGGCAGGTGCAGTCGGCGAATGAGGGCCGAAAGAGGATGCTGCGGCGCAGCGTCCTCTTTCGGCGATCGGCTTACTTGGACTGGCTGATCATGTAGTCGACTGCGGCGATGACGTCGGCATCGGCCAGGCTGGCGTTGCCGCCCTTGGCCGGCATCACGCCCTTGCCTTTGAGCGCGGCGGTTTGCATCGCTGCCGCGCCGGTCTGGATGCGCGGCGCCCAGGCGGCCTTGTCACCGAGTTTCGGTGCGCCGGCCGCGCCGGTGCCATGGCATGCTGCGCAGGTGGCTTCATAGACGCCCTTGCCATCGGCGGCGAAGGATTGGCTTGCCATCAGCAACAAACCTGCTGCAACGGCGGTACTGACGATACGGACTTTCATGATTTCTCCTAGGGTTAAAAACATGCTGCAAATGGCAATGAATAGTTTTGCGGCAATTAATTGATTGCAAGTAATGTGCCAATGGCAATCGACTTGTTTAAGCTATTTTTAACCGTGGCAAGCAGGAGAAATGTCCGGGGGTGAATGTTATTGATTCTCGGAATCGATAAATTCCCCCGCTAAATTTTTTCAATGCCAAGAATGCAGGGCGGGCAAGGGCATCCGCGCCCCCGCCTGCGATGGCGCGGGGTCAGGGCGTTGCGGAGGCCGCGGGGGAGGCCGGGGCCGGATCCGCGGCGACCGGATGGAAGGCGCGGGAGATATAGGCGATGATCGCTTGTGTCTCGGCGGTGCCCAGCACCGATTTCCACGCCGGCATCGAGGTGCCGGGGAGTCCTTCGCGGATGACATGGGCCAGCCGCTCGCTGGTCATGCCGCGCATGAATTCGGGCGCAGTCAGGTCGCGCGGGTGCGGTTCGAGGAAAGTGCCAATCCAGTTGCGCCCGGTGCCGTCGGCGGCATGGCAGAACGCGCAATTCTGCTGGTACAGGCGTTCGCCTTTTTTCTCGAGAGCGGTGAGGCCGGCGATCTTCGGCACCTTGTCGTGTAAATGGTACGGGGTTGCGCTGGAAATGCCGTCAACCTGCTTCGGCGGCCAGTCGCCGGGCTGAAACCCCATGCGCGGATAGGACAGGGCGCGGGAATCCCAGGGCACCCCTTCATTGTCGACTTTGGCGCGGTCATGGCAGCTGACACAGGTGGACATGAACAGGCGCCGCCCGGCGCGCTGCTGCGGCGTCAATTGTTCGGCCGGCGTGTCGAGCGTGATTTCGCCGGTGGCAAACGGGAAGGCGGCCGCATAACGTTCGTGGTTAGCCCAGCCGGCGGCTGCGGTGTGGTAATTGGTATTGCGCGCCTTGGACGCCATGAATTCGTGCCGGACGAAATCGGTGACGGCGGCGATCTCATCAGGCTGCAGGATACCTTCGAAGCCTTTCATTGCGGTGCCGGGAAGGCCGTGCGTGATGGAATTCAGCATCCGCTCCCGATCCATTTCCTCGGGCGCCAGCTTGGTGAAATCGAGCGGGCGCGGACTGAGGTAGGTGCTGGCCAGCGTTTCGGCATTGCCGGAATAGCCATGGCAGAAATAGCAGCGGAAGTTGTAGACGCGCCGGCCAAGTTCGTGGTCGGCGCTCTGCGGTTGTGCGCTTGCCGTTGCTGCGGCAGTCGGCGTCTCCGGGCGCGGCGGCGAGCGGGAGTCGGAACAGGCGCCAAGCGACAGCAGCAGCGCCATTAAAGCGAATAATCTCATTATCGGGATTGCGACTGTTTAGCGTTACCGGTTGTGCGAATGAAATTCTGGAAAACGAATTCCGAGACATTCGCAATTTCCTGCGGGTTCATGACTTTATTCCAGGCCGGCATTTCGGTGCCGTATTTGCCTTCTGACGTCGCATTGTAAATCGCCACGCGATTAAGCTCGTGCCGCGAGGCCGTATGCTGGAAATTGCGCGGTTTCGGGTTGATGAAATAGGCCCGTGGCCCGCGGCCATCGCCGGTGGTGCCGTGGCAGGTGGCGCAATTGCTCATATAAAAGGCTGCTCCCTTGATTGCATCGCCCTTCAATCCATTCGGCATGACCGCAGCCATGTCGGGGGCGGCAAGCTTCTGTGCCGGCGGCAGAGGCCGGGACGCCGCGGCCGTCGTCTGGTTCATGCCGTGCGGATCGCGACCAGCGCGCGCACCGGAGGAAGTGCCCGAGATGCCTTCGTGGGAAGCGCTGGCCATGATGCCGGTGCGGATGTAGTCCGCCACGGCTTCAATGTCTTGCGCGCTTAATTGCGACTTGAAGCCAGCCATTGCCGTCTCGGCCCGTCCGTAAGTAATCGATTTGATCAGGCGTTCCCGGTTCAGTTCGACGCGCGCCGCCGCGCTGGTGAAGTCGCGCGGCGGCGGATTCAGGCTGCCTTGCGCGCGGCTGCGGCCGTCGCCCTTGTCGCCATGGCAGACCGAACAGTTCTTGTTGTAAACAACACGTCCGCGATTGCTGTCGTTGGCGATCGGAGCCGGCATGAAAGTATTCCGGACATAGTCGACCACGGCTTCGATTTCCTTCGAGTTCAGCTGGGATTTCCAGCCAATCATCGCGGTGCCCGGACGGCCGTTGGCGACCGCGTCGATCATGCCTGGGCGCGTCAGGTATCTGCTCACGACGGCATTGGTGAAGTCTTTCGGCGGCGGATTCAGGCTGCCTTGCGCGCGGCTGCGACCGTCACCCTTGTCGCCATGACAGACCGAGCAATAGTTGTGATAGATCGCTGCCGGCTTGATTTCCGTGCCGGAGGACTGGGATGGCGTTGCGGGAGCAGCATGCAGTGGCGATGCGCCAAGGCCGATCAGCAGCAAGACAGCAAGCCGGCAACCTCGGGAGAGCCGGAGGGTGTTGGATGAGGACAGCAGGTTAGATAGGGCCATGTTTTAGTGAGGGCAAAAGTTGCAGCATCGGCAAAGAAGCGCCGGGATCACAAACGTCTAGTTCAGTTTTCCTGAAGACTGAGCAAGAACAATGCCCAGAAGCTACTTTTATTCCAGATCAAGATGTCGATGTCATTTAGATAATTTCTTGCTGGTACGTTGTTTGCTAGAAAGCTGCTAGCTTGAAACTTATTTTGCAAACCCGATGCATACAGTGAGTCGCCATGAAATTAAATATCGCCGCTAAATCCATCGCAGTCGCTTCGCAAATCATCGGCGCACTGCTCATTGCCGGTTGCGCCAGTGTTGCCGTCGATGCTCCCAAAGCCGAGTTGCCGGTTTTTCCGCCGCCTCCCGACGAAGCGCGCTTTTTTTATGAGCGCACGATCTACAGCAGCGCCGACGTCGCAAAGGAAGACAAGAATGCCGATCTGCGCCGCCGCCTCACCGGCGAGTCGCGGACTGGCGAATTTCTCGGCAAGCCCTATGGCGTGGCGGTATATCAGGGGCGCGTCTACGTCACCGATACGCTGAATGCGCGCGTGGCGGTATTCGACATCCCCGGCCAGCGCTATTTCAAAATCGGCGATGGCGATGCCGGGACGCTGGTCATGCCGATCGGCCTGGATGTCGATGGCGCCGGCAATCTCTACGTGGCAGACAACAAGACCCGTTACGTCCAGGTCTACGACGGCAACGGCAAGTATCTGCGCACGCTGGGTGGCCCTGCCTGGTTTTCCCGCCCTTCCGGCATCGCTGTCGATAGCGCGGGCGAGCGGATCTATGTTGTCGATACCGGCGGCGTCACCAACGAAGAAGCGCATCGGGTGCGCGTGTTCGATGCCAAGACGGGCAAGCACTTGCAGGATATCGGCAAGCGCGGCACCGAGCCAGGCCAGCTCAACCTGCCGCGCGACATCACCATTGGCAAGGATGGCCTGCTATATGTAGTCGATGGCGGTAATTTCCGCGTCCAGGTGTTTAAGCCTGACGGCAGCTTCGTGCGCGCATTCGGCGGTATCGGCCGCCAGGGCGGCATGTTTTCGCGCCCCAAGGAAGCGGCGGTGGATGGCGACGGCAATGTCTACGTAGTTGACAGCGCCTTCGGCAATTTTCAGATATTCACGGCGGAAGGCGCGCTGCTGCTCGCCGTAGGCGGACGTAGCGAGCGTGACAGTGTGGCGAAATACATGCTGCCGTCGGGGATCGCCATCGATGGCGATGGCCGCGTCTACATGGTCGATCAGTTTTTCCGCAAAGTGGATGTGTATCGTCCGGCAAAGCTGGCAGCCGACGCTGGCTTTGCTGTGCCGAAAAATATTGCAGTTAAAAAATAATTGATGCGAATGGAAAATAAAGCGCTTCCTGCAATTAAGAAGGGCTTCTTGTTTGCGGGAATTTAAAGCATGAGAAGCCTCAAGAAAATGCGAAAAAATCGTGATTTATTTCTGTTGAGAAATGAAAGCACTTGATTCAGGTTAATTTTGTGTCTGGCCTGAAACTTGCTAAATAGTACTCAGAAGGTTTGCAATGAAAGCAACTGGAAGTGACATTAAACATTCATTCAACAGGAAGAGAAAGAAAGGTCGGGTGAAACATGAAAAGCTACAATAGAAGGGGACTGACGCATTGGGTCGGTACTGCGGCCGTTGCATTGACGGTGGCGGGTGTGCTGGCTGTGTTCGGCAGCCCGACCGCTTCCGCAGGCATCAAGGAAACGAAGCACAATCTCGGTTCGCAGCAAGCAGGACTCAATAACGAGGGCACTGCCGCCAACGAATTTTCCGGCACCGGTGAAATCTGCGTGTTTTGCCATACGCCTCACGGCGCCGATACCCAGGCCAAGATCCCGCTCTGGAACCGCGTCGCCACAGCCAGCCCTGCTTATGCCACTTACAACAGCCTGGGCACCCTCAGTCTGGACGGCGGCACTGCGGCGGTCGGCTCGACCTCGATGGCTTGTCTGTCCTGCCATGACGGCACGCAAGCGATGAATACCGTGGCTAATGCGCCGGGCTCGGGCCTCGACGGAAACGCCGCATGGGCTGCCGGTATTGACACCGGCGCTGGCTGGTCGGGCAGCCATCAGTCCGCCGGTAAGATGACCGGGCTGGCAGCGGTGGCAGCCGACGCAAGCGGCTTGAAGAACGATCACCCGGTCGGCATTCAGTATGCGGGCGGTCCGAACGCCAACGGCGTCCCGGCAACGGGTACTTATCCGAAGGCGAACTTCACTGACCCTGATTTCAAGGATGCCAGCAGCGCAGTCCTGGGCGGCAGCCAGGTCTGGTGGGTGGAAACCGGCACCACTGGACGTCAAAAGACTGACTTGCCGTTGTATGCGCGTACCGCCACGGTGACATTCACCGACGGCAGCACCAGCGAGGTCGTCAACCAGCCGTTCGTCGAGTGCGCCAGTTGCCATGATCCGCACTCGGAAAAGGCAACCTTCCTGCGCACTGAAAACACCAACAGCGCGGTATGCCTGGCTTGCCATGATAAGTAACAGAAGTTTGAGTTGATCTCGGGGCGGGCGGGGAAACCCGTCTGCCCTTTGTTTATGTTCGTGCTAGCGAACCAAGGATTGCGATGAGGCAGAAATCAATGAAGGGTGTGCGTGGCTGCAGGGCGACGGTATTGTCGCTGGCATTGTTGGGGGCGTTCGGCATCCATGCCGCCGAAGCATCGCCCGCAGCGTCCGCCAAGGGCGCCGACCCCAAGGCCGCATTCGCACAGGTTGCTGGAACCACGATTACGCATGAAGAATTCAACGTCGCGTTTTCAACGGCGGCGCGCAACAAATTTTTCCACGGCAAAGCCGGCGGCGACGAGGTCGCGCTGCTGCAGCGGGAAGTCGCCGATCAGCTGGTGACGCGCGTGCTGTTGCTGCGCGAGGCGCGCAGCCGCGGCATGGCAGCGGACGCCGCCGCCATCCAGAAAGAGATCGATATGTACGACCAGCGCTACGCCAACAGCGAGCACTGGAAGAAAAACCGCGAACAGCTGGTTCCCGGCTTGAAGGCGCGCCTCGAGGAACAGAGCCTGCTGAGCCAGATGGAAAAGACCGTCCGGGCCGATCTCCAGCCGGACGAGGCGGCGGTGCGCGCCTATTATGCCAAGCATGCCGAGAAGTTTACCGAGCCCGAGCAGTTGCATGTGTCGGTGATCCTGCTGAAGATCGATCCATCGTCGCCCTCTGCAGTGTGGGAAAAGGTGCAGAAAGAGGCGGCGGACATCGCCAGGCAGCTGGGCGAAGGCGCCGATTTTGCCGCTCTGGCACGCCAGCATTCCGGCGATGCGCCGTCGCGCGCAAAGGGTGGCGACATGGGCTATGTGCACACCGGCATGCTGCCCGACGAAGCCCAGCAAGCGCTCAACAAAACCAAGTCGGGCGAAATGACGGCGCCGGTAAAGGTGTTGCAAGGTTTTGCGATTTTCCGCCTGATCGGCCGCAAGGAGCCAAAACTGGCTGAATTCGATGCGGTGCGCAATCGTGCGGCGGAACTGTTGAAGCGCGAACAAGGCGAGGAAGCGTGGCAGAAATTCGTCACCGCTCTCAAGAGCCAATCGCCGGCACAGATAGACCAGACGCATTTCCTGCCCCTGCCTGATCGGCCCAACGCAAGAGCTGCGCCGGCCAGATAAGCGCCGGGTGCCTGAGTGCGCATGAAACGTAATTGAGGGATGTCTTGATCGAGCTGCGCAATAAGCACCTGATTAACTCCTGCGTGATGATCGCAGGATTGCTCATGGTTGCGTGGAATCGATCAATTCATGCTGCACTGCCACCAGGGCAGGCCGCATCGCAGTCGCAAGAAAGTGAAACAAGCGCACCCGCGCAGTCAGATAATTCGTTGGATAAACCTGTGCCACGCCCCAACACCCAGGAAAGGGAAACAATTTTTGCGCTACCTCCGGTACGCATCGGCGGCAAGGTTTCCTATGAGTTGCGCGGCGATGCCAGCGAAGACCAGAAAATCGTCCAGCACGGCATCACCAGCACCCTCACTGCCAGGACCAATACCTATCTCTGGCAACCCTGGTTCGCCACCCTGTCCGGCGAAATGGGGGTCAGCGCGCTGCGTTTTCGCACTACCAATTCGCAATCCGTGCCGAACCTGAACGGCGACCAGATGGACTCGTTGACAAGCAAGAATCTGGTTACCAGTGGTAATCTGCAACTGAATCTTATTCCACGCAGTAAATACCCGTTTGAAGCCCATGTCACCAAGACCGACAGCCGCATCGGCGGCACCTTGTCAGCCTTGACTGGCTATTCCAGCACGAACTATGGTTTAAGCCAGAATTTCGTATCGCCGGTGGGGCATGGCGTGGTTGGTTTCGACCGCAGCGAACAGACTGGCGGCAGCGGCGCCGAAACCCGCCAGGACAACCTGCGTCTGTCGCTGGCGAAAGCGCTGACGCCGAAGCAGGATCTGCAAGTCAATGGCAATCGTAGCGACAATACGCTCAAGACGACTGGCGAGCGCGCAACGCAAAGCAATCTGAGCCTGCAGCACAAGTATTTGCCGACTCAGGCGCTGACCATCGACAGCATCGCCAACTTGAGCAGGTCCGGTTATCGACTGGCGCAAGGCAATACCGACACCGACCTGCTGCAGTTAAGCAGTTTCGGTTTCTGGCGTCCGCCGGAAGGCGGACTGATGGTGACCGGCGGCGTGCGCCTGCTGGCGCTGGCGAATCATTCCAGCAGCGGCCAGCCGGGTGCTGGCGACAACGGCTCGCGCATGCAGAATGCCAACGTCAACCTTGGCGTCAATTACGATTTCAGCCGCGCGGTGCGCATTAACGCCGGCGTCAACCTCAACACCACCAGCGGCTATGGGCAGCGCACGATCGAGGGGAGCCAGTCGGTCGGCGTCATCTACCAGCCGGAAACGAGGTTGCTGGGAGATTTCCGGTATGACTGGTCGACTGGCGCCACCTTCAACAACACTACTTCCAGCAGCAACAAACAGCAGGAAGACCGGCAGCTGACATTGCAGCTTAGCCACAGCCTGGGACGCAACACGCAGTTGAGCCCCGGGTCGGCGCTATCGATGAGCGTTGGCCAATCGGTTTCGTCATTGATGCGCAGTAGCGGCGGCGCGACCCAGCAATTGACTCACACCGGCACGCTGGCCTGGAACCTGTCGAGACAGGAAGGCAGCACCTATGTCAGCGTCAGCGCCAGCGATTCTCGCGCGATGGGCGATCGCAACGATGCATTCCAGATGGTCAATTTACAGGTGTCGAGCAGCATACCGACCGGCCGCTTCACTTCCTGGAGCGGCAACCTGACGGTCCAGGCCACCAAGCAGCGCACTTCGATGCAGCAGTTCGGCCAGAATTCCGGCGCGTTTTATACGTCCAGGAGCGGCTTCGTTACCACTTCGACCGGTTCTCTCAGTTACCAGAATCAGCGCCTGTTCGGCATACCGCGCCTGCGCTTTCTATCCGATCTGCGGCTCAACAGCAAGGCGCTGCTGCCGATCCTCGGCGGCCCGCAGGACCAGGAAACGGCCGCCTGGGAAAATAATCTGGATTATCAGATCGGCCGCACCCAGTTCCGCATGAGCGGACGTTTGTCTCAATCTGGAGGGAAGAACAACAGGTCAATCATGTTTACCGCCACGCGCGGATTGGGAGATTTTTAGATTTTTAATATGGCGTGGACTGCGGCGCGACACGGTGCGGCAGAGCGGTTCACTGCACGTTGAGGTTTCTTATGCTATTGCTTGAAAGGGAGAGGTTGTAATGTTAAAGCTGATGCAATACAGCGGGATATTCAGGGCGGTCGTAATGGCCCTGATGATTCTCACGGCGGGCTGGGTCGATATGCGGGATGCGCGCGCGGAATACGGCGACGTGGTCATCAATAATCATTCGGATGCCGCAGGCATGCGGCCGGCGGTGTTTCCGCACTGGTTTCACCGCATTCGCTTCCGCTGCAAGGTGTGCCACGCTGACCTGGGCTTCAAGTTCAAGGCGGGCGGCAATGATATCAACATGGTGAAAATCATCGATGGCCAGTATTGCGGTGCTTGTCATAACGGCAATATCGCATGGTCGATCGAGAACTGCAACCTGTGCCATTCCGGCAAGCCAGGCACGCCGACGCAAGTGCACGAAAGCACCATCAATTCGCTGGCGGCGCCGGCGAACGCTACGCCAACTGTCGCCAAATCGCCAGTTGTGCAGCCGAAGAAATAGGAGTCATCATGAACAGTTCTCTCATGCTCCGTGCCGGCATCTTTGCATTGGCAACGGGATTCATGTCGCTGACGGCGGGCGCGGCCGATCTGCTGAAAGGCAAAGTGGTTTACGAGGCAGGCTGCGTCGCCTGTCACAGCACCGGTGCCGCCGGCGCGCCGAAGGTGGGCGATGCCGCCGCCTGGGCGCCGCGCATCAAGAACGGCGCCGCGACCTTGTACGCCAGCGCGCTCAAGGGCAAGGGCGCGATGCCGGCCAAGGGCGGCAACGGCAGTCTCGCCGACGCCGATGTGCGGGCCGCGGTGGATTACATGGTCAGCCAGTCCGAAGGCGGCAAGGCTGCTGCCGCGACTGCGGCGCCTGCGCCTGCCGCCGCTGCCGCGGCTCCGGCCCCGATGCCAGTGGCGGCCGTCGGCGCTAGCGTCAATACCTTCAACCGGCTGATGAAGCCGCCTGCCGAGCGCAACCTGCCGCCCGCGCGCGATGGCATCCACGATCCGGAAAATGACGGCACCCATTCGCTGCAACCGCCGCTGGCGGCATTCGGTTCGATGGCCAGGAATAACGATGGCAATCGTGTCGACTGGGTGAAGACGCTCGGCGAAAACAGGATCACGCCGCGCTTCGACCGCAACGACCCGAACGCCAAACCGATGGTGATGGACCTGAACATCGTGCGCGAAGTGAAGGGCTCGATGCCGGAC
Organism: Oxalobacteraceae bacterium; assembly: GCA_003537575.1. GTDB lineage: Bacteria > Pseudomonadota > Gammaproteobacteria > Burkholderiales > Burkholderiaceae_D > Paucimonas. The sequence continues at coordinate 47,106 of DPRS01000031.1, forward strand.
GTGGTATATCCGCACAAGCAGCACACCGAATGGCTGGATTGCTCCAACTGCCACCCGGCGATTTTCGTGCCGCAAAAGGGCGCGAACCAGATCAGCATGGCTTCGATCCTGCTGGGACAGGGGTGCGGCGTTTGCCATGGCAAGGTCGCTTTCCCGGTATCGGATTGCCGCCGTTGCCATTCGAAGAGCAAGCCGCTGCCGGCGCGGGCGGACGCCAAGCCATGACTTCGCTGAGAAGCAAGTCGGCGCTGCCGCTGGCTGCGCTGGCGCTGGCCGGCGTGGTCTCGGTCGCCGCACCGCCGCAAGCAGGCGCCGCCAGCGAGGCCCAGCGCGGCGTCGAGGCGGGCGCTTCGCTGCAGGCGGCGCTGGAGAGCAAGACGCGCCTGATCAGGCTGTTGTTGGCGCAGTCGCCAGCGGTGCAGCGCATCCCGCAAAGCGACAGCGAGCTGGCGAAGAGCAAGCTGACCGAAGCGCGGACGCTGTTTGCCAGGGCAACCGGCGAGGCGGCTGGCGGGAATCCGGAACAGGCCGTGAAGACGCTTGACGAGGCGCTGCGGCAAATCGTTTCCGCGGCGCGCCTGGTGCCCGATCCGGCGCAGATGGCGTCGCAGGAGAGGAGCCGCTACGACAGCCTGAGCCAGTCGGTGCGCATTTTTCTCGGCCTGCACAAGGATGTCGCCGCGCGTCTGGCGGCAGGCAAGGCGGCAACGCTGGATGGCGCGCGCGTCAATGGCCTGGTGGCGAAGGCAGAAACCCAGGCGGCCGGCGGCAAGCACAAGGACGCCAATGCAGCGCTCGACGAAGCCTACAAGGCTGTGGTGTCGTCGCTGACCGGCATGCTGATGGCGACAACCATCGTGTACGACCAGAAATTTGGGTCGCCTGCCGAGGAATTCCGGCATGAACTGGCGCGCAATCGCAGTTACGAGGAACTAGTGCCGTTGGCGCTGGCGCAGCTGAATACGCCGCGTGAAAGCGCCCAGCTGAGCGAGCGTTATGTGCAGCAAAGCAGGGAACTGCGGGAAACCGCGCAAAAGCTGGCGGCCGGCGGAGATCATCCGGCTGCATTGAAAACCATTCTGGACGCGACAGGCCTTTTGCAGCGTTCATTACGTGTCGCCGGCGTGATCGTGCCGCAGGCGCAGGAGAGCAAGCCATGAATACCAAGCGTTATCTGACAAGCGGGATCGTCCTACTGCTCGCTGCAGCCAGCCTGCCGTTGGCCGCGACGGCGCAGGCAATGGCAGCGCCCGAAGCGCCGCCCCGCGCTGCGCGGGCGCCGGAAGACAAGGAGCAGCTGGAGCGCCGGCTGGTGTCGGTCGCCACCCTGATCGAGTCTTCTTCGGCGGCGAAACAGATCGATGCCAGCGGCATCGCCCAGGCCCAGGCGGAACGCGCCAGGGCGCGCGAGCTGCGCCTGCAGGCGGAACAATCCTACAAGGCCGGCAATGTCGCCAACGCTTCGCGCCAACTCGACGAAGCTGCCAAGGCGCTGTTCGAAGGCGTGCGCCTGGCCGCGCCGGAGCAAGTCACCGGCGAGAAGCGGCAGCGCGACTTCGACAACCGCCTGGAAAGCGTGAAGGCCTTGCTGAGCGCGCAAAAACGCATCAGCGCCGAAAAGAAACTCGGCGCCAAGGGCACGGAAACCAGCAACAAGATCGAAGCGCAGATCCGCGAGGCGCAGTCGCTGGCGGCCGCCGGCAAGCTCGACCAGGGCCGCGCGGTGCTCGACCAGGTTTATGTCATGACCAAGGCGGCGATCGAAAATATGCGCGATGGCGATACGCTGGTACGTTCCTTGCATTTCGCTTCCAAGGAAGAGGAGTATCACTACGAAGTCGATCGCAACGATACCCACAAGATGCTGGTGAAGGTGCTGCTGGAAGAAAAACGCGCCAACAATCCGGGCCTTGAAGGCATGGTGCAGAAATACCTGGAGCAGGCGGCGACGCTGCGCGCCAGCGCCGACGGCCTGGCGGCGAAGAAGGATTACGAAGGCGCGATCAAGACACTGGAAGACTCCACCAAGGAACTGGTGCGGGCGATCCGTAGCGCGGGTGTTTATATACCTGGATGAGTGGACAGGCGCGAGGTGGCGTGGCTCGGGCGGCGCTCCCGCGTGTTATTGGAATAGGGAAGTCAAGCGTCATGCGGATATTGCAGTGGCATGGAATCAAATGGATCGGGATGGCAGTCGCCGTGACGCTGGCGTGCGTCTGTGCGGCGCTGCCGCCGGCATGGGCGGCCGGGCCGCAACTGCCGCTGGCTGCGGATGGCGTGCATGATCCAGCCAATCCCGGCCTCAAGCTGCTGCAGGAGCCGCGCGACGCCCTGTCGAACCTGCCGAAGGACGAGGTCGGCAACCGTGTGCGCTGGGTCAAGGCGCTGGAGCAGGGCGCGATCACTCCGCGCACCAACATCCTGCCGGATACGCAAATCCGCGTGCTCAATCTCGATATCCTGATGCCGCGCACGGCCGAAGCGCCGATGGTGCTGTTCCCGCACAAGCAGCACACCGAATGGCTGGATTGCAGCAATTGTCATGAAAAGCTCTTCAAGTACAAGGCCGGCACGACCAAGGGCTTGAACATGTTTGCGATCCTGCAGGGCGAATTTTGCGGCCGGTGCCACGGCGCCGTGGCGTTTCCCTTGACAGAATGTAAGCGCTGTCACAGTGTTCCGCGCACGCCGAAAAAGTGATCAGCCAATGAAGCCCAAACCCGGAAATCCAGGCAAGGCGGTTCACGCGATATGTGTGATGATCGCGTTATGGATGGCGGCGCTCTGTTTTCCCGCCCAGGCGGAATACGCCGACGTGGTGCTGAACCGGCGCGCGGAAAAGGAGGGCGTGCGTCCAGTGGTATTCCCGCACTGGTTCCACCGCATCCGCTTTCGTTGCAAGGTATGCCATTCCGAGCTCGGCTTCCAGATGCGTGCCGGCGCCAACGATGTGATGATGGCTGATATCATCGATGGCAAATTTTGCGGCATGTGTCATAACGACCGCATCGCATGGGGGGCCGCCAATTGCGACCTGTGCCATTCCGGCAAGCCTGGACTGCCGAGCGGCATCTATGGCGGCGATTCGACCGCCGGGCCCGGCCGATGGTAGGCGCAACCTGCCCGACGTTGCCGGGCATCGTCAATAGGAAGCTCAGCATGAACGCGACTGTACGGCGGCACGGCATGCGGTTGATCAGGTCGATGATGGCGGCTGCCGGCATCCTGCTGGGATGCGCGGCGCCAGCGGTCCTTGCCGCCGAAGCGGCCGGCCTTCCTGTGTTGACGCCGCGCGCCACGCTGACCGGCGCGCGCGTCACGGCGCGGCCGAACCCGGTGTTCGGCGCCGTTCCCCTGGCGCTGCCGCAGACTTATCTGCCGTGGATGGCGCCGACGCTGGTGGCGGCACGCCACACCTATCTTTATGTGGTCGATGCCGGCCGCCGCCAGATCTTCCGTTACGACAGCATGCAGCAGGCGATGTCGCCATTTGCCGACTACGTCGCCGCATCGGTGCGCGGCATTGCGGTGGCGGGCGACCTGTCGCTCTACGTGCTCGATGGCGGCGCGCGCCAGGTCTTGCATTTTTCGGTGGATGGCAGGCTGCTGAGCCGGTTCGGCAACGAGCTGGAGTTGCCGCATCCGGTCGCCATGCTGTTCGACGAGGCGAACGGCCAGATATTGGTGGCCGACAGTCTCTACAAGCATGTGGTGGTGCTGAATCGCTTTGGCCACATCGTTGCGGCGCTCAAGCCGGCAGCGGCGCGCAGCATCGAGGCGATGGCGAGCGGCCCCGATGGACTGTATCTGGTGGACAGTATTGGCCGCCAGGTGGTGGTGGTCAGTCGCAACGGCGAGCATCGCTACACGCTCGGCGAAGACGTGCTGGTTCACCCGAACGCCATCGCGGTGGATCGCTACAATCGCGTATTCGTCAGCGACAGTTTCGACAACACTATCAGGATTTTTGAGCAGCAAACCCTGGCGGTCAGTATCGGCGGCGCCGCTTCCGCGCCCGCTCCCGCTTCCTTCAACCATGTGACCGGCTTGTGGCTGGAGCAGGACATGCTGTATGTCGCCGACAGCCTGAACGGCCGCATCCAGACCTTCCAGGTGGCACCACCCACGCAGGAGCCGAAGCCATGACCAGCCGCTTGCGTGCCGCGCTGCTGGGTGTAGCTCTGCTGCTGTCCGGCTGTGCCGAAATCAAGTACACCATGCGCCTTGACCCCGTGCAGCAATCGGATGCTACAGCCCGCGTCTGGCCTGGCGGGACGGACAAGCCGCGCTTTCGCTATGCCGGACAATTGACTGGCGAAGACAATTTCGTTTCCGATGCCGCCGATGCGCGCAACTCGGGCATGAAATTTCTCCACTGGCTTGTCGGCCTGGTAGACTCCGGCGACGACCGGCTGGAATTGGCACGCCCGCAGTCCGGCATGGTCGATGCGCAAGGCCGCATCTACGTCACCGATACTGCGCGCCATGCGATATTGGTATTCGACCCGGTCGCCGGCAAGCTGCAGGTATGGGAACGGGCGCTGGAAAATGCCGATTTCGTGACGCCGATTGGCATTGCCCAGGGAGGGCGCGGCGAAATTCTGGTCGTCGATGCCGAACTGGGCGGAGTGTTCCGGCTCGACCGCGACGGCAATCCGCTAGGTCTCTTCGGTCTGGGTGCGCTGGAGCGGCCGACCGGCATCGTGCGCGACGCCAGGGGCCAGCGCATTTATGTGGCTGATACGCATGCACATGACATCAAGGTTTTCGATGACGATGGCCGCCTGGTGCAAACGCTCGGCCGGCGCGGCGACGGCGATGGCGAAATGAATTATCCGACGCACCTGGCCTTTGCCGACGGCAAGCTGTATGTCGCTGACAGCATGAATGCGCGCGTGCTGATCCTCGATGCGCAGGGGAAGCAGCTGGGCACGGTGGGAAGGCGCGGCCGCTACGTCGGTAATCTGTCACGCCCCAAAGGAATCAGTGTCGATGACCATGGAAATATTTACGTGGTGGAATCCTTCTATGATAATTTGCTTGTATTCAATAATAAGGGTGAATTCCTGATGCCGATCGGCGGCACCGGCAAGGAAATCGGTCAGTTCTATCTGCCTGCAGGCGTGTGGAACGATCAGCAAGGGCGCGTTTACGTGGCCGACATGTTCAATGGGCGAGTAATGATTTTCCAATTGTTGGAGGGAAAGTGATGTCTTTGGGCCAGCGTCTGGTGATCCTGCTCAGCCTGATTTTATTGCTAGCTGCGGGATTCGTGCATGCCGAAAAGATTTCCGATGTGCGCGGTACCAAGCACAACCTCTCCGCCGCGACTACTTACATGCGGAATGGCGTGTCGCAGACCGTGCCGGCGCGTAGCGTGCAAGCCACTTCCGAGACTGAAATCTGCATTTTCTGCCATACGCCGCACGGCGCCCAAAGCAATACCACGCCGCCACTGTGGAACCGCGCGCTCTCGAATGCCACCTATAGCGCTTCCAATACTTATACTTCCAGTTCGATCGATGCCGATGCGGCGGAACTGGCGGCTGGCCCGGGTGGCAGTTCCAAGCTTTGCCTGTCTTGCCACGATGGCACGATGGCGATCGATAAGGTCAGCGTCAACATTGATGTGACCAATGGAAATTCATCGAACAACACTACCATCAAGATGAATGTGGCCAGCGAAGTGAAGATGCCGATCGGCAGCGGCGCCGATACCGGCTTCACGCGCAATCTCGGCACCAACCTCAGCAATGACCATCCCATATCGTTTACCTACAGCAGCACGATGGTGGACAACGATGGCGAACTGAATGCGGCAGCGGCGGACAATACCACTGGCGGCATCGTGATGAACCGCGGGCCGGGCAAGGCTCGGCCGGTGCTGCCGCTGGAAGCCGGCAAGGTGCAATGCACCACTTGCCACGACCCGCACTTGCGCGACACTGCCGACCTGAATGCCAAGTTCCTGCGCCAGAACCGTTATCAGACCGCCAAGCCCGGCACGACAGGATTCCAGAAGGATGTCGACATCATTTGCCTGGCGTGTCATAACAAGGGTAATGCCTCCTGGTCTTTTTCCGCTCACGCGCATGACGAAGTGGCGACTCCTACCTACCAGACCACTCCTGCCGCCGCACTGCGCGGATTCGCTGGCAAAAAAGTATGGGAAGTATCGTGCCTGAATTGCCATGACACGCATACCGTGCAAGGCGCGCGTCGCCTGTTGCGGGAGGGTACCACGCCGCTGGTGGTGAATGGCATCCAGACCGGCGTGACCGGTGGCAGCACCTTGTCCAACGATTTCAGCAAATCGGCGATTGAAAACACCTGCTATCAATGCCACGACGGCAGCGCCGCGATCATCAACGCTTCCGGCAATGGGAGCGGGGTGCCGAACATCCAGGCCGAATTCAACTTGTCGTACCGCATGCCGATCAGCCTCGCCGGCGAAGATGCGCTGCATGACATCACCAGCAAGCTCACCGGCACGGTATTTTTCCCGGAAACCGTGGATTGCACGACGAATAAAAAATGCGGTGCTGATTTCATGGAGTCCCGCGCCAATCTGGCAACCCGGCATGCCGAATGCACCGATTGCCATAATCCGCACCGGGTAATCAAGGGGCAAAAGGGATTGCCGGGCCAGTTAACTGCAGCCAACACCAAGGAAAAAGCCGGTACCCACAAGCATGAAAATGCTGCGGGCTATATTCATAGCAATGAAATTTCCGGCGTGTTGCGCGGTTCCTGGGGCGTGGAGCCGGATTACCAAAGCGACCCGTCCTTCCATACGATGCCCACCAAGTACGATGTCAAGCGTGGCGACCCGGGCTCGAATACCAGCACTGCCGCTTCGGCCGCCTATGTGACGCGCGAATACCAGATTTGCCTGAAGTGCCATTCCAATTACGGCTACGAGGATGACAATCTCTACCCAAGCGGAAACACACGTCCCTCGCTGACCGGCACCGGCAAGACTGGCTCGAATGCCAATGGCCATCTGAATTTCACGCGCTATACCAACCAGGCCAAGGAATTCCAGGCCCCTGCCGGTCATGCCAAGTCGGCGGGATCGGTCAGCCTGGGCCACGAAGGTGGCGCGGGGGCCGCGGTCACCAACACTGCCACCAACAGCAACAATCATCGTTCCTGGCATCCGGTGATGGCGCCGACCGGGCGGCTTGGCCGCGCTGGCGCTTTCCTTGCGCCGTGGAACAACTCTGGCACGGGCGGTCAGGCTGGCCGGCTCGGCGTGCAAACCATGCTGTGTTCCGATTGCCATGGTTCAGCGACCGGAACGGCAACGGTGATGCCATCGGGAAATACCGACACCGATGAAAACGGGTCACCCTGGGGGCCGCATGGTTCGGGCTATCCTTTCCTCTTGAAGGGAACCTGGAGTACGACATCCGGTGAAGGCGACGCTAATACATTGTGCTTTAAATGCCATAGTCAAAGCAGCTACGCCGGCAGTTCAGGCGGTACCGGTTTTCGAGATGCTGGCGATACCAACCGGGGTGACTTGCATGCTTATCACGCCAATAAAATTGATACGGCAATGAAATGTAATTTTTGTCACGTTGCGGTGCCGCATGGCTGGAAAAACCGTGGATTGCTGGTGAACTTGCGCGACGTGGGACCGGAAGCCGGCTTGGCTCGTGGCACAGATGTCGGCAACGGCCCCTATACCAATGGTCCATACTATCGACGCGCTTACCTGCGGATTTCGTCGTTTCCTTCAGGCACGTCCTGGACCGAAAGCAACTGCGGCGGGAAGAACAACATGCTATCGCAGTGTGAAAATGCGACCTGATGCCGAGTCGCTACCGACAGGAATGAATCGCTGGGTTCACGGCCTTGCTTCGCTTAAATTGACGCTGGTGGGATTGATCCTGCTAGTTCCGGCGTCAGCGGCTATCTACAAGCTCGATCAGAGCGCAGCGCCTTGGCTGGCGGCACCGCTATCGCTGCTTGCCTTAAACCTGATGGCGGCAATAGCGACCAATGGCGTGTTTCGCAAAAATACGCCATTGCTGATATTTCATTTGGCACTGCTCGGTATCGTGATACTGGCCGCTGCCGGTCGCCTGACCTACCTGAATGGCGCGGCCGAAGTAACGGAAGGCACACCTTTTAGCGGCCTCAGACATAGTGATGCCGGCCCTTTGCATCCGTGGCACATTAACTGGGTACAGTTCATCAATGAAGGGATGGAAATTGATTACACTCTTGGACCGGTGCGCGTCTCAACCGTCAGCAAGGTACGGTGGATTGATGAGCGGGGCATTGAGCAGTCTGGGGTAACACGTGAAAACCATCCACTGGTGGTATACGGCTACCACTTCACTGTTTCTTCGAATAAAGGATTCGCACCGGTGCTGCTATGGCGGCCGAAGGTGGGCGAGCCGGTGCTCGGCGCGGTGCACATGCCCAGTTATCCTGCTAATGCCGGAGCCCAGGAGACTACTTGGCGGCCATACAACAATCAAAAAGGATTTTGGCTGGCGTTACCATTTAAAGAAACCCTTATACCGGCCGACCGTGCCTCGCAGTTCCGTTTGCCAGATGACCGTAGGCTGGTAGTACGTGCGGGAGACGGACGCTGGGTGCTGCAGCCGGGTGAAAGCGTACAACTGCCCGAAGGCGTGCTTGAATATCAGGAACTGCGGACCTGGATGGGATATCAGGTAACGTACGACTGGACTGTGCCTTGGCTGCTGGCAGCCAGCTTGGTGGCGGTGCTGAGCTTGGCATGGTTCTTCTGGCACAAGTTTGCAGCGCGTCCATGGAATATGGATAATTAAGCGCGTTGCCCACCCAAGTGCTGTCTGTGATCAGCACCCCCGACAGGATAATCAATGGAACTTGAATTACGAGTATTGTGGGCTGCAATTGTGCTGTACGTGATCGGCGGCTCGCTGGCGATCGGTGGTGTCATCATGAAAAAGAAGCCAGAACGCGCCGTGCTGACACTGATTCTGCTCGGCTGGATTTTGCAGACGGTGGCCGTGGTGGTGCGCTGGGACCGGCTCGGGCATGGTCCGTTTGTCAGCATGTATGAAATCCTGCTCAGTAATATCTGGAGCCTGGTGCTGATATTTATTGTTTGTTACTGGCGCATCCCGCAAATCCGGCCGTCGGCCGCCGTGATCATGCCGATTTTGTTCGTGATGATGGGCTGGCTGATGCTCTCCAGTCCCGGCGAAAGCCATTTTCCGCAAAGCTTCCGCACGCCCTGGCTGTATATCCATGTTGGGCTTGGCAAAGTGTTCCTCGGGGCGATGCTGGTGGCGGTCGGATTGGCTGGCGTGATTCAACTGCGCCGTACTCAATTCGGGGTTACGCGCTTTCAGCGTCTGCCGGACGATCGTCGGCTGGATGACTTGGCATACCGCTTCATGGCATTGGCGATGATCTTCAATGCGCTGATGCTGATTGCCGGGGCGATCTGGGCACAAGATGCCTGGGGCCGTTACTGGGCTTGGGATCCGCTTGAAACCTGGGCTTTTATTACTTGGTTGTTATTGGCACTCGCGCTGCATCTGCGCGTCACGTACAAACCGCCTCCACGCTGGTCGTCTGTCATGGCATTCGCGGTATTTGTGATTGCTTTTCTGACTTTTTTCGGCGTACCGTTCATTTCATCGGGGCCCCACCAGGGAACCTTTTAAGCTATCCTGCGCTGGCCTGATAATTGCAAGCCAGCATCGGATATGGACTCTCTATTACAAGAACGCGCCGACGGCGGCCGCTTGGTCGGGGCATGGCTATTGCTGGCATTGACTGCCCTGGCGCTGTCGACCCTGTGCGCGGTGTTGCTAGTCTTTGCGCGTGCACCGCTGCTGCCGGGCGGTTTTTCCGGGATGGGCGAATTGTTCGGTCGCGCCCTGGTCTTGCATGTCAGCCTGGCGGTGATCGTCTGGTTTCTCGCCTGTGCTGCCGGCTTCTGGACACTGGTCTCCGGCGCGCCGGCCAGCATCTGGCGCTGGGCGGCATTTGCGCTGGCTGGGCTTGGGCTGGCCAGCATGGCGGCGGCACTAGTGTTTGGCAATGCGCAACCGGTGTTGGCCAATTACGTGCCGGTGCTTGATCAGCCGGTCTTCCTCGCCGGCCTGGTGCTGTTCATTCTTGGCGTTGCTGTTTCCGGTGCCCTGGCGCTTCCCGGCATAGTGCGCCAGATCGGGCGTGACCGGGACATGGGCCTAGGCGCCTTGCTGTCGATTGTCGCGACCGCGATGGCGCTCGGCGCTCTGGCTGTCTCCCTGGCCGTGACAGGGAGACCTGGTACGCCGGCGGCATTCGAAATCCTTGCCTGGGGGCCGGGGCATGTCTTGCAGTTCGTTCATGTCATATTGCTGATGACGGTCTGGAGCCTGCTGGTGCGCGATCTGCCGGGTAAGCCGGTTGCGCCGCGATGGATGGCCGTCTTGCTGGCGCTGGCGGCGGCGCCACTGGTAACAGTACCTTTCCTTTATCAAAGCCATCCCAGCAGCATTGAATTTCGCCATGCCTTTACGTTGCTGATGGCTTGGGGAGCCTGGCCGGCGGCGGCATTGCTGGGATGCCGGCTGCTGCTGCAGCTGGGCCGCGCAGTCCGTACGGCCTGGAGCGCGCCGCATGTGCTGCCGCTGCTGCTGTCGATCCTGCTGTTTTTGCTCGGCTGCCTGCTTGGCGCGGCAATTCGCGGCGATTCGACAATGGTGCCGGCCCATTATCACGGCACGGTCGGCGCCGTGACAATGGCATACATGGCGTTGGGCTACCGTTTACTGGCGGCATTCGGCTATGCCGGCCCGGCCGGCAGGCTGCAGCGTTGGCAACCGCTGCTGTACGGCTCGGGACTGCTGATCCTGGCGCTCGGGCTAGCTTGGTCGGGCTGGCTCGGCGTGCCGCGCAAGACCCTGCATGCCGACGTGATCCTGCGCTATCCGGCGTATTTCGCGGCGATGGGGATGGCCGGTCTCGGCGGCTTCCTCGGCATCGGCGGCGCGGCGTTGTTTGTCGCCAATATCGTGCGCAGCTTGTGGCGGCAGGGGCCGGCCAACACGAGCAAGGGAGGGCGGCGACGCGATGTGCGCATGCCGGCATTTATAGTAACGGTGCTTCTGACGGCAGCCATCGGCTTGCTGATCACCTATTGGCCGCGCGATTTAGGCACGGTGCAGAAAGTCGATGCTGCCAGGGAGCCGGTGGGCCATGCGACGCAAAAGCGTAACGAGGAAATCGACCGTCATTTCAAGGAAGGCGTGGCCTTGCTAAAGGAAAAACAATACGAAGCCGCCGCCGGCCAGTTGCATCGTGTGGTGTCGCTGGCGCCCAGGATGCCGGAAGCGCACGTCAACCTGGGTTTTGCGATGATCGGCCTGCAGCGCTACGAACAGGCGCGCCGCGCATTCGAAAATGCGATCGACTTGCGCACCCGGCAGATCAACGCTTATTACGGCCTGGCGATGGCGCTGGAAGCCCTGCAGGATTTGCCGGGCGCGCTCGGTGCGATGCGCAGCTATGTGCATTTGTCAACGCCGGACGATCCTTATGTACGAAAGGCGAATGCGGCGATCTGGGAATGGGAAACGCAATTGCAACAGGGTGCATCCCCGGGCGTCCTGGATACGGCAGCCATTCCCGAAAATGAGAAGAGGAGAGCGGTTCCTCCTATTCGCGAGAAAAAGCTTGGCGAATAATCAAGCGCTTGGCTTGCACAGCTTCTTGCCGCTGCGAGCTACAGGCCTTCATGCCTGATCAGGCATTCCTACGGTTGCCGCGCCGCAGCAAAATTCCTGCATGGAACCAAACTTGCTTTGTTATGGATTGTTGTGGTTTTCATGCTACACCGCCATGTCTGATTAATGGGGTATCAAGGGGCATCACCCTGGTACGAATAAACAAGTGCCTACCGAATATTTAGCCAATGAATCTATGGGCCGCGCGAGCTTGAACCGTTTGCATCTGAACAGACATTCATTGTCATGGCTGTGCTGGGTCGCTGTCCTCGTGGCCAGCATCGTGATCATGGCGCTGCTCGAGCACGTCGAAACCGATATCCTGACCTCAAGCATCCAGCTTGATCAACTGTATACGTTCAGGGTAGGCGCCTACGCCAACCTGCTGCTGGTCGCATCGACGGTCCTGTATCTCTGGCATACCTGGTCCCATTCGGAAGCTGCCGGCAAATGGGCCTCGGACTTGGCCGCGCTGGCGACGCTGGGGCTGCTGCTGTCGCTCGTCACCCGCTGGATCGAGACTTACTATCTGCACCGGCCGGGCCATGTTCCGCTGAACGGCTTATATGAAATGATGGCATCGTTCAGCGTCATCACGGTCCTGATCTATCTGGTGATGGAGCGGGTATACGAAGTCCGTTCCGCCGGCGCATTCGTCATGATCATCGTGCTGGCATCCGTGCTGTTCCAGATCTGGCTGGTGGCGACCGGCCAGGCAGTGACAGGCAACCATATCCCGATGCTCAGAAGTTACTGGATGTATGCGCATGTGCTGGGCAATTTCGTCGGGTACGGCGCCTTTGCCGTCGCAGCGGCGATGGGCGGAGCCTTCCTGTTCAGAAACCGGGCCGAACAGCACCACCAGACCAGCGGTTTTGCTATTTGCTCCTTGCCTGATCTGCAGCGCATCGACCGCTCGATGCACCACGCGGTCCTGCTTGGTTTTCCCTTGTTTACCATCGCCACCATACTCGGCGCCATGTGGGCATATGAAGCATGGGGGCGCTACTGGGCCTGGGACCCGCAGGAAACCTGGGCTGTGATCATCTGGCTCGTCTACGCATCCTATTTCTGTTTCCGCTACATCGGCAAATGGAGCGGCCAGCGCATGGCATGGTGGTCCATCATCGGATTCGGTATCACGGTATTTTATTTTCTTGGCGTCAGAATGCTCTGGCCTGGTTTGCATGCATAGGATCAAACAGATNNTGCCGAAGCGCCGGAGCTTTTGGCCGAAGGCCACCCCTTTCCGAAAATTGCTCTAAGCTATGCCTCGGGAGAAACAGTTTCGACCAACTCCTTTCGCGGGAAAGTGGTGGTTTTGAATGTCTGGGCGACCTGGTGCCCGCCTTGCCGTCGCGAAATGCCAAGTCTCGAAGCGCTCAGCCGCACGCTCGATCCGGAACATTTCGCCGTAATCGGCGTGTCGACGGACAAAGATCCCTTACTCGCTGAAGGGTTTCTTAAGGAAAATCAGATTTCTTTTGTTAATTTTCTGGATGAAGGCGGCCGCATCGCCCGGCAACTGGGCTTGAATGTCTATCCTGACACGTTCCTGATCGCGCCGGATGGCGTACTGGTCAAACGCGTGACGGGGCAACAGGAGTGGAACAGTCCCGCCATGATCAAGCTGGTACAGGACATTTACTGGCAACACGACAACAAAAGCATGCAGTTAAACAGCAACAGGCAGCCATGACAGAGACAGAAAATCAGGCTCAGGAAAATTCCGCGATCTTCCCCGCATCGGCAACCCAGGCTGCCGATGCTTCGGCCGAAGAGGGCCAATGCCCGAAAAGATTCGTGCTATCGGTGCGGACCAAAGGCCTGATCGTGCTCAGCGCACTGGTTATCTATGCATTCGTGATTGCGCTATTCATGTTTCATGAAAAGCGCGAATTGATGCAGGATTTCGAGGTAATCCAGATGTCGCTCGAAAAGGACGGCATGCTGCGCGATGCTGATTCGGCTGCCTTCCATGCCGTGATGGCGGTGTTCGCCAATCTGGATGCGACCAATCGCGCGGAAGGCGTCCAGCGCATCAAAGTGCATTTGCAATCCTTGCGCGTCAGGCACAGCAATTTGCAGCAGCACATTGAGGGATTCGATATCAGGATGGATGGTGTCGATAAGGCGCTGATGCTGACAGACCTGGATCCGTCGAAAACCAATATGAACCAGCTCATCGTCGAACTGGTAAAAGTCAAAAACGAATTTACCGACCTTGCCGAATCATCGCAACAGGCGCGCGAACGCATGTCCGAGCAATACCGCATGCAAACCGATTCGGTCGCGCTGACCTCCCTGTTCCTCGGCTCGTTCGGCCTGGCATTGCTGGGCGCGATTACCCTGCTGTTTTTCAGGCAGCTGGCAAAAGACTTGCACGCCTTGCAAACGCGCGCGATGGAAATCGTCAACAGTTTTCGTGGCGAGCCGATCCCGGTGCGACGGCAAGACGAAGTCGGTCAGCTGATGCGGGCCGTCAACAGTATGGCCACGGCATTGGACAAGCGGGAAAAGGAATTGCTGCTTGAACGGCAAAAATATTTTCATCAAGAAAAGATGGCTGCAATTGGCGCACTGGCAGCGGGTGTCGCCCATGAAATTGGCAATCCGATTGCGGCAATCTGCGGCATTGCCGATGATATGTCGGAGCGGCGCTCCTACGGCCTGGGAATTTGCTCGGAAGAGACTTGTCGCCCATGCCGGCCGGATATTATCCGTGAACAGGCCCAGCGCCTGGCCGCGATTACGCGCGAAATTTCAGAGTTTGCCTCTCCTCAGCCAGCCGAACCGCAATTCCTCGACCTGAATGCGCAATTGCGCAGCACCAGCAATATGTTGCGTTACGACAAGCGCATGAGTCGCGTCGAATTGTGTCTGAAGCTCGATTCGCAATTGCCGGCAATCTATGGCGTGGCCGACCAGTTGACGCAACTACTCATGAATCTGATGATCAATGCGATGGATGCTTTGGACCCTGTCATGGATCGTCCGCCGGCGATCACTATTTCAACTCGGATCGAGGATGGCAAGGTTTGCCTGACGGTGGAGGATAATGGGTTCGGCATGGAAAAGGACGTGCTGGATAAGGCATTTGACGCTTTTTTCACCACCAAGCCTGCTGGAAAAGGCACCGGCCTGGGATTGTCGTTATGTTATTCGATCATGCAAAACCATGAGGGCAGCATCGAGATCGATTCGACGCCGGGCATCGGCACGCGGGTGCGGGCATTTTTTCCAATTAAAGAAATAAGTTGACCATCGTGAACATGAAATCCCTGGAAGTATTGATCGTTGACGACGAGCCAGCCATCCGCCAGGTATTGGCGGCGCACCTGAGCCGATCGGGATGCAGCGTCTGTCAGGCAGCGAACGGCACCGAGGCGCTGGACCGCTTGTCCAAGGGCGATATCGACGTGGCGATCAGCGATATCAAGATGCCCGACTTTACCGGCATCGAACTGGTGCGCCGCGCCCGTGCCGCCGGTATCGAAACCAACTTCATCATGATGACCGCCTATGCCTCGGTCGATACGGCTATCGAGGCAATCAAGGCCGGCGCGTCCGATTACATGATCAAGCCGGTGCGCAACGAGGAAGTGCTGCATCGCCTGATGAAAGTCGGCGACCTGCGCCGCCTGAGTTCGGAAAACAAGGTGCTGCGCAACCTGGTGCTGGGCACGCAGGAAGAACATTTCAGTTTTGCCTCGCCGGCGATGCACGAGATGAATCGGCTGATCGCCAAGGTGGCGCCGACCGACAGCACGGTGCTGGTGACCGGCGAAAGCGGTACCGGTAAAGGCGTCATCGCGCGCCAGATCCACCAGAACAGCCAGCGCGCCGACGGGCCCTTCATTCCCGTTAACTGCGGCGCGATTCCCGAAAACCTGATGGAAAGCGAATTGTTCGGCCATTTGAAAGGCTCGTTTACCGGCGCCGACAAGGTCCGCAAGGGCCTGTTCCTGGAAGCGGACAAGGGCACCATCTTCCTGGATGAAATCGGCGAGCTGCCGCTGGCGCTGCAAGTCAAGCTGCTGCATGTGATTGAGGAAAAAACCGTGCGCCCGGTCGGCAGCGAGCAGGTCAAGCGCGCGGACGTGCGCATTGTCGCCGCCACCAACCGCGACTTGCGGCAAATGGTCGACGAAGGCAAGTTTCGCGAAGACCTGTTTTTCCGCCTGACCGTGTTCCATGTGCACGTGCCGCCTCTGCGCGAACGCCGTTCGGATATTCCCGGGTTGGTGCGATTCTTGCTCCAAAGAGGTGCGAAGCGAATGAACACCCTTGCGCAGATTGCAATCGATCCTGATGTCGAAGAGATTCTGGCGACATACGATTGGCCGGGCAATGTCCGGGAGATGGAAAACGTGATCGACCGCGCATTGATTCTGGCTGAAGACGGACGCATCACGATGGCTGATTTGCCGATACAGATTGCGCGGACAGCACCGGCAAAAAGCGGCATGCAGCTTGCCGATTGCAGCGATGGCTTGCGCGAACAGGTGCGGCGCTTCGAATGTGCGGTAATCGGCAAGGCGATCAGCGAGGCTGGCGGCGACCGTCGCATTGCGGCGCAAAAGCTGGGAATCGGACTCTCCAGCCTGTACCGCAAACTGGAAGAGTTCGAGACGCTCGGCTTGCTTCAGGGTGGCGTGTAAGACCGTCTGGCAGCGTGCCGGAGAGAGCGGGATTTGCGAAGCGGGGAGTGAAATTTTATGGCAATGAATAATCTGAATTGCGGCATGCGGGCCTGTGTTGGCGCGCTGCTGTTGTGCCTGGCAGCCCCATTCGCGTTTGCCGGGCCGGAGCAGGATACGGAACTGGCTGAAAAGGAATTTGCCCGCGGCGACCTGAAGAAGTCGCTCTCGCTCTGGCGTAATGCGGCCAAACAAGGCTATGCGCCGGCGCAGGTCTGGCTGGGCGACATTCTCGACAAGGGAGAAGAAGATGAAGAAGCCGTTGCCTGGTATCGCAAGGCGGCGGCGCAGGGCAGTGCGGCGGGCGAGTTCGGCTTGGGACAAATGTACGCCAAAGGCGAGGGCGTGAAAAAGGATTTCGCGCAGGCGCGTAGCTACATCAGCCGCGCCGCCGAAAAGGATTACCTGCAGGCGGTTATCGCGATGATGGAAATGCACAAGAAGGGAGATCTTGGCGCAACTCGCGATCCGGTTCTGGCCGCGCAATGGGAAGCCAAGGTCAAGCAACTGTCTCAGAAAGAGACGACGCCGGTGCAAAAACAGACGGCGCAGGCGACGGCGCAGGCCAAAGACAAGTAACACAAACATGGGGAGGCGCACATGGCACTCTTGAAAATGAGAATCGGCAAGCGCGTTATTGAGAAAATATCGTACGCATTGAGTGTGGCAGCGACGCTGGCAGTGGCTTGGCTGGCGGCAGGCTTTGCCGGCGACGTGTACGCCGCCGACAATCTCAGGGGGCGTCAGCTGTATGCGGCCAATTGTTCGATTTGCCATGGCGAGGGCGGCCGCAGCGTGATACCGGGCGCGCCTAATTTCGGCCGTGGCGAAGCCGTGCTGAAACCGGATATGACCTTGCTGG
Source organism: Oxalobacteraceae bacterium (assembly GCA_003537575.1). Taxonomy (GTDB): domain Bacteria; phylum Pseudomonadota; class Gammaproteobacteria; order Burkholderiales; family Burkholderiaceae_D; genus Paucimonas. The sequence goes on from DPRS01000031.1 coordinate 64,394, forward strand.
CAGCGATTCGCTCCGGTAAAAATGCCATGCCTGCCTTCCAGGGAATTCTGTCAGACCGCGACATCATGGATGTCATCGCTTACGTAAGGACTTTGCATTGATACATACAACCCGATGGTTGCTGCTGCCCGCTCTTTTTGCCGCATTTGCCGGCAGCGCCAGCGCACAGACAAAACCAGCCGACAACCAGAATCAGCCAAAAGTCATCGAGACCTTTGCCGTCGGCGATAACGTATATGTACGCGCGCTGACGATGGAGCCGAAAACCGGCGCGCTGTGGGTCGGCACGTCGGCCGGCGTGCATGAGATCGATATCGCCAGCGGCAAGCCGCGCAATTCCTTTTCGCGCAGCAGCGGCCTGGCGAATGAATATGTGTTTGCAGTCGGCATCGATCAGGAAGGCTATAAGTGGTTCGGCACCAATGCCGGCGGCGTCTCGCGCTACAAGGACGGCAAGTGGAAAACCTTCTTCCCGATGCATGGCCTGGCCGATTACTGGGTGTACTCGTTCGCCAACCAGAAAAACGGCGATTTGTGGATCGGCACCTGGGCCGGCGTCAACGTGGTCGACCTGAAGACGCTCAAGATGCGCACCTATGTGAAGGAGCTGATCAACGAGTGGGTGTACGGCATCGACGTCGACGCGAAGGACCGCGTCTGGTTCGGCACCGAAGGCGGCGTTTCCATGTTCGACGGCAAGACATGGAAATCCTGGACCCACAAGGATGGCCTTGGCGCGGTCAATGAAAAGAAATTGCTGACCAGCCCGAATACCGGCCTGGGAACCCGCTCGCGCCACGATCTCGGCTTGCGTTCCGAAGACGGCGCGCCGACCTATAACCCGAATTACGTCTTCTCGATTCTGGTGGCGCAGGACCAGACCATCTGGGCCGGCACCTGGGGTGGCGGCGTTGCCCGCTTTGACGGCAAGAAATGGACTAATTATTCGGTCAAGAACGGCCTGGCCGGCGATATTGTTTACAGCATGGTGCAGGATGCCAAGGGCGTGTTCTGGTTCGGCACCAATGCCGGCGTCACGCGCTACGACGGCAAGACATGGAAGAGCGTGACCAAGGCGACCGGGCTGCTCGACAATAACGTGTATGCGCTGGCAGTCGCCCCCAACGGCGATATCTGGGTCGGCACCAAACGCGGTGTCGCGCATCTGAGCCAACCAAAGGATTAACAGGGAGAGTATTGTGCAGTCGAACAAGATAGGCTTAGGAATTCTCAGCGTCGGCATCGTCGGGCTGATTGCAGCTGCCGGTTACATGGGCATTCAGCAGGTGACGAACGCGGCTGAGCCGGTTGCGCGCCAGTTATCGGCCGGGAAGCTGCCGGCCGGGGCGCAGCCATCGGCCAATCATCCGCCCATGCCGGGCGCGATACCGTCTGCAGCATCGGCAGCACCGCAACATCAAGGCAAGGTGCAGACCGATCCGAATGCGAAATATACGCACTTCCGCGTCGGTAACCGCAACGTCAAATCCATCATGTTGGATGGCAATCTGATCTGGGTCGGCACTTCCGGCGGTGTGGTTCGTTACGACACCAAGACGGACGAATACCGCCTGTTCGATTCGCGTAACGGTTTGCTGTCGAACGGGATTTTCCATATCAGCAAGCTCGATGGCCGCGTCATGGTCGGCACCTATGGCGGCGGCATGTCGCTGTATGACGAGAAGCAGGATAAATGGGAAAACTTCAATATTCCCGAAGGCCTGGGCGACGCTTTCGTGTACGGCGTGCTGAAGGCATCCAATGGCGATGTCTGGGTCGCGACCTGGTCCGGCGCCAATCGCATCCGCGGCGGCGCCCTGAAGCAGCGCGAAAAGTGGGATCTGTTTACTGTTGAGAATACCAAGGGCGGCTTGCCGAACGACTGGGTCTACGGCCTTGCCGAAGGCAAGAACGGTGAAATGTGGCTCGCCACCGAAGGCGGCCTGGCGCGCTACAAGGATGGCAAGTGGGATAACTGGAATCACGCCAAGGGGCTCGGTGCCGATTACGAAAAGGTCAAGAACGACATCAAGTTCAACACCGATCCTGCCACCCAATCGACGCATCACGCGCGGCAGAAGGAAGAGATGGGGCTGCAAGGCATCAACGTCGCGTACAACCCGAACTACATCATCGCGATGGTGGTGGATGACAAGGGCATGGTCTGGGCTGGCACCTGGGGCGGCGGCCTGGCCAGCTTCGATGGCAAGACCTGGCGCAACTACACGGTGGCCGACGGCTTGCCGGGCAACCACGTCTTCATGCTGCATATCGATCCGAAAGGCGTGATGTGGATCGGCACGAACGCCGGCCTGGCCAAGCGCGAAGGCGACAAGTTCGCCGTGCTGACCACCGAGGACGGGCTATTCTCGAATACCGTGTTTTCCATGGCAACTGCGCCTGACGGCGCACAGTGGATCGGCAGCTTCGGCGGCGTGACGCATCTGAAGCCGAAGGCACAATAAGCACGGCCACCCAGGCCGGGCAGGCCAACCATCATCTTAGAACAAGCCACTGGCAAGACCCTTCCTCCAGCGCGGAGCAGGGCATTGCCAGTTAACGGAAAGATTTCATGTCATCCAAGTTTGCTCCCCTCCAGAACGACACCTTCCTGCGCGCGCTGCTGCGCCAGCCGACCGATTACACGCCGCTGTGGCTGATGCGCCAGGCCGGCCGCTACCTGCCCGAGTACTGCGCCACGCGCAAGCGCGCCGGCTCCTTCCTGGGCCTGGCGAAAAATCCCGACTACGCCACCGAAGTCACGCTGCAGCCGCTGGAGCGCTATCCGCTGGATGCCGCCATCCTGTTTTCCGACATCCTGACCGTGCCGGATGCCATGGGCCTGGGCCTGTATTTCGCCGAAGGCGAGGGGCCGAAATTCGAACGGCCGCTGCGTGACGAGACCGCAGTGAAAGCCTTGCGCGTGCCGGAAGCGGGCGCCTTGCAGTACGTGTTCGACGCCGTCACGCAAATCCGCACAGAACTGAATGGCCGCGTGCCGCTGATCGGTTTCTCCGGCAGCCCGTGGACACTGGCCTGCTACATGGTCGAAGGCGGCGGCTCGGACGATTTCCGCACCGTCAAGACCATGCTGTACCAGCGCCCGGAGTTGATGCACCACATCCTCAAGACCAATGCGGCGGCTGTGGCGGCTTACCTGAATGCGCAGATCGATGCCGGCGCGCAGGCCGTGATGATTTTCGATACCTGGGGCGGCGTGCTGGCCGATGGCGCGTACCAGGCGTTTTCACTGGCTTACATGCGCGAAGTGGTGTCGCAGCTGAAACGCGACAAGGATGGCGTGCGCGTTCCGGCCATCGTCTTCACCAAGGGCGGCGGCCTGTGGCTGGAACAGATCGCCGACATCGGCGCCGATGCAGTCGGACTGGACTGGACCGTCAATCTGGGCGAGGCGCGCGCCAGGGTCGGGCACAAAGTGGCCTTGCAGGGTAACCTCGACCCGAATGTGCTGTTTGCCAGCCCGGCGCAGATCCGCGCCGAGGCGACCAAGGTATTGACATCGTTTGGCGCCCCGCAGGCCGGGACCGGGCATGTGTTCAATCTCGGCCATGGCATTTCGCAATTCACGCCGCCCGAGGCGGTAACGGTGCTGGTCGAGACGGTGCACGAAGTCAGCCGTGGCTTGCGCGGGAATTCCTGACGCCGGCAATGCGCGCAAGGCCCGCATCCGGGGGGCGGCAGAAAAATGATGCACTAAAAACCCCGTGAGTGCAGTGGCGCCGGCATCGCCGGCATACCGGCGACTTGAAGAGGGCGATGTTTTAGGGGGAGGGGGCTGTGCGCAATGCATCCCAGACGTTCTTTCATGTGAAGCTCGTCGCCAAGGTCGCGCTGGCGGCGGGTGTGACGGCGGTCCTTTGCCTGCTGGTTTCGCTGGCGTTTCTGACCGGGACCAACGGCGATTCCTATCCAGTCATCATTCGCAACAACAGCATCACGCGCGAGGAAATCGGCTCGTTGATGCTGTTCTCCGGCCTGGCGCTGGTCTCCCTGATCGGCGTGCTGACATGGCTGATCGCGCTGTACAGCAGCTTCCGCATCGCCGGACCACTGTACCGCTTTACCGGAAATTTCAAGACGGTCATCGCCAACGACATGAACGGGCTGATCGGCCTGCGCACCGGCGATTCCCTGCGCAAGCAGGAATCCAATATCATGCACGCGCTGACTGCCGCGCGCGCCCATTACGCTGCAATCGACCGGGCTTCCCAACAGGCTGCCGCCGCTCTTGAGTGTGGAGATGCCGATGCCTATGCCAAAGCGATCAGCCACCTCAAGGCGCTCGATGCGAAAATCCGGATATAAAATTGCCGCCGTGCTCGTCGTGCTGGCCATACTGGCGGGCGGACAGGCGCTCCACGAAATGCTGGCCAATGGCAGCGCCGGGCATCTTGACAAGGCAGATTGCGCTGACTGCCACCTTGGCGGCAAAAACGTCACGGTGCAACAGGCAGGCATGCTGGTCGCGAGCCAGGAAGCATTGTGCAGCAAGTGTCATCCGGCCGCGATCAAGGTCAGTCATCCCAGCGGCTTCCAGCCCAGGACCAGGCCGGTCGCCATGTATCCGCTCGACTGGAAAGGCGATCTTACCTGCAGCACCTGCCACGCGGTGCACGGCCGCGGCCCGGGACTGATGCGCGGAACGAAACTGGGCAGGGAATTGTGCCTGGCATGCCATGACGCCGATTTTTTCCGCAAGATGCGTGACGGCGGCGCATCGCTGATGGTCGGCCATTTAAGCAAGGGCATCGACAGCAATGCACCCGCGCTCGACAGCTATTCGCGTCAATGCATGGAATGCCATGGCCAAAGCGGCGACCCCAGACTAGCCACGCTGGTTGACAAAAACGGCGTGGCGCGCCATGCCAGCCGTTCCATCAACCATCCTGTCGGCGTGAATTACCAGCAAGCGACAAACTTTGGCGGATATCGCCCGCGCCGCGTCGTCGAACGCAAACTGCTCTTGCCGGATGGGCTGGTGAGTTGCGTGTCCTGCCATCACGGCTATCTGAAAGAGCATGGCAAGCTGATAGTGACGCAGGCCGGCTCCAAACTTTGCTACGAATGCCACGACATATGAAGAATAGATTACGCGACAATGAACGGCGCCATATTCATTATGTCGACCACCACATTCAGAAATGGCTGCTGGTGGCCCTGGTCGTCATGGAATGCGCGCTGATCGCGCTTGCCATGTGGGCGCTGCATGGCGCCTTGAGCGATCTGGTCGAGGAGAACATGTATCGCATCCATTTTTCGGCACAGCCGGACCAGCTGCTGCGCTTCCTGGCGGAAGGAGTGAAAATTCTGATCGGCATCGGCGTCGTCAATCTGCTGGCGCTCATCTTGGCCGACCGCATATGGGCGGCCTATATCGGCAGCATTCTGCGAAAGCTTGACGCGTTGATCGAGGACGCGCAGCAACTCGACTTTTCCGAGCGCGCGATGACGCGCACGCACGACGTGCTGGATCAGGCATTGGCCTGGCGTGCCGTCGAGGCCGGCCGGATGCGCAAGCTGCGCACCTGTATCGGCGCATTGCCAGCGGCGCTGCCGCAGCTGCCCGACGAACGCACGCAGGCGCGCAACATGCTGCTGAAGATGCATGAGGCGGTTGCCAGCCGCGCCAGGTAAATGCGCGTGAACGCTTGCCCGGGCCGACAGGAAAATCAGGTACGCCAATGAGCAGCCCGGATTCGCCGGTGTCGACCGTGAAAATGCATCCTTCGCGCGAAAAAATCCATGCGCGTGCAGTGTCGGGCCACCATACCGCGTGGCGCCATGCCTGCGTGTGGCTGACGCAAATCGTTTATTTCGGCCTGCCGTGGTTGCAGTGGCACGATCGTCCGGCCGTGCTGTTCGACCTGGCGACGCGCAAGTTCGCCATTTTCGGCATCGTCCTGTGGCCGCAGGACCTGGTCTACCTTGCCGGCCTGCTGATTTTGTGCGCCTTGCTGCTGTTTTTTCTCAGCGCGCTGGCGGGCCGGGTATGGTGCAGCTTCGCTTGCCCGCATACCGTCTATACCGAAATCTTCATGTGGGTCGAGCAGCGGATCGAAGGCAGCCGCAGCGCGCGCATGCAACTCGACCGGCTACCCTGGTCGCTGTCGAAGCTGCGCAAGAAAGCCATCAAGCACGCCCTGTGGATCGCCATCGCGCTGTGGACCGGCATCACCTTTGTCGCTTACTTCACGCCGATTCGCACCCTGCTCGCCGAGATCGTGGCGATGGCGCTCGGCCCCTGGCAAATCTTCTGGATGGCGTTTTACGCCGGCCTGACTTATCTGAATGCCGGCTGGATGCGCGAGCAAGTCTGCAAGCACATGTGCGCCTATGCGCGCTTCCAGAGCGTGATGTTCGACCCTGATACGCTGCTGATTACTTATGACCGCGAACGCGGCGAGCCGCGCGGCCCGCTGCGCAAGAACCGTCATCCGCAGGCGCCACGGCAGGGTGATTGCGTCGATTGCACCCTCTGCCTGCAGGTCTGCCCGGTCGGCATCGATATCCGCGACGGGCTGCAGTATGAGTGCCTGGATTGTGCTGCCTGCATCGATGCCTGCGACGCCGTAATGGACAAGCTCGGCCGGCCGCGCGGATTGATTCGCTATTCGACCGGGAACGCCATGGCATGCCGGCTCTCGCCGCGCAAAATCCGGCAGCGCCTGCTGCGTCCCCGCATCATGATGTATGGCGGCCTGCTGGCGCTCGGCATCGCGCTGTACTTTTCGGCGCTGGCGCTGCGCGCGCCGCTCAGGTTGAACGTGCTGCCGGACCGTGGCGCGCTGGGGCAGCCCGGCGCCGACGGCATGCTGGAAAACGTCTACCGGCTGCATGTCATGAATACGGATGAGCATCCGCGCCGCTTCAGGATCTCGGTGTCCGGCATCGAGAATGCCAGGCTGGCGGACGAGGGCTGGGCGGAGGTGGCGGCAGCATCTTCCCGCCTGGTGCCGGTGCGCGTGGGCGTTCCGCGTGATCAGTGCAAGCCGGGCGCCAGCCGGATCTGGATTGAACTGATCGAACTCGGCAGGGACGGCGCGCGAATCAGGGAGCCGGCCATGTTTTATATGCCGACCGGCGCCTGCGTCGAATCCATCGAAGCCGGCGAGGAACAAGAAGTCGATCGATCATGAGGCATCCCGCAGCGGCGCAGGAACGTGCTGCGGAAATTCAGCGCGGCGCCGCCATGCCGAGCAAATGCTGCCTGGCGGTATCGAATTCGCCCTGCAAGCTGCCGAGCAGCGCTTCGGCTTCTTTCAGTGCACCGGCTTCCTGTAGCGTGCAGCTTTGAGCAAGCCGCTCCAGTTCCATGCAATGCGTGCGCATGCGCTGGGCGCCGAGGTTTTCGATGCTTGACAAGAAACGATGTGTGGCGGATTCGAGTTGCTCGGTATTCCGGTCGGCAAGCGCGCAAGCAATATTCTCCAGGTGCTTGGGCGAGTCGGCGCAAAACAGCTCGATGATGTCGGAGACCAGGCGCGGATTGTTTTCATCCTGCAGCTCCAGCAATTGCTCGATACGGCGCAGGTCGATCACCGCGACAGGCTCTTCGGCGGTTTTGCCGGCAACGGCGATCAGGACGGCTCGCACGTCGTCCAGTTCGACCGGCTTGGATACGTAGGCATTCATGCCGGCCGCAAGGCATTTTTCGCGGTCGCCGGGCATTGCATTCGCCGTCATCGCGATCACGCGCGGCAGCCCGTGCTGGCCAAAACGCGCGCGCAGCCGGCGTGTCGCTTCCAGGCCGTCCATTTCCGGCATTTGCACATCCATCAGCACCACGTCATAGTTCTGACGTTCCATCGCATCGAGCACTTCGACGCCGTTAGCCACTACATCGCTGCGATAGCCCAGGTGGGCAAGTAATTGCTGCACGACCTTCTGATTGACGGTATTGTCCTCCGCCACCAGAATTTTCAGCGGCAGCGATTCCGCCAGCTTGCCTTGCTGCTCCGCTGCGCGCAGCGGCACATTGGCTGGTGGCGTCATCTGCATCGCATACTGCAGCACATCAAACAGTGCTGCCGGCTTGATCGGCTTGTTCAGGTATGCACAAAACTCTACCTGCGCCATCATGGCATTGCGCGTGCGGTTGGCAACCGAAGTCAGCATGATCAGCGGCAGAGACTTTGCGTCGCGATACTTGCGGATTTCAATTGCCAATCCGAGACCGTCCATTTCCGGCATGCTCATGTCGAGTATGCCGACGTCGAACGACTGGCCATGGCGGACAAAGTCGAGCGCTTCGATAGCCGACGCCGCCGCTGACGGCAGCATGCCCCACAACAGCGCCTGCTTGACCAGGATACGGCGATTGGTGCTGTTGTCGTCGACGATCAGGATGCGTTTGCCTGCAAGCGCCGACGAACGCTCCTGCAACAGGTTTTGTGCCAGTTGCGCTCCGGATGCTTCGGCGACGATGCTGAAGTAAAAAGTTGAGCCGCTGCCTACCGTGCTTTCGACCCATATCCTGCCACCCATGATTTCAGACAGCCGCTTGCTGATAGCCAGGCCTAAGCCGGTGCCGCCGTATTTGCGCGTGGTCGAGGCATCGACTTGCGTAAACGACTTGAATAAATCGGATAATTTATCTTCCGGGATGCCGATCCCGGTATCCTTTACCGCAAACTGGATTTCATACCTGCCATTGTCGACAAACATGGCGGAAACGGACACCACGACTTCACCGTGCTGCGTGAATTTGATCGAATTCGACAGCAGGTTGACGAGGATTTGCCGCAGGCGCGTGACATCACCGATAAATGACGCCGGCACACTGTCGTCAATGAAATAAGCAAGATTGATATCCTTCTCGGCGGAACTGGATGACAGCAGGTCGAGCGATTCCTCGACACAGCGGCGTAAATCGAAAGGCTGATGTTCGATTTCCAGCTTGCCGATGTCGATCTTGGAGTAATCGAGGATATCGTTGATGATCGTCAGCAGCACTTCGCTGCTGGCACGAATGGTTTCGGCGTAGTCGCGTTGTTCGTCGTCGATAGGCGTATTGAGCAGCAGGCTGGTCATGCCGATTACCGCATTGAGCGGCGTCCTGATTTCATGGCTCATGTTGGCAAGGAACATGCTCTTGGCCAGCATCGCCGCTTCCGCTGCTTCCTTTGCCGCACGCAGTTCCTGCTCATAGGCCTTGCGCATCGTAATGTCGCGCAGGATCACGGTATGGATCAGGCTGCCGGCGACTTCCAGTTTCGAGATCGATGCTTCTGCGGGAAATTCGCTGCCATCCTTGCGCATGCCGAAAATTTCCTGCCGTTCCGCCATTGGTCGCGCATGCTGACTGGACCGGTCAAAATTATCGATATGCTTGCCATGCCCGTGGCGAAAACGCATGGGGATAAGCAAATTCAGATCGCTGCCAATCACTTCTGCCGCCTGCCAGCCGAAAATCCGCTCCGCGCCTTTATTGAACAGCATGATTTTTTGGGTGCTGTCGATACAAATAATGGCGTCGTCAGCAATGCTGAGAATGCCATTGAGCTGGGCGGACGTCAGGTTGGGTGTCGACATGATTCTGGGCGCAACACGGATATGGACTGATATTAATCTAGGCAGAGGAATAGTTTCCATGCTACCTGATTTTTGCTATGCCGATGAGGGCCAAATGTCATTCCGGCTTGCGACTGTTGTGCTGGCCGTTGCTTAGAACCCACTTTTTGCGGCTGGCATATCTTCATGTCATTCCACAGCAGTATCAAAGCTTGTTGTGAGAGCTGTGGGTCAGTTTTTCATTTCCGCAGTTTTTGATTTTTCTCGCAGCCTGCGCTTGCGCTGTTTTAACTATTTTTTGCATTTTCGAAACAACTAATTTGCTAAAATGCAACAAAAATATTAAATTGGCATTGCCGCGCGTGGGATTATTCTCCATTCCTTTCTCTCGCCTTAGATGCAATAGGGCGGTTTACCGCCAGCACAAGCAAACAATGATGAGACTTTCTTATTCCCGCGTATTTCTCGGAGTACTCCTGTCGGCTGCCGCCGTCGTGCACGCAGCCGAAGATCCCGGCAATCCGATCGGGCGTTTTGACGTTANNCGGCAAGGGACGCGACTTCGGCCACGTGCAGCGCGCCCTCGAGGCGCTGGAGGCGGCTTATCATCAGCGCGGCTACAAGCTGGTGCAGGTGGTGCTGCCGGAGCAGGAGTTGAACCAGGGCGTGGTGCGCCTGCGCGTGGTGGAAACCCGCATCGGCAGCGTGACGGTACAGGGCAATCGTTTCTTCGATGCCGCCAACGTGCGTCGCAGCCTGCCCGGCCTGCGTGAGGGGGAAGTGCCCGCCATCGATGATGTATCCGCCAGCCTGCGCATGGCCAATGAAAGCCCGGCCAAGAAAACCACGCTGAACCTGCAAGGGGGCGAGCAGGAGGGCGTGATCGATGCCGTGCTGAAGGTGCAGGATGAAAAGCCGTGGACCATTGGCATGAATCTGGATAATGCGGGACAGCCCGCCACCGGCCGCACCAATCTTGGCGTGCTGTTCCAGCAGGCCAACGTCGCCGGGCTCGATCATGTGCTGAGCCTGCAGTACCAGACTACGGTGGAAGAGCCGAACCGCGTCGGCGTGTACGGCGTCGGCTACCACATTCCGCTCTATGGGCTGGGCGATTCGATCGATCTGTTCGGCAGCTATTCCGATGTCGATTCCGGCACGGTGTCGGCCGGCCTGGTCAACCTGAACATCAGCGGCCGCGGCACGGTGCTGGGTGCGCGCTACAATCAGACGCTGGCACGCCGCGGCGAATACGATGCGAAGCTGATTTACGGCGTCGACTACAAGGCTTACCAGAGCGATGTGCAAATTCCCGGCGTGCCGCTGCAGCTGGGTAACGACGTCACGGTGCGGCCGCTCAGCCTGACCTACGCCGGCACCTGGACTCCGGGCGCCAGCGCGCTGAATTACTATGTCAGCGCCATCCATAATCTGCCTGGCGGCGAGAACGGCGGCGCCAGGGACTTCAATCTGGCCCGGCTCGGGGCGCCGGCCTCTTACAAGATGGTGCGTTTCGGCGCCAGCCTGAGCCAGGCATTTGCCAACGACTGGCAAATGCGGCTGATGTTCAACGGCCAGCGCACGCCCGATCCGCTGGTGCCGGGCGAGCAGTTCGGCGCCGGCGGCGCCAGTTCCGTGCGTGGCTTCCATGAACGCGAAGTCATCAACGATTCCGGCTACTACGGCAGCGCGGAAATCTATACGCCCAACCTGTGCGCCGGCTTGCCGTGGGGCGGCGCGCAATGTCGGGCGCTCGGCTTTATCGATGGCGCCAGGCTGGCCCGCAACAGGCCGCTTCCAGGCGAACAGACGCGCGATTCCATCAGCAGCGTCGGTCTCGGCTTGCGCATCTTGCTGCAAAAGCAGTTGGCCATGCAGCTCGATTTCGGTCATGCCATGGAGGGTGGCGCCACCACTTCCAGCAGCGACAACCGCCTCCATTTCAAGATGAATCTGTCGTATTAGGACGATCCGGCCATGACGAGGAAACAGGATATGAACAAGCACGTCATCCAGCAGGGCCGCGGCAACGCGCGGCAGCAGGGCGGCTTTCACCGCAAGCTGTTGCCGGTGCTGATTGCCGCCTGCTTTGGCGCTGGTCAGGTGCAGGCAAATCCGCTCGGCGCGCAAGTGATCAACGGCCAGGTGAGCATTGCGAGCCAGGGCAATGTCTTGACCGTGACCAATTCGCCGGGCGCCATCATCAACTGGCAGAGTTTTTCCATCGGCGCGGGCGAATTGACGCGCTTCGTGCAACAGGGCGCCTCCAGCACGGTGCTGAACCGCATCATCGGACAGGACCCGAGCCGGATCCTCGGCGCGCTGCAATCCAACGGCCGCGTCTTTCTGATCAATCCGAACGGCATCCTGTTCGGCCAGGGTGCGCAAGTCAACGTCGCCGGCCTGGTGGCCTCCACGCTCAACATCAGCAACGAGGATTTTCTTGCCGGCCGGCTGAAATTTCAGGCTGGCGACAAGGCTGCCAGCTTGCAGAACCAGGGCAGCATCGCGACGCCGGGTGGCGGGCAGATTTACCTGATCGCGCCGAACGTGGAAAACAGCGGCATCCTGACTTCCCCCAAGGGAGAAGTCGTGCTGGCGGCGGGCCATAGCGTGCACCTGGTCGATGGTGCCAATCCTGAGCTGCATGTGGTAGTGAGCGCGCCGGATAACCAGGCACTGAACCTTGGCCAGGTAGTGGCGGAAGGCGGCAAGATCGGCATTTACGGTGCGCTGGTGAAGCAGCGCGGCCTGGTCAGCGCTAATAGCGCGGTGGTTGGCGAGAACGGCAAGATCGTTTTCAAGGCCAGCAAGGATGCGCTGCTGGAAGCCGGCAGCCGCACCACGGCCACCGGCGCCGGCAGCGGCGGCACCGTACACGTGCTGGGCGAGCGCGTCGGCCTGAGCGGCGATGCGAAGATCGACGTCAGCGGGCAGACCGGCGGCGGCACGGTGCTGGTGGGCGGCGATTACCAGGGCAAGAATGCCGATGTGATGAACGCCAGGCAGGTGTATTTCGGCCAGGATGCCGAGGTTAGGGCAGATGCTCTGGACAATGGCGACGGCGGCAAGGTGATTCTGTGGGCGGATGAAACCACGCGGGCCTACGGCAGCATTTCCGCGCGCGGCGGGCAGCAGGGCGGCAACGGCGGCTTTGTCGAGACTTCCGGCAAGCAGAACCTCGATTTCAATGCCCGCATCGATACCACGGCGCCGAAAGGACAGGCCGGCATGGCATTGCTGGACCCGGATACGTTGACGATCGTGGCCTCCGGCGGCGCAAATGATGGCGAAGTTTCGCCGACTGACGGAAACATATTCGTCACAGAGGGCGTCGGTAGCGGCTATAGCGTCAGCGAAACCGCGCTGGAAAACATTGCCAGTACGACCAACGTCTGGCTGCAGGCGAGCGGGCAGATTACGGTTGATACGCTGTTTGACGGCATCCTGAGTTTTCAGCAAGGTCCCGGAGGGCAGGTCAAGATCGAATCCACTACCAGCGGTGGCATCAGATTCCAGGCGCCGACGGACACTCTCATGACCAATGGCGCCAGCGTGGAGTTGCGGGCCGGCGGCAGCGGCAGCCTCGATATCGGCAAGATCCGCACCAATGGCGGCGCGGTCACCATGAATGCTGCCGGCACGTTAACGACTGGAGAAATTATTTCGACCAATGGCTCAACAGCCGGCAATATCAGTTTAACTTCCGGTGGATTGATGACACTCGGAAGAAACGGCGGAATCAATGCCAGTGCGCCGGCTTCGGGAAACATTACGCTGAACGCCAATGGTGCGATTCACATGCAGAATGGTTATATGATTTCCGGTAACCAGTTGCATATGACGGCAAATGGCGGGATTAATGACGGTAATCCAACGCCAGGCTCGATCGCTACCGAGGTCAATTCCATTCAGTTACAAAATTCCGGTGCCGGCGATATCCATATCTGGAATACCAGCGCTGCGCTGGCCATCGACAACCTGGATGGAACAGGCAATGGTATCCGGCAGCAAAGCGGCGGACAGAATATCTATATCGATACGAACGGTTCACTGACTATAAATGCGCCCGTCACAACCGATAATGGAAACATCGAGTTGTGGGCGGGATCCGGCGCGCTGAACAATTACACCAATATTGCTGCCAGCAATGGATATGTCAATCTAAGCACTTCCAGCGGGAATATTGTCAATGCCAACGCCGCCGCGATAGCGGCCGGGAATGGCGATGCCTACCTGACATCGGGCGGCATCATCGATAACATGGGCAGCATCTCGGCCAGTGGCGGTTCGACTGTTCTCGATGCGATGGCTGGCATCAACCATTCTGGCCAGATCAGCAATGCCGGCGGCTCTGGCTATGTTGAATTGTATGCCTATTCGCCAGACGCGCTGATCAGCACCGCCCCGGGGTCGCAGATCATCAATAATGGCGGGGCGATTGAACTGATCGCAGACCGGATGGCCTTGTCGGGAACGGTCAATGCCGGCACAACGGGGCATGTCGTCCTGACCCCCTTCAGCAGCGACAATGCCATCCATGTGGGCACGGGCGCCACGGATGCGACAGCAGCAACACTGGAATTGTCCGTATCGGAATTAAATCAGGTCAGGGCCGGACATCTGGTTATCGGCGATGGCTCCAATGGCGCCATCGATATCAAGACAGCCTTGTTCAGTGGCACAAGCGGCGCGCTAGAATTCGTCACTTCCGGCTTGGTGCTGCAATCCGCCGACACCATCAGCCAGCAGGCCGGCGCCATCATTGCCGGCGGATCGTCCGTGGCTGCCTACGGCGCCGCAGTCAATCTGATGGAGAGCAATTCGACCGGCGTCATTGCGGGCGAAGCAACAGCGGGCGATTTCCAGTACCGCTCCACGAACCAGATTACGCTGCAGAATGTCTGGGGCTATCCCGGGGTGTACGCTCCGGCTGACAAATCGATCCGCCTGGTGTCCGATATGGGCATCAACCAGGCGTCGGGCAATCCGGTGGGGGGCGGCGGACATCTGGTATTGCAGGCGAAGGGATCGGTCTATCTGGATTACAGCAGCAACGATGTCAGCAAAGTCTCGGCTGATTTATCGATGGGCGGTATGGGAACTGGCTCGTTCGCAATGCTGAATGGCACAAACCTGGCGGTCGACAGCTCGGCAACGTATGGCATTAGCGGCGTCAATACCAACAACCGCAGCGTCGAAATTGCGGTCATGCCGGGTTATACCGTCACGCAAAATGTTCCGATCAATGCCGGTTCGGCATCGGTCAGCACCCATTCGCTCGGCTACCTGACTGGCGGAAGCAGCACGACTTTCGCAACGACCACCACCACTTCGGTGATGGCAACCACCACCACGGCAGCTACGACCACCTCTACTTCGGCGATGGCAACCACCAGCACGGGAGCCACGACCACCACCACGGCCAGCGCAACTACGACCACGATGCCGCAAACCGTCGCGCAGGATCCGGAAATGAATAATGCCGTAACCCAGAGTTCGACCAATACGATCGTGTCCACTTCTTCCGAGGTGGCGCCGCAAGCCGGCAGCAGTACGCAGAACAATCAACAGGAAGAAGAGGACGCGCCGCGCAGCAGCGATGCAATTACCCGGGAAGAGCAAACTGGAGCAAGTAAAAATGAAGTCGCGCAAAAACTTTACTGCAATTAGCACCTGGCTACCGCTGCTGTTGCTGCCGCTTGGCTGGCAGGCCCATGCGGGGCAGGTGGCCGGTACGGTTGCCGACCTGAACGGACCGCTGCTGGCGAAGAAAGCCGATGGCACGGTCAAAGTGCTGTCGCATAAATCACTGGTCGAACAGGGTGATTTGCTTGTCACTGAAAAGGAGACCTATGCCCGCATCAGGTTCCTCGACAATAGCGAGGTGACCCTGCGGCCGAGTACGCAATTCAAGATCGACAGCTTTTCTTTTGAGCAGGACAAGCCGCAAAACGACAGCGCCTTGTACAGCCTGATCAAGGGCGGCTTGCGGGCGGTGTCCGGCGCAGTCGGCAAACGCAGTCGGGAACGCACCGGCCTCAACACGCCGGCGGCAACCATCGGCATTCGCGGCACTACCTATGTTGCCGAATACATTCCGCCGGCCTCAAGCGAAGTCGCCGCATGGGGAAACTCCGCGATTGCTGCAGCTGGCGAGTGGACGTCCTATGGCTGGCCAGCCAGTGGCATGACCATGAGCGATGCCGTGAGCGGGGCGCCCTTGCCGGAGATCTTGCCGATCAGGACACAGGCTGACATGATGGTGGCGCAGGCAGTTTCGGGAATGATGCCGGAAGGGCGTGCTCCCGGCTTGTACGTCCAGGTGCTCGATGGGATGATCAATGTGTCCAACAAGGGCGGGACACTGAATTTCTCGGCCGGGCAGTTCGGTTATGCGCCCAGCTTGAATCTGCCGCCTGTGATCGTGCCGTCCAACCCGGGCATGCAATTCACGCCGCCGCCGACATTTTCTTCATCATCCGGCCCTGCCGGCGGCAGCCCGGGCAATGGCGATGCTGCCATCAATTGCGAAGTGCGCTAAGCTGATGAAAGAACCGAACACCCCGGCAAAGCGCCGGGGCGTTGTCATTTGATGCAGACCGCGCGCACCTGCTTGATGTCGGTAATCCCTGACAGGATTTTTTCGATGCCATCCATCTTCAGGGTCAGCATCCCATCCTCGAGCGCCGCCGCCAGCAGTTGCGCCACGCGGGCGTGTTCCTGCAGCAGCTTCTTGACCTTGTCGCTGCCGATCATGAGTTCGTGAAGACCGACGCGCCCCTTGTAGCCGCCGCTGCAGGCATCGCAGCCGACCGCCTTGTACAGCGTAAACTGGCCTTGCTCGTTGGCGTAATGCTTCTTCCAGTTGGCCAGCACCGCGGCGCGGCCGGCGTTCGCATCCTGTCTGAACGCTTCGGTGTTGAGCAATTCTTCGCAATATTCGTTGAGCAGTTGCTGCAATTCTTCGGCCGTAGGCGTGTAGGCGATCTTGCACTTGCCGCACAGCCGCTTGGCCAGGCGCTGTGCCAGGATGCCGAGCAGGGCATCGGCGAAGTTGAACGGGTCCATGCCCATGTCGAGCAGGCGCACGATGGATTCCGGCGCGCTGTTGGTGTGCAAGGTGGAAAACACCAGGTGGCCGGTCAGCGAAGCTTCGATGCCCATCGCCACGGTTTCCTTGTCACGCATTTCACCGACCATGATGATGTCCGGGTCGGCGCGCAGGAAGGCGCGCATGGCGGTGGCGAAGTCGAGGCCGGACTTGCGGTTGACCTGGACCTGGCGCAAGCCTTTCTGGGTGATTTCGACCGGGTCTTCGGCGGTCCAGATCTTGGTGTCGGGCGTGTTGAGGTAGTTGAGCACCGAATGCAACGTGGTGGTCTTGCCGGAGCCGGTCGGGCCGCAGACGAAGAAAAGGCCGTAAGGCTTGCTGACGGTGTCCCTCAGTCGCACCAGGTTATGCGGCAGCACGCCCAGCTTGTCGAGCGGGATAGGCTCGCCGGCGGCGAGGATGCGCATGACGATGTCTTCGACGCCGCCGGCCGAGGGGATGGTGGCGACGCGCAGCTCGATGTCGAGCGGGCCGAATTTCTTGAACTTGATCTTGCCGTCCTGCGGCTTGCGTCGCTCGGAAATGTCGAGATCGCACATGATCTTGATGCGGGCGGCGATGGCGCTGCGATAGCTGGCGGGAATCTCGATGTAAGGTTCCAGCGAGCCATCCTTGCGGAAGCGGATCTGCGTCTTTTCCTTGCCGGGGCGCGGCTCGATATGGATGTCGGAAGCACCCTGGCGGTAGGCGTCGACGATGATCTTGTTGACCAGCTTGACCAGTTCATTGTCGGCGGCGGCTGACAGCTCGACTTCGGCAACCTCGCCGGCATCGTCTTCGCTGTCTTCCATGTCCGACAGCAGGTCACCGACCGAGGTGCTGTCTTCCTGGGGGCCATAGAACAGGTCGAGGGTCTGGCGGAAATCCAGCCTGGTGGTGACGCGAAAAACAAAGCGGGATTTCGGAAAGATGTTGGCCAGGATGCGGTTGTTCCTCACGTGTTCCGGGTCGGTGGAAATGATGACGATTCCCTCGGGCGTTTCTTCTGCCGGCAGCCACTGGTTTTGTTCGACAAAGTCGCGTTTGAGATTTTTCAGCAGGTCCAGCGGCTTGACGCGTTCCGGCTTGTGCGGCTCGTAAGGCACGCCGTAAAACCTGGCGAGCGCCTGGCCCACCGTCGCCAGCTTGAGCTGGAATTCGCTGACCAGCACTTCTTCGATGTCGACGTTCTTGCGGCGCGCCGAGCGCGTGGCCAGCTCGAATTCAGGCGCGGAAAGCACCGCGTCAGCCACCAGCGAATCGTATTTGGAGCGCACCAGCGGCGACGGCTTCAGGCGCTGGGTAAAGGCGATCGCCAGGGTGGCGCACAATTCCTTGACGCCTTCTTCGGCGACTTCGGTAAATGGCGCGCCGGAGCGATTATTAATCAGCTGGATCACGCCGAGCAGTTCGCTGCTTTGCGCATCCAGCAAGGGAGCGATCAGCATCTGTTTGGTGCGGTAGCCGGTGCGGCGGTCGACCTCGCGCAGGAAGGTCAATGGCGGCGTGTGCGATTTCAGCTCGTCTTCGTCATAGACATCGTTGAGGCGCACGGTGCGCTTGAAATGGGCGGCGTAGCCGGCGATGCTTTGCGGCGAAATCGGCAGTTCCAGGTCGGAAAAGGAATTCAGGCCAGTCTTGACCTTGGAGACAATGAAGGATTTGTCGTTGCTGACCGCATAGATGGTGATGCGGTCGCAATCGAACAGTTCGCAAATGTCCTTGGGCAGATCGAGCATGATCTGGTCCAGGTTGCCGGTGGCGTGGATCTTGTTGGTGACGGCGTGCAGCTTCTGGAGGAATTGCAGGCGGCTGTCGGCGCTGACAACCGCGAGATGGTTGGTTTGGGGACTCAGGGCAGTGCTCATGTCATTATTTTCATTGAGAAGCAGCGGAAAGGCCGGCAGGCAATCCCGGACCATGAAAATGTATCATGCCATGGAACATTTCCATTGGTAAATAGGAATCACCAATTCCCGAAAAATGGCGCAAATTCATTTATAAAACGTCTTTTTCGTGCTTTTGTCTCAGTGTAGCTGACGTTAAATGCAATTATCTGGGGCAACATTTCTTGATTACAATATGATATCTTTCCAGGCAGTACATCTGTCCAGGACGGATGGCGGCGCCGGGATATTTACAATAAAAAAGGATTGGACGCTTCGATGAAAATGCGTGTACTCGGCTGTGCAGGCGGGATCGGCGGTCGCGAAAGACTGACAACCTGCCTGATGGTGGATCACGACATCCTGCTCGACGCCGGCACCGGCGTTTCCAGCCTGTCGCTTGACGAGTTGCTGCAGATCCGCCATGTCTTTCTCACGCATAGCCATCTCGATCACGTGGCCGGCCTGGCGTTGCTGGTGGACGCGGCGCAAATCGGCAAGAGCGGCGGCATTACCGTCCATGCGACGCAAAAAGTGATCGACACGCTGAAAAAGCACTTGTTCAACTGGGTATTGTGGCCGGATTTCGCCGCCATCCCGAACGAGCAGGCGCCGGCCATGCGGTGGCAAGCGATCGAGCAGGACGCTACGCTAGAAGTGGATGGACGGCTGATTACGCCCTGGCCGGTCAACCATACCGCCGGTTCCTCGGCTTACTGGGTGCGCACCGGCAGCGGCGGCTTCCTGTTTACCGGTGATATGGGTTCGACCCCGGCCTTGTGGGAACGGGTGGCCGGAGAAGCGCTGCTCAGGCAAGTGATCGTCGATTGTTCCTTCGTCAACGCCGAGCGTGCGCTGGCCGACATGTCGCTGCATTTTTGCCCGCAAACGCTGGTCGACGACATCCGCGCGCTGCCGCTGCACATCGAATTCCTGATCTATCACCTGAAACCGGGCCAGGAAGACCTGATCATGCGCGAGCTTGCCGAAGAGGGCAGCCGGCCGTTCCGGGCGATTCGCTGCGGCGACGTTTTCGAATACTAGTGCTCCCGCCATAGGTTTTTTCAGCATGAATGTCTTGCACCCATCGGAAGTGTCGCAGCGCCTCGATCAATTGACCGAGCTGAGCGTGGCACTGAGCAATAACCGCGATGTCGCGCACTTGCTGGAGCGGATCTTACGCACCGCCAGGAACATGACCCATGCCGATGGCGGCACGCTGTACCGCACCAGCGCCGATCACGGTAGCCTGTGCTTCAGCATCGCCATCAATGACACGCTAGGCATGAACCTGGGCGGGACTTTCGGCCAGCCGGTGAATATTCCCGGCATTCCGCTGCACGATGCCGAGGGCAAGCCGAACCTGGGCGCGGTGGCAGCGTATGCCGCCCACACCGGCAAGTCGGTGAATATCCGGAATGTGTACGAGACTGAACTGTTCAATTTTTCCGGGATGCGGCAATTCGACGAGAAATACGGCTACCGCTCGCAATCCTTGCTGACCGTGCCGATGAAAGACCATGAAGGCGAGCTGATCGGCGTGCTGCAGCTGATTAACGCAAAAGATCCGCACACTGGCGGCGTCCGCCCTTTCAGCGACACCGACCAGCGCTTCATCGAGGCGCTGGCGTCGCAGGCGGCGATCGCGATCACCAACCGCCAGCTGATCGAGCGGCTGGAAAGCCTGTTCGAATCCTTCGTCAAGCTGATCAATATCGGCATCGACGAGAAATCGCCGCACACCGGCCGGCATTGCGAGCATGTGCCGGAGTTGACCATGATGCTGGCCGAGGCGGCGCATGGCAGCGACAGCGGGCCGCTGGCGGATTTTTCCATGAGCGAGCGCGACCGCCGCGAGCTGTGGCTGGCGGGCCTGTTGCACGATTGCGGCAAGATCACCACGCCGGTGCACGTGGTGGAAAAGGCCACCAAGCTGCAGACCCTGTACGACCGCATCCAGACTATCGATACCCGCTTCGAGGTGTTGAAGCGCGATGCCCGCATCCGCGCGCTGGAAGAGAAGTGCGCGGCGCTGGAGCAGGGACGGGCCGCGGAGCCGGCCGCCATCGAAGCCCGCCTGCAGGAGAACCTCGTCCGGCTGGATGCCGACCGCGATTTTTTGCGGCGCGCCAATATCGGCGGCGAGTTCATGCGGCCGGAAGACCAGGAACGGGTAGGGCGGATCGCGCAATACCGCTGGACCGGACCGGACGGCAGGGAACTGCCCCTGCTCGACGCCGAAGAGGAAGGCAATCTGAAGATCCGCGCCGGCACCCTGAATGACGCCGAGCGCGAGATCATCAACAATCACATCGTGGTGACCATCCGCATGCTGGAATCGCTGCCGTGGCCGCGACACCTGGAAAATGTTCCGGAATATGCCGGCGGCCACCATGAGCGCATGGATGGCAAGGGCTATCCCAAGGGCCTGACGCGCGCGCAGATGTCGCTGCAGGCTCGCATGATGGCGATCGCCGACATTTTCGAAGCGCTGACCGCCAAGGACCGGCCTTACAAGAAAGGCAAGACGCTGTCGGAATCGCTGCAGATCCTTGGCGGCTTTTGCCAGCGCAACCATATCGACCCGGACCTGTTCGACGTGTTCGTGCGCAAGCAGGTGTATCTCCAGTACGCCCGCAAGTTCATGGACCCGGCGCAGATCGACGAAGTCGATCTCAATGCGATTCCCGGCTACGTACCCTGAGCGCGAATAGTTCAGGCATATAGTTCAGGCATATCGCAAGACAAATAAAGGAAGCATCGTGCGGCGTTTCATTTCAAGATTCGGCCTGCGCTGGCTGATCGGCCTGGCGCTGACCGCGGCGGCGGTGGCGCAGGCGCTCGGCTATCTGCCGCAGACTGTGGCAGAGCGCATCTGGCGGATGGACCTGGCGGTCTACGACACGCGCATGAAGCTGACGCCGCCGCAGTTCGATCCGCGCATCGCCATCGTCAGCATCGACGAACACAGCCTGGCGGAAGTCGGGCGCTGGCCCTGGAACCGCGACGTCATCGCCAGGATGGTCGACCAGCTGTTCGACAAGTACAAGGTCAAGGCGCTCGGCTTCGACGTCACTTTTTCCGAGCCGGACAATACTTCCGGCTACGCTACCCTGGCGACGCTGGCGCAAAACGAGTTGCGCGGCGTGCCGGAACTGGGCGAGCGCCTGCGCGTACTCAAGCCCGCGCTGGATTATGATTCGCGGCTGGCGCGGGCGCTGCAGGGGCGACCCGTGGTGCTGGGCTACTTCCTGTCCGATACCATCAGGAAGGGCATGCTGCCGGCGCCCGGCTTCACCCTGGCCGATCTGAAGGGCTACGAGGTCGATGCGCTGACGGCGAAGGCTTACGAGGGCAACCTGCCGGAGTTGCAGCAGGCGGCCATGGCCGGCGGCTATTTCAACGCTGATTTCGACCCTGACGGCCTGCTGCGTTCGACGCCGCTGATGATGCGCGTCGGCGATGCCTATTACGAGTCGCTGTCGCTGGCGACTGCGCGGGTTGCGCTGGGAGCGACACGGGTGCAGCCGGTATTCCTCGAATCAGACGCCATCAATTCCGCGGAAGCATTGCGCCGCTATGGCGTGCTGGCAGCGCTGAAGCTCGATGCCAAGCCCTTTGCCACGGAAATCCCGGTCGAGCACAATCTGGCCGCCCGCGTCCAGTACCGCGGACCCGGCGGACCGGAGGGGGGCGCATTTCATTATGTATCGGCTGTCGACATCCTCAAGGGACGGGTGCCGCCGGAGGAGCTGGAAGGACGCATCGTGCTGGTCGGCACCACCGCTCCCGGCCTGAATGACATGCGCGCTACGCCGGTGCGCGCCGATTTCCCTGGAGTGGAGGTGCATGCCAACCTGATCGCCTCGATGCTGGACGGCGATTTCAAGCAGCGACCCGACTTCAGCGTCGCCATCGACCTGGTGCAGGTACTGCTGCTCGGCATCACGCTGACGATCGCGCTGTCGGTGCTGTCGCCGTTGTGGTCTTTCCTGGTCGTGCTGGCGGCGGGAGCTGCGGCAATCGCCTTTAATTCCTGGATGTACCAGGCTAACCATTCCGTGGTGCCGGTGGCAACGGCGTTGCTGCTGATCCTGTGCCTGTTCATCTTCAACGTCGCCTGGGGCTACCTGTTCGAATATCGCAAGGGACGCGCCATCGTCAACCTGTTCGGCGAATACGTGGCGCCCGAACTGGTGGCTGAAATGGCCAAAGATCCGCAAAGCTACAGCATGGCAGGCGAGCTGCGCGAACTGACCATCATGTTTTCGGACGTGCGCGGCTTTACCACCATCTCGGAAGGACTGTCCCCCAACGAGCTGCGCGAATACGTGAACATCTACCTGACGGCGATGTCAGAAGATATCCGCGGCAGCCGCGGCACCCTGGACAAATACATCGGCGACGCTGTCATGGCATTCTGGGGCGCGCCTATTCCACTGCCGAACCATGCCTCGCTGGCAGTGAAAACCGCGCTGCGGATGCAGGCCACCGCCAGGAAGCTGAACCAGGATTTCATTGCGCGCGGCTGGCCGCCGCTAAAGATCGGCATCGGCCTGAACACTGGCGAGGTGCGCGTGGGCGATATGGGTTCTGCCGTGCGTCGCGCCTATACCGTGATGGGCGACCCGGTCAACCTGGCTTCGCGCCTGGAGGGGATTACCAAGATCTATGGCGCCGGCATCGTGGTAGGGCAGGCGACGCGGGCAGCGGCGCCGGAATTCCTCTACCGCGAGCTGGATCTGGTGCGGGTCAAGGGCAAGAACGAGCCGGTGCCGATCTTCGAGCCGCTGGGACTGGCCGATGCAGTCGAGCCGGCGGCACGCGCGGCGCTGGATGCCTGGCATGCGGCCTTGCGGCTGGTGCGCGCGCAGCAGTGGGATGCGGCGCAGCAGGCGATCGAAAAACTCGCTGTCGCCCATTCGCTGGATGTTCTGTATCCACTTTATTTGAAACGCATCGCTTATTACCGTGAGCATCCGCCGGGAGACGGCTGGGATGCCGTGACGATTTTCGATACGAAATAACAGGAAGATTTCTGGTCAGCTGCAATCTTGAATGAGGCTTAGGCCAACTCGATAAGCCATCATCACGGCGCACGCAGCGCTCACGGGGCAAGGCATGGTGTTTTTTCTTCGCCGTGCGCGCCGTCCGGCGCGGCTGCGCACACCCGGTTGCGGCCGTCTTCCTTGGCGCGGTACAGCGCCATGTCGGCGCGCGCCAGGGCGGCTTCGGCGCAGGCGTCGGCCGCATCCATGGCGGCCACGCCGATGCTGGTCGTAACGCGGATCTCGCGGCCGTCGAACGGCAGCGGCGTCTGTTCCACGCTCTGGCGCAGGCGTTCGGCGAAGGCGAGCGCGCCGGCCAGATCGGATTCGGGCAGGAGGATGGCGAATTCCTCGCCGCCGACGCGCCCGGCGCTATCGGTCTTGCGCAACTGGTCGCGCACCAGCGCGGCAACCTGCCTCAGTACTGCGTCCCCGGCGGCATGACCGTAGTTGTCGTTGATGCGCTTGAAATAGTCGAGGTCGAACATCAGCACTGCCGCGCACGCGGTGTGCTGGCGCTGCATGTTCGCCTGCAGCTGCTCCAGGCAGGCGATGAAGTGGCGCCGGTTGGGCAGGCCGGTGAGGAAGTCGGTGGTGGCCATCTGCCGCAATTCTTGCTCCATCCGCACGCGCTCGCTGATGTCGCGGATGATGCCCAGCGCATGCAGCCGGCCATTCAAGCGCATGGAAGAAATCGACAGCCCGATCGGCAATTCGGCGCCATCCTTTCGCAGCGCTGCCAGCTCCACCGTCTTGCCGACCATGGCGCCGTCGCCGGTCTCGCGAAATTGCGCAAAGCCGCGCCGGATGGCGTCCTGATAGCGCGCCGGCGCCAGCAATTGATGCATGTGGCGCCCGACCGCTTCGGCGGCCGTGTAACCCAACATGGCGCAGGCCGCCGGGTTCCAGTACAGGATCGTTTCGTCCAGGTCGATGATCAGGATCGCGTCGTTGGCCGAGGTGCTGATCAGGCGGAATATTTCCTCGCTCTCGGCCAACTCGGCGCTGGTTCTCTGCAACTCCGCGGTGCGCTGCCGCACCAGTTCTTCCAGGTTGTCCTGGTACTTGCGCAACTCATCTTCCAGGCGCTTGGCGGCGGTGATATCGGTCCACACGCCCAGATATCCCTGAAACTCGCCGTCCTTCGACCAGTGCGGCGCGCCGCTGGCGCGCACCCATAGCGTCGGACCGGCGCCGGTCCGCAGCGGCAGCACGATATCCCTATATGACTGACAGACGGCAATCGCCGCCGCTAACTCGGCATAAGCCTGTTGCGGCTGGTTGTCGTCGATCAGTTCGACCAGCTGCCGCTCCAGCAGTTGACCGGCCTGTAGCGGATGTCCGCCACGGCTGCTGAACTGGGTCACCATGCCTGTGGCGTCGGTTTCCCACAGCCAGTCGGCGGCATTTTCTGTGACGATGCGTAGCCGCTCGCGGCTTTCAAACAGGCTCTCGGTGGCCGAATGCAGCTTGGCGAGCGCATCCCGGATCTGGCGCGCGAACGGACGGAAGATGAAGGCGGCTTCCGCCGTCAGCAGCAGCAGGGTGAGCAGCCAGACGATGGTTTCCGTGGTTTGCAGGCGGACGATCGCCGCTTCGCCTTCCAGCTGGTACAGCCGCACCATGCGGTCGAGCGCCGTTACCAGCGGGCCGGGCGCTTCCGCAATGATGTATTGCAGCGATGGGTGGGCGGGGCCAAGATCCTCGTCGCGCGTCGCCAGCAGGGTTTGCACCATCGCCAGATACTGCCGCACCCGGCCGTCGAGCGGGGCGGGTCCATCAAAATACAGCGCGCGCACCGCCGGCGACATGGTCGCCGGCAGTCCCATGGCGTGATCGCCGCGCGTCAAGCCCAGGTGCGAGCGCTGCATCAGATCGGCGGCTTCCGCCAGCTGGCGGCGCACGCTGGCGCGCTGCACCATTGGCGTATTGGGCAACAGGCTGGCGAACAGGGCGGTGCGCTGGCTCAGCATGCGCTGGCGGCCGCTGACGTTGACTACCGCGGCAATGCTGTTTTGCTCGGTGATGACCAGATGCAGGCTGAACCAGGCGGCGGTGGCCAGCAGCGCCACCAGCGTCAGGGCGAAAACGTAGCGCCAGGTTAGCGCACGGGCAATCGATAATTCGCTATGCATGTGACTGGCCGGGAATGAGGCGCCGCACGCCTTTGAAAGTCATGCGGCCGGAAAAAGCCGATGCGCGGCAGGATCCATCCATATATTTCCATGGAGAATTATTGTAACAGGCTCAAGGAAAATATTGACGGGATTTCAACCGGGTATTTCGCCTGAACTTCCTGCAAGGCAGGGCACTTATCGAGGTTCGCTGCAGCGAGAGTTTTGTGACAGATATATAAGCGATATTGAAAAAAGTAAAAATTTTCAGATATGCCTAAAGTTCTTCAAAATGCCGCCGATAACGATGCAGACACCGGGTAGTGGGTGAAAAATCTAAAATTTCGCCCGGCACCTTAAAGTTTCAGGAAAATATGTCGTTGCCAAGGCGGAAACTGAGCAGTGGGACTTTCGTCAGCTTATAAGAAATGCTCCGTGCTCTGAAGCTTCCTGGCCGTAGGACGTTAACAAAATAAATTTAGGTTTATAAGAAAACATTTGAACTTTTTGAAAAAAAAGTTTTCCTAATCCTAAAGTTTCATGATGAACATGACGTTAACAGAACTAGAAGATGTTTACAAGAGAATTTTCTGAAATTTTTTAATAAGTTAGCTTCAAGACTTAAAGTAATTTCAGAAAAGTATGGCGTAAATACCACAGAAGGCAGGCGTAAAAGAAAATTTAAGCCTCTTTTTTGGACATTTTTTTGAGATTTAACAAGAAAAAATATTAATTTTTCTGCTTAATTTTTGTTGTTCCGGCAGGTAAAACGAGTTCGTCGAATCCCCCTCCGATAACTCGCAAAGCCAAGCCTGGAGCCACTTTCGGCGCAAAGGTGTATTGCGCTCGTCTAATGCTACCCGGCGTTTGTAAGACAAACGCCTACGGGTGGATTGCGTTCGTTTCCATATATAAAAACCGACTTTGACTTATTTCCGCCTAGCAAGCGCTGAATAAGAATGCATTACCGACACGAAACATTTCGTGTAAGTAATGTCCAAAGAAGGGGGAAAAATGGATACGAACAACATGATGGCTGAAATCCGCGATGCCAACCTGAGTTACCTGATGCTGGCGCAGCAAATGATCCGCGCCGATAAGGCAACCGCGATCTTCCGCCTTGGCCTCAGCGCCGAAATCGCCGATCTGCTGGAAGGCCTGAACAACGCTCAGATCCTGAAACTCGCCGGCACCAATATGATGCTGGCGCGTTTCCGTTTTGATGACGGCGCTATCCTGGGCATGCTCACCAATTACAACAAGGATCGTTCGCTGGCGCATTCGCACGCGGCCATCCTGATGGCCGGCCAGCCTGTCGAAGAAATCGCATAAGCGCGATCTGCTCAAGTCGTATCCAGCTTAATCGAATACACGAGGTCCGCAAATGGCGAAAAAAAGTGTGGTGACGGAAGCTCAGGAAATCCGCCTGGCGATCGACCTGATCAATCTCGGCGCGCGCCTGCAGTTGCTCGAGTCGGAAACCACGCTATCGCGCGAACGCCTGCTGAAACTGTACAAGGAGCTCAAGGGCGTATCGCCGCCGAAGGGCATGCTGCCGTTTTCCACCGACTGGTTCATCACATGGCAGCCCAACGTCCATTCGTCGCTGTATATCAATATATATAACTATCTGGTCGAACATGCCCGTATTTCCGGCATCGAGGCCGTGATGAAGGCTTACCGCCTGTACCTCGAGCAGGTTGGTCCGCAAGGTGATGAAGAGCCGGTGCTGTCCCTGACCCGCGCCTGGACCCTGGTACGTTTCTTCGAAAGCAAGATGCTGCAAACCGCCTGCTGCAGCGAATGTCGCGGCCACTTCGTCGTGCACCAGCTGGATTTGCATGACAATTATGTATGCGGCCTGTGCCACATGCCTTCGCGCGCCGGAAAAACCAAGAAAACCAAAAGCGCCGCGGCTTCCGTGGCTGCGGCGGCTTGAGTCTGACTGGTCGTTTTATGGCCGGGCGCTGCCTGGCCTCTTCGCCCCGCCTGGCCTAGTCGCATGAGCGAAGGGGGAGGCGGGGCGCCGCAGTTCTGGCGGGCGCCGGCATTGCGGGCGCTGCTGCATCAGGGCCTGGCCTTGTCGCCGGCTTTCTGTATCCTTGTTGTGCTGCAGGCGTGGGGGATGCCGGCGCCGCATCCACTCGTCGCGGCATTGCTGCAGGGCGGGATTGCCGCTTCCCTGTCGGCCTGGCGCCGCCTGGCGATCTGGTGGCTGCCGATCCAGCTGCTGTTTCCCTCTGCCCTGGTCGTCGCGCTGGACTTGCGCCTGCCACCATCACTTTTCCTTGGCTTGTTCCTGTTTTTTTTGCTCCTGTACTGGAGCAGCTTCCGCACGCAGGTGCCGTATTACCCTTCCACCCGCCCGGTGTGGCGCGCGGTCGTCGGATTGCTGCCGGCGCGGCCGCTGCGTTGTATCGATATCGGCAGCGGCTTCGGCGGCCTGGTGCTGGAGTTGGCCGCGCTTCGTCCGGACAGCCGCGTCGAGGGCATCGAGCTGGCGCCGCTGCCCTGGCTGGCGAGCAGTGTGCGCGCGCGCTGTACGCGCAGTCGCGCGCGCTTTCGGCGCGGCGACTACCTGGATCTGGATTTCGCCGGCTACGACGTGGTGTTTGCCTATTTGTCGCCGGCCGCCATGCCTGTTCTGTGGGAAAAAGCCCACAGTGAAATGCGGCCCGGCGCGCTGCTCCTGAGCTATGAATTCCTCATGTCCGGCCGTGCGCCCGATATCGCTTTGCAGCCCCGGCACGGCGGCGCTGTTTTATACGGCTGGCGCATGTGAGCGGAAACGCTCCTTGCCGGCTTTCTCCCGGGCGAGCAGGCATCTTCGGCAAGTGTCAATGAACCACAATTAAGGTATTAATTAGAGTGTTTCCTGTGGTACATTTTCTACTTATAAATACTTGGATATGCCTCTGTAGTGCGGCAAGAGAGTGGAAAGCGGCGTTTCGGGTTCTTTTTCGCCGTTTGCGCCTTGCTCCTGGCTGCTATTCTGCATACGCAAAGACAAATCACGGGCCGGCAACAGGCCTTTTTTAGACCGGGGTAGCGCGCTTGCTAGTCATTATTGGATACGTTGTCGTCGTGCTGTCGGTCTTCGGCGGCTTCTTGCTGGCGGGTGGCCACATGGCTGCGCTATTCCAGCCGGTCGAGTTGCTGATCATCGGCGGCTCGGCGATAGGCGCCTTCATCGTCGGCAACAACAGCAAGGCCATCAAGGCCACGCTGCACGCCTTGCCTAGCCTGTTCAAGAGCTCGCGCTACACCAAGGCGCTGTACATGGAATTGATGACCTTGCTGTTCGAGATACTGAGCAAGGTGCGGAAAGAAGGGTTGATGTCCATCGAAGGCGATATCGAGAGCCCCGAGGAAAGCCCGATCTTCACCAAGTATCCCGGCGTCCTGGCCGACCATCATATCGTCGAGTTCATGACCGATTATCTGCGCCTGATGGTGTCGGGGAACATGGATGCGTTCCAGATCGAGAACCTGATGGACAATGAAATCGAGACCCATCATGTCGAGGGCGAAGTGCCGGTGCATTGCATCGCCAAGCTGGGTGACGCCATGCCCGCGCTGGGTATCGTGGCCTGCGTGCTGGGCGTGGTGCATACCATGGAATCGGTGGGCTTGCCGCCGGCCGAGCTGGGCATCCTGATCGCCCGTGCGCTGGTGGGCACCTTCCTCGGCATTCTGCTTTCGTATGGTTTTGTCGGGCCGCTGTCCGGCCTGCTGGAGCAAAAGCTGCACGAGTCGACCAAGATGTTCCAGTGCGTGAAAGTGACGCTGCTGGCGAGCCTGAACGGCTACGCCCCGGCGCTGGCAGTCGAATTCGGCCGCAAGGTGCTGTTCTCGACGGAGCGGCCGTCTTTCCTCGAGCTGGAAGAGCACATCAAGGCAGCGAAGGCAAAATAACAGGCATGAGCGGAGAACGGCGGGGTCGAAATGGCGGATGAGGCGCGTCCAATCGTCGTCAAGCGGGTCAAGAAATCCAGCGGCGGCCACCATGGCGGCGCCTGGAAGATCGCCTATGCCGACTTTGTCACCGCCATGATGGCGTTTTTCCTGCTGATGTGGCTGCTCGGCTCGACCTCGAAGGGCGATCTGCAGGGCATCGCCGATTACTTTGCGACGCCGCTGAAGGTGGCCATGGGCGGCGGCTCCGGCAGCGGCGACAGCTCGCACGTGATCAAGGGCGGCGGCAAGGATCTGACGCGCAAGGATGGCCAGGTCAAGGCCATCGACGCTCCCGGCCAGA
This sequence comes from Oxalobacteraceae bacterium, assembly GCA_003537575.1. Lineage (GTDB taxonomy): Bacteria > Pseudomonadota > Gammaproteobacteria > Burkholderiales > Burkholderiaceae_D > Paucimonas. Next base: position 94,324 of record DPRS01000031.1, read on the forward strand.
AAAAGACCTATAACGTCAAGACCGCCACCGAATTGCTGGAGAAGGTCGAGGGCGAGCGGCTGCGGACGCTGAAAAAGAAAATCGAGGAAGTCATCGCCAGCAATCCTGTCCTGCGCCAGTACAAGAACCAGCTACTGCTAGATATCACTTCCGAAGGCTTGCGCATCCAGATCGTCGACGAGCAGAACCGGCCGATGTTTGCCCTCGCCAAGGCCGATCTGCAGCCCTACACCGTGGAAATCCTGCATGAAATCGGCCTGGCCCTGAACGAGGTGCCGAACAAGATCAGCCTGTCCGGCCACACCGATGCCACGCCGTATTCTCGCGGTGAAAAAGGGTACAGCAACTGGGAACTGTCGGCCGATCGCGCCAATGCCTCGCGCCGCGAACTGGTCTCCGGCGGCATGGATGAATCGAAAGTGCTGCGGGTGGTCGGCTTGTCGTCGGTGCTGCCCTTCGACAAGGAAAACCCGGCCAATCCGAGCAACCGCCGCATCAGCATCATCGTCATGAACAAGCGGGCGGAGCTGGCGGCATCGCAGGAAAGCGGCGCCGTGGAAGTGTCCGACAGCGGCGCGGGATTGCAGGAGCAGAAGGATGCAGGCGGAACGCAGACGCAATAACTTCGGGAAGCAGCCGGGTTTGCGCCTGTACGATTGAAGGTGCCGGTGATAAGGTATTTTCATGAAAAGAAAGAAATTAATGGGGACGCAGGTGAAACACTTGCTGGAGACTGTCGCGGAGAACGGCAATCTGCATCTGACCGAGGTCGAGACCGACCTGATGCAGACCACTTTCCTGCTCGGCGAGGCGATCGAGAAGCTGTCGGCGAGTTTCATGGCGATCCATGAAACCGTGCGCGCGCAGCAAGCGATGGTCGACGCGCTGCTGGCCGGTGGAGCGGCGCCGCAGGACAGCGCAGCGCAGCTCAAGGTCCTGGAGGCGGAGATCGGCAAGCATGTGAATGCGGCCGTCACGGGCCTGCAGTTCCAGGACATGACCACGCAGCTGATCGGCCGCACGGTGCGGCGCGTGACGGGCTTGCGCGAAGTGCTGGATCTGCTCGAGGGCGGCAGCGCCGGCGTGCTGGAAGATGCGTCGCCGGAGGCGCTCGCGCAAGTGCTGCACAACCTCAATGCAATGGTGGAGAATCAGGCGCAGAAGCTGGAAAGCCTGCTGTGGAAGCCGGTGCAGCAGACCCACATGGAAAGCGGCGACATCGAGCTGTTCTAAGCCTGAGGCACGGAAACACTGAAAAAAACGGGCGCATGCCCGGAGATGACAAGAGCGGGAGTAATGATGGCAAAAACGATACTTGCAGTGGACGATTCGGGATCACTCAGGCAGATGGTGGTGTTCAGTCTGAAGGCCGCCGGTTACATGGTGACCGAAGCCGTTGACGGGCAAGACGGCCTGGAAAAGGCCAAGGCGGAGAAATTCGACCTGGTGCTGACCGATCAGAACATGCCGCGCATGGACGGCCTGACCCTGATCCGTTCGCTGCGCGCGCTATCGACGTACCAGAACGTGCCGATCCTGATGCTGACCACCGAAGCCAGCGATGAAATGAAGCAGAAGGGCCGGGCGGCCGGCGCCAACGGCTGGCTGGTCAAGCCCTTCGATCCGCAGCGCCTGACCGAGGTGGTCAGGAAGGTCATCGGCTGAGCCGCCGGGCGACCGGCTGCCTGGCGCGACCGTCGGGAAGGCGTAAGTGAATATGGAGTTCGATAATGACTGTTGACATGAGCCAGTTCTACCAAGTGTTCTTCGAAGAAGCCGAAGAGCTCCTGGCAGAAATGGAGAGGCTGCTTCTGGCCATCGACGTCGCGCAGCCCGACCCCGAAGACCTGAATGCCATTTTTCGCTCCGCCCATTCGATCAAGGGCGGCGCCTCGACTTTCGGCATCACGGATCTGAGCGAGGTCACGCATGTCCTGGAAACCCTGCTCGACCGCATCCGCAAGGGCGAGACGGCGCTGACCGGAGAGCACGTCGACGCCTTTCTGGCGGCAAAGGACACGCTGAAGATGCAGCTCGACGGCCATCGCCATGGCGGCGAGGTGGACCAGGAGCAGGTGGCCGGCGTGCGCGCGACCCTGCAGTCGCTGGCGCAGCAGGGCGCTGCCGGGGCGCAGCCGGCGCCGCGGCGAGAGCAGGCATCGGCCGCCGCACCGGCCCGGCAGGGCGGCAAAACGCGCTATTGCATCGAATTGCCGGAACTTGCCGAGCGCGACGTCACGGCGCTGGCCGGCGAGCTGGGCCTGCTGGGCGCGCTCAGCCAGTCCCGCCTGCCCGACGGGCGCGGCGTGTTTACGCTGGACACCGAAGACGGCACCGAGAATATCGTGGCGATCTGTTCCTTCATCATGGAACCGTCCGACCTGAAGATCACCGAGGAAGCCGCGGCAAGCGCGGAGGATGCGCAGGGTTACGGTTTCTTCGAGCCGCTGCAATCGGCGATCGAGCAAAAGGAAAAGGAAAACGCTCAGGGCTACGGCTTCTTCGAGCCGCTGCAGTCGGCAATCGAACAGAAGGAAACGGAAAACGCGCAGGGCTACGGTTTCTTTCCGCCATTCACGCCCAACGGCGGCGCGCCTGATGCGGCATCCGGCGTCGCTACGCCCGACAGGAATGCCGCGGCGGAGTTTGCCTCCGCGCTTTCTTCGAAGAGCCGTACGCCCGGCCGCGATGCCGAAAAGCATTCGGCCTCGCATGCGCATAACGAAGCTTCGACCTCGATCCGGGTCGGCATCGAAAAGGTGGATCAGCTGATCAACCTGGTCGGCGAGCTGGTGATCACGCAGGCGATGATCGAGCAGCGTACCGATTCGCTCGATCCGATCCTGCACGAGCGGCTGCTCAACAGCGTCAGCCAGTTGACGCGAAATACGCGCGACCTGCAGGAAGCCGTCATGTCGATTCGCATGATGCCGATGGATTACGTATTCTCGCGCTTCCCGCGCATGGTGCGCGACCTGGCCGGCAAGCTCGGCAAAAAAGTGGAATTCGTCACCCAGGGCGCCGCCACCGAACTCGACAAGGGCTTGATCGAGCGTATCGTCGATCCGCTCACGCACCTGGTGCGCAACAGCATCGACCACGGCATCGAGATGCCCGACCTGCGCCATGCCGCGGGCAAGAACGAGACCGGGCGGCTGTCGTTGTCGGCGGCGCATCAGGGCGGCAACATCGTCATCGAAGTCAGCGATGACGGCGGCGGCCTGAGCCGCGAAAAGATTCTCGCCAAGGCGCAGCAGCAAGGCTTGCCGGTAACGGACTCGATGCCGGATGCGGATGTCTGGCAACTGATTTTCGCGCCCGGCTTTTCCACCGCGGAGATCGTGACCGACGTCTCCGGCCGCGGCGTCGGCATGGATGTGGTCAAGCGCAACATCACTGCCATGGGCGGCGTGGTCGATATCCGCTCGCTGCGCGGCTTCGGCACCACCATTTCGATCTCGCTGCCGTTGACCCTGGCGATCCTGGATGGCATGTCGATCCGGGTCGGGCAGGAAATCTATATTCTGCCGCTGGCCTATGTGGTCGAGTCGCTGCAGCCGATTGCCGCCGATATCAAGGAAATCAGCGGCAGCGGCCGCGTGATCAAGGTGCGCGGCGACTATCTCCCGCTGATTCCGCTGTACCAGATGTTCGGCGTCGAATCGGCCCGCACTGAACCTGCCGAAGGCATCGTGGTGATTCTCGAATCCGACGGCAGGAAGGCAGCGCTGTTCGTCGACGAGCTGGTCGGTCAGCAGCAGGTGGTGGTGAAAAACCTCGAATCGAATTACCGCAAGGTAGCCGGAATTTCCGGCGCGACGATCCTCGGAGACGGCGGCGTTTCCCTGATCATCGATGTCGCCGCGCTGTTGCGCTCCAGCCGCCAGTTGAACGATGAATCCATCCATACCGAATAAGGACAAAGCCATGCAAGCAACAGAACAAACCACGGCGTTTTCAGGCGGCGAAAGGACGGCAGCCGACATCGCCGGCAACGAATTTCTCGCCTTNNTGCGCATCAAGTTCAACCTCGGCGAACCGACCTACGACCAGTTCACCGTGGTGATCATCCTGAACATCGCCGGGCGCGTGGTCGGCATGGTGGTCGACAGCGTGTCGGACGTGATCACCCTGAATCCCGGCGAGATCAAGCCGGCGCCGGAAATGGGCACCGCCTTCAATACCGATTACCTGATCGGCCTGGGCACGCTGGAAGAGCGCATGCTGATCCTGATCGATATCGACAAGCTGATGTCGTCGGCCGAAATGGGACTGATCGACAAGATCGCCGCATAAGAGAGGGGCGGCCGGTTGCCGCCTGTCGCATGCCAGAGCCGTACACCTTCAAGTAGCCCGGAGTTTCCATGTTCAAGAATATATCGATCCGCTCGCGCCTGATTTTCGTCATCGCCTTCCTTTCCGTATCGTTGATCGGCGGCGGCGTTGTCGGGATCGGCAGCATGAGTTACTTCAACGATGCACTCAAGTCGATGTACCAGGACCGCTTGGCGCCGCTGGAGAAACTCGATCTGATCGTCAGGGCGATCGACCGCAATCGCCTGGCGCTGGCGGAATCGATCAATGGCAGCCCTGAAGTTGTTGCCGTCAAGACCGGCGAGGTGGAAAAGCGCATCGCCGACATCACCGGCAACTGGGATGCCTACATCGCCGCGGTAAAGGATCCGGAAGAGAAACGGCTGGCTGGCGTATTCGCCGAGGCGCGCGGCAAGTTCGTGGAAGAAGGCCTGAAACCGGCGCTCGCCGCTTTGCTCAGCCAGAATCAGGCGCAGGCCCTGGAGATCATCCAGGGGCCGCTGAGCCGCAATTACCAGCCGCTGGAGCAGAGCATCGATGCCCTGATCCAGCATCAGCGCGACACTGCTCAGGCCGAGTTCACCAAGGGCCAGACGCTCTACATGTGGGTGCGCAACATCTCGGTGGTGGCACTGGCCGGTGGCTTGCTGATCGGTTTTCTGATGGCTTACTGGCTGGTTGCGGCGATTTCGCGCCCGCTGGAAAAAGCGGTGCAGGTCGCCAAGAGCGTGGCCGAGGGCGACCTGACGATGTCCTTCGACACTGATGCGCGCGACGAGACCGGCCAGCTGCTGCTGGCCATGCGCGAGATGAACGACAGCCTGACACGCACCGTTAGCCACGTGCTGGTAGCGATCGACACCATCGGCGTCGGCTCGCGCCAGATCGCCACCGGCAACGCCGACCTGTCGGCGCGCACCGAATCGCAGGCCAGCTCGCTGGAAGAAACCGCGTCGTCGATGGAAGAGCTGACTTCGACCGTGAAACAGAACGCCGACAATGCGCGCCAGGCCAACCTGCTGGTGATGTCGGCTTCCGACTACGCCGTCAAGGGCGGCGACGTGGTTGGCCAGGTAGTGGAAACCATGGGCTCGATCAAGGAAAGTTCGCGCAAGATCGTCGATATCATCGGTGTCATCGACAGCATCGCTTTCCAGACCAATATCCTGGCGCTGAACGCCGCCGTGGAAGCGGCGCGTGCCGGCGAGCAGGGCCGCGGCTTCGCCGTGGTGGCGGCGGAAGTGCGCAGCCTGGCGCAGCGTTCGGCCGGCGCCGCCAAGGAAATCAAGACACTGATCGGCGACTCGGTGGAGCGGGTCGATGTCGGCGCCAAGCTGGTCGACGACGCCGGCAAGACCATGGATGAGATTGTCAATTCGGTCAAGCACGTGGCCGACATCATGGCCGAAATCACCGCCGCCAGCGCCGAGCAGAGCAGCGGCATCGAGGAAGTCAACCGCGCCATTGCGCAGATGGATGAAATGACTCAGCAGAATGCCGCGCTGGTGGAGCAGGCAGCTGCGGCGGCGCAGAGCATGCAGGACCAGGCGGCGGCGCTGGCCAAGGCGGTGGCCATCTTCAAGCTGAATCGCGGCAAGGCGACCGGCGTCGCCCGCGCCTTACCGGCCACGGCATCCGCCAGGCCGCTTGCGTCGCAAGCCAGGTCGCTGCCACCCCAAGCCAGGCCACTGCCGCCGGCTTCGCCGACGACGCGGGAGGTGGCGCTGAAACCGGCACCTTCGACGCCGAAAATCGCCAAGCCGACGAATGCCGGCGGCAACAGCGACGACTGGGAAGAGTTTTGATGATTTTTGAAAAAACAGCAGACGGCAAATGAGCGCGCTATTTTCCAGCACCGGACACGGGGCGCCGACCGCCGGCGCCGGCAGGAGCGATTCGGCCAAGGAATTCGAATTCACCACGCGTGACTTCGAGCGCGTGCGCACGATGATTTACCGCAGGGCGGGCATCGCGCTGGCCGACAGCAAGCAGGAAATGGTCTACAGCCGCTTGGCGCGCCGGTTGCGCGCGACAGGCCTGGCATCGTTCGCCGCCTATCTGGACACGCTCGAGCGCAATCCCGACAGCGGCGAGTGGGAATCCTTCACCAATGCGCTGACTACCAATCTCACCGCGTTCTTCCGCGAGGCGCATCATTTCCCGCTGCTGGCTGAACATGTCGCCGGGCGCAAGGAGCCGGTGACGATCTGGTGTTCGGCCAGTTCCACCGGGGAGGAGCCGTATTCGATCGCCATGACCCTGTGCGAGGCGTTCGGCAGCCTGAATCCGCCGGCGCGCGTGATTGCCACCGATATCGACACCAATGTGCTGGCGACCGGCGAGCGCGGCGTGTACAGCGTCGATCGCATCGAGCGGATGGAGCCCGAACGGGTCAAGCGCTTTTTCCTGAAAGGGAAGGGCGCTCAGGCCGGCATGGTGCGGGTGCGCGACGAGTTGCGCGCCATGGTGACATTCAAGCAGTTGAACCTGCTGTCGGAACACTGGCCCATTTCCGGCCCGTTCGACGCGATCTTCTGCCGCAATGTCATGATCTATTTCGACAAGCCGACCCAGGGCAGGATACTGGCGAGGTTTGCGCCGCTGATGAAGCCGGACGGACTGCTGTTCGCCGGGCACTCGGAAAATTTCCTGTATGTGTCCGACCTCTTCAGGCTGCGCGGCAAGACGGTTTACGAATTGGCGGACAAGGGCGCAGCAAGCGGCATCGGCCATGCCGCAACGGCGCGCAAGGCATGAGAAACAAGAGATGAGCAACGATAACGTTGAACAGTTCGCCAAGAACATTTATTACGACCGCACCTTCGATTGCGACGCCGCGAAAATTCTTCCGGGCGAGTATTTCGTTACGCCCAAGGACATGATGATCGTGACGGTGCTGGGATCGTGCGTGGCGGCCTGCATCCGCGACCGCACCACCGGGATTGGCGGCATGAACCATTTCATGCTTCCTGACAGCAGCGATGGCGACGGCCCGGTTTCGCTGTCGATGCGTTACGGCACCTACGCGATGGAAGTGCTGATCAATGCCTTGCTCAAATCCGGCGCGCGCCGTGAAAACCTGGAAGCCAAGGTGTTTGGCGGCGGCAACGTGTTGCGCGGCTTCGTCGCCATCAATGTCGGCGAACGCAATGCGCAGTTCGTGCGCAAGTTCCTGAAGACCGAGGGAATTCGCATCGTAGCGGAGGACTTGAACGACATCCATCCGCGCAAGGTTTATTTCTTTCCGCGCAGCGGCAAGGTGCTGGTCAAGAAGCTCAGGCAGCTCAATAACAATACCCTCGTCAACCGCGAGCAGGATTACGCTCAGCGACTGCAGACGAAACCGGTGGCCGGCGACGTCGAATTGTTCTCGTGACGGGCGCGAGGAGCCCAGGTTTTGGAGATTTGAAGAATGAAAACGAAAGTGTTGATTGTCGATGATTCGGCGCTGATCCGCAGCGTCATGAAGGAAATCATCAACAGCCAGCCAGACATGGAAGTGGTGGGAGCGGCGCCGGACCCATTGGTGGCGCGCGAGATGATCAAGCAGACTAATCCGGACGTGCTGACCCTGGACGTCGAAATGCCGAAGATGGATGGCCTGGATTTTCTGGAAAAGCTGATGCGCCTGCGGCCCATGCCGGTGGTGATGGTGTCGTCGCTGACCGAGCGCGGTTCCGAGATCACCATGCGCGCGCTCGAGTTGGGGGCGGTCGATTTCGTCACCAAGCCGAAGATGTCGATCCAGCACGGCATGCTGGAATATACCGAGCTGATCACCGACAAGATCCGCACGGCCGCGCGTGCCCGCGTCAAGGCGGCGCCGCCGCGCCTGCCCGCAGGCAGCGTCCAGCCCGTGACGAGCCTGCCGCCGCTGCGCAATCCGCTGACCAGTAGCGAAAAGCTGATCATCATCGGCGCCTCCACCGGCGGCACCGAGGCGATCAAGGAATTTCTGCTGCAGATGCCGTCGGACTGCCCGGGCATCCTGATCACCCAGCACATGCCGGAGGGCTTCACGCGCTCCTTTGCCAAGCGGCTCGATTCCTTATGCCGGATTGCGGTGTCGGAAGCGGCCGGCGACGAGCGCATTCTGCCCGGACATGCCTATATCGCGCCGGGGCATTCGCACCTGCTGCTGGCGCGCAGCGGCGCCAACTATGTCACGCGGCTGGACCAGGGGCCGCCGGTCAACCGCCACCGGCCTTCGGTGGACGTGCTGTTCCGTTCGGCCGCCATCTGCGCCGGCAAGAATGCGGTGGGCGTGATTCTTACCGGCATGGGCAAAGATGGCGCGCAAGGCATGCTGGAGATGAAGCAGGCCGGCGCCTATAATTTCGCTCAGGATGAGGCCAGTTGCGTGGTGTTCGGCATGCCGCGCGAAGCGATCGCGGTCGGCGCCGCCGACGAAGTCGGACCCCTGAACGAATTGCCGGCACGGGTGCTGCAATACCTGGCAACCTATGGCAGCCGCGCGCTGCGGGTGTGATGGGAGCGGCAGGAATTGGCAAGGATTGTTAATTGCTTAATTTATAGGCTAAATCTGTTGGGTATTCGTACTTCTGATAGTATTACCCATAAGCAATTTCACTTCTTCAGTGCATAATAGGGGCTTGGTTTTGATGCAGAATAAGAGAATCTTGCCGGTCTGTTCATAAGGGGCGGGAAGCTGCATTTTCAGGAAATTGATGGAGTAAATATGGCTAACCCAAATACCAAATTTTTGGTGGTTGACGACTTTTCGACGATGCGGCGCATTGTCCGCAATCTGCTCAAGGAGCTGGGGTATACCAATGTGGACGAAGCCGAAGATGGCTCGATGGCATTGACCAAGCTGCGCAGCGAACAATTCGACTTCGTCATTTCGGACTGGAATATGCCGGTCATGGATGGCTTGACCATGCTGCAGCAGATTCGCGCCGATGCCGCGCTGTCGAAACTGCCGGTGCTGATGGTGACCGCCGAAGCGAAGAAGGAAAACATCATTGCCGCCGCCCAGGCCGGCGCCAACGGCTACGTGGTCAAGCCGTTCACCGCGGCGACCCTGGACGAGAAACTCTCCAAGATTTTTGAAAAAATGGACAAGGTCGGCGCGTGAGCATGCGTGACGCGAATTTTCTGGTGCGCGAGCCGCTGCTCGATCCGAAGCAGCGCATCCTCGGTTACCAGTTCAGCTGGCAGCGGCCTGACGGCAGCGCTGCCGCCGGCAGCGAGGATGACCAGGACTTGGTGCGCCATGCCGTCGCCGGCCTGAGCGATGCCGACGGCAACTGGCTATTGGGCGAAAACCTGATTTTTCTGCAGGCGACGCCGGCGATGCTGGCCGAGCCGGCGCTGAGGGCGCTGCCGCCGCACAAGACGGTGCTGTGCATGGCTTCGCAAGACCTGGCTAATGCCGAAACTGCCGCCGCGGTGCGGGAGTTGCGCAGCGCGGGTTACGGCGTTTCGCTGACGGATGCCGAAGCGCTGGTGCATGACAAGAATCTGCTGTTGCTGGTGTCGCGGGTGGAAATCCGTTTCGGCGAAGCCGAATTCGCTGCCCAGGCGCGGATCTATGGCGCGCTGAAGCAATCGACCATGCGCATGGTGGGGCGCGGCATCAGCTCATGGAAGGAATACGATTCCTGCGCATCGCTGGGCATGGATGCCTTTGCCGGCAACCTGTACGCCACCCAGCGTCCCGGCACGCAGGCCACCGGCCTGAATCCGGTGCAGAGCATGATCCTGCAACTGATGGACATGGTGCGCAAGAACACCGATGTGCGCCAGCTGGAGGCGGTATTGAAGCGCGACGCCGCGCTGTCGTACAAGCTCCTTACCTACATCAACTCCGTCGGCTTCGGCCTCGGCACCGAGATCCAGTCGCTGCGCCATGCGGTGACCATGCTCGGCTATTCGCCGCTGTACCGCTGGCTATCGGTGCTGCTGGCGACCGCCGGCACCAGCGCGCAGTCGCCGGTGCTGATGCAGACGGCGGTGGTGCGCGGACGCTTCGTCGAATTGCTCGGCAAGAGCCTGCTGCCGAAAAATGAAGCGGAAAACCTGTTCGTCGTCGGCATGTTCTCGCTGCTGGACCGCCTGCTTGGCATGCCGATGGAAACGGCGCTGGAAAATATCCCTCTGTCCGAGCAGGTCACCGAGGCGCTGCTCAAGCGCCAGGGCATCTACGGGCCTTTCCTGAGCCTGGCCGAGGCTTGCGAAAAGGGTGGCAATGCTGCCATCGGCGCGCTGGCCGATTCGCTTTTCATCAGTCCCGCGCAAGTCAACGAGGCGCATCTGGGCGCGCTGACCTGGGCGCAAAGCCTGAAGTTGTGATCCCCCGGCCCGCAAGAACGGGCCATTTATCGTTGCTGGCAATGAAATACAGGGGGTTTTCACCCCCTGTTTCATCGATAGTGCCGCCTACTTCTCCGCAATAATCCTCCCCAATGGCTGGTCAGTGCGTCATCTCGACGGCACGGCGAAGCTTGCAGGGAGAAATCGGCCATGGCCGACGACAGCGATCTCGAAAGAACCGAGCCGGCCTCGCCGCGGCGCCTGGAACAGGCGCGCGAAGAGGGCGACGTTCCGCGTTCGCGAGAGCTGGCCACCTGCACCGTGCTACTGGCTGCCGGCATCGGCATCTGGGTATTCGGCGGCGCCATGGTGCGGCCGCTGCAACGGCTGCTGGTTGCCGGACTGTCATTCGAGCGGGAACAAGCTTTCGATCCGGCGCTTCTGCTGGCAGGCCTGGGCGCCAGGCTGGGTGACGTGCTGCTGGCCTTCGCACCGTTGGCCGTGCTGCTGATCGTGGTCGCGGTGGGGTCTCCCTTGCTGATCGGCGGCTGGCTGTTCTCCACCAAGGCGCTGCAGCCGAATTTCGGCAAGCTCAATCCGCTAAGCGGCATCAAGAATATGTTTTCCGCCAACGCCGCCATGGAACTCGTTAAAGCCATCGGCAAGACGATTCTGATCGGCGCCGTCGCCTGGATGGTGATCAATAGCCAGATGGATGCGGTAATGGGGCTGGGTGTCGAGTCGCTCAAGAACGGTACCGCGCACCTTGGTCATATCCTGCTGGTGAGCTTTCTGTCCATCGTCGGCGGGCTGGTGTTCATCGCGCTGATCGATGCGCCTTACCAGATGTGGCATTACGCCAACAAGCTGAAGATGACGCGCGAAGAACTGCGCCAGGAAGCCAAGGAATCCGACGGCAATCCCGAAATCAAGGCCAAGATTCGCCAGCAGCAGCGTGAGATGGCGCGCCGCCGCATGATGAGCGAGATTCCCAACGCCGACGTGGTGGTCACCAACCCGACCCACTATGCGGTGGCATTGAAATACACCGACGGCAAGATGCGCGCGCCGCAAGTGGTGGCCAAGGGCGCCGACGAAGTCGCCGCCAAGATCCGCGAAATCGCCAGGGAGAACAACGTGCCGATGCTGGAAGCACCGCCACTGGCACGCGCGCTGTTCCGCCATGCCGAGCTGGGCGATGAAATTCCCGAAGCCCTTTACACCGCCGTGGCCGAAGTGCTGGCCTATGTGTTCCAGCTGCGCGCCTTCCGCCAGCAGGGCGGCGCCCGCCCGGATGCACCGACCGATCTCGATGTGCCGGCGGAGCTCGATCCGCTGAATCCGCTCGCTGCAAGCGGCCAGGCGAACGCTAATGGAGTGATGCAATAATGAATGGCCTGAAGCTGCCGGCCTGGCTGTCCGGCCAGAATTCGAAGGCGCTGGCCGCGCCGATCCTGATCATCATGATGCTGGCGATGATGGTGCTGCCATTGCCGACATTCGTGCTTGACATGTTTTTCAGCTTTAACCTGGCGCTGTCGATCATCATCCTGCTGACTGCGCTGTACACCGTCAAGCCGCTGGATTTCATGGCCTTTCCGGCCGTGCTGCTGGTATCCACCATGCTGCGCCTGTCGCTGAACGTGGCTTCCACCCGCGTGGTGCTTTCCGAAGGCCATACCGGCCCGGACGCCGCCGGCAAGGTGATCGAAGCCTTCGGCCACTTCCTCATCGGCGGCAATTACACCGTCGGCATCGTGGTGTTCGTGATCCTGACCATCATTAACTTCGTGGTGGTGACCAAGGGCGCCGGCCGCATCGCCGAAGTCGGCGCGCGTTTCGCCCTGGATGCGATGCCCGGCAAGCAGATGGCGATCGACGCCGATCTCAACGCCGGCCTGATCGGCGAGGCCGAGGCGCGCAGCCGCCGCCAGCAAGTGTCGCAGGAGGCCGAGTTCTACGGCTCCATGGACGGTGCCAGCAAATACGTCAAGGGCGACGCCATTGCCGGCATCATCGTCACACTCGTCAATGTCATCGGCGGCCTGATCGTCGGCATGATCCAGCACGACATGGCGTTCGGCGCCGCCCTGGAAAACTACACGCTGCTGGCGATCGGCGACGGCCTGGTGGCGCAGATCCCCTCGCTGGTGATCTCGGTGGCCGCCGGTATCATCGTCTCGCGCGTGGCCAGCGATGAGGATATCGGCACGCAGCTGATCAGCCAGCTGTTCGCCAAGCCGCAGGTCATGTACATCACCGCCGCCATCGTCGGCGGCATGGGCATCATTCCCGGCATGCCGCACATTCCCTTCATTTTCCTGGCGTCGCTGCTGGCTGGCGGCGCCTACATGATGTCGCAGCGCGCCAGGATGGCCGCGGCAGCGGCGCAGACCGCGCCGGAGGAGGCCGCCGCCGCGGCAGTCGCCGCGCCGGAGCCCGAAGAGGCATCGTGGCAGGATATCGTGCCGGTCGATACGCTCGGCCTGGAAGTCGGCTATCGCCTGATTCCGCTGGTGGACAAGGGGCAGGGCGGCGAACTGCTGCGTCGTATCAAGGGCATCCGCAAGAAGTTCGCGCAGGAAGTCGGCTTCCTCTCGCCGCCGGTGCATATCCGCGATAACCTCGAACTGAAGCCCTCGGCTTACCGCATCACCTTGAAGGGCGTGGAAGTCGGCGGCGGCGAGGCGCATGCCGGCCAGTTCCTGGCGATTAATCCCGGCATGGTGACCGGCGCCTTGCCGGGCGCTGCCACCACCGATCCGGCTTTCGGTCTGCCGGCGGTATGGATCGAAGCGGCCATGCGCGAGCAGGCGCAGGCGATGGGCTATACCGTGGTCGATGCCGGCACCGTCGTCGCCACCCACCTGAACCACCTCATCACCACCCATGCCGCCGAGTTGATGGGTCGCCAGGAATTGCAACAGTTGCTGGATCACCTGGGCAAGGAATCGCCCAAGCTGGTGGAAGACCTGGTGCCCAAGCTGCTGCCGATCTCCACCCTGCAAAAAGTGCTACAGAACCTGCTGATCGAAGGCGTGCATATCCGCGACATGCGCACTATCATCGAAACCCTGGCCGAGTACGCGCCGCAGGTGCAGGATCCGAACGATCTCACCGCGCAGGTGCGCATTGCCCTGGGTCGCGCTATCGTGCAGCAGATTTTCGCGGCATCGAACGAACTGTCGGTAATGACGCTGGACAATCGCCTCGAGCGCCTGCTGATGCAGGCGCTGCAGACCAGCGGCGCGGACGGCGCCGGCATCGAGCCGGGCCTGGCCGACGCCCTGGCGATGCAGACCGCGAACGCGGCGCGCCAGCAGGAACAGATGGGCCTGACCCCGGTGCTGCTAGTGCCGGGGCCGTTGCGCCCGCTGCTGGCACGCTTCCTGCGCCGCGCGATTCCACAGCTGAAGGTGCTGTCGCATGCCGAAGTGCCGGAAACAAAGACCATCAAGGTCACCAGCCTGGTGGGCAACGCCGCCTGACGCGCCGGCCGCGATACAAATTTTCCGATGACTGCCACCCGCGCATGAGGGATGCATCGCAACGATGTTGTCGAAATGCGGGGGGTTTTCCCGGCTATTCCTTCGATGGAAAGGCTTGCTGCCAATCGATAATGCTATTAACACTTATTGCATAGTCCGGCGATCCGTTTACAGTGCCGAGCGGCCAGGGGATCCGCGTTCATCGCGTAACGGCTTTTGCAATCAGCATCATTGAAGCATGAAAGTTACAAGCCTAGTTGGAGGCCAAGCATGAACGTAAGAAAATTCACCGGCGCCACATCCCGCGACGCATTGCGCAAAGTGCGCGATGCGCTTGGCGCGGATGCCGTGATCCTATCCAACCGCAATGTGGATGGCGCCACCGAGATCCTGGCGCTGGCGCCAGAGGATATGTCGGCGCTGGCCGAGCCCGTAGCCGAAACGCCGGCGTCGGCCCCGACAATTTCGCAATCAACCCTGGCGGCGCTGGCACCGCGCAATGTGGCCGGAAACGCGGCTGAAAACAACCAGGCTTCCCGTCTGGCCGAGTCCCTGAACGCCGCGCGCGAGATGAGCGCCGCCGCCGAACAGCCGGCCAGCACCGAATTGGCCAGGATGATGGCCGAGATTCGCTCCATGCGCGGCATGCTGGAGTCGCAGCTGGCCGGGATTTCTTTTGGCAGCCAGCAGCAACGCTCGCCGGCGAAGTCGGCGGTGCTGCGCGAAATGCTGGCGGCGGGCTATTCCGCCAGCCTGGGGCGCTTCCTGATTGAAAAAATGCCGTCCAGCCTTAACGCCAGCGCCGGCATGAGCTGGATCCGCTCGATTCTGTCGCGCAACCTGGCGACGCTGAGTAACGAAAACGACATTCTTGACCAGGGCGGCGTGTATGCCCTGGTAGGGCCGACCGGCGTCGGCAAGACCACCACCACCGCCAAGCTGGCGGCGCGCTGCGTGATGCGCCACGGCGCCGGCAAGCTGGCGCTGATCACCACCGACGGTTACCGTATCGGCGGTTACGAGCAGCTGCGCATCTACGGCAAGATTCTCGGCGTGATGGTGCACTCGGTGAAGGATGAAACCGACCTGAGGATCGCCCTCTCCGAACTGAAGAACAAGCACATGGTGCTGATCGACACGGTCGGCATGAGTCAGCGCGACCAGATGGTGGCCGAGCAGATTGCCATGCTGTCCGGCACCGGCACCAGGGTTAACCGCCTGTTGTGCATGTCGGCCACTTCGACCGGCGAAACCCTGAGCGAAGTGGTGCGCGCCTATCAGGGCGGCGGCCTGTCCGGCTGCATCATGACCAAGCTGGACGAGGCGGCCACCATTGGCGGCGTGCTCGACGTGGCGATCCGCCAGAAGCTTAAAATGTATTACGTCGCCAATGGTCAGCGCGTGCCGGAAGACCTGCACGTGGCTAACAGGGATTACCTGGTCGACCGTTCCTTCAAGCTCAAGCGCGAAACCGCGCCATTCCAGTACCAGGATGCCGAGTTGCCGCTGGTGGTGGCCAACGCTGTACGTGGCATGGGCGGCATGAACGGTTCCGGCCTGCGCGAGGTGTCCCTTGGCTAACTTCCACACCGATCAGGCCGAAGGCCTGCGCCGCATGCTGGCCGGGCAACGCCCGCGTGTTTTCACTTTCCTCTCGGCCTTGCCGGACGAAGAGAAAAATGCGGTGTTGGCAAATCTGGGGGCCTCCCTCGTGCGCTCCGGCAGCGATGTGCTGCTGCTGGATGCGCGCACCGCCGGCGGTGTCGCTGAACAGATGAATGCGCCGCGCCGCGCCAGCCTGCTGGATGTGGCGCGCCAGGAAGGGAAGGCGACCGAGCTGGTTCAGGCCATGCCGCAGGGGTTCGGCGTGGCCAGGCTGGCGCATGCGACCGCGCAGTCGCGCGCCAGGCTGCAGGCGGCCGCAAGGGAAGATTTGCTGAAGCACCGGCTGGAGCAGGCCTTCGTCGCGCTGGCGAAAGAGCACGATATCGTGCTGGTTGACGGCGAATTGAGCCAGGATGATGAATTCGCGCTACCGGCGATGGCCGGCGGCGAAGTCGTGGTGCAGGTGTCGAACAAGGCGGAATCGATCAAGACGGCATATGCGATGATCAAGCGCCTGACGTCGAGCCAGGGAAGGCGGCCGGTCAGCGTGCTGGTCAGCGGCGTCGGCGAGCGCGAGGCGAAAATCGTGTATGACAACATCGCCCAGGCAGCCCGGCGCTATCTGGCCACCGAAGTTGGTTTTCTCGGCTCAGTGCCGGCCGACGAGCATGTCAGCCGCGCCGCCAGGCTGGGGCGCAGCGTGGTCGAGGCCTTTCCGCTGGCCGGCGCCTCGCTGGCCTTCCGCAAGCTGGCAGGGCGTTGCGCAATGGCTGACATTCCTGCGATGGGCGGCATCCAGATGGCGGGTTAAACAGGGATAATAAAATATCAATGTACACCGCGCATGGAAAATCGGACAAGAATCATCTGCTGCAGGAACATGCGCCGCTGGTGAAGCGACTGGCGCACCAGATGAAGGCCAAGTTGCCGCACAGCGTGGAAGTGGACGACCTGGTGCAGGCCGGCATGATCGGCCTGCTGGATGCGGTCAACCGCTACGAGGATAATCACGGCGCGCAGTTCGAGACTTACGCCGTGCAACGCATCCGCGGCGCCATGCTGGATGAGTTGCGCAGCAGCGACTGGCTGCCGCGCAGCATCCGTCAGAACATGCGCAAGATCGAAGAAGCCATGCAGAAGCTGCAGCAGCGCCTCGGCCGCCCGCCGCTGGAAACCGAGGTGGCCAAGCAGCTGAAGATGTCGCTGGCCGAATACCAGGATCTGCTGAACGACAGCGGCGGCCACCAGTTGGTGTATTACGAGGATTTCCACGAGAGCGAGGATAGCGAGCATTTCCTCGACCGCTATTGCACCGACCAGTCGGACGATCCGTTGCAAAGCCTGATGAACCTGGGCTTCCGCCAGGCCGTGATCGCCGCCATCGAAGCTTTGCCGGAACGGGAAAAAATCCTCATGGGCCTCTACTATGAACAGGAAATGAACCTGAAGGAGATCGGTGCAGTGATGAACGTATCTGAATCGCGCGTGTCGCAACTGCATAGCCAGGCGGTCGCGCGTTTGCGTACCTTTCTGCGGGAGCGAGCGTGGACTGGGCTAGCCTAGCCGGCATCGCGCTGGCGCTGGGCGGCCTGCTGGCCGGCCAGCTGCTGGAGGGCGGCCATCTGAGCTCGCTGCTGCAGCCGGCGGCTTTCATCATCGTCGGCATCGGCACGGTGGGCGCTGTGCTGCTGCAAAGCGGCATGCCCGATTTTTTGCGCGGCGTGCGCCTGGCCAAGTCAGTGTTCGTGTCGCCGCCCGACACTTCGGTCGCGCTCGAGCAACAGGTGTTGACCTGGAGCGGGCAGGCGCGACGCGAGGGCTTGCTGAGCCTGGAGCGCTACCTCGAAGGGGTCAAGGATTCTTTCCGCGCCAAGGGCTTGCGCATGCTGATTGACGGCATCGATCCGTTCAAGCTCAAGGATATCCTCGAAACCGATCTCGACAGTTACGAGCGCCACCAGCGGCAGGCGATCAAGGTCTGGGAAGCGGCGGGCGGCTATGCGCCGACCATCGGCATCATCGGCGCCGTGCTCGGCCTGATTCACGTGATGGAAAACCTCGCCAATCCCGCGCAACTCGGCAGCGGGATTGCGGTGGCCTTCGTCGCCACCATCTATGGCGTCGGACTGGCCAATCTGGTGTTTTTGCCGATCGCCAACAAGCTCAAATCCCTCCTGGCGCGCGAGGTGGCGCAGCGTGAGATGCTGATCGCCGCCTTTTTCGGCATCGCTCTCGGCGACAACCCGCGCGTGATCGAGGAGCGCATGAGCGCCCACCGGCGCTAGCATACCTCGACAAGGCGAACCATGGCGCGCAAGAGACACGAGGAAGAGCACGAGAACCATGAGCGCTGGCTGGTATCGTATGCTGACTTCATCACGCTGCTGTTCGCTTTTTTCGTGGTGATGTACGCCATCTCTTCGGTCAATGAAGGCAAGTACCGGGTGCTGTCCGATTCACTCGGCAGCGCCTTCGGCACCGGCGCGGCGGCTTCGATGGTGCAGGTGTCGCCGGAGCGTCAGCAGGCGTTTCCCTTGCGCCGGCACAGCGCGCAGGACCGGCAGCGGCTTGAGTCGCTACGCCGCGAGCGTGAAGCGATGACCAGGATTGCGCTGCAGATGCGGCAGTCGCTGGCGCCGCTGATCAAGCGCGGCATCGTGCGCGTGACCCAGACCAGCCACGGCGTCAAGGTGGAAATCAACGCCAGCATCCTGTTCGCGCCGGGCGATGCCAGCCTGACCGCGGAATCCGGCGAAGTCCTGACGGCCATCGCGCAGGTCCTGAAGGAGGATAAGCATGCCTTGCAGGTGATCGGGCATACCGACAATCTGCCCATCAGCAATGCCGTATTTCCGTCGAACTGGGAATTGTCCAGCGCGCGCGCCGGCAGCGTAGTGCGTCTGCTGACCGATAATGGCATCGCGCAGGCACGCCTGAGCGCGGTCGGTCATGCCGATAACTTCCCGGTTGCGGCCAACGAAAGCGCGGAAGGGCGCACTCGCAACCGCCGCGTGGAAATCATGATCCTGGCGGAATTGCCGGAGAAGGAAAACGAAGCACCGACGCCGCTTTTCGGCGCCAGGCAGGAGTAGCCGCGGCAACATCACTCATTTCGCCAGGATATGCAGTTGTCGCTCGCGAAGCAGCACCTCGATTGTCGCTGGCGGATTCAGATGCAATTCGTTCATTAGCCTGAGCGGCACCTGCAGGTGCAGCGGTTCCGGAATGCCGGGCAGGGTGGCGGCAATGCGCGCTTCTTCACCCAGAGGCAAGACAGCTTGCAGCGTCATGGGCACGCGATTTCTGCCAGATGGCAATTCACCGCTGATCAGCGAGGGCAAGCGCACCGCGCTATCCGGCACCATCCAGCGCACCTGGCAGCCGGGCGGAAAGCCGGCGGAAAGCGGGCAAGCCAGTTGTCGGCCGCCGGCTTCGAGCCAGGTCAGCTGTTCGGCTTCGTCATGGCACAGAATCCTGCCGTCGAAAAAATTGCGCACGCCAACCAGGCGGGCAGCCAGTTCATTCACCGGCCGCGCCATCACTTCGCGCGGCCGGCCGCTTTGCAGCGTTTGGCCATCAGCCAGCAGGGTAATCCGGTCAGCCAGGAGCAATGCCTCATTGAGATCATGCGTGACCATGACGATAGGCAGGGATAGTTCCTGCTTGAGTTCTGCCAGCTCGATGTAGAGCGTTTCACGGGTGGCCCGGTCAACCGCGGAGAAGGGTTCATCCAGCAACAGGATGGCGGGTTCGCGGGCCAGGGCGCGGGCCAGCGCGACGCGCTGCTGCTGGCCACCGGACAGCTCGGCAGGGCGGCGTTGTTCCAGTCCGTCCAGATGCACTTTCGCCAGCCATGCCATGGCGCGCGCCTGGCGTTCGCCCGCTGGCAGATCGCTCAGCCCGGCCATCACGTTGGCTACCGCGCTCATGTGCGGAAACAGCCCGTAATGCTGCGGCACATAACCGACCCGGCGCTGCTGGGGGGACAGGTGGATCTTGCTGGCGCTGTCGAACCAGCACACGCCGCCGCACGCGATGCGGCCCTGCGCAGGCCGGGCAAGCCCGGCGATCAGTCGCAGCAGCGTGGACTTGCCGCTGCCTGACGGGCCGACCAGGGCCAGCAGTTGCCCGCCTGCGCAGTCCAGTGCCGCATGCAGCCGGACTGGCGCGGCAAGCTCGGCTGCAAGGCTCAAGCCGGAGTGGAGGCTGGCCATGCTACCTCCCGAAGCGCCGGCTCAGGCTGCTCGCCAGGGCCAGCACCGTCATCGAGAACACCAGCAGAAACAGCGACATGTGGCCGGCAGCCGTGAAGTCGAAGGCTTGCACCTTGTCATAGACGGCGATGGCGGCGGTCTTGGTCTCTCCGGGGATGCTGCCGCCGACCATCAGCACGACGCCGAACTCGCCCAGCGTGTGCGCGAAAGTCAGCACGATGCCCGTCAGTACGCCGGGCCAGGCCAGCGGCAGTTCGACCGTGAGCAGCGAGCGCCAGAAGCTCATGCCACAACAGGCGGCGGCGTCGCGAACCTCATGCGGAATGGTTTCGAAGGCGCGCTGGATCGGCTGCACCGCAAAGGGGATGTTGACCAGCAGTGAGGCCAGCACCAGGCCGGAAAAATTGAAAACCAGCGAATGCCCCGTGAGCCGTTCGACCGATCGGCCGATCCAGGATTCGCCGCCCAGTCCGACCAGCAGATAGTAGCCGACCACGGTGGGCGGCAACACCAGCGGGACGGCCAGCAGCGCTTCCACCAGCGCCTTGCCGCGGAAACGCCGGAAGGCCAGCCAGCGGCCGGCGAAAAGCGCGGCCGGCAAGAGCAGCAGTACGGTCATGCTGCCGAGTTTCAGCGACAAGACAAGCGCCGGCCAATCCATGCCGCCTTCGCTCATGGCGTTTCACCCGGCAACGCAAAGCCGTAACGGCGCATCACGGCGCGGGCTGCAGGCCCCTGCATGTATTGGTAAAAGGCTTCTGCGGTGGCGTCGGCGTTTTTCAGCAGCACCATGCGCTGCCTGAGCGGCGCATGCCAGTCGGCCGGGATGACCGCGTAGCGGCCGAGCTTCTCCATTTGCGGCGACTTTGCCAGCGACAGTGCGATGATGCCGCCGTCGGCGGAACCGCCGGTGGCAAACTGGGCTGCCTGCGACACATTCTCTCCATACACCAGTTTCGGCTTAAGCGCTTCCCACAGTCCAGCCTTGCGCAGGGCTTCCTCAGCGCGGCGGCCGTAGGGCGCGTGCTGCGGATTGGCGATGGCAAAGCGCTTGACCTTGCCGGCCTTGAGATGCGCCGCAAGGCCCTTCAGTCCGGGATCGACCGGCATGCCCGAGCTGGACGGCACCATCAGCGCAATGCGGCCGACAGCGTAGAGCTTGCCGGCATCGCGAGTGTGACCCTCGGCAACCAGCTGGCTGACATAGCTTTCGTCCGCCGACATGTAGAGATCAAAAGGAGCGCCATTGCGTATCTGCGTCGCAAAGATGCCGGAGGAGCCATAGCTTAACCTGACCGACTGGCCCGTATCCTTCCTGAAGGCGCGGGCGATTTCATCCAGCGCGAATTTGAGATCGGAAGCCGCGGCGACAACAGGCTCGGCAGCCAAGGCGTAGCCGCCGCTCGTCATGAGACAGGCAAGCAGCAGCGGTCGGCATAGTAAGAAAAGGAAATGGCGTTGCATGTGTTTGCCATCTTAAACCATGTCGGGCATTTTACCGTCGCGGCAAGCATCGAGCCTATGCTCATAAAGGACTATCCGCCAGCGGCCTTGCCAATTCATCGCCAGTTGCGCCAGCTGACAGGCAAAAAAGAACCGGCACATGGCCGGTTGGATAACTTCCCTCGAAAACGATGCGTTGCCGTCGCCGGACGCTCTAGCCGATTGCCAGTCCGCGTCCGCCCGGCGTGACCGACGATTGGCCGTTGGGGCCGTACAGGGCCTGGTCTTGCGGACCGCCCTTGAGAACGTTCAGGGCGCCCTGGTTACGTGCCAGGTGCTTGCCGATCAGCAGGCCATTGCTGCGATTGATATCCTTGGCGGCCCGGGCCAGGTCCAGCAATTCTTTCCACGACTGGCGCACGGTGGACGGCTGCAGGCTGTCGAGCCAGGCTTGCATGCCTTCTTCCGTGGCGGCGAAGCCGGCGGCGGCCAGCGCGGTGTGGCGTTCCGCAGCCAGTTCCGACATGCGCGCCACCAGCCGGGCCTTTTCTTCGGTGAGCGAGGTCAGGGCATTGATATCGGCGGCAATCAGCTGGGCCTGCTCTTTCTGCAGCAGATCGAGCAGCATGCGCGCATGGCGGTTTTCCTCATGCAGCTTGTGCGCGGGGCTGTTGCCGGACGAGTTCATTTGTATGCTTTATGCCTTACGGGTATGGATCAAATCCTTGACGGAATCGAGCAAGCCGTTGGCGACCTTTTCCGGGTCGACCTGGAACCTGCCCTCGGCAATCGCTGCCTTGATTTCCGCCACTTTTTGCGTGTCGAACACGCCTTCGCTGCCGGCCAGTGCCTGCAATTGCGAAGAAACCTGCACGCCTTGCTGCGCCGCGCCGGCGGTGCCCGCCTTGGCGGCGCCGCCGGTTTTGTCCGCAGCCTTGCTGCCGCGGGCTTCCGCCGAGCTGATCGGCAGGCTGCCGGTTTTCTTGATTGAGTTATCGATTTTCACGATATGTCCTTGTCTGTGCGGGGCGGTTTACCCCTGTCCATGCCCTTATAACGGCATGGATTGCCTAAACTTTAGGAGCCAATTTAACATTTTTTGGCCTTGCTAGCCAGAC
The DNA here is from genome assembly GCA_003537575.1 of Oxalobacteraceae bacterium. GTDB lineage: Bacteria > Pseudomonadota > Gammaproteobacteria > Burkholderiales > Burkholderiaceae_D > Paucimonas. The sequence goes on from DPRS01000031.1 coordinate 116,782, forward strand.
AAATCATCCATGTTTTCAATAAGTTACTTCGACTATGCCACCGCTTTTCGCAACGCCGCTGACCACTTCGCCGCCGGGCGTCCTGGCTTGCACCACCTGGCCTTCGGCGGCATTGTTCAAGGCTTTGGCCTCGGCGGAAATGCGGAAGCCCGAGCCCCCGGTTGACAGGCGCACGGTCTGGCCCTGCTTCACGGCAGCCTGGGCGCGCAGAGCATCGTTGCGCAGCGGCGCGCCAGCGGGCAGCGACATGGCCAGCGCATGGCCGACTGCCTGCGAGGCATCGGTCAGGATGCCGGGAGGCAGTTGCGTCAGGTCGCCGCGCGCCTTGAGCAGGTGCTGCGGACCGATGATCTGCCCTTGCGCCACCGGGGCGGCCGTGGTCAGGTACTCGGCGACCACCTTGACGGTGGCCTGGATATACACGGTCCATGCCACCGGCACGGCGCAGCGCACGCCGACTGTGGTGCGGCCCCACGCCCTGCTGCCGGGCGGCATGAAAGCTTCGGGAGCGGCGCAGGCGGCCAGATTGGCGCGTTCGTCGAGCGCGCTGGCGCTGATGCTGACCTGGCCCGGCAAGCCGGTGCTTTGCACGCGCAGGAAATGCTCGACCACCTTGCGGATGGCTTGCGGGTCTTGGCGCGGTGGCGTGGCTGTATGCACGGCTGTTTGCGCCGCCGCCGCGATGGCAAGCGGCAGCAGCGCCGAAAACAGGAGAGCCTTGGATGGCAGGGGCATGATCTACGCGGGGAAATTCCTTACGTTGACCATAATAGCGGCGGCGCTCTCCCGCAAAGCAGGGAATAGGGCGGGGTTTCATGCGCTTATCGTCCGATCGGACGCGGCGTTGACTGCCTATTATCGAGCCTGTACAAAACCATTATCGGCGTAAAGCGCAGTTTCTTTAGCCGCGCAGTTTCTGGTCCCGGAGGGCGACATGATTGGAAAGCTGGACGAATACTTGCGGTTCAATGAAACCGCGCTGAATTTGCGGGCCCAGCGCCAGCAATTGCTGGCGTCGAACATCGCCAATGCCGACACGCCCAATTTCAAGGCGCGCGACATCGACTTCAACAAGGCGCTGCAGGGCGCGCTGGCCAAGGGCGGTCCGGTGCAGGCGCCGGCATTGGCGAAGACTTCCAGTGTGCACCTGAGTGGCGCCAACGGCAATACGGTCGGTGATGCGCCGCTGCTGTACCGCAAGGAACAGCAGGGCAACGTGGACGGCAATACGGTCAACATGGATGTCGAGCGCAACCAGTTCACCGACAATGCCATCCGCTATGAAGCCGGCCTGACTCTCATTAACGCGCAAATCAGGAAAATGCTGAGCGCCATCCAGGGGCAATGACCATGTCGCTATTTAATATCTTCAATGTCGCCGGTTCCGCCATGAGCGCGCAATCGCAGCGCCTGAACGTGGTGGCCAGCAATATCGCCAACGCCGACAGCACCACCAGTTCCACCGGCCAGACCTACAAGGCCAAGCAGGTGGTGTTCCAGGCGGTGCCGCTGGCGTCGCCGGAAGCAGCCGGCGTCAAGGTGCAGAAAGTGGTCGAGGATGCCTCGCCACCGAAAATGGTGTTCGACCCCAAGCACCCGCAAGCCGATGAGAATGGCTACGTCGCCATGCCGAACGTGAACGTGGTGGAGGAAATGGTCAACATGATCTCGGCTTCGCGCTCTTACCAGACCAACGTCGAAACCATGAATGCGGCCAAGACGTTGTTGATGAAAACGCTGGCGATCGGCCAGTAGGAAAGGGAAAACACATGACAACCATACAGAGCAATAATGGCGTGTCCGACAGCCTGCTGACCGCCGTCAATGGCACCAAAAGCGCCAAGGGTAAGGATACGGTCACCGAAGCGCAGGACCGCTTCATGACGCTGCTGGTGACGCAGATGAAGAACCAGGATCCGCTGAATCCGATGGACAATGCACAGATGACCAGCCAGCTGGCGCAGCTGTCCACCGTCAGCGGCATCGAAAAGATGAATGCCGCGCTGGAATCCCTGATGGGCAGTTACCAGACAAGCCAGACCTTGCAGGCGACCAGCATGATCGGCCATGGCGTGCTGGCTCCGGGCAACAGCCTGCAGCTGAGCGAAGGCCAGGCGTTGCTGGGGGTTGAATTGACGGCGCCGGCCGACAAGGTCGAGATAACGATCCGCGACGACAAGGGGCAGGCGGTGCACAGCTTTACCCTGGAAAAGCAGCCTGCCGGCAGCCACCCGCTGGCGTGGGATGGCAAGCTCGACAATGACGCCACGGCGCCGGACGGCAAGTACACGTTTGAGGTCAAGGCTACTACCGGGGAGCAGGCCGTGCAGGCTACCGCGCTGAGCTTCGGCCAGGTTGCCAGCGTTTCCACCAGTGGTCAGGGCGTCAAGATCAACGTTCCCGAGCTCGGCGCACTGAACTTCGCTGACATTCGCCAGATCCTTTGATCGCTGCGTCTCACATCATTAAAAGGGGAATACAATGAGTTTCCAACAAGGTTTGAGCGGTTTGAGCGCGGCATCGAAAAGCCTGGATGCGATCGGCAACAACGTCGCCAATGCCAATACCGTCGGTTTCAAGGCGTCGCAGGCGCAGTTCGCCGACGTCTACGCCAGTTCGCTGTCCGGCGGCGGCGCCGGCCAGGTCGGCATCGGTGTCAAGGTGGCGGCAGTCGCCCAGCAATTCACCCAGGGGAACGTGAGCGGCTCGGCCAATCCGCTCGACGTGGCGATCAGCGGAAATGGTTTTTTTCGCATGAGTAACAATGGCACCATCACGTATGCCCGCAACGGTCAATTCCAGCTCGACAAGAATGGCTTCATCATCAATGCCAACGGTTCACACCTGACCGGCTATGGCGTGACCGCCTCCGGCGCGCTGTCCACCGGCGCTCCGGCCGACATCAATATCAATACCGCGGATCAGCCGCCTACCGAGTCTTCGGAAGTGTCCGCCGAACTGAATCTGGATTCCCGCAAGACGGCCATCGACCAGGCAGTCATTCCTTTTAATATGAATAATCCGGAGTCCTACCACAATGCGACTTCGGTATCGGTATTCGACAGCCTGGGCAATCCGCACGTGCTGCAAACCTTCTTCGTGAAGACGTCGCCGTTGACAGGGGATCCTGTGGGCACCCTGGCAAGCTGGGAAATATATGGCGCAGTCGATGGCACACTGCTGCCGGCGCCGGCGGGTGGCAATATCGGTTCGCTGACCTTCAATTCGGACGGCACCATCAACACCGCGCTGACCACCATGCCCATCCCTAACGTCCAGCTGCCGGTCAGCACCGGCGCAACATCGCCGATCGGCGGCGGCGCCGGCATCAGCATCGACTTTACCAACACGACCCAGTTCGGCTCGACGTTCAGCGTGAATGCTCTGAGCCAGGATGGCTTTGCCGCCGGCCGCCTGTCCGGCTTCAATATCGGCGATGACGGCATCATCACCGGGCGTTACACCAACGGCAAATCCGCCACCCTTGGCCAGGTCGTGCTGGCGAATTTCGCCAATCCGAATGGCTTGCAACCCCTCGGCAACAACGTCTGGTCGGTGAGCTCCGAGTCGGGGCCGGAGCTGGTGGCCAGCCCAGGCTCGGGCAGCCTGGGAACCCTGCAATCGATGGCGGTGGAAGATTCAAATGTCGACCTGACCGCCGAGCTGGTCAACATGATCACCGCGCAGCGCTACTACCAGGCCAATGCGCAAACCATCAAGACCCAGGACCAGGTGCTGCAAACCCTGGTCAACCTGCGGTAAGACGCTGCATTGATTGAAACGGACAGGCCAGGGGAGAACACATGGACCGCATGATCTACACCGCCATGACGGGCGCCAAGCACATCATGGAGAAGCAGGCCACGACTTCGCACAACCTGGCCAATGCCACCACCACGGGCTTTCGCGCCCAGCTTGACACCTTCCGTGCCGTGCCGGTGCAGGGCGCGGATCTGCCGACGCGCGCTTTCGTGGTCGATTCGACGGTGGGCGCGGACTTCCGCTCGGGCGTGATCCAGCAGACCGGCCGCGATCTGGACGTGGCGGTGCAGGGGCAGGGCTGGATTGCCGTGCAGCTGGAAGACGGCACGGAAGCCTATACTCGCAACGGCAGCCTTAAGCTGAGCGAAAACGGCATCCTGCAAACCCAGAGCGGCCTGAATGTGATGGGCGATGGCGGTCCGATCAGCGTGCCGCCGGATGTCGCTCTGGCGATCGCCAAGGATGGCACCGTGTCGGCCGTTTCCACCGCCACCAAGCCGGCGATCAACACTGTCCTGGGAAGAATCAAGCTGGTCAATCCGGAGCAAGTCGAGATGACGCGCGGCGACGACGGCTTGTTCCGCCTGAAAAGCGGTGAGCCGGCCGATGCTGCCGAGAATGTCAACCTGATCGGCAGCGCGCTCGAGGGCAGCAACGTCAACGTGGTCGACGAGATGGTCAACATGATCAGCCTAGCGCGCCAGTTCGAGATGCACATGAATTTGTTGAAGAACGCCGAGAATAACGCCAACAAAGCCTCGCAGATTCTGGCTTTGAGCTAGCGCCCGGCGGCGGATAATTGAATCGTGGGGCATCCTTTCCGGAATGCGCCGATGAACAGGCAGCAGCTTGCTGGAGAATGAAATGATACGCTCACTATGGATAGCCAAGACCGGTCTGGAAGCGCAGCAGACGCAGATGGACGTCATCTCCAACAACCTTGCCAACGTCGGCACCACCGGCTTCAAGAAGTCGCGCGCGGTGTTCGAGGATCTGCTGTACCAGACCATGCGCCAGCCCGGCGCGCAATCCTCGCAGCAGACCCAGCTGCCTTCCGGCCTGCAGCTTGGCACCGGCGTGCGCCCGGTCGCCACCGAGCGCATCCATACCCAAGGCAACGTGCAAATGACCGGCAATGCCAAGGACGTGGCGATCCAGGGCGCCGGTTTCTTCCAGGTGCTGATGCCTGACGGCAGCACTGCCTACACGCGCGACGGCTCCTTCCAGATCGATAACCAGGGCCAGCTGGTCACCTCCAGCGGCTACGTGGTGCAGCCGGCCATCACCATTCCGGACAATGCCCAGAGCATCACGATCGGCCGCGACGGCACGGTGTCGGTGCAGGTATCGGGTTCCGCGGCGCCGGTCACGGTCGGCACGCTGCAGGTAAGCACCTTCATCAATCCGGCCGGGCTGGAAAGCAAGGGCGAAAACCTGTACGCGGAAACCGGCGTATCCGGCACGGCCAACACCAACACGCCCGGCAACAATGGCGCCGGTCACCTGTTGCAAAACTACGTCGAAACTTCCAACGTCAACGTGGTCGAGGAACTGGTGAACATGATCCAGACGCAGCGCGCGTACGAAATCAACAGCAAGGCCATCAGCACCTCCGACCAGATGCTGCAGCGGCTGACGCAGCTGTAACGGACGTGCGGGAGGTTCAGGAATGAAAAAGGCATTCAGGACATTTTTCATGCTCGCCGCCGCCGCTTATCTGGCCGGCTGCGCCATGACTCCCGATACCATCGTGCAGGGACCGACCACGGCGCGTCCGCTGCCGCCGGCGGCGCACCAGGCGCCGGCCAACGGCGCGATCTTCCAGTCGGCGTCCTACCGGCCGATGTTCGAGGACCGCCGCGCCCGCTTCGTCGGTGATATCCTGACCATGACCATCAGCGAAAAGACCAGCGCCGCCAAGGCCGCCGGCAATTCCGCCAGCAAGAGCGGCAGCGTCGAGGCGGGCGTAACGGCGCTGTTCGGCGCGCCGGCCTCGCTGCTGGGGCGCACCAGCGCGGCGGGATCGAATTCCAGCGATTTCAGCGAAAAGGGTGCGACTAGCTCCAGCAACAATTTCACCGGCACCATCGGCGTGACCGTGGTCGATGTGCTTGCCAACGGCAACCTCGTGGTCAGCGGCGAAAAGCAGGTGGCCTTCGACAAGGGCACCGAATTCATCCGCGTCTCCGGCATCGTCAACCCCGACCAGATCCGCCCGGGCAACAACATCCTGTCGAGCCAGGTGGCCGATGCCCGCATCGAATACCGCACCAACAGCCATGTCGACCCAGTCGAGATGATGGGCATCCTGACGCGCTTCTTCCTGAGCGTGCTGCCGCTGTAATGCCGACCAAACCGGAGCCGAACATGCCTATCCTGTCCGCCGTCTGCCAGTCGCTGAAACAAAGCGCGCTGCTGCTCGCCTGCGCCGCGTGCTTGGCGGTCTTGTCGGCTGCACCGGCCCATGCGGAACGCCTGAAGGACCTGGCCAGCATCCAGGGCGTGCGCGAGAACCAGCTGATCGGCTACGGCCTGGTGGTCGGCCTCGACGGCAGCGGCGACCAGACCACGCAGACGCCGTTTACCGTGCAAAGCGTGATGAGCATGCTGCAGCAGATGGGCGTCAACCTGCCGTCGGCGAATTCGCTGCAATTGAAGAATGTGGCGGCGGTGATGGTGACCGCTTCGCTGCCGGCTTTCGCGCAGCCGGGCCAGACCCTGGATATCACCGTGTCGTCGATGGGCAATGCCAAGAGCCTGCGCGGCGGTACGCTGTTGATGACGCCGCTGAAAGGCGCTGACGGCCAGATTTACGGCATCGCGCAAGGCAACCTGGTGGTCGGTGGTGCCGGTGCCGCCGCCAGCGGCAGCAAGGCCCAGATCAACCATCTGAGCGTCGGCCGGATTTCCAACGGCGCCACGGTGGAACGCGCCGTGCCGACATCGTTCGGCCAGGCCGATGCGGTGTTTGTCGAGCTCAAGCAAACCGACTTTTCCACCGCCAGCCGGGTGGTGGATGCCGTCAATCGCGCTTTCGGGCCGCAAACCGCGGCAGCCCAGGATGGCCGGGTGATCCGCGTGCGCGCGCCGGCGGACACCAGCCAGCGCGTGGCATTTCTCGGCGCGCTGGAGAGCATCACCCTGACGCCGGCGCAAACCGCGGCCAAGGTGATCCTGAATGCCCGCACCGGCTCGGTGGTGATGAACCAGGCCGTGACGCTGGAAAGCTGCGCGGTTTCGCACGGCAACCTGTCGATCGTCATCAACACGGAAAATACGGCGAGCCAGCCGGCTCCTTTCTCGGGCGGGCAGACGGTGGTGACCCAGAACTCGCAAATCGATATCCGCAAGGAACCCGGCCAGGTGATGATGCTGAAGGGTGGCGCTTCGCTGGCTGAAGTGGTCAAGGCGCTGAATGCGATCGGTGCCACGCCGCAGGACCTGGTGGCAATCCTGCAGGCGATGAAGGCGGCCGGTTCGCTGCGCGCCGAACTGGAAATCATTTGACACGGGCGCCATGGTGAATTCAGTCGATATCTCCGGCAAGCTCGCCCTCGATGCCAGGGATCTGAGCGCGTTGCGCGACTCGGCGCGGCAGAATTCGCCGGAGTCGATCAGGACCGCTGCCAAGCAGTTCGAGGCGCTTTTCATGAACATGGTCATGAAAAGCATGCGCGAAGCCACGCCGCAGGATGGCTTGTTCGACAATCAGCAGACCAAAATGTACACCTCGATGCTGGATCAGCAGCTGAGCCAGACGCTGGCCAACCGCGGCGTCGGCCTGGCCGATGTGCTGGTGCGCCAGTTGTCGGCCAATCGCGGCGTGCAGCCGGGAATGCCAGGCGAAGCTGGCGCCGCGGCTAGCGAGGGCGCGGCCGCCGCAGGCGCCGATGGTTCAGCGCCGCTGAGCGCAAGCAATGTGCAGCGGCAGGCACAGATCGCCGCGTTCCGCGAGCAGCTGCGCCTGCAAAATGAAGATGCCGGCGCCAATTCCGGCTTGCCTGCCGGCTTCTGGCCTGAACGGGCGGGCGCGGTTATGGCGAACGACGCGGCCGCGGCCGGCAAATCCAGGTCGCGTCATGCCCATGTGCGCGCATTCGAAGATCGCCTTACTCACCATGCCGAGGCAGCCAGCCGCGCTACCGGCATTCCGGCCAAGTTCATGCTCGGCCAGGCGGCGCTGGAAACCGGCTGGGGACGGCGCGAGATTCGCGGCGCCGATGGCAGCAACAGCCACAACCTGTTCGGCATCAAGGCTACCGGCGGCTGGAAGGGCAAGGTGGTGGAAGTGGCCACCACCGAGTACGTCAATGGCGTGCCGCAGCTTAAACGGGAGAAATTCCGTGCCTACGATTCCTATGAAGAGAGCTTCCGCGATTATGCTCGCCTCCTGAACAGTAATCCTCGTTATGAGAATGTCATCGCCAATGCCCAGGACGCCAGCAGCTTCGCGCGCGGCCTGCAGCGGGCGGGTTACGCGACCGATCCGCAATATGCCGCCAAGCTGACCCGCATCATCCAGCAAACGCTGTCTGCCTGAAGCGGCGGACTGATGAGGTGCTGTGAAGTTGTATAAAAAATAAAGATATTTCGGCGGCGCGTTAAAGTTTGTCGTGCGCCTGCCGAAAACCTTGGTAACGCGTTATTGGAAAAGACCATCATGGCGAATATCCTCAGCATCGGCCAAACCGCACTGTCCGCGGCCCAGGTGGGCTTGACGACCACCGGACACAATATTGCCAATGCGACCACGGAGGGTTACAGCCGCCAGGTCGTGGTGCAAAATAATCGCGCCGGGCAGCAAAGCAATTTCGGCTTTCTCGGCGGCGGCACCGAGGTCAGCACGGTCAAGCGCATCTATAACGACTTCCTCGCCGGCCAGGTCCTGAATTCGCAGACTTCGCAGAGCGCTTTCAGCTCCTATTACACCCAGGTCAGGCAGATCAACAACATGTTCGCCGACTCGACCGTCGGCGTTTCGCCGGCGCTGCAAAAGTTTTTCGAAGGCGTGCAGAATCTCGCTTCTGCGCCGCCGGCTTCTTCGGGCGCGGCGCGGCAGACCCTGATATCGTCGGCGCAAACGCTGGCCGGACAATTCCAGGACATCGATAGCCGGCTGTCCGAACTGCGCGATGGCGTCAACAGCGATATCAGGACCAGTATCGTCTCCATCAATTCAATCGCCACCCAGATCGCCAAGCTCAATGAATCCATCGCCTCGGTACAGGCTAGCAATAACGGCCAGCCGGCGAACGACTTGCTCGACCAGCGCGACAAGCTGGTGTCGGACCTCAGCAAGGAAATCAAGGTTACCGTGGCCAAGCAAGGGTCTGACTATAATGTTTCGATTGGCAATGGTCAGTCGCTGATTGTCGGCGGCAAAACTTTTGAATTGACGCCGGTGGTATCGGACACCGATCCGCAGCGCCTGCAGGTGGGCTACAAGGCCAACGGCAGTGTCATTTCGCTGGCAGAAGTGTCGATTTCCGGCGGCAGGTTGGGGGGATTGCTGGAATTCCGCTCGCAGACCCTGGACCGCGTGCAGAACGAGCTGGGCCGCATCGCCATCAGCCTGGCCAGCGAATTCAATGCTCAGCATCATCTCGGCCTGGATTTGAACGGCAACCCTGGCGGTGATTTCTTCAAGACGGGCACGCCGCAGGTCAACGCCAGCACACGCAATACCGGCAACGCCCAGGTTTCTGCCAGCATTACCGATTCCAGCACGCTCACCGCCAGCGACTACCGTTTCGAATTCGTCGGCCCCGGCGATTACCGGGTCACCCGGATGTCCGATGGCGCAATGACTTCTGCCGCCACCGTGCCAATGTCGGTCGACGGGCTCAACTTCGAGGTCGCCTCGGGCAGCATGGTCGCCGGCGATGTTTTTCTGGTCAAACCGACCATCAATGGCGCCGGCAGTTTCGGCGTGGCGGTCAACAATCCGGCCAACATTGCGGCGGCGTCGCCGGTCCTGGCCAGCGCCGTCACCGCCAATACCGGCTCGGGCAAGATCAGCGCCGGAGCCGTTTCTGCCGGTTTCACGCCGGCCGAGGTGACGCCGGCGATCACGCTCAGCTTCGACAAGGCAGCCGGCCAGCTCAACGGCTTTCCGGCGTTGCCGGTGACAGTCACCAGCAATGGTGCCTCGACCACTTATCCGGCCGGCGCTCCGGTGCCCTACGCCGATGGCGCCACCTTCAGCTTCGGCAACGTCAGTTTCACAATCACCGGCACGCCCGCGAACGGCGACGAGTTTACGGTCGGCCGCAATACCAATGGCATCATCGGCGACAACCGCAATACGGTGCTGCTGGGCGCGCTGCAAACCCAAAAAGTGCTGGGCAACAGCACCGTGACCCTGCAGGGCGCCTTCGGCCAGATGGTTAGCCTGGTCGGCAACAAGACGCATGAACTCGATGTCAACATTGCCGCCGAAAATTCCGCGCTGGAGCAGGCGATCGCGGCGCAGCAGTCGGAATCGGGCGTCAACCTTGATGAGGAAGCCGCCAACCTGCTGCGTTACCAGCAGGCTTACCAGGCTGCCGGCAAGGTGATGCAGACCGCCAGCAAGCTGTTCGACACGCTGCTGTCACTCGGATCATAAGGAACGTCATCATGCGTATCAGCACCACCACTCTGTTTGAAGCGAATTCCTCGAAACTGAGCGACCTGCAGGCGCGTATGATGCAGACGCAGCAGCAGATTTCCTCCGGCCGCCGCATCCAGACGCCGGCCGATGACCCGATCGCCTCGGCGCGCGCCTACGAAGTCAACCAGGCGCGCTCGGTCAACGAGCAATACGCTACCAACCGCCGCAATGTCAAGGATTCGCTCTCGCTGGAAGAAGGCGCATTGCAAGGCGTGACATCCCTGATCCAGGACGTGAAAACTCTAATGGTGTCGGCGGGGAACGGCAGTTATAGCGATACCGAGCGCAAGTTCCTTGCGACGGAACTCAAGGAGCGCTTCGACGAGTTGCTGTCGCTGGCCAATTCCAACGATGGCCTGGGTGGCTTTGTGTTCGCCGGTTTTCGTAGTGACACCCAGCCCTTTTCGAAGATCGCCGCGGGCGCGGTTTACAATGGCGACCAGGGAGATCGGATGCTCCAGGTGTCGGCATCGCGCCAGCTTCCCTTCGGCCACAACGGCAGCGCCGTGTTCGAGCAGATCATGACCGGCAATGGCACTTTCGCCATCGACGCGGCAGCCGGGAATGCGGGCAGCGGCATATTCTCGCCCGGTGTGGTAAAGGATGTCACGGCCTTGACCGGCGACGAATACAGCGTGAAATTCTCGGTGGTGGGCGGCGTCACCACTTATACGGTATCCAACGTCACCGACGGCACCGACGTCGTGCCGGCGCCGGGCAATCCCTACGTCAGCGGCGAAGCCATCAGCTTTGACGGCTTGCAGTTCGAAATCAGCGGAACGCCGGCCGACCTTGACAGCTTTTCGGTCAACCCAAGCGAAAATCAGAGCATGTTCAAGACCGTGAAGGACCTGATCGGCGCGCTGGAAGCCGGCGCTACCGGAAGCGCAGGGCAGGCCAGGCTGAACAATGCACTGACGATCGCTCACGGCAATCTGGACAATGCGCTGGACAATGTCTTGACGGTTCGCGCAGAAATCGGCACCCGGCTGAAAGAAATCGAATCGATGGACAGTTCCGGCGAAGACATCAATCTGCAGTATGCCGAGACGCTGTCGGAGCTGCAGGACCTCGATTACGCCAAGGCGATTTCCAGCCTGGTGCAGCAAAAGACCACGCTCGACGCGGCGCAGCAATCGTTTGTCAAGATCAGCAATCTCTCGCTATTTAATTACCTTTAAGCTTTTCAATAAAACCCCAAAGCCCGCAATGCCCTTGCGGGCTTTTTTATTGGCTTGAGCGTTGCGTAGTGTCTGATTTACGCGGGAAACCTGATGCCGTGAATGAAAGATTTATACATTCATGTTAATGTTCCAATTTGGCAATAAACTCAAGAAAACATAAAAGCCAAGATTCAATTCATAACTCCAGGAAACAGCAGACACCCATGATGGAAGAAATTTCAATCAATGAAGTGAACAGGCATTACCTGGACAAGGTGATGAACCTGGCTGAAGAAAGAGATGTAGAGGCGACGGAAGATATCTACGATGCGCGCGGCATGAAGCTCGTGGCAAAAGGAGCGCGCATTTCACGCGCGTTGCAGGAACGCCTTATTTTGCACAAGTTGCACAAGCCGCTGGAAGCGAGCATCACGGTGGCGGACGGCGTCAGTAATGAAAAGGTGTTGAACGCCGCCCGGCAGCTTGCGGATACCCTGGCGCCGCTGGGAGTGATGCACAAGGCGGCAGCCACCAAGGGACCGTCGCCGCTGGAGATCATGAAGCATGCACGCTTTGGCAATGCCATGAGCCTGATGCTAACCATCACTGAGCGCGGCGGCGAAACCGCGCTGGCGCACAGTGTCATGGTCAGTCTTGTGTCGGTTTGCCTGGCAAAGCAACTGGGGCACGACGAGAACGTCCAGAACACCGTGGCGCTGGCCGGCCTGCTGCACGATATCGGCGAGCTTTATATCGAACCCGAATTTCTGGGTAGTAAGCGGCGCTTGCGCCCGCACGAATGGCGCCATGTGGTTGTGCATCCCCGCATCGGAGAAATGCTGATCAAGGAGCTGGAAGATTTCCCTCCTTCGGTAGCCCAGGCGGTCTCCGAGCACCACGAACGCTTTGACGGCGGCGGTTATCCTCGCCGACTGAGCGGCAAGACCATCAGTACCGCCGGCCAGATCGTTTCAGTCGCGGAAATGATTTCCGGCGTGCTGATGCGCAAAGACCGCCCGCTGGAGCGGGCCGAGCTGGCATTGAAGATCGTCCCCGGCGAGCATGCCCATGAACTGGTGTCCGCGGTTTCCGGCGTGCTGCGCCTGTGCGGCGGAGAACCGCAGGAGGCGAGCCAGGACGCTACCCAGCAGGCGGCATACGAAAAAGTGCAAGCGCTGTCGGCGTGCATCGATTCCGCCCTGGAGTGTTGCAATTCGTTGGTAGATTCGCCGCAGTCAAGCTCGCGCATCTGTAAGGAATTGCTCGCCCGCAGCCTGCAGCAACTTGCTGCCATCAAGCGAGCCTTCAGCAGCACAGGGCTGGATATCTGCAAAAATGAAGGCACCATGGAGTTTTTCGCGCTTAACGGAGAACTCCACTTCGAGGTCGCCGTCGCCAGCAGGGAAATACAATGGCGCCTGCATGACATCGCACGCAACCTGGCGTTGCAATGCGTCACCCTGGACGCGACAGAAGCGCAATTTCTGCAACCGCTGATCGATCTGCTCGACAGTGCCGGCTAGCGCGCTTTCGACCGTGACTGTGCTGATCGGGTTGAATCCACGCTAACGCGGCACGGCTAGCCGGACCGCCATGCCGATGCCTTCCTGCAGCAGCCGCTCGATCGGCGCCGCCAGATAAGGGATGGTCAGCGCGATCATGATGAAGCCGACCCCGATGGCGATCGGGAAGCCGATGCCGAAGATGTTCAGTTGGGGAGCGGCGCGGGTTAGCACACCCAGCGCGACGTTATTGATCAGCAGCGCCGCGACGATCGGCAGCGACAGCTGGACGCCGGCGCTGAAGATGCGCCCGCCCCAGGAGACCAGCTGCTCCAGGCTGGCGTCGAAGACGCCGGCGCCTACCGGCATGGTGGTGAAGCTTTCAACCAGTGCGGATACCAGCATCAGGTGGAAATTCGCCGCCAGGTAAAACATCAGCATCACCAGCGACAGGAACTGGCTGATGGCCGACGAGTGCGCGGCCGACTGCGGATCGTAGAAGGTCGCGAAGCCCAGGCCCATGGTCATGCCGATGATTTCACCGGCCATTTCTATCGCCGCGAAGACGATCCGCATCGCCATCCCCATGGCCAGACCGATGATCATCTGCTGCGCCAGTATCAGCAAGCCAGTCAGCGACATCGGGTCAGCTGCCGGCAAGGCAGGCACCGCCGGCGCCACAATCAGGGCCAGCAACACGCCCAGGCCGACCTTGACGCGCGCCGGGATGGTTCTGTTGTTGAACAGCGGCGCGGTAGCCATCAGGCCGAGGATGCGTGAAAGCGGCCACAGCAGGCCTGCGATCCAGGCGTTGAGCGCCGCGCTGGAGATGCTGATCATGCCTTGCGCAACTCCGCCCTTAACCGATCATGCCCGGGATGCCGGTCAGCATCTGCCGCATGTAGTCGAGCATGACCGACAGCATCCACGGTCCGGCGACGATCAGGGCGATAAAGATGCCCACCAGCTTGGGAATGAAGGAGAGCGTGGTCTCGTTGATCTGGGTGGCGGCCTGGAAGATACTGACCGCAAGGCCGACGATCAGCGCCACCAGCAGCAGGGGCGCAGAGATCATCAGGGTGACTTCCATGGCCTGGCGGCCCATGGTCATGACGGTTTCCGGAGTCATTGCGGAATTCCTAGTAAAAGCTCTGCGCCAGCGAGCCGATCAGCAGCTGCCAGCCATCGACCAGCACGAACAGCATCAGCTTGAAGGGAAGGGCGACGATTGCCGGCGACACCATCATCATACCCATCGACATCAGCACGCTGGCGACCACCATGTCGATGATCAGGAAGGGGATGAAGATGGCGAAGCTGATCTGGAAGGCCGTTTTCAGTTCACTGGTGATGAAGGCCGGCACCAGCACGCGCAGCGGCACCTGTTCAGGCCCCTGCAGCGCCGGGCTGCCGGAAATCTTCAGATACAGGGCGAGATCCGCCTGGCGCGTCTGCTTGAGCATGAACTCCTTGAGCGGAGCTGCGCCCTTGTCCAGCGCCTGTTCCATGGTGATCCTGTTTTCCGACAGCGGCTGGTAAGCGTCGGTATACACCTTGTCCAGCACGGGGCCCATCACGAACAGGGTAAGAAACAGCGACAGTCCGATCAGCACCTGGTTAGGCGGCGCCGAAGGCGTGCCGAGCGCCTGGCGCAGCAGCGACAGCACGATGACGATGCGGGTGAAACTGGTCATCATGAGCACCAGCGCCGGCAGCACCGATAGAGCGGTCAGCAGCACCAGCGTCTGCAGGCTCAGGGTATAGGTTTGACCGCCGCCCGGAGTAGGCGTGCTGGTCAGGGCGGGCAGTCCGGCCTGCTGCGCCGCCGCCAGCAGCGGCAAGCCGAGCAGCAGCAGCGGGCTGCCGCGTAGCGCCAGCAAAAGCAGGCTGCTGAGGCGGGAGCGGTTAGTCTTATTCGGCATTGCGTTTATCAATTTTTTGCTTGAGCCAGCCGGCGAAATTGTCGCCTGCTTGTTGCGGTTCCGTCGGCGCGGACGGCGCATTTTCGGGACGAGGCAGGGTCGACAGGGCGTTCACCTGCCCGGGCGCGACGCCGACCACGATCCACTGATCGGCAACCTCGACCACCACGACCCGTTCGCGGTTGCCGACCGACACGCCGCCAACGATTTTTACGGGCGCATTGCCGGCGATCCTGGACAGGTTGAAGCGCTTGAGCAGCCAGGCAATCGCTGCCAGCAAGGCCAGTACGGCAATCAAGCCCAGCAGGACCTGGAAGAAGCCACCCGCCGAAGCGGCGGCGGCGCTCTGCGGCACGGCCGCAGGAGCGCCTTGCGCGGCGTCGGCCGCAGCGGCAGCCAGCGCCAGGGACGGGGCGCTGGCGCGGTGCAGAAGGGATGGAACGGAACAGCGCAGGCGTGTCATCGGTTGAGCTTGCGGATACGCTCGGAAGGGGAAATGATATCGGTCAGGCGGATGCCGAACTTGTCGTTGACCACGACCACTTCGCCCTGGGCGATCAGGCAGCCGTTGACCAGCACGTCCATTGGCTCACCCGCCAGCCCGTCGAGTTCGACCACGGAGCCCTGCGCCAGTTGCAGCAGGTTCTTGATGGCGATCTTGGTACGCCCCAGTTCCACCGTCAGCTGCACCGGGATGTCGAGGATGAAATCGATATCGTTGTGCGTGGCGCCCTTGGCGGTGGCGGCAAAATCCTGGAACACGGGGGCGGCCGGTTCGGCAGCGGCTGCTTCGCTGCGCGTCTGTTCGGCGATCGCCGCGGCCCAATCGTCCTCGACGCTGGTCTGGTTTTCGGTGTCGTCAGCCATTCTCTTCTCCTTGGGCAAACTCGTTGCCGTGTGTGAGTAATTTTTCGACCCGCAATGCATACTGGCCGTTGAACTTGCCGTAGCTGCATTCCATCACCGGCACGCCATCGACTTCGGCGGCGATGCTGGGAGGGATCGTGAGCGGGATGATGTCGCCCGCTTTCATGTTGAGGATATCGCCGAAGGTGACGCGGGCGGTGCCCATGTTGGCCACCAGTTCCACTTCGGCAGTCTGGATCTGCTGCGTCATCAGGCGCACCCAGCGCTTATCCATTTCCAGGGTTTCGCCCTGCAGGCTGGAAGTCAGCAGGTCGCGCACCGGCTCGATCATCGAGTACGGCGTGCAGAAATGCATTTCGCCCGAAACCGGGCCCAGTTCGATCGTGAAGGTGGTCGATACCACCACTTCGTTCGGCGTGGCGATATTGGCGAATTGCGTATTCATCTCGGAACGGATGTACTCGAATTCGACCGGATACACCGGCTCCCACGATTTGGCGTAATTCTCGAACACGATGCCGAGCACGCGCTGGATGATGCGTTGTTCGGTCTGGGTGAAATCGCGGCCTTCCACCCGGGTATGGAAGCGGCCGTCGCCGCCGAAGAGGTTGTCGACCAGCAGGAATACCAGGTTGGGGTCGAATACCATGAGGGCGGTGCCGCGCAGCGGCTTCATGTGCACCAGGTTCAGGTTGGTCGGCACCACCAGGTTGCGGATGAATTCGCTGTACTTGGAGACGCGCACCGGGCCGATCGAGACTTCGGCGCTGCGGCGCAGGAAGTTGAACAGGCCGATGCGCAACAGCCGGGCGAAGCGTTCGTTGATGATCTCCAGCGTCGGCATGCGTCCGCGGACGATGCGTTCCTGCGTCGCCAGGTTATAGGGACGCACTCCTGACACATCTTCCGGCGCCGGCGCATCGTCCAGGTCGCCGTTGACGCCCCGCAGAAGGGCATCAACTTCTTCTTGTGAAAGGAAATTGTCAGACATGGCAGTCTTACTGGATCACAAAAGAGGTGAAAAAGACATTCGTGGCGCTTGTCGGTTTGCCACCGGGAACAAACGGCTGCTTGGCCTGCTCGAGAATTTCATTGGCCAGGACCTTCTTGCCATCGACAGTCGAAATCTCGCTGGCCTTCTTGCCGGACAGGAGCATCAGCAGGCGGCTGCGCAGCTGCGGCAGATAAGACTTGAATGTTTCCAGGTCGGCTTCATCGGCCACCTGCAGGGAGAACGCCACTTGCAGGTACTGGTCGCCCATTCCATCCGGCTGCAGATTGACGGTGAACGGTTCCATGACCAGGAATACCGGCGGCTTGGCGGGCGTGGCAGCTTCCTTTGCGGCGGTACCTGGGGCTTTCTGTTGCCCCACGAAATACCATGCGCCACCGCCGACGGCGGCCGCAAGCAGCACCAGCACCACCAGGATCAGGATGAGCTTGTTGCCGGCCTTCGGGACGATCGGCGCGACCGTGGCGTCCGCTGCGCCTTTGGCGGGAGCTTTCGGTACGGCTTTGGGGGAAGTCGCCATGGAGATTCCTTGTGTTTTACTTATTCGAATGGAGTAATTATCGGAAAAAAGCCTCAGCCTGGATGCCTCGAACAGAGCGGGGAAGCGGCCGCATATCGGCGCTATCGCTTCGCTGTTCGCGTCCGGGCATCAATGAAGGCCTCAGACGAACGTGTCGACCAGCCCCTGTCCCTGGATGATCCGGGTGACAACACCATTGCCATTGCCCGGCAGTGCCGCTTCATCGCCGCCCTTGCCGGAGGCGCCATGGCTTGCCTGCGATGCGGAGCGCTCGCCTGGCTGGTCATGGCGGTCGGGCATGCCGGCGCTGACCGAGGCTTGTCCCAGTTCCACGCCGGCTTCGTTCATCATGTCGCGCAAGCGCGGCAGGGCGGCTTCCAGCGCCTGCCTCACTTCGGGCTGGGCGGCGTAAAAGCTCGCGTCGGCCTGGCCGTTGCTAACGTTGAGCACGATCTGCAGCGGGCCGAGATCGGGCGGATTCAGGCTCAGTGAAGCCGATTGCTGGGCGCCGGCGACCATCCATACGACTTTCTGTCCGAGCGCCTGGTCCCATGCCGGCGTGCCGACATGTGGCGTCAGCCGATCCGCCGTCTTGCCTGCGGCTACCTGGGCGAGTTCCTGCATGCCCGGCTGCAGTTGCGCCACGGCGCCGGCGATGGCCGGCGTATCCTGCATTTTTGCCGCCGCCAGTTCGGTCAGCTTGTCCATTGCCTTTCGACCCATGCCGAGCGCGGCATCGGCAGCGGCGCCCAAGTCAGTTGCTCCCTCCAGGGATGCCCGGAAATCGGCGTCGCCGCCGGCATTCCGCAGCGCCGGGTCGGCGCCCAGCAGATTGTGCTTGCTGGCGCGTGCGGCGCCGTCGGCGGCCACATCCTGAAGTGTCGCCGCGGCGTCGCCGGCCGCGCCCGCGGCATCGGCGGTCTGCTGCAGCATGAGCAAGGCGCCGGCCGCCTGCGCCATCAGTTCGGTGGCGGTCGGCGTGGCGCTGCCTGCATCGGCAGCGGCCTGTTCCTCGCGCTGCCGGTCGCTGGCGCCGGTTTCGCCCGCCTCGCGGGCGGCGTTGCCCTGTTCCGCCGGCTTTGCCTCACTCTTGCCGGCTTGCCCGGCCGGGCGCGTTTCCGGAGTCTTGCCGTTCGCGGCGGATTGTGCCGACGGCCGGGCCTGAGCATGGGCCTGGGCATTATCGCGCCGTTCGGCGATCTGTTGCGACAGCATCTGGTTGAAGGCCCCGCCGGAGGCGCTTGCTGCCGGCTTGGTGGCAGCCGGACCGGAGATCGGGCTGGAAATGTTCAGGATCGCTGGAGTCTGCATGCTGTTGTCACCATCTTTTCGTTGATCTTGTCGCGCTGTCCCGCTTCGGTGTCCTAACGCTTGTAGAGCGCGCTGCGCGCCGCGTATTCGTCCATCTGCTTCTGGTCCCGCTTGTTTTCCTTATGCATCCTTGCCGTTTCCGCGCGGCTGGCCAGGGTGCCGTAGGACATGCGCTTCTTTTCGCATTCCTGCCAGCTCTTGCGCTCGCTGTCGACGCGACTCTTGGCGTTATCCACGATCGACTGCTGGCCGGCGATGGCGGTATCCAGCTTTTCAATGAAAAGCTGGAAATTGCGGTAATCCATCGCCGAGATGCCGCTCGCCTGGCTGCTCTGGAAGCGCGCGGCATACTCGTCGCGGTAGCCCAGCAACAGGTTCAGCTTTTTCTCGGCATCCTCCACAGCACGGATCGCTTCGCCCAGACGCTTGGCAGAATCGTCGCTGTCCTTGACGGCGAGTTCGATCAGGGTGTGGAGTGCGGAAGGATTGGCCATACTGTCATCTTAAGCGATCAGGCCCGTTTTCAATCAAGGGAATAGGGCGGCAAGTTGCTGCAAGCTCTCGTTTATGCCGGCGCGCTGGCTGATATCCTGTTGCAAAAATTTCTCTATTTCCGGGAACAGCGCGATGGCCTGGTCCAGCACGGGATCGCTGCCGTGCGCATAAGCGCCGACGCTGATCAGGTCGCGATTGCGCTGGTAGCGCGAGGTCAGCTGCTTCAGCCGGCGCGACAGCTGCTGGTGGCCGGCATCGGTGATGTTGTGCATGGCGCGGCTGATCGATTGCTCGATATCGATGGCCGGGTAGTGGCCGGCCTCGGCCAGCGTGCGGTTGAGCACGATATGGCCGTCCAGGATCGCCCGTGCCGAATCGGCGATCGGGTCCTGCTGGTCGTCGCCCTCGGTCAGCACGGTATAGAAGGCGGTGATCGAACCGCCGCCCGGCTTGCCGTTGCCGGCGCGCTCGACCAGCGCCGGCAATTTGGCGAACACCGAAGGCGGGTAACCCTTGGTGGCCGGCGGCTCGCCGATGGCCAGGGCGATTTCGCGCTGCGCCATGGCGTAGCGCGTCAGCGAATCCATGATCAGGAGAACATGCTTGCCTTCATCGCGAAAATGCTCGGCGATCGCAGTGGTATAGGCGGCGCCCTGCAGGCGCATCAGCGGCGGCGTGTCGGCGGGAGCGGCCACCACCACCGAGCGCGCCAGGCCTTCGGCACCGAGAATCTGTTCGATGAATTCCTTGACTTCGCGGCCGCGTTCGCCGATCAGGCCGACCACGATGACATCGGCGGTGGTATACCGCGCCATCATGCCCAGCAGCACGGACTTGCCCACGCCCGAGCCGGCGAACAGGCCCATGCGCTGGCCGCGTCCCACCGTCAGCATGCTGTTGATGGCGCGCACGCCGACGTCGAGAATGTGCGAAATCGGTTCGCGTCCCAGCGGATTGGCGGCGCGCACGTTCAAGGGAGCGGTGTGCCGGCTGCGCAAGGGGCCGAGGCTGTCGAGCGGGCGGCCGGCACCGTCCAGCACGCGTCCCAGCAGTTCGTCGCCGACCGGCAGATGACGGCCGCGGTCGCTCGGACGGCGGCGCGGATGATTCACGGCGCCCGGAGCCGGCAGCGAATGCACGGCTTCCACCGGAAACACGCGGCTGCCGGGGATCACGCCTTCGACATCGCTCTGCGGCATCAGGAACAGCTTGTCGTCATTGAAGCCGACGACTTCAGCCTCGATCTTCGCGCCATTCGGCAGCGGGATGGTACAGGCGCTGCCGACCGCGAGTTTCAGGCCGACCGCCTCCATGACCAGCCCGGCCACGCGCGTCACGCGCCCGGAGACCTGCATCGGTTCGGCAATCGCCACCAGTTCGCGGCAATCGCGCAGATAAGCTTGCCAGCGCCCGGTGTGCGAGAGCAGGGCGCTCATTATGCAAGCCACTCCGACTGCTTGCCGAGCGCTTCGGCCAGGCGCTGCCAGCGCGTGCCGATGGTGGCGTCGATCTGGTTGGTGGCGGTGTCGATGCGGCAGCCGCCGCGCTGGATCTGCTCATCCTCGACCAGGCGCCAGCCGGCCTTGTCGAGTTCGTCGTGCATCTGCGCCCTGACGATGGCAGCGTCGGCCGGATTCAGCAGCAGCAAGGCCGGCTGCTGCAGGCTGGGCAGGTAACGGATCGCTTCGCTGACGATCGGCGCCACCAGCTCCGGCCGCATTGTCAGCGCGGTTTTCAGCATGGCCCTGGCCAGGTCCAGCGCCAGATCCAGGACGTCATTGGCGATCGCCTGATCGGCGCGCGCGATTTCGCTTTCCAGTTGCCCAGTGACCTGGCGCAGACGGGCGATTTCCGCCGCCGCCTCGGCGCGGCCCTGCGCCAGTCCCTGGGCACGGCCTTCGGCCACACCCTGCGCCAAACCTTCGGCGCGGCCCTCGGCATGTCCCTTGGCGCGGGCTTCCTCGCGAATCTCGGCGATTTCCTCGATGCTTACCTTCGGTGCGGACAGGGGCGCGGACGGAGCCGGCCTGCTGCTTGCGCGGGTGTCGCCGAAGGAGTTCATTTCCCAGCGCTGGAAAGCCGTTTGCAGTTCCTTCGGCAGAATGGTGTCAGACATACGCATCATCTCCCTTGGCGCCCAGGATGATCTGGCCTTCGTCGGCCAGGCGACGGATGATCTGCAGGATTTCCTTTTGCTGCGCCTCGACTTCGGAGAGCCGCACCGGACCCTTGGAATCGAGGTCTTCGCGCATCATTTCGGCGGCGCGGGAAGACATGTTCTTGAAGAATTTCTCGCGCAAGTCCTGGCTGGCGCCCTTCAGCGCGATGATCAGCGATTCTGACTGCACTTCGCGCAGCAGGATCTGGACGCCGCGGTCTTCGATATCGAGGATATTGTCGAACACGAACATCTCGTCCATGATCTTTTGCGCCATGTCGGGATCGTAATTCTTCAGGTTCGACAGCACCGACTGTTCGGTTTCGCTGGACAGGAAGTTCATGATCTCCGCCGCCGCGCGCACGCCGCCCATCGGTTTTTTCTTGATGCTCTCATTGCCCGACAGGAGCTTGGTCAGCACATCGTTCAATTCGCGCAGGGCGCCCGGCTGCACGCCGTCGAGAGTGGCGATGCGCAGGATGACGTCGTTGCGCAGGCGCTCGGTGAAGTGATCCAGCACCTCGCAGGCGTGGTAGCGCTCCAGGTGCACCATGATGGTGGCGATGATCTGCGGATGTTCGTTGCGGATCAGCTCGGCCACTGATTGCGCATCCATCCACTTCAGGCTTTCGATGCCGGAGGCGTCGCGCGTGCCGAGGATGCGGTTGAGGAGCGATGCGGCCTTGTCGTCGCCCAGCGCCTTGGTCAGCACCTGGCGGATGTAATCATCCGAATCCACGCCGAGCGCGGAGGCTTGCTCGGTCTCCTTGCGGAACTCGTCCAGCACCTCTTCGAGGCGGGAATTGGCGACGCCTTTCATGGTCGCCATGGCCGCGCCCAGCTTTTGCACTTCGCGGGGGCCGAGGTATTTCATCACTTCGGCGGCTTCGTCCTCGCCCAGCGCCAGCATCAGGATCGCGCCTTTTTCAATGCCTATGTCACTCATTAGTGCCCACCCACGTCTTGACTATGTTGGCGACCAGCTTGGGATCGTCGCGCGCCAGTTGCTTGGCCCGGTCCAGGCTGCTGACATAGGAGCGCGACTCGATGGTGACGACGTCTTCCACCTCGTTGTCATCCGCGCCTTCCACTGCCTGCGGCGCTGGCGGCGGGTTGAGTTTTTCGTCGATGCGGCGCCAGATCGGCTTGAACATCTTGAAGTACACCAGCATCATCAAGAGCAGCGCCACCGGATAGCGCCAGTAATCCTGCGCCAGCTGCAGCATGGCGTCGGGACGCTCCCAGATCGGCGGTAGCTTGAGTTCGGCGGACATGTCGGTGCCGGCAAACGGGCTGTTCACCACGTTGAGGGTGTCACCGCGATCGCGGTTGTAGCCCATCGCTTCCTTGACCAGGTCGGTGATCTGGGCTTTCTCGGCCGGGCTCAGGGGCTTCATCGCCACCTTGCCATCCTTGCCGACTTCGCGCTTGTAGTTGACCACTACCGCGACCGACAGCCGCTTGACGCCGCCCATCGGCTGCT
>DPRS01000021.1 GCA_003537575.1 Oxalobacteraceae bacterium
TGCGTTTCGCTATCCGCGAAGGTGGTCGTACCGTCGGCGCCGGCGTCGTCGCAAAAATTATTGAATAAGATTGCGGGACAGAGTTTGTAAGCCGCCGTGCGGCAAGCCACTCTGTCCCCAACTGATCAACAGATTTTATTTTGCCGCAGTTGCCAAAACTTCTGCGGTTCGCTCTTTAAAGGAAAACCAATGTCGACTCCCAATCAAAAAATCCGTATCCGCCTGAAAGCGTTCGATTATCGCCTGATCGATCAGTCCGCACTGGAAATCGTGGATACCGCCAAGCGTACCGGCGCCGTGGTCAAGGGCCCGGTTCCGCTGCCGACCCGCATCCAGCGTTACGACGTGCTGCGTTCCCCGCACGTCAACAAGACTTCGCGCGACCAGTTCGAAATCCGCACGCATCAGCGCCTGATGGATATCGTGGATCCGACCGACAAGACTGTTGATGCCCTGATGAAGCTGGATCTGCCGGCTGGCGTCGACGTCGAAATCAAACTGCAGTAATCTTTTTTAGCCGCAATTTCGTTCGCAAGCTATTGTAACGGACGAAATTGCAGGTTAAAATACTCGGCTTTCGTGCGGGTTCGCAAAACGCGGGCCCGCATTTATTTGGTTGTACAAACATCAGCCCCGCCCAATCGCAGGTGGGAATGGAGAAAACAATGAGCCTAGGCCTTGTAGGTCGCAAGGTTGGTATGATGCGTATCTTTACGGAAGACGGTGATTCGATCCCTGTTACCGTGCTGGACGTGTCGAACAACCGCGTGACGCAAATCAAAACGCCTGAAACGGATGGTTATTCCGCCGTTCAAGTCGCATTCGGCGCACGTCGTGCCTCCCGTGTCAACAAAGCAGCAGCTGGTCATCATGCCAAGGCTGGTGTGGAAGCTGGCACTGTCCTCAAAGAATTCCGTATCGATGCCACCAAGGCTGCCGAACTGAAGGCAGGCGACGTCGTCGCCATCAGCCTGTTCGAGGCTGGCCAGAAGGTGGACGTGCAAGGCGTGTCCATCGGTAAGGGTTATGCCGGTACCATCAAGCGGTACAACTTCGCTTCTGGCCGCGCAACCCACGGTAACTCGCGTTCGCACAACGTGCCGGGTTCCATCGGTATGGCGCAGGATCCGGGTCGCGTGTTTCCGGGTAAGCGCATGACCGGTCACATGGGTGACGAGACCGTTACCGTGCAAAACCTGGAAATCGCTCGTATCGACGCTGATCGTCAGTTGTTGATGGTGAAGGGTGCCGTACCTGGCGCCAAGAATGGTCAGGTCGTTGTCCTGCCGGCCATTAAAGTCAAAGCAAAGAAGGGAGCCTAATCGATGGAACTCAAGCTCCTGAATGAACAGGGTCAAGCTGCTTCGAACGTCGCTGCACCGGATACAATTTTCGGTCGTGACTACAATGAAGCGCTGATTCACCAGGTGGTCGTTGCTTACCAGGCTAACGCGCGTAGCGGTAACCGCAAGCAAAAAGACCGTGAAGAAGTCAGCCACACCACCAAGAAGCCTTGGCGTCAAAAGGGTACGGGCCGCGCTCGTGCCGGTATGTCGTCCTCGCCGCTGTGGCGTGGTGGTGGTCGCATCTTCCCGAATTCGCCTGACGAGAACTTCACGCACAAGGTTAACAAGAAGATGTATCGCGCAGGTATCTGCTCGATCCTCTCCCAGTTGGCTCGCGAAGACCGTCTGTCCGTCGTGGAAAGCCTGTCGGTCGATGCACCGAAGACCAAGCTGCTGGCGCAGAAACTGAAAGGCATGGGTCTGGAATCCGTGCTGGTTATTACTGACAACCTCGATGAAAACCTGTTGCTCGCTTCGCGCAATCTGCCGAACGTGCTGGTGGTCGAGCCGCGTCATGCCGATCCCGTATCGCTGGTGTTCTTCAAGAAAGTGCTGATCACCAAGCCGGCGTTGGCCAAGATTGAGGAGATGCTGGCATGAATGCTGTCGTCAAACATAGCGAAGAGCGCCTGATGAAAGTGTTGCTGGCGCCGGTTATTTCCGAGAAGGCTACCTTCGTCGCTGAAAAGAGCGAGCAGGTGGTGTTCCTGGTGGCGCGTGACGCCACCAAGCCGGAGATCAAGGCTGCCGTTGAGCTGATGTTCAAGGTCGAAGTGGAATCGGTGCAAACCGCCAATCGTCTGGGCAAAGAAAAGCGTTCCGGTCGCTTCATGGGTCGTCGCAATCACACCAAGCGTGCGTTTGTGTGCCTGAAGCCCGGCCAGGAAATCAACTTCAGCGAGGAGGCTAAATAATGGCACTCGTGAAAATGAAACCGACCTCGGCAGGTCGCCGCGGCATGGTCAAGGTCGTCAATCCCGACCTGTACAAAGGCCGTCCGCTCGCCAGCCTGGTTGAAAAGAAATCGAAATCCGCTGGTCGTAATAACGATGGCCGCATCACCACTCGCCATATCGGCGGTGGCCACAAGCAGCACTATCGTGTTGTCGACTTCCGTCGCATCAAGGACGGCATTCCGGCCAAGGTGGAACGTATCGAATACGATCCGAACCGCACCGCGCATATCGCCTTGCTGTGCTACGCCGATGGCGAGCGCGCCTACATCATCGCGCCGAAGGGCGTGGCTGTGGGTGATCAGTTGATGAGCGGCTCGGGAGCGCCGATCAAGGCTGGCAACTGCCTGCCGATCCGCAATATCCCGGTCGGCACCACCATGCACTGCGTTGAAATGTTGCCGGGCAAGGGCGCGCAAATGGCGCGTACGGCTGGCGCCGGCGTCGTGCTCATGGCGCGTGAAGGCACTTACGCTCAAGTGCGTCTGCGTTCCGGTGAAGTGCGTCGCGTGCATATCGAATGCCGCGCCACCATCGGTGAAGTCGGCAACGGCGAGCATAACCTGCGCAAGATCGGCAAGGCCGGCGCAACCCGCTGGCGCGGTATCCGCCCGACGGTGCGTGGCGTGGTCATGAACCCGATCGACCACCCGCACGGTGGTGGTGAAGGTCGCACTTCGGCGGGCCGTCATCCGGTTTCGCCGTGGGGCCAGCAGACCAAGGGCAAGAAGACGCGTCGCAACAAGCGCACGACTTCGATGATCGTCTCGCGCCGTGGCAAGAAATAAGGGGTAACACATGACACGTTCATTGAAAAAAGGGCCGTTCTGTGACGCCCACCTGGTGAAAAAAGTCGAAGCCGCGCAAGCGACCAAGGACAAGAAGCCCATCAAGACCTGGTCGCGTCGTTCGACCATCATGCCGGACTTCATTGGTCTGACCATCGCGGTACATAACGGCAAGCAACACGTGCCGGTCTATGTGTCGGAAAACATGGTTGGTCACAAGCTCGGCGAATTTGCGCTGACCCGTACGTTCAAGGGTCATGCCGCCGACAAGAAAGCCAAGAAATAAGGTGCGATGATGGAAACTAAAGCTATTCTCCGCGGCGTACGCCTGTCGGAACAAAAGGGCCGCTTGGTTGCAGATCTGATTCGCGGCAAAAAAGTCGAGCAAGCCTTGAATATCCTGGCTTTCAGCCCGAAAAAGGGTGCGACGATCATCAAGAAGGTGCTGGAATCCGCAATCGCGAATGCCGAGCATAACGATGGCGCCGACATCGACGAGTTGAGAGTCAAGACGATCTATGTCGAACAAGGTACGGTTCTGAAGCGCTTCACTGCGCGTGCAAAAGGCCGGGGTGATCGTATTTCCAAACAATCCTGTCACATTTACGTGACTGTCGGTAACTAAGGAGTCACGATGGGACAGAAGATTCATCCAACCGGTTTCCGTCTTGCAGTGACGCGGGACTGGGGTTCGCGCTGGTATGCCGGCAACAGCAACTTCGCCAGCATGCTGAACGAAGACCTGAAGGTACGCGATTACCTGAAGAAGAAACTGAAGAACGCCTCGGTCGGCCGTGTCGTTATCGAGCGTCCTGCCAAGAACGCCCGCATCACGATTTTCAGCTCCCGTCCGGGTGTTGTGATCGGCAAGAAGGGCGAGGACATCGAGGTGCTGAAGTCGGCACTGGGCAAGATGATGGGCGTGCCCGTGCACGTCAACATCGAAGAAATCCGCAAGCCGGAAATTGATGCGCAACTGATTGCCGATTCGATCGCGCAACAGCTCGAAAAGCGCATCATGTTCCGTCGCGCCATGAAGCGTGCGATGCAGAACGCCATGCGTCTGGGTGCCAAGGGCATCAAGATCATGTCGTCCGGTCGTCTGAATGGCATTGAGATCGCCCGTACCGAATGGTACCGTGAAGGCCGTGTGCCTCTGCACACCCTGCGCGCTGATATCGATTACGGTTTCGGCGAAGCGGAAACGACTTACGGCATCATCGGCATCAAGGTTTGGGTTTATCGCGGCGATCGTCTCGCCTCCGGCGAAGCTCCGACCATTGAGTCCCCGGTCGAAGAAGACAAGAAGCGTCGCGGTCCGCGTCGTGACGATGGCAAGCCGGGCAGCCGCCCACGCACTGCCCGTCCCGAAGGCCAGGCTCCTGCAGGTGCACCTGGTGCAGCTGCTCCTGGCGCCAAGCGGGTTCGTGCCAAGAAGCCGGAAGGCGCTGCCCCGGCTGAGAAAGCAGGAGAATAATCATGCTGCAACCAGCACGCAGAAAATATCGCAAAGAGCAAAAGGGCCGCAACAAGGGCATCTCGCACGAGCGCGGCACTGCCGTCTCGTTCGGCGAGTTTGGCCTGAAGGCGGTCGGCCGTGGCCGCATCACTGCCCGTCAGATCGAGGCAGCGCGTCGCGCCATGACCCGTCACATCAAGCGTGGCGGCCGTATCTGGATCCGTATCTTCCCGGACAAGCCGATTTCGAACAAGCCGGCTGAAGTCCGTATGGGTAACGGTAAGGGTAATCCGGAGTACTATGTCGCTGAAATTCAGCCGGGCAAGGTACTGTACGAGATGGATGGCGTCGACGAAGCGCTGGCGCGCGAAGCGTTCCGCTTGGCCGCCGCTAAACTGCCGCTGACAACGACTTTTGTCGTTCGCCAAGTCGGCCAATAATTGGAGTGAAACATGAAAGCATCTGAACTCCGCGGCAAGGACGAAGCAGCGCTGAAGAAGGAACTCAACGAGCTGCTGAAGGCGCAATTCAGCCTGCGCATGCAGGTGGCGACTCAACAACTGAACAATACTGCCCAGTTGAAGAAAGTACGCCGCGACATCGCACGCGTGAAAACCGTCATGAACCAGAAGGACGCCAAATAATGAACGATCAAGTGAAACCCGCGCTGAAGCGCACCTTGGTTGGCAAGGTGGTCTCCGACAAGATGGACAAGACGGTGACCGTGCTGATCGAGCGTCGCGTCAAGCATCCGCTGTACGGCAAAATCATCATGCGCTCGAACAAGTATCATGCGCATGATGAAGGCAACCAGGCGAAAGCCGGCGATATCGTGGAAATCCAGGAGGGTCGCCCGATTTCGAAGACCAAGGCCTGGACCGTAACGCGTGTCGTCCAAGTCGCCCAAGTAGTTTAAATTTAAGTGTTGCGGGAAAGAGATAAGTAGAGCGGTACTCTGTCCCCAACACTTCAAAGTAAGGACTGGGTTTAAAAAGTGCCCCGCGTGCCGGATTGCTCAGTCCACAGCAATATGGAAATTATGGGAAAGAGCAAATTACTGTTCTTTCCCTAATTTTTTAGAAAAAGCTTGTGTGCCCTGCATTTTGGTGACATAATGCTGGGCTTGGTTCTTGTAAAGTCATTTGCAAGAATTTGTAGTTAGTAAAGCTCTGCAGTTTGTAATAATCGTCTTAGCAAGAGTTTTGGAATTGTCCACCCAATCGGCGGCCTTGTATTGCAGGGTTGGCGACGGGACCAAGACTGACCGTGATGCTGCATTGTGCGGAATCCGGGTTAAGTTGGGAAAGAAAACATCATGATTCAAACTGAAAGCCGGCTCGAAGTGGCCGACAATACCGGTGCGCGTGAAGTCATGTGCATCAAGGTGCTGGGTGGTTCCAAGCGCCGCTATGCCAGCATTGGCGACGTCATCAAGGTCACGGTGAAAGCCGCTGCGCCGCGTGGTCGCGTCAAGAAAGGCGAAATCTACAACGCCGTGGTTGTGCGTACCGCCAAGGGCGTGCGTCGCCAGGATGGTTCGCTGGTGAAGTTCGATGGCAATGCTGCAGTCTTGTTGAACGCCAAGCTCGAGCCGATCGGTACCCGTATTTTTGGGCCGGTGACTCGTGAGCTGCGTACCGAGCGCTTCATGAAAATCGTCTCCCTGGCACCTGAAGTTCTGTAAGGAGTCGTCATGAGCAAGATTCGTAAAAACGACGAGGTAATCGTCCTGACCGGCAAAGACAAAGGCAAGCGCGGCGTCGTCCAGCAGCGTGTAGATGCCAATTATGTCGTGGTAGAAGGTGTGAATGTCGCTAAGAAAGCGACCAAGCCGAACCCGATGACCGGCGCAACTGGCGGCATCGTCGACAAGCTGATGCCAATTCATGTGTCCAACGTTGCATTGTTTAATGCCGCGGCTGGCAAGGCTGATCGTGTGGGCTACAAGACCGAGGGCGACAAGAAAGTCCGCGTCTTCCAGTCCAGCGGCGAAGTCGTGAAGGTGTAAAGATCATGGCACGTCTCCAAGAATTTTATAAAGAAAAAGTCGTTGCCGACCTGACCAGCAAGTTTGGTTACAAGTCGGTAATGGAAGTCCCGCGCCTGACCAAGATCACCCTGAACATGGGTCTCTCCGAAGCGGTCGCCGACAAGAAGGTGATCGAGCATGCGGTTGGCGATCTGACCAAAATTGCAGGTCAAAAGCCGGTCGTTACCAAGGCTCGCAAGGCTATCGCGGGTTTCAAGATCCGTGAAGGTTATCCGATCGGTTGCATGGTGACCCTGCGCGGCGCCCAAATGTACGAATTCCTGGATCGTCTGATCACCGTGGCGCTGCCGCGTGTGCGTGACTTCCGTGGCGTCTCCGGTCGTGCATTCGATGGTCGTGGCAACTACAACATCGGTGTGAAAGAGCAGATCATTTTCCCCGAGATCGAGTACGACAAGATCGATGCACTGCGTGGTATGAACATCAGCATCACCACCACCGCGAAGACCGACGACGAAGCCAAAGCGCTTCTCGCCGCATTTAAATTTCCGTTCAGAAACTGAGGTTGCCATGGCAAAACTGGCACTGATTAACCGTGAACAAAAGCGCGCCGACCTGGTAAAGAAATATGCCGGCAAGCGCGCCGAGTTGAAGGCAATCATCGACGATCAATCCAAATCGGAAGAAGAACGTTACGAAGCACGTCTGAAGTTGCAGGCACTGCCGCGTAATGCCAATCCGACTCGCCAGCGTAATCGCTGCGCACTGACTGGTCGTCCTCGTGGCACTTTCCGCAAGTTCGGTCTGGGCCGTATCAAGCTCCGTGAAATCGCCATGCGTGGTGAGATTCCGGGTATGACTAAAGCAAGCTGGTAATAGGAGAAGATGCAATGAGTATGAGCGATCCTATCGCCGATATGCTGACCCGCATTCGCAACGCGCAAGGTGTGCAGAAGTCCACCGTGGTAATGCCGTCTTCCAAAGTGAAGGTTGCTATCGCCGATGTGTTGAAGGCTGAAGGTTACATCGAAGATTTTGCCGTGGCTGAAGCCGGCGGCAAGGCCGAACTGAAAATCGGCTTGAAATATTATGCAGGCCGTCCTGTCATCGAGCGCCTGGAGCGGGTATCCCGTCCCGGTCTGCGCATCTATAAAGGCAAGGACGATATTCCAAGCGTCATGAACGGTCTGGGTGTTGCCATCGTGTCGACCCCGAAGGGCGTCATGACTGACCGCAAAGCGCGCGCGACCGGTGTCGGTGGCGAAGTCATTTGCTACGTGGCATAAGGAGTACAGAATGTCTCGTGTAGGTAAAATGCCGATCGCACTGCCGCAGGGCGCCGAAGTCGCCATCAGCGCAGAGCAGATCTCCGTAAAGGGTCCCCTGGGCACCCTGACTCAGGCGCTGAATGGCCTGGTCAAGGTTCAGAATGACAATGGCACCCTGAAATTCGAACCGGCCAACGAAACCCGTGAAGCCAATGCCATGTCCGGCACGCTGCGCGCACTGGTCAACAACATGGTTACCGGTGTAACCAAGGGCTTTGAGCGCAAGCTGACCCTGGTTGGCGTGGGTTACCGTGCTCAGGCCCAAGGCGACAAGCTCAACTTGTCGCTGGGCTTTTCGCACCCGGTTGTCCACCAGATGCCTGCTGGCGTCAAGTGCGAAACCCCATCGCAGACTGAAATCCTGATCAAGGGTTCCGACCGTCAGCGCGTTGGTCAAGTGGCCGCCGAAGTTCGTGCTTACCGCAGCCCCGAGCCTTACAAGGGCAAGGGCGTCCGTTATGCGGACGAAGTGGTAATCATCAAAGAAACCAAGAAGAAGTAATAGGGGCTGATGATGGACAAGAAACAATCACGTCTGCGCCGCGCAACGCAAACCCGCGCCAAGATCGCAGAGCTCAAGGTGAACCGCCTTGCAGTGCACCGTACCAACTTGCATATTTATGCAAGCATCATTGGTCCGGACGCAAAAGTGCTGGCTTCGGCCTCGACCCTGGAAGCGGAAGTGCGCCAGCAACTGGCTGGCCAGTCTGGCGCCGGCGGCAATACCGCTGCAGCTGCCCTGGTTGGCAAGCGCGTCGCCGAGAAGGCTTTGAAAGCCGGTATCGCCGAAGTCGCATTCGACCGCTCCGGTTTCCGTTATCACGGCCGCATCAAGGCAGTTGCTGAAGCTGCCCGTGAAGCCGGTCTGAAGTTCTAAGGAAGAATCGTCATGGCAAAGATGCAAGCAAAGCAGCAAAGCGACAAGCCCGATGACGGCATGCGCGAGAAGATGATTGCGGTCAACCGCGTCACCAAAGTGGTGAAGGGCGGCCGTATCATGGGTTTCGCTGCGCTGGTCGTGGTCGGTGATGGCGATGGCCGCATCGGCATGGGCAAGGGCAAGTCGAAGGAAGTTCCGGTCGCCGTGCAAAAGGCAATGGAAGAAGCGCGCCGCAAGATGATCAAGGTCACCTTGAAGAACGGCACGCTGCAGCATACCGTCAACGGCAAGCATGGCGCCTCCTCGGTGCTGATGGCGCCGGCGAAGGAAGGTACCGGCGTGATCGCCGGCGGCCCGATGCGCGCAATTTTCGAAGTGATGGGCGTGACCAACGTGGTGGCAAAGTCGAATGGATCGACCAACCCGTACAACATGGTGCGTGCGACCATCAATGGCCTGTCCAAGATGAACACTCCGTCGGAAATCGCTGCCAAGCGCGGCAAGTCCGTCGAAGAAATTCTGGGTTAAGGTGATCGATATGGCAAATACCGTCAAAGTGAAACTGGTCAAGGGTTTGATCGGCACACGTCAGGATCATCGCGCAACCGTGCGTGGTCTGGGCCTGCGTCGCGTGAATTCCGTTTCGGAACTGCAGGATACTCCTGCTGTACGCGGCATGATCAACAAGGTTTCGTATCTCGTGAAAGTGATCTCGTAAGCGTTGCGCTTACGAGTGGAGCAAACCATGGAATTGAATAACATTCAACCGGCAGACGGCGCTAAGCACGCCAAGCGTCGCGTCGGTCGCGGTATCGGTTCGGGCCTGGGCAAGACTGCCGGCCGCGGCCACAAGGGTCAGAAATCCCGCTCCGGCGGTTTCCACAAGGTCGGTTTTGAAGGCGGTCAAATGCCGCTGCAACGCCGCCTGCCGAAGCGTGGCTTCAAGTCGCTAGCAGCCCCGTACAAGGCGGAAGTTCGCCTGGGCGATCTCGACAAGCTGCCCGTTGCGGAAGTGGATATCCTGGCACTGAAACAAGCTGGCTTGGTCGGCGAGCTGGCACGCGCAGTGCGTGTGATTCTGGCCGGTGAAATCAGCAAGAAAATCACCCTGAAGGGCGTTACCGCAACCAAGGGTGCGAAGGCTGCGATCGAAGCCGCTGGTGGCTCTGTTGCGTAAAGTATCGGCTAACCGGGGGTAAGAATTGGCTGCTGCTCCTCAACTCGCCAAGCGCTCGGCAAGCGGCTTCCCGTGGGGACGCCTGTGGTTCCTGCTGGGCGCATTGGTGGTGTACCGTATTGGTGCACACATTCCGGTGCCGGGCATTGATCCGACACAGCTGGCTGAACTGTTTAAGCAAAACCAGGGCGGTATCCTGGGTATGTTTAACATGTTTTCCGGCGGCGCCTTGTCACGCTTCACGATTTTTGCACTGGGAATCATGCCGTACATTTCGGCATCGATCATCATGCAGTTGCTGACGGTGGTCTCGCCGCAGCTGGAAGCGCTCAAGAAGGAAGGCGAATCCGGCCGTCGCAAGATTACGCAATACACCCGTTACGGCACGCTGTTGCTGGCAATGTTCCAGGCTTTCGGCATCGCAGTTGCTCTGGAGTCGCAAGCCGGTCTGGTGCTGGATCCGGGCCCCGCTTTTCGCATGACGTCTGTGGTTACCCTGGTAACAGGCACCATGTTCCTCATGTGGCTGGGCGAGCAGATTACCGAGCGTGGACTGGGTAACGGCATTTCGATTATCATTTTTGCCGGTATTGCTGCTGGTTTGCCAAGCGCTCTGGGCGGTTTGTTTGAACTGGTGAGAACCGGTTCCATGAATGCCCTGTCGGCGATCGTGATTTGCGTACTGGCTGTTGCGGTGACTTACCTGGTCGTGTTTATCGAACGCGGGCAGCGCAAGATCCTCGTCAATTATGCTAAGCGCCAGGTTGGCAATAAAGTTTACGGTGGTCAGAGCAGTCACCTGCCGTTGAAGTTGAACATGTCGGGTGTGATTCCGCCGATCTTTGCATCGTCGATCATCTTGTTTCCGGCGACGATCACCAGCTGGTTTACTTCGGGTGACACGACAAATCCGGTGGTGCGCTTCCTGAAGGATCTGGCAGCGTCACTGGCGCCGGGCGAGCCGATTCATGCCTTGCTGTATGCCATTGCAATCGTGTTCTTCTGCTTTTTCTATACCGCACTGGTATTCAATAGCAAGGAAACGGCTGACAACCTGAAGAAGAGCGGTGCTTTTGTGCCAGGTATTCGTCCAGGTGAGCAGACTGCGCGGTATATCGACAAGATCCTGACACGCCTGACCCTGGTTGGTGCTGTGTATATCACGCTGGTATGCCTGTTGCCTGAGTTCCTGATCGCAAAGTGGCAAGTGCCGTTTTACTTTGGTGGCACCTCGTTGCTGATCATCGTGGTGGTGACCATGGATTTCATGGCGCAAGTGCAAAATTATGTAATGTCGCAGCAATATGAATCGCTGCTGCGCAAGGCTAATTTCAAGGGTGGCCTGCCGCTACGTTGAGCTGGCAGGAGAATGAGCTAGACGCATGGCAAAAGATGACGTAATTCAGATGCAGGGCGAGGTCCTGGAAAACCTTCCGAATGCAACGTTTAGGGTCAAGCTGGAAAACGGTCATGTCGTACTTGGCCATATCTCTGGCAAAATGCGCATGAATTACATCCGCATTTTGCCCGGAGATAAGGTAACGGTGGAGTTGACGCCGTATGACTTGAGTCGTGCGCGTATCGTATTCCGCACCAAGTAATGATGGATTGGGGCTGTATTGCATCACACCGTCCCGCGATGTTTTAGAAAATGAAAGAAAGAGGGCAAAAATGAAAGTGCTCGCATCCGTAAAGCGGATCTGCCGCAACTGCAAAATTATCAAGCGCAAAGGCGTTGTTCGTGTGATCTGCACCGAGCCGCGTCATAAGCAGCGCCAGGGTTAACTAACGTTATTGATCGAGGAATAACGAATGGCACGTATCGCAGGGGTCAATATCCCCAACCATCAGCACACCGTGATCGGCTTGACCGCCATCTATGGTATTGGCCGTCCCCGCGCAGAAGATATCTGCACCAAGACTGGCGTTCCGACCAACAAGAAGGTCAAGGACCTGGACGACAACGAGCTGGAAAAGCTGCGCGATGAAATCGGCAAGTTTGTTGTCGAAGGCGATCTGCGCCGTGAGTTGTCGATGAACATCAAGCGTTTGATGGACCTCGGTTGCTACCGTGGCATGCGTCATCGCAAGGGTTTGCCATGCCGCGGCCAACGCACCCGCACCAATGCTCGTACCCGCAAGGGCCCGCGCAAGGCAGCGCAATCGCTGAAGAAATAATCCAGGCACCTAGTCGGATTCAAGGAAAACCATCATGGCAAAAGCACCAAATAGCGCCGCCGCAGCACGCGTGCGCAAGAAAGTTAAAAAGAACGTTGCTGAAGGCATTGCGCATATCCACGCTTCCTTTAACAACACGATCATCACGATCACCGACCGTCAGGGCAATGCTCTGTCGTGGGCGACTTCGGGTGGCGCCGGCTTCAAGGGTTCGCGTAAGTCGACTCCCTTTGCAGCCCAGGTTGCAGCTGAAGCCGCTGGCAAGGTTGCGCAGGAATGCGGCGTGAAGAACCTGGAAGTGCGCATCAAGGGCCCGGGCCCGGGCCGTGAATCGGCTGTGCGCGCACTGAATAACCTGGGTATCAAGATCACCCAGATCCAGGACGTGACGCCGGTACCGCACAACGGTTGCCGTCCGCCGAAGCGTCGCCGCATTTAAGTTATAATTTGCGGTTTGCAGTAAATTGCCCGCTGGCTAGTCTAGCGGGTTTTGTCTTAAGCCCACCGTTTGATTGCTGGTCAGTCAAACTAGCGCCTGGCCTGTCGAGGCTCGGGGCGTCATTGATAAACAAAGGAAAACACCGTGGCACGTTATATCGGACCCAAAGCTAAACTCTCCCGTCGCGAAGGCACCGACCTGTTCCTGAAAAGCGCCCGTCGCTCTCTGGACTCCAAGTGCAAGCTCGATTCGAAGCCTGGTCAGCATGGCCGCACATCGGGCGCCCGTACTTCCGACTATGGCAACCAGTTGCGCGAAAAGCAAAAGGTCAAGCGCATGTACGGCATTCTGGAGCGCCAGTTCCGCCGCTATTTCGCCGAAGCCGAGCGTCGCAAGGGCAATACCGGCGAAACCCTGCTGAAATTGCTGGAACAGCGCCTGGACAACGTCGCTTATCGCATGGGTTTTGGTTCGACTCGCGCTGAAGCGCGCCAGCTGGTTAGCCACAAGGCTTTCACCGTCAATGGCACCGTCGTCAACATCGCCTCCTATCAAGTGAAGGCAGGCGACGTGGTTGCCGTGCGTGAAAAAGCCAAGAAGCAGACCCGTATCGTCGAAGCACTGTCGCTGGCTGAACAAGTCGGCTTGCCGTCGTGGGTATCGGTCGATGCCAAGAAGATGGAAGGTACCTTCAAGTCGGCTCCGGACCGTAGTGAAATCGCCAACGACGTCAACGAATCGCTGATCGTCGAATTGTATTCGCGTTAATACAGTTATTTGCTTCAATTGGGGACAGCGATCCAGCTTTTGGGTCTCTGTCCCCAAGCAGTTTAGTCTCTTGCCTCACACTAGTTGATCTACTCCATCAGCCTTATCGGTGTAACGAGCCGAGGGTATTGAAAAGGACATTCTTCCATGCAAAACAGCTTGTTGAAACCCCGTATTATTGAAGTCGAGGCGCTCGGCCCTGGCCATGCCAAGGTCGTCATGGAGCCGTTCGAGCGCGGCTATGGCCACACGCTCGGCAACGCTCTGCGTCGCGTGCTGCTGTCGTCGATGGTCGGCTATGCGCCGACCGAAGTGACGATTGCCGGCGTGGTGCATGAGTACTCGTCGCTCGACGGTGTTCAGGAAGACGTGGTCGACCTGCTGCTGAACCTCAAAGGCGTGGTCTTCAAAATGCACAACCGCGACGAAGTCACGCTGAACCTGAAGAAGGAAGGCGACGGCGCTGTTCTGGCTTCGGATATCGACCTGCCGCACGACGTCGAGCTGATCAACCCGGATCACGTGATCGCTCATCTGACTGCCGGCGGCAAGCTGGACATGCAGATCAAGGTTGAAAAAGGCCGCGGTTATTTGCCGGGTAACGTGCGTCGCCTGTCGGAAGATGCCAACAAGACCATCGGCCGCATCATTCTCGATGCCTCGTTCTCGCCGGTGCGCCGTGTTTCCTATGCGGTCGAATCGGCTCGCGTTGAACAGCGTACCGACCTCGACAAGCTGGTCATCAATATCGAAACCAATGGCGTGATTTCTCCGGAAGAAGCGATCCGCCAGTCGGCCCGCGTGCTGGTTGACCAGTTGAACGTGTTCGCCGCCCTGGAAGGCACCGAAGCCGCCGCCGAAGCACCGTCGCGCGCTCCGTCGGTCGATCCGATCCTGTTGCGTCCGGTGGATGATCTGGAACTGACCGTGCGTTCGGCGAACTGCCTGAAAGCAGAAAATATCTACTACATTGGCGACCTGATCCAGCGTAGTGAAAACGAATTGCTGAAGACCCCGAACCTGGGCCGCAAATCCCTGAACGAAATCAAGGAAGTGCTGGCTTCGCGCGGTTTGACCCTCGGCATGAAGCTCGAGAACTGGCCGCCGGCCGGTCTGGAGAAGTAATGATCACGCCGGGGCCGCTAGCCGGTCCCGGCATGATGCTGTAGTAGTCCAATTGATTTTCACCGGCCCGCGGCTGCACATTGAGCATAGCCGATAGAAGAGCTGGATTTAAACTGATAACTGAAAGGAAATACCATGCGTCACCGTCACGGCCTCCGTAAACTGAACCGCACTTCCGCGCACCGTCTGGCAATGCTGCGCAACATGACCGTTTCCCTGCTGCGTCATGAAGCCATCAAGACCACTCTGCCGAAAGCCAAGGAACTGCGCCGCGTCGTCGAGCCGATTCTGACCCTGGGCAAGACCGATTCGCTGGCCAACAAGCGCCTGGCATTCAACCGCCTGCGCGATCGTGAAATCGTCATCAAGCTGTTCGCCGAACTGGGCCCGCGTTATGCCAACCGTAATGGCGGTTACCTGCGCATCCTGAAGATGGGCTTCCGTCAAGGCGATAACGCGCCGATGGCGTTTATCGAACTGGTCGACCGTCCGGAAATCACCGAAGCTGTCGAAGACACCAGCGCCGAATAATATCGTCGCTGCTCTCTGCGTTAATGCAAAAAGCCAGGTCATGCCTGGCTTTTGTTTTTTATGCATCCCTCTATCTGTGGCAATATGAGCGGTGTTTATCGCAAGCCAACCCAACATGCGTGAATCAGTCATCCTTTCGGTAGAAAACCTGTGCAAGTCCTATGGCAAGGGAGAAGACAAGATTGCAGTGGTCGATGGCTTGTCCTTTTCACTGCGGCGTGGAGAGTGTTACGGTTTGCTTGGCCCGAATGGCGCGGGCAAAACCACGACCTTGCGTCTCTGTCTTGGCCTGACAGCGCCGGACGCAGGCAGCATTACACTGGTCGGAAGGAATGTGCCGCTGGAAGCGCGTGAGGCGCGCCAACGCGTAGGCGTCGTGCCGCAGGGGGATAATCTCGATCCGGATTTCACGGTTGCCGAGAACCTGCTCGTCTACGGACGTTACTTCGGCATGGATGACGCGACGATCACGGCGCGTATTCCATCCTTGCTGGAATTCTCTAATCTGACGGCCAAGGGCAAGGCGCGCATCGGCGAACTGTCGGGCGGCATGAAGCGTCGCCTTACCCTGGCGCGGGCGCTGATCAACGATCCTGATTTGATTTTCATGGATGAGCCGACCACTGGCCTGGATCCGCAAGCCCGCCATATGATCTGGGACCGCCTGAGAACACTGCTAGCCGAAGGCAAGACGATTTTGCTAACCACGCATTTCATGGATGAAGCCGAACGGTTGTGCAACAGGCTAGCGGTGATCGACCATGGAAAATTGATCGCGGAGGGCGAACCGCGTGAGCTCATCGCCCGCCATATCGAATCGGAAGTGGTTGAGGTCTACGGTGATAATGCAATGGCCTGGGCAGAGAACGAAGGGCGCGGGAAGTCCGCGCGGCTGGAAGTCAGCGGCGAAACGGTGTTCTGCTATACCAACGATGCGCAAGCCATGCTGACGGGTCTGCAGGGAATGCAAGGGGTACGCTATCTGCACCGGCCGGCCAATCTGGAAGATCTGTTCCTCAAACTCACCGGCAGGGAAATGCGAGATTAGGATGGCGGACCCCGTATATCGACTCCCGCAGTTTACTCTGCGTTTTGTGCCGATCTGGCGGCGCAATTTCATGGTCTGGAAAAA
Organism: Oxalobacteraceae bacterium; assembly: GCA_003537575.1. GTDB lineage: Bacteria > Pseudomonadota > Gammaproteobacteria > Burkholderiales > Burkholderiaceae_D > Paucimonas. The sequence continues at coordinate 16,095 of DPRS01000021.1, forward strand.
ACTCGCCAAGGCCAGCGTGCTGGGAAATATCGCCGACCCCCTGATTACCCTGATCGCGTTCGGCTATGGTCTGGGCGGACTCCTCAAGAGCATTGACGGCATACCTTATCTTCATTATCTGGCATCGGGATCGATCTGCATGTCGATCATGATGGCGGCCTCTTTCGAGGCGCTGTATTCGGCATTCTCTCGCATGCATGTGCAAAAGACATGGGAAGCGCTGATGAACGCTCCGCTGTCGCTGGATGATGTGCTGCTGGCGGAGGCATTGTGGGCCGCGACCAAATCGCTATTTTCCGGCGTGGCGATCCTTGCGGTGATATTCGCGCTCGGCATCGGCCTGCATCCGGCAATCGTACTGGTTCTGCCGCTGCTGTTCCTTACCGGGATGTGTTTTTCCGCGATCGGACTGGTAATTAACGCCCTGGCCAGGGGTTATGATTTTTTCACTTATTACTTCACCCTGGTGCTGACGCCCATGATTTTTCTGTCGGGAGTATACTACCCCGTCACTCAGTTGCCGCACTGGCTGGAACGGCTATCGCAATACCTGCCCTTACGCGCCGCTGTCGAACTGGTGCGGCCGCTGATCCTCGGCGGCTGGCCGGATCGGATTGCATTCAATTTGCTGATCCTGCTGTTTTACAGTGTCGGCGCTTTCTACCTCGCCGCAATCCTGACCCGCCGCCGCCTGCTGAATTGACGCCGCCTGAGCGGCCCCTGGAATGAAGATGGAATCGGTGTTGCTTGTGATGACGAACATGCCGGATGCGGCCAGCGCAGAGAGCCTTGCGCGCATCCTGGTCGAGACGCGGCTGGCGGCCTGCGTCAATTGCCTGCCGGGCGTGCGCTCGATCTACTGCTGGCAGGGGACGATTGAGCATGCCGAAGAGACCACTTTGCTGATCAAGACAGTGCAGGCCCGCTATGCCGAACTGGAAGCGGCCATCCGCAAGAACCATCCGTATGAAATCCCGGAAATCATCGCACTCCCGCCGAGCGCCGGCTGGCCGCCTTACTTGGCCTGGATTGCACAGGAAACCCAAAAGGATATCGATGTCTGAGCGACTTGTTATTTTCTTCAGCGCCTTGCTGCGCACAATGCTCGTGAGCGTCTTGATGCTGGCGGCAGGGGGCGCGCAGGCCGAAGACGATTACCTGCCGCCGGATCAGGCATTCAAGTTTTCTGCCCGGATGAAGGATGCGGCTACCATTGAAGTGCATTTCGTCATCGCAGACGGCTACTACATGTACCGCGAACGCTTCGATTTCAAGGCGGAAGGAGCTGCTCTCGGCGCACCCGCACTCCCGCAGGGTAAGGTCAAGTTCGATGAGACCTTCCAGAAAGATGTCGAAACCTATCGCGATGCCGTGAAGGTAATCCTGCCGGTACAGGCGGCATCCGCCTTCCGGCTGAAGGTCTATAGCCAGGGCTGCGCCGACAAGGGTCTGTGCTACGCGCCGATGGAATCGATCGCCGAACTCGATCCGGCTGTCTTGCTACAAGTGGCTGCATCTGCTGCTGCTCCTGCGATTGCGCAGGAATCGGAAATGGGGCGGATCGAGACTGCGCTAAAGAGCGGCAAGTTGCTGGCGATCGTGCCCTTGTTTCTGATTCTTGGGCTGGGCCTGGCATTCACGCCATGCGTGCTGCCGATGGTGCCGATCCTGTCGTCGATCATCGTCGGCGAGGGGGCGCAGACTACCCGCAAGCGGGCCTTCCTGTTGTCGCTGGCTTATTCGTTCGGCATGGCGGTGGTGTATACCGCGCTGGGAGTAGCCGCCGGACTGATCGGCGAAGGACTGGCCGCAGCGTTGCAGCGACCCGAGATACTGATCGGTTTTGCCTTGCTGATGGGCGCGTTTGCGCTAGCCATGTTTGACGTCTATCAAATGCAAATGCCCGCTTTTATCCAGGTCCGGCTGTTACGGGTCTCGGAGAAGCAGTCTGCCGGCAAGCTGGCTGGTGTATTCGCCATGGGCGCGCTGTCGGCGTTGATTGTCGGCCCGTGCGTGGCTGCACCGCTGGCAGGGGCGCTGATTTATATCAGCCAGACGCGCGATGTGCTGATCGGTGGCAGCGCCTTGTTTGCGATGGCAGCCGGCATGAGTGTTCCCTTGCTGCTGGTAGGCGTTTCGGCCGGTGCCCTGTTGCCGCGTGCCGGCGCCTGGATGGTGGAAGTGAAGCGCTTCTTCGGCGTGCTGATGCTGGCAATGGCCTTGTGGATGGTTTCTTCCCTGTTGCCTGTGAATGCGCAAATGCTGGGCTGGGCGCTGCTGGCGGGGGGCTATGGCGCATTCCTGTTGTGGAGCAGGCGCGCCGGCTGGCTGGCCAAGACTTGCGGGCTGTTGTTCGTCGTCCTGGGAGCGCTTCAGCTGACAGGCGCGGCCACGGGCGCCAGCGATCCTCTGGCACCGCTGGCAAGCTTGCGCGGCACGGAAGTCCGCCATGTCGAATTCCGCCGCGTGAAATCGCTGGCCGAGCTGGAGGCCGCTGTGGCGCAGGCGAAGGGCAAGACCGTCATGTTCGATTTTTACGCCGACTGGTGCGTCTCTTGCAAGGAAATGGAGAAATTCACCTTCGCCGACCCTCGCGTTCAGAAACAGCTAGACCAGATGGTATTGCTGCAGGCGGATGTGACCGCGAATAATGATGACGACAAGGCGCTGCTCAAGCGCTTCAAATTGTTCGGACCGCCCGGCATTATCTTTTTTGACCGGCAGGGCGCCGAAATCCCGAAGGGACGCGTAATCGGCTTTCAGAATGCCGAGCGTTTTCTGCGTTCCCTGGAGCGGATCAACGGGATATAGCAAAATGTAATTTGCAAAGTTGATAATTATCGTTGGCTTGCTGCCGGAGTGCCGTTATATTGTTTTCACACAATTAACCGCATAAGGAGCATGACATGAGTTTGCATCTGGGCGATACCGCACCTGATTTCGAGCAGGATTCTTCCATCGGCAAGATCAAGTTCCACGAGTGGGCTGGCGATTCCTGGGTGGTGCTGTTTTCCCATCCGGCCGATTTCACTCCTGTTTGCACCACTGAACTAGGCTTGACGGCAAAACTGAAGGATGAATTCGCCAAGCGCAATGTCAAGGCGCTTGCCTTGTCGGTCGATCCGGCGGACAAGCACAAGGACTGGATCAAGGATATCGAAGAAACGCAGAAGACGGTGGTTGGTTTTCCAATCATCGCCGACGCCGACAAGACGGTTTCCACACTGTATGACATGATCCATCCAAACCAGTCGGAAACCGCCACGGTGCGCTCGCTGTTTGTCATCGATCCGAAGAAGAAAATCCGCTTGACCATCACTTATCCAATGAGCACCGGCCGCAACTTCGACGAAGTGCTGCGCGTGATCGATGCCTTGCAACTGACCGACAAGTATACGGTGGCGACCCCGGGCAACTGGCGCGACGGCGACGATGTAATCATCCCGCTGACCGTGCAGGACGAAGCGGTGATCAAACAAAAATATCCGAAAGGGTATACCGCGTCGCGTCCTTATCTGCGCTTGACGCCACAACCCAACAAGTGATCGTTTCGAGAAAACGCCCGGGAATTCCGGGCGTTTTTTATCTTAAATCACGTTGAATAGCCATAAAAGCAGCAGGCTCAGCAGGATCGATACGATGATCGAGCCCAGGCAACCGAGTTTGTTTGAAAAAAAGATAAACATGATGTGGTTTGCGGACGATATGTGGACATATGACGGCTCCGCAGTCATGGCTGCAGCAAGATGCTAACTATCCTGCGCAGCACGGCGGCCGGCTTGCGCAAAATCAGACATCATGATCGCAGTGTACCCGCGCGGAAAAGCGCGAGCAATTACCGCGGTACTAGGAGCGGGCATTGCGGGGTGATACGCGATGCGCTAGAAGCGCTTCATTGACCGCGCTCCTGGCCGCCTGCGACGCGGTCCTCAAGAAAACGCTTGCGGCGAAATACCAGGAGTGCAACTGTCACGGTGACACCCATCATGCCCATGGTGATCCAGAAGCCTTCAGGATTTTTCAGCAGCGGCATGTCGATGAAATTCATGCCGAAAATCCCGGTGATCAGGGTTAGCGGCATGAATAGCGCAGTGAGGACGGTGAGGGTACGCATGATTTCGCTGGTGCGATGCGCCATTGCCGAAAAATGGATCTGCACCGCCGATTCGATCGACAATTCGAGCCGGCGCGCATGGTTCAGGACGCGGGCGACATGTTCCATCACGTCGTTGATGCGGACCAGTTGCAAATCCCTGGCGCGGCTGTTGTCGCCTTCCTGCCAGGTATCGACGAAATGGTCGCGCAATTCCTGCAGCGCATCGCGCTGCTCTTCGCAAAGAAGGTCGAGCTTGCGCAGTTCGATGCGCGCGTCGAGCAGCGCTACCCAGTCGCTGAAGGGGCGGCGCGGATTGAGCAGCGCGCGCTGCCAGCGGTCGATCTGGGTAGTGAGCGGCTGGCGCAATTCCAGGTATTGATCGACCATCGCGTTCAGCAGGCGCAACATCAATTCCCGCGGCGAAGCTGGCGGCCGGCCGGTATGGCTGGCGCCTGGCTTGGGCTGATAATCGAGCAGGCGCTTGCGGGCCTGAGCGATGGTGTGACCCGGTGCGCCATGGACCGTCACAAGAACGCGGTCCGTGAGCAGAAAGCTGACCGGCTGGGTGGCCAGCTTGGTCAGCGCCGGCGGAATCTTGCGCCGGATTTCGGCTTCCGCAGCCGCCTGTGCGCCGGCATCGCCTTCCGATTCCCTGGTCAGCGCCAGTTTGCGGAACACCACCAGCTCATAGTCTTGCGTCGAGTCGAAGTAGGACGGATGCCTGAGGTTGAGAGCATCGCTGACATGCAGGTCGTGCAGCAGCACACCGGTAAGTCGTTCGACCGCGGCGCGCCATGCCGGCACATCGGCCGCCACTTCATCGTGGGTGGCGTCGAGCCAGAGGAAGCCGTCGTCCGGCAGCTTGCCGGCGTCTGCTGCGCTGATGCGCTCGACCGGACGTTCGCTGATGAAGAGGATCTCCATGATGAATGACGACGGCCTGGCTCGGGTGATCAGCCAGCCTTCAGCAGGCGCGCGATGTCTCGGGCGAAGTAGGTCAGCACGCCATCGGCGCCGGCGCGCTTGAAGCACAGCATGGCTTCCATCATGGCCTTGTCGTGGTCGAGCCAGCCGTTTTGCGCGGCGGCCTTGATCATCGCGTATTCGCCGCTGACCTGGTAGGCGAAGGTCGGCACCCGGAACTCCTCCTTGACCCGGCGTACGATATCCAGGTAAGGCATGCCGGGCTTGACCATCACCATGTCGGCGCCTTCGGCCAGGTCGAGCGCGACTTCGCGCAGGGCTTCGTCGCTGTTGGCCGGATCCATCTGGTAAGTTGCCTTGTTGCCTTTGCCGAGATTGGCGGCGGAACCTACTGCATCGCGGAACGGGCCGTAATAGGCGGAGGCGTATTTTGCGGAATACGCCATGATGCGGGTATAGATATGCTGCCGCTCTTCGAGCGCGGCGCGGATGGCGCCGATGCGGCCGTCCATCATGTCGGATGGGGCAACGATGTCGACGCCTGCATCGGCCTGGGCCAGGGCTTGCCGGACCAGCAGTTCGCGGGTTTCGTCATTCAGCACATAGCCGCTGTCGTCGAGCACGCCATCCTGGCCATGGCTGGTATAGGGGTCGAGCGCGACATCGGTGAGGATGCCCAACTCCGGGAAACGCTCCTTGAGTTCGCGCACCGCGCGCGGCACCAGCCCCTCGGGATTGATGGCTTCGATGCCGTCAGGCGTTTTCAGTGCGGGGTCGATCACCGGGAACAATGCTAGCACCGGGATACCGAGCTTGACGCATTCTTCCGCGACCGGCAGCAGCTGATCGACCGACAGGCGCTCGACGCCCGGCATCGAGCCGACTGCCTGGCGCTGGTTTTGGCCGTCCAGGATGAAAACCGGATAGATCAGGTCGGCTGCGGTAACCGCATGCTCGCGCATCATGGCGCGGGAAAACGTATCCCTGCGCATACGGCGCATGCGGATGGCGGGAAAGGCTGGGGTATGGGACGTAGTGGACATGGCTAGACAGGAAATTAGTTGCTGTAAATATTAAAGAAATTTGAAAAACAATTGAAACTTTTAGCAAATATCAGGCTCAGAGCAACAGGTGATTCGTTCACCTCCCGCTTCTCCTCCCTGAGCGGGGCCTATCGTGGCAAAAGCGATAAGGCGTTCATGCCCTGAAGATACTCCCCTTTCTTCAGGGCTTTTTTTCGCCCGTTTCATCGGTATTTCCGGCAGCAGCAGGCGGCTCGTCTGCTGCGGATACCTCGCCAGCAGCAATGTGGTTCTCAGATGCCGATATGTCCTTGGTCAGCCCCGCCAAATCCAGGATGCGCTGCTCCGCTTCTTCGATCCCCTGGCGCTTCAGGGCAGAAAATAATTGCACGGTGAAGGGAAAGGGATTGCCTTCTTCATCGACGTAGCTGCCCAGCAGGGTGCGCGCCTGACGCAGGGCATTGGCTTGCTCGTTGCGGTTGAGCTTGTCGGCCTTGGACAGGATGCAATGGATCGGTTTGCCGGTAGGGGCAAACCATTCCAGCATCTGGATATCCAGGTCGGTGAAGGGGCGGCGCGCATCGACGATCAGGACCAGGGCGCGCAATTGCTCGCGCCGCTGCACGTAATCACCAAGCAATTGCTGCCAGTGCAGCTTGGCCGAACCGGAGACTTCGGCATAGCCATAACCCGGCAAATCGACCAGCAAGGCACGGATTTCATCGACCCGGACCGCATCCTTGCGGTGCTGGCCGACGTGGGCGCCGCCGATTGAAAAATAATTAATATGCTGGGTACGCCCAGGCGTTTTGGATGCAAAGGCCAGCTTTTTCTGGTTGCATAAGGTATTGATCGCCGTTGATTTGCCGGCGTTGGAACGGCCGGCGAAAGCGATTTCCGGGATTTGCGTTTTGGGCAAATCACGCAAGTGGTTCACGGTAGTGAAAAAGCGGGCTTGCCAAAGTAGGGACATAGGGAGAACAGAAAATACAGCGAAACAGGCGAAATGCCGAAAAGCTATTGTACAATAAGGGGTTGCGGTTATTGCGTTGCAAAACAAGCCGTTTGCGGAATTATCGGAGCACGGCAAAAACGCCGTATAAACGGCCAGAATATTAATATTAAGTCTCAGGGTGTTTGAATGAAATTTTCTCCATTTGTGAAATCCTTGTGCGTTGGTTTGCTGGCCGTGTCTTCCATGGCGATCGCTGCCGATACCGTTGCCAAAAAGGCTGACCCGGCGCGCGGCGAAGCGCTTTATTCCAGCGGCGATGCCGCCCGCAATATCACGGCTTGCGTGGCTTGCCATGGCCCCGCCGGCAATTCGACCATTGCGCAAAACCCGAAGCTGTCCAGCCAGCATGAAGCTTATCTGGTCAAGCAGTTGCTGGATTTCAAGGGCCCGCAGCGCCCCAATCCGGTCATGACGACGTTCGCCAAGGCGCTGAACGATGACGATATTCGCAATATCTCGGCTTATCTGGAACAGCAGGCGGCAAAGCCGGGCGCTGCCAAAAACAAGGATACAGTCGAACTCGGCAAGAAAATCTACCGTGGCGGCATCGCCGAGAAAAACGTGCCGGCTTGCGCCGGCTGCCACAGCCCGACTGGCGCTGGCATTCCGGCGCAATTCGCCCGACTGGCAGGTCAGCATCAGGACTATACTGCTGCCCAGCTGACCAATTTCCGCTCCGGCGCACGCAAGAACAGCGCGCAGATGGTGACCATCTCCAAGCGCTTGTCGGATGACGAAATCCAGGCCGTGGCGGATTACATCGCGGGCTTGAAATAACGACCGTAGTAAAATTCAGGGGTTGAAGGGGGTGGCGCAAGCCACCCCTTTTGCTTTTTTGTAGAGAAAATGGAAACAACGACTTCAGGGCTTCAGCTCAATACCCGGCGCCGCTGGCTGGCCGATACAGTGGAATTGCTTTCGTCGATGCGCTTCGCCATCAGCCTTCTGACGCTGATTGCCATCGCTTCCGTGATTGGCACCGTGCTCAAGCAGAATGAGCCGATGAACAATTACGTCAACCAGTTCGGCCCGTTCTGGTTCGAGGTGTTCAGCAAGCTGGGGCTGTACGCAGTGTATTCGGCCTGGTGGTTCTTGCTCATCATGGCGTTTCTGGTGGTGTCGACGTCGCTGTGCGTCGTGCGCAATGCGCCGAAGATGCTCAAGGATGCGCGCAGCTGGCGTGAGAACGTGCGCGAGCAATCCTTGCGCAATTTCCACCACAAGGCCGAGTGGCAGGCGGCCATGGCGCCGGCGGAACTGATCCGGCATGCGCTGGGACGGCTGCACGAAGACGGCTACAAGACGAAGGTGGTCAATAAGGGCGAGGCCGCCCTGGTGACTGCCAAGCGGGGCGGTGCCAGCAAATGGGGTTATATCTTTGCACACAGCGCCATCGTCATCATCTGCCTCGGCGGTTTGCTGGATTCCGATTTGCCGATTCGCTTCCAGGAAGCGGTGTATGGCAAGACGCCTTTCGACGGCAATGGCATCATCGCCCAGATACCAGCCCGGCACAGGCTCAGCGAAAGCAACCCGAGCTTCCGCGGCAACACCTTCATTCCAGAGGGGGCCAGCAGCAATGCGGCGATTCTGCCGCGAGCCAAGGGAGTCTTGATCCAGGATCTGCCTTTCACGATCCAGCTCGACAAGTTCATCATCGAGCATTATTCGACCGGGATGCCGAAACTCTTTGCCAGCGAGGTTACGGTGATCGACCACGATACCGGCAAGCGTTTTTCAACCGTCATCAAGGTTAACCAGCCGCTGATCCATAAAGGCATGGCGCTCTACCAATCCAGCTTCGATGACGGCGGCAGCAAGCTCAAGTTGCTTGGCTATCCGATGAGCGGCAGCGCTCAGACGACATTTGCCATCGCCGGCGAAGTGGGCGGATCGACGCCGATAGCGGGACTGCAGGGCGCAGACTACACGGTGGAATGGTCCGGCTTTCGGCCATTCAATGTTGAAAACATGGTCAACGATGGCCAGGATGTACGTGCGGTCAACCCCGATCAATCCTTCAACGAACGCTTTTCCGCCGGTCTGAACAAGCAGCTCGGCTCGGCGGCCAAAGGGGCGGACGGCAAGGAATTCAGGAATATCGGCCCCAGCGTGCAATACAAATTGCGCGACAAAACCGGCCAGGCGCACGAATTCCATAATTACATGCTGCCGGTGCAAACCGCGGCAGGCGAAGTGTTTCTGGCCGGGATGCGCGATTCGCCGAGCGAGAACTTCCGTTATCTGAGGATTCCGGCGGATGAGAACGACTCGGTGGCGGAATGGATGCGCTTGCGCGCCGCTCTCATGAATCCGGAACTGCGCGCGCAGGCGGCGCAGCGCTATGCCGCACGCGCCTTGCCGGGAACGGCGGCGGAGACGGTGAAATTGCGCGAGCAATTGCAGGCATCGGCGCAACGCGGCCTCGGAATTTTTGCCGGCGTAGAGCAGGATGCCGGTTATATCGCGGTGTCGCGATTCCTGCAAAAGGTCCCATCCGCCCAGCAGGAAAAGGCGGCAGAAATTTTCATGAAAATTCTGAACGGCACCCTGTGGGATCTGTGGCAGACAGCGCGGATCAAGGATGGCGTGAAACCGGCTGAGCCGAGTGAAAAGAATGCGCAATTCATGCAGCTGGCGGCCAGCGCGCTGGCGGATTCTTTTGCTTATGGCGCGCCGGTTTATCTGCAACTCAAGGATTTTACTGAAGTCAAAGCTTCTGTACTGCAAGTGACGCGCTCACCGGGGAAGAATGTGGTGTATCTGGGTTGCCTGTTGCTGGTGCTGGGGATTTTCGCCATGCTGTACATTCGTGAACGGCGCGTCTGGATATGGGTAAAATCCAGTCAGTCGGGCAATGCACAGGCGCTCATGGCGATGAATGCGCAGCGCAAGACCCTGGATTTTGACAAGGAATTCGAGGTATTGCGGCAGCAGTTGACGCAAACCGGCGCTGCCGCGCCGGAAAAACTTTCTAACTGATATGCAGCTTGCTGCCAGACCAACATCAATGGCAGGCAAGCAGAGGATCACCATGGAACTGACTCAGAACACTGCCTCGGCGTATGCCCCGGCCCCCGGTTTTTTCAAGCGACTGTCGCTCCTCGACTGGCTCTATGCCGCAGGGGTGATGGCGGGTATGCTGTTTGCGCTGCAACGCTATAGCGCCTACATGGATTATTACGAACAGGGCATCCTGATCCTGTCGGCGCCCACCTTTATCTGGCTGGGCTGGTACTGGAAGCCGGTGCGCTGGCTGATGGCCTTGCTGGCGCTGCTGAGCCTGTCGGCAGTCGCCCTGTATGGCGGGACGCTGGAAGCGGCCGACCAGAAATTCCTGCTCAAATACCTGGTGTCGAGCCAGTCGGCAATCCTGTGGATGAGCATGCTGTTTTTCCTGGCGAACCTGTTTTACCTGGGCGGCTTGCTGGTGCGCTCCGAAACCGGCAGCGCGCTGGGCAGCAAGCTGTGCTGGGCCGCAGTGGTCATGGGCTTCACCGGCATGCTGGTGCGCTGGTACGAGTCTTATCTGGTCGGCGGCGATGTCGGCCATATNNCTGTATTACGAAGAACATTACCGCACCCGTCAGCTGGGAGGATTTGTATTGCTGATCATTTCGGCGGCGGTCGGCTTCCTGTTGTGGTACTCGGTCAGCCGTGATGCCGCGCAAATCCAGCCGCTGGTGCCGGCCTTGCAAAGCTGGTGGATGAAAATCCACGTGCCGGCCAATTTCATCGGCTACGGCACCTTTGCCCTGGCGGCGATGGTGTCGGTCGCCTATCTGCTGAAATCCAAGGGCATTCTGGCCGACCGGTTGCCGTCGCTGGAATTGCTGGATGACGTGATGTACAAGGCGATTGCGGTGGGTTTCGCGTTCTTTACGATCGCCACCATCCTCGGCGCCCTGTGGGCAGCCGAAGCCTGGGGCGGCTACTGGTCTTGGGATCCGAAAGAAACTTGGGCGCTGATCGTCTGGCTCAACTATGCAGCCTGGCTGCATATGCGGCTCATGAAAGGATTGCGCGGTCAGGTCGCCGCCTGGTGGGCGCTGGTAGGTCTGCTGGTCACGACTTTTGCCTTCTTGGGCGTCAACATGTTCCTGTCGGGCCTTCATTCCTACGGGGAACTGTAAAAAGTTTTTCAATGCTGATGGAATAATTCGGTAGTCCCGGTTGTTTACAAGGGGCGCGGCGACAATTGCCGCGCCCTGACCAACCCAAAAGCGAGGACTTCATGAAATCCATATCTGCCGTTTTCTCCATTTTTCTGGCTGCGCTGCTGGCAGCCTGCGCTTCCATGGCTGGTGTCCAGGCTCCGGTCAAGACCAGTGATGGCGTGCTGACCAATCAGGCTGGCATGACTCTCTACACTTTCGACCGCGACAGCGGTGACAAGAGCGCCTGCAACGGCCCTTGTGCCACCAACTGGCCACCGCTCACCGCCAAGGCGGGCGACAAGCCTTCGGGCGACTATACGGTCATTGCCCGGGACGATGGCTCGAAACAATGGGCTTACAAGGGCAAGCCGCTGTATACATGGGTCAAGGACCAGAAGCCGGGCGACAAGACGGGCGATGGCTTTCTCAACAATCAGTGGCACGTCGCCAAGCCCTGAGAGCGCGATAGCCATGCTCGATTTCTCCCAGGAATTGGCATTGCAGATCCCACGCTTGCGGCGCTATGCCCGGGCGCTGACCCGCAATGCGGCCTGGGCCGATGATCTCGTGCAGGATACGCTGGAGCGGGCGCTCCGGCGGCGCTGGCTGTTCCGTATCCAGGGGAATCTGGTGCCGTGGCTGATGACCATCCTGTATCGCCTGTACCTGAATGAAGCTGCACGCAATTCCAGACAGCAGGATCAAGCCATGGATGCGGTAGCGGTAATGCCGGAATCCGCCGGCACGGATGATTATGGCTGGCAGATCGACATGGAGCGAGCGCTGGCGTGCCTGACTCCCGAGCACCGGGCTGTGGTGGTGCTGGTGGGCCTGGAGCAGATGAGTTATCACGAGGCTGCACAGATTCTCGACGTGCCGGCCGGGACGGTCATGTCGCGCCTGGCGCGCGCTCGCAGTCAACTGCGCGCGATACTGTCAGGACAGACGGAAATGTCCGCCACGCCAGCCTATTTAAGCAGGGTCAAGTGAAATGACGACACCGATCGGCGAAATGGATTTGCATGCCTATGTCGATGGGCAGCTCGATGCCGACCGGCGGGCGCAAGTCGAAGGCTATCTGGCGAGCCAGCCACAGGCACGGGAACAGGTACGGCAATGGCGCGAACAGAACCAGGTCTTGCATCGCCTGTACGATGGCGTCATGAATGAAGCAGTGCCCATGCAGCTGACTGCGGTCCTGAAACCGCAGCCGATGATGCGTTCGCTGGCAGCCGGAATTGCCTGCCTGGCATGTGGCCTGCTCGCCGGCTGGTTCGCACATGGGGTTCTGGCGCCGCCACAGGCAGCGTCCGGTCCCGCGACATTTGCCAGGAACGCGCTGGCGGCGCATGTGCTGTTCGTGGCGGAAAAGCGCCATCCGGTGGAAGTGTCGGTGGAGCAGCAGGGGCATTTGCTGGCCTGGCTATCCAAGCGGCTCAATGCACCGATCCGCGCTCCCAATCTGCAGCATCAGGGATTTTCCCTGCTTGGCGGACGCCTGTTGCCTGGAGAGGAAGGGCCGCTGGCCCAATTGATGTACGAGTCGGCAGCCGGCGAACGGCTGACTTTGACGGTCAGGCATACAATAGGGCAGCAGCCGGAAGGTGGATTTCAGTTACTGGAGAAAAACGGTAATGCCGTGTTTTACTGGATCGATCGGCATTATGGGTATGCCTTGTCCGGCAGCATGACCAAGTCTCGCATGCTGGAAGTGGCGCAGGCCGTCCACGCCGGCCTGCAGCCGTGAATCACCTTGTAAGGTTTGAAGTAGGATAATCGACTATGCTGCATCTGCAGCCAAGCAAGCGATGATGGAGCCCCCATGTTGATCAAGCAAAACCCCAATGGCGTCGAGCGGCCGTTTGCCTCCGAAATCACGCCGCGCGAAGTATTCGAGTCACGCCGCCAGTTCATTCAGCAATTGGCGCTGGGAACGATTGCCGGCAGTGCCTTGCTTGAAATGGCGACGCGCGAGGCGTTTGCTCAGTCCGCCTCCTCCCAGAAACTCGCCACCAAACGGAATGCGACGTATGTACTGATGGACAAGCCGACCGACTATAAGGATGCCACCGGCTACAACAATTTCTATGAATTCGGCACCGACAAGACCGATCCGGTGAGATATGCCGGTTCGCTCAGGACCAGCCAGTGGACGGTGGCCATCGAGGGCGAGGTCAACAAGCCGCAGGTCATCGATATCGATGGATTGCGCAAGCTGGCGCCGCTGGAAGAACGGATTTATCGCCTGCGCTGTGTCGAAGGCTGGTCGATGGTGATTCCATGGGTCGGCTATTCGCTGTCGGAACTGATCAAGAAAGTCGAGCCGAACGGCAATGCCAGATACATCGAATTCACGACGCTGGCCGACAAGCCGCAAATGCCGGGTCTGGGCAGTCCCGTGCTGGATTGGCCCTACGTCGAAGGTTTGCGCCTCGATGAGGCCAAACATCCATTGACGCTGCTGGCTCTGGGAATGTATGGCGAAGTCTTGCCCAACCAGAATGGTGCGCCGGTGCGAGTCGTGGTGCCCTGGAAGTATGGCTTCAAGTCGGCCAAGTCGATCGTCAAAATCCGTTTCACCCGCGACCAGCCGAAAACCGCCTGGAACCTGGCGGCGCCGGGAGAATACGGCTTTTATGCCAACGTCAATCCGGGCGTCGACCATCCGCGCTGGTCGCAGTCCAGCGAACGCCGCATCGGTGAAGACAGCTTTTTTACCCGCAAGCGCAAGACCCTGATGTTCAACGGCTATGGCGAAGTGACTTCGCTGTATGCCGGCATGGATTTGCGCAAACTTTACTGAGCGAATTTTACTGAAGAAGGAAAGCGTTGATGTTCCAGCCTGCGCCCAGACAATTACAGGTCATCAAAATCATTGTGTTCCTGGCGGCGCTGCTGCCGCTGGCGCGGCTGGTCTGGTTCGGCTTTACCGACCGGCTCGGTGCCAATCCGATCGAATTCATCACCCGCAGCACCGGCGACTGGACCTTGTATTTCCTCTGTCTGACGCTGGCCGTGACGCCGCTGCGCCGCCTCTTGCAATGGCCCTGGCTGATCAGGCTGCGGCGCATGCTGGGCCTGTTCTGTTTTTTCTATGCCGTTATGCACTTCACCACTTTTCTTTGGTTCGACCATTTTTTCGACCTCGGGGAAATGTGGCGCGATGTGCTCAAGCGCCCATTCATCGCTGTCGGCTTCACGACCTTCGTCCTGCTGATTCCGCTGGCGATCACCAGCAGTAATGCGATGGTCAGGCGTTTGGGCGGCAAGCACTGGCAACAGTTGCATCGCCTGATTTACCTGATCGCTCCGCTGGGCATTCTGCACTTCTGGTGGATGAAGGCGGGGAAGAATGATTTCGCCGAGCCCATCGTGTTCGGCGTGATCGTGGCCATCCTGCTCGGGATGCGGCTGTACTGGCGTTTCATGCAAAACGGGGCGCGGCCCTTGCGAGCTACGCCCCGTTAAACAAGCCTGCGGCCTCTCGCCGCTTTCCCGCTTACGCCAGCAATTTCTCCTGCGCGAACAGTTGCTCAGGCAATTCGCGCGGGCGCACCAGGTGCATTTCCGTGCCATCGACGATGACTTCGGCGGCGCGGCCGCGGGTATTGTAGTTGGACGACATGGTCATGCCGTAGGCGCCGGCCGAGAGAATCGCCAGCAAGTCGCCTTGCTCGATCGCCAGTGCGCGCCCGCGCGCCAGCCAGTCGCCCGATTCGCATACCGGCCCGACTATGTCATAAATGCTGGCGCTGCCTTCGCGCTGGCGCACGGCTTGCACACCATGCCAGGCTTCATACATGGCCGGGCGCATCAGGTCGTTCATGGCGGCGTCGACGATGGCGAAATTCTTGGCGCCGCCATGCTTGAGATATTGCACCTCGGTCAGCAGAATGCCGGCATTGCCGACGATCGAGCGCCCCGGCTCGAACAAGACCGTGATCGGCGCATTGCCGTGACGCGCTGCGCGCCAGGCATCGATGCGGGCAAACAGCCGGCCGAGATAATCGCCGACCGCCACCGGCTGGTCCTGATCGTAGACGATGCCGATGCCACCGCCAATGTCGAGATGATGAATGGCGATGCCTTCGTCGGTGAGCGTATCGACCAGCTCGATCAGCTTGTCGAGCGCTTCCAGCAGCGGCGCATCATCCAGCAATTGCGAACCGATGTGGCAATCGATGCCGGTGACGCGGATATGCGGCAGGCCGGCGGCGATGCGGTAAATCTCCAGCGCTTCCTCGAAGGCCACGCCGAATTTGTTTTCCTTCAGCCCGGTCGAGATGTAGGGATGGGTCTTAGGATCGACATTCGGGTTGACGCGCAGCGATACCGGCGCCTGCTTGCCGAGCTCGCTGGCGACTTCGTTCAGGCGCTGCAGTTCCGGCAACGATTCGACATTGAAGCACAGGATATCGTGCGACAGCGCCAGGCGCATTTCCTCGCGCGACTTGCCCACGCCAGAGAAAATCACCTTGCGCGGGTCGCCGCCGGCAGCCAGCACGCGCAGCAGTTCGCCGCCGGAGACGATGTCGAAGCCCGAACCCTGCCGTGCCAGCAGGTTCAGCACCGCCAGGTTGGAATTGGATTTCACCGAATAGCAGACCAGCGCCGTCTTGCTGTTGCGGCCATGCTTCTTGCAGGCGTCGGCGTAGGCAGCGTAGTTTTCCAGCAGGGCAGCCCTGGAATAGACATAGGTCGGAGTGCCGAAGCGCTGGGCAATTTCGGTCAGGGGCAGATTCTCGGCGCAGAGCACGCCGTTGCGGTAAGCAAAGTGCGACATGACAATACAGGCTTATTTCGAAGGGGAGGAAGGAGTAACAATGGTTGTCGTCGTGACCGTTGTCGTTGTGGTCGGCACGCTTGCGGGCGCGGGTGTTGCAGCAGCCGGCCGGGTGGGCAGGTAGAGCGGCCCTTTCAGCCCGCAGCCGGCAAGCAGCAGGGGCAGGGTGGCAACCATGCCGCACAGCGCGCGGCGCGACAAAATAAAATGGGGCTTCACGATTACAATCACGGTTTATAGAAATGCATTGGAGTGTAGCATGACCGAATCAGAATTCCTGGACTTGGCGGAAACCACCTTGGACGATCTCGAACGCACGCTGGAAAACGCCGCCGAGGCCGCCGATCTGGATATCGAATGCAGCCGTGCCGGCAACGTGCTGGAAATCGAGCTCATCGATTTCGGCGCCAAAATCATCATCAACAGCCAGGCGCCGATGCAGGAAATCTGGGTTGCCGCCCGCTCCGGCGGCTTCCATTACAAGCGTGCCGGTGAGTGCTGGCTGGATACCCGCAGCGGCGAGGAATTGTTTGCTGCACTGGGACGCCTGGTGGGCGAGCAAGCAGGTTGTGTTATCCGGCTCGATGCCGCCTGAAAAGGAGTGGCGGGGGAAAAAGACGCAAGGTCCGTCTTGGACAGTCAGGCTCAGAACAATTGGTTCTTGACCTCGTCTCCGGTGTTTCCTTCTTCGGCTGGCGTTCCTTCTTGAGGCGTTTGCGGCGTTCCCAGGCTGCGTACGCCGCTGCCGGGCGGATTCTCAGCGTAATAGAATTCGTTACCAACCTGAATGATGCCGTCCGGAATCACGGGCTCCATCACGGGAATATCTTTTAGGGCCTGCTGCATGTAGTTGATCCACATCGGCAAGGCCAGGCCGCCACCGGTTTCGCGGTTGCCAAGATTTTTCGGCTGATCGAAACCGATCCAGGCAATGCCGACCACCTTAGGCTGATATCCGGCAAACCAGGCATCGATGGAATCGTTGGTCGTACCGGTCTTACCTGCAAGATCAGAACGTTTCAATGCCAGCGCCTTGGTGGCCGTGCCGGATTTGACCACATCCTTCATCATGCTATCCATCAGGAAGGCATTGCGTGCATCAAGCACTCGGTTGGCTTCGTCGCCGGCGCGGTCTGGCGTGGCTTGCGTCAGCACCCGGCCGGTATTGTCGGTGACCCTGGCAATCAGGTACGGGCTGACCTTGTAGCCGCCATTGGCGAATACCGCATAGGCGCCGGCCATCTGCAGCGGCGTCACGGCGCCGGCGCCCAGGGCCAGCGTCAGGTAGGGCGGGTTCTTGTCGGCGTCGAAGCCGAAGCGGGTAATGAACTCCTGGCCGTAGCGGGCGCCGACCTTGTGCAGGATGCGGATCGACACCATGTTTTTCGATCGCATCAAGCCACGGCGCATCGAAATCGGCCCTTCATACTTGCCGTCGTAGTTCTTCGGTTCCCACGCCTGGCCGCCGGTCTGGCCGGCATCGAAACTGATCGGTGAGTCGTTGATGACAGTGCCAGGAGACAGGCCTTTTTCCAGCGAGGCGGAATAGATGAAGGGCTTGAACGAGGAGCCCGGCTGGCGCCAGGCCTGGGTCACGTGGTTAAACTTGTTGCGGTTGAAATCAAAGCCGCCGACCAGGGCGCGGATCGAGCCGTCTTCGGTATTGGCGGCGATGAAGGCGGATTCCACCTCCGGCATCTGGGTAATGTGCCAGGTCTTGCCTTCCTGGATGACGCGGATGATGGCGCCGCGCCGGATGCGCTTGTTGGGCGGCGTCTTTTCGCTGAAACCGCTGGCGGCAAAGCTGAGGCCGGCGGCCGGTATCTCGATTTCTTCGCCTGAAGCCAGCATCGCGCGCACCTGCTTGGACTCTGCTTCCAGCACCACGGCGGCGACGATATTGTCGCTGTCCGGATGATCTGCGAGTTCGATTTCGATGGCGTTGTCGGCTTCTTCCTTGTTGGCGGGAATTTCCATATACCCTTCCGGGCCGCGGTAACCATGCCGCTTTTCATAATCCATCACGCCGCGCCGCAAGGCCAGGTAAGCGGCATCCTGATCAGCCTTGGTGATGGTCGTGAAGACATTCAAGCCGCGCGTGTAGGTATCTTCCTTGAACTGGTCATACACCATCTGGCGCGCCATTTCCGCCACATATTCGGCATGGATGCCGAAGGCGGCGCTGTCGGTCTTGACCTTCAGTTCTTCATTGCGGGCCTGCTCATATTTTTCCGGCGTGATGTAACCGAGCAGGTACATGCGCTCGATGATGTATTGCTGGCGCGCCTTGGCGCGCTTGGGGTTGGCGACCGGATTGTAGGCCGACGGGGCTTTGGGCAAGCCGGCCAGCATGGCAGCTTCGGCCACGCTCAGCTGGTCGAGTTTCTTGCCGAAATAAATTTGTGCCGCCGAGGCGAAGCCGTAGGCGCGCTGCCCCAGATAAATCTGGTTCATGTAAATCTCGAGAATCTGGTCTTTCGTCAGATTCTGTTCGATCTTCCATGCCAGCAGCATTTCATACACCTTGCGCTTGATGGTTTGTTCGCTGGAAAGGAAAAAATTACGTGCCACCTGTTGGGTAATGGTGGAGGCGCCTTGCTTGCTGCCTCCGGAAAGGTTGTGCAGTGCAGCGCGGGCAATGCCCAGATAATCGACGCCGCTATGTTGGTAAAAGCGGTCATCTTCGATGGCCAGCACGGCCTTTTTCATGATGTCGGGGATATCCTTGACCCGCACCATGCTGCGGCGTTCTTCACCGAATTCCCCGATCAGGACATTATCTGCAGAAAAAATACGCAATGGAATCTTGGGCCGGTAATCCATCAAGGTATCCAGCGCCGGCAAATTGGGATAAGCCATTGCCAGAATGAAAACAATCACCAAGGCGCCAGCTAAGCCAAGTGCGGCGAAAGTCCCTACCAAGCCGGCCAGCAGACGCAGTATCACTACAGGCAAGGAACGGCGGGAAGTAGGAGAAGGCTCAGGCCGACCGTTATCGTCAGCAGAAGGTTCAGACATCATGCGTTTTATTCAGGAAATATTATCCGGACCATTATAAACGTCCGGCAATCCGGGGATGGTCATGCTCAAAGGAAACTGATTTAAACCGGACGGAAACCAGGCCGCGTGGGGTTTTGGCAACGGATTTATAAATTACTAGGCGGAAATTGCTTTACACTCGTGGAAGCTTATTGCTAGGATTTAATGTAACCTTTGACAAAACTCGTCTAAACACTGGTTTTTAAACAAGATTTTCCACGCGCAATTTTTATTCGTCTGTTAGGCATGTGGTTGGGCGAACAGTTCAATACTAGAGCGTATTTTCGGGGGAGACCTGGCCTTGGCCCTAGATCTTGGTTCCTTATTCGGTAAAGCAAATTCGCCGCTGGTTGGCCTGGATATCAGTACTTCGGGCGTCAAGCTCGTGGAATTGTCTCAAGCCGGCAAAAATGAATTGCGCCTGGAGCGTTTTGCTTCAGAACCCTTGCCGCGTGGTGCGGTAGTAGACGGCAATATTGAAAATATCGAGCAGGTTTCCGAAGCCGTGCGGCGTGTCTGGAAGAAGAGCGGCACCAAAGCCAAGCACGTGGCGCTGGGCATGCCGCCTGCCTCGGTGATTACCAAGAAAATCATGCTGCCGGGTGGTTTGCTGGAAGAAGAACTTGAAATCCAGGTAGAAACCGAAGCCAGTCAATACATTCCTTTTGCCCTGGATGAAGTCAGCCTCGACTTTGACGTGTGCGGTCCGGCACAGAATTCTCCGGAAGATGTGGAAGTCTTGCTGGCCGCAACCCGCAAGGAAAAAGTCGAGGACCGCGTGGCGGTGGCCGAAGCTGCCGGATTGAAACCGCTGGTCTTGGATATCGAATCCTATGCCGCACGGGCCGCAGTCGATCGCTTGATCGCGCAATTGCCGGGCGGAGGTCAAGGCCAGATCGTGGCGCTGCTGCAGATCGGCACCCAGGTTACCCACATTTCCGTATTGCTGGATGGCCAGACCATTTACGAGCGTGAACAACCATTCGGCGGCGGTCAGCTGACTCAGGATATCGTGCGCGCTTACGGCCTGTCGCACGAAGAAGCCGAATCGAAAAAGAAAAGCGGTGATCTGCCTGAGGGTTATGAGCGTGAATTGCTGGATCCCTTTCTAGAAAACGCCGCGATGGAAGTCACCCGTGCCGTGCAATTTTTCTTTACATCGACGCCCTACACGCGGATCGACCAGATTTTTCTTGCCGGGGGGTGTGCGTCGATTCCCGGCCTGGTGGAAATTGTCGCCGACCGCACCAAGATTTCTGCTTCGGTCGTGAGCCCATTCAAGGGAATGCAACTGGCCTCCAGCGTTCGCGAAAAACAATTGCGCGTGGAGGCGCCTGCTTATCTTGTTGCTTGCGGTCTGGCGATGCGGAGGTTTGACTGATGGTCAAGATTAACCTGCTTCCTCATCGCGAGGAAAAACGCAAACAACGCAAGGCGGCGTTTACTGCCATGCTCGGCGCTGCAGCCCTGGTGGGCGGTCTTGTCGTGCTGGCTGTGGGCGGCATTATCGCGGCGCAGATTTCCAGCCAAAACCAGCGCAATGATTTCATCAAGGCGGAAAACGCCAAGCTCGATGTGCAGATCAAGGAAATCGCCACCTTGCGGCAGGAGATCGAAGCATTGAAGGCGCGCCAGCAAGCGGTCGAGGATTTGCAAAGCGACCGCAACCAGCCGGTGTATTTGATGGATGAACTGGTCAAGCAAGTACCTGAAGGGGTGTATCTGAAATCCTTCAAGCAGGAAGGCCAGCGCGTTGCCTTGAATGGCTATGCGCAGTCCAACGAGCGGGTGTCGGAATTGCTGCGGAACCTGAGCAATAACTCGCCATGGCTGGAAAAGCCCGATCTGATTGAAATTCGCTCCACCGGCATTGGCCAGGGACGCGATGCGAAGAAGGTCTTCGACTTCAACATCAATGTCGGCATCAAGCGCCCCCGCGACCAGGAACAACAACTGCAGGCTGCAAATGCGGCCGGCAATGCTGCGGCGCCGGCGGCGCCCAAGGCACCTTAACAGGAATCGCGCCATGGCTGATCTGGATTTGAAAAATTTTGGCGAATCTCTGTCCGCGCAATTCCGCGGCTTGAATGGACGTCATCCCGGCTTGTGGCCGATTGCGCCGCGCCTGTTGTGCGCTCTGGGAGCACTGGCTCTGGTAGTGTTTTTAGGCTGGTATCTCTACTGGAGTCCGCAACTGGAAGAGCTGGAAATAGGCAAGCAGGAAGAAGTCAAGCTGAGGGAGGCCTACAAGGACAAAGTCAGACAGGCAATTAATCTGGATGCCTTGCGTAAGCAAAAGGAACAGGTAGGCGAATATGTGGCGACCCTGGAAAAGCAATTGCCGAGCAAGGCGGAAATGGATGCCTTGCTATCCGATATCAACCAGGCCGGCCTGGGTCGTGGATTGCAATTCGAATTGTTCAAGCCCGGCCAAGTCGTGGTGAAAGATTATTATGCGGAATTGCCAATCAATATCAGGGTGACTGGCAATTATCATGATGTCGGAGCATTTACTGGTGATATCGCCAATTTGCCGCGGATTGTCACTTTGAATAATTTGAATCTGTCGACCTTGAAAGAAGGCGCATTGAGCCTCGAGACCGTGGCAAAAACCTTCCGTTACCTGGATCGTGAGGAAGTGGATGCGCAACGCAAGGCAGCAGCAGGCAACAAGAAGGGAGGTGCAAAATGATGATTCCTCGTTTCTATTGGGCCGTATTGCTGCTGACAGCAAGTTTTGCTTTAAGTGGCTGTGTAGACGACAGCAACCAGGAAGTAAAGCAATGGATGGATGAGATCAGGCAGCAAACCAGGGTGAATGTGCCCAAGCTGTCCGAGCCAAAAAAATTCCTGCCGTTCAGCTATGCCGCGCAAGATAGTGTTGATCCATACAATCCGAGCAAGCTGGAAATCGCATTGGCCAAAGCCAAAGCCAATTCCAATAGCGCCTTGAAACCGGACATGGAACGTCGCCGTGAGCCGCTGGAAAGCTATCCGCTGGATACCTTGCGCATGGTGGGCACTTTGCAAAAGCCTGGAATTAACTATGCCCTGGTCCAGGCGGACAAGACTGTGTTTCATCTCAAGGTGGGAAATTACATCGGTCAGAATTTCGGCATGATCACGAATATCACCGATACCGAAGTTGAGTTAAAAGAAATCGTCCAAGATGCGTCCGGCGAATGGGTCGAACGTCAAGCCAAGTTAGAGTTGCAGGAGAATAACAAATGAATGCGTTAAAAAGACAGTTCGAGAATGCGGGCGCAATACAACGCAAGGCATGGCGGCTTTTCACCCTGGCGGTTCTTGGTAGTGTCTGCGCATTCGCCAACGCCCAGGAAAATGCAATCGAGTCGATCACGGCCAATCAGCAAGGGGCTAATGTCGTCGTCAAGGTGAAGCTGAAAAATCCTGTCAGCAAGCCACCGATCGGTTTTTCCATTACTAATCCTGCCCGCATTGCCCTTGATTTTCCGGCAACCGCGAACGCCACCGGATCGTCGGCGCAGAACATCAGCCTTGGCGATGTGCGTAACGTGAATGTGGTGCAGGCCGGCGAGCGCTCGCGACTGGTGTTCAACCTGCAGCGCCCCTTGAATTATGCGACAAGCGTCGAAGGCGATGCGGTGATCGTGACCATTGACGGCTCCGGCGGCGTAGCCACCGCAATCAATGCGGCTGGCATGCCGGTAGCAGCTGCGCCTGCGGCCGCAGCGGGCAAATCGTCTTTGCTCGACATCGATTTTCGCCGCGGCAGCGCCGGCGAGGGGCGCGTCGTGGTGAATTTGCCAGGCAATCAGGTTGGCGTGGATGTGCGCCAGCAGGGGCCGAACATTGTGGTCGATTTCCTGAAAACGAGCCTGCCGGATGTTCTGCGGAGGCGCCTGGATGTGACTGACTTCGGCACCCCGGTACAAACCGTGACCACCACTCCCATGGGGGAAAATGTCCGCATGGTCATTACACCGAAGGGCTTGTGGGAGCATAGCGCCTATCAGAGCGATACCCAGCTGGTGGTGGAAGTCAAACCGATCAAGGAAGATCCGAACAAGCTGACCCAAGGCACGCAAGGTTATCGCGGCGAACGTCTCTCGCTGAATTTCCAGAATGTCGAAGTGCGCGCGGTGCTGCAAGTCATCGCCGATTTCACGGGCTTGAATATCATTACCAGCGACACCGTTACCGGCAACCTGACCTTGCGCCTGAAGGATGTGCCGTGGGACCAGGCGCTGGATATCGTCATGCAGGCCAAAGGCCTGGATATGCGCAAGAATGGTTCGGTCCTGTGGATCGCGCCCAAGGATGAATTGCTGACCAAGGAAAAACTGGAGCTGGAACAAAAAGCCCAGATTGCCGAACTGGAACCGGTAAAAACGGAAATTTTCCAGCTGAATTATCAAAAGGCGGAATCCTTCAAGCAAGTTTTTGCCTTGGATGGCGGCGGCGGTAATAACCGAATCCTGTCCAAACGCGGCAGCGCCGTGATCGACCCTCGCACCAATCAATTGTTTGTCACCGATATTCCTTCCAAGCTGGAAGAAGTGCGCAAGCTGGTTCAGAAAACCGACGTGGCTTCCAGGCAGGTGTTGATCGAGGCACGCATCGTCGAGGCCAGCGATACTTTCAGCAAAGATCTCGGCGCCAAGCTTGGTTTCGGCTTACAAAGAAATTCCAGGGGCGGCAACAACATCGTGGAAGCAGGCGGCCAGCAAAATGCCGATGCCGATGCACCGGGCATCAACCTGACAAACTTGGAAACGGTGAATGGCAATAACGTCAACTTGCCGGCAACTAGCCGGACAGGCAATCAGGCGGGCTCTTTCGCGCTATCCCTGTTCAATGCCGCGGCTACTCGCTTCATCAGCCTGGAACTATCGGCGCTGGAAGCCGATGGCAAGGGCAAGATTATTTCCAGCCCGCGCATCGTCACCGCTGACCAATTGAAAGCCTTGATCGAACAAGGCACGGAACTGCCGTATCAGCAGGCAACCAGCAGCGGTGCAACCTCCGTTTCTTTCCGGAAGGCCAATCTGAAACTGGAAGTGACGCCGCAAATCACGCCGGATGGGAATGTGATTCTGGATGTCGATGTCAACAAGGATAGTGTCGGTCAAAATACCGTTGCCGGCTTTGCCATCGATACCAAGCATGTGAAAACCCAGGTGCTGGTCGAGAATGGCGGCACGATCGTACTCGGCGGTATCTTCCAGCAAACTGAACGGACGGCAGTCTCCAAGGTCCCGCTGTTTGGCGACATCCCTGTCCTGGGGCACCTGTTCAAGAACACCAGCCAGGTCAACGACAAAACCGAACTCCTGATCTTCCTGACGCCGAAGATCCTGAACGACAAGCTGGCGGTACGCTGACAAGAGAAAGCTTTGCAAATCAGCGACTGGACTCGCGCAAATGAAGGAAAAACAATAGAATTGCGAGTCCAGCTCTGATTTGTATGAATAGAAATATTATCCTCGTTGGCCTTATGGGCGCAGGCAAGACTACTGTTGGCCGCGCTCTTGCCAAAAAACTCAACCGGCGTTTCATCGATTCCGACCATGAAATAGAGGCGCGTACCGGCGCCTCTATTCCTTTGATTTTTGAAATCGAGGGGGAAGAAGGTTTCCGCCAGCGCGAAGCGGAAGTGATTCGCGACTTGACTGCGCAGCAAGGCATTATTCTGGCCACCGGCGGCGGCGCCATTCTGAGGCCGGAAAATCGGGAATGCCTGAAGGCCGGCGGCGTGGTGATTTACCTGCGTGCCAGCATTGCAAACATTCTCCAGCGCACCAGCCACGACAAGAGCCGGCCACTGCTGCAAACCGCCGATCCGCGCGCCCGCCTGGAAGAGCTGTCGCGGGTGCGCGAGCCCCTGTACCTGGAAGTCGCGGACATGGTCATCGAAACCGGCCGTCCTAACGTACAATCGCTGGTGCAAACCATATTGACCGAACTTGAACGGCTGTCCGGGCCGGCGCCAGCGCCAGTTCGTCCAGACGCCTGAGCGGCCGTTTTTTCAGAGAGAATCATGTCCACCCAGTCTTTCGCGCCCATCGATTTGCAAGTTGATCTGGGCGAGCGCGCCTATCCCATCACCATTGGCCAATCCCTGCTGGATGATTCCGAGCTGGTGGCGCGCAATATTCCCGGCCGCCGTGTCGCGGTCGTCACCAATACCGTCGTGGCGCCGCTTTACCTTGAGCGCCTTACCGCCTCCCTGCTGGCTGCCGGCAAGGAAGTCACGCCCATCGTTTTGCCGGATGGGGAGGAAGCAAAGAACTGGGAAAACCTGATGCGCATTTTCGATGTCTTGCTGTCTGAGAAGTGCGACCGCAAGACTACGCTGATCGCGCTCGGCGGCGGCGTGATCGGCGANNCCGCTCGGCAAGAACATGATCGGTGCCTTTTACCAGCCGCAGGCGGTGATCGCCGATACCCTGACACTGAACACGCTGCAGCCACGCGAACTGTCGGCCGGCCTCGCGGAAGTCATCAAGCATGGGGCGATCATCGATCCTGGATTCTTCGACTGGATCGAAACCAATATCGGCAAGCTGATGGCGCGCGATGCGAAAGCGCTCGCGCACGCGATCAAGCGTTCCTGCGAAATCAAGGCGGAAGTGGTGCGCCAGGACGAGCGCGAAGGCGGCTTGCGCGCCATCCTCAAC
Source organism: Oxalobacteraceae bacterium (assembly GCA_003537575.1). Lineage (GTDB taxonomy): Bacteria > Pseudomonadota > Gammaproteobacteria > Burkholderiales > Burkholderiaceae_D > Paucimonas. The sequence continues at coordinate 41,793 of DPRS01000021.1, forward strand.
TTTGGCCATACCTTCGGCCACGCGATCGAGGCCGGTCTGGGCTATGGCAGCTGGCTGCATGGCGAGGCGGTCGGCTGCGGNNATGGTGATGGCGGCGGAATTGTCGCAGCGCCTGGGATACATCGATGCCGCCGCCAGGGCGCGCATTGCCGCACTGGTACAGGCTGCCGGCTTGCCGACGGTGGCGCCAGACCTCGGAACAGAACGCTGGATCGAACTGATGCAGGTCGACAAGAAAAATGAGGCTGGCCAGATCAAATTCATCTTGTTGAAGCCGCTTGGCACGGCAGTCATTACGACGGCGCCGCAGCAAGCGCTGATCGACAGCATCAATGCCTGCGTCGGCTGACAAGGATATGGAAGCCTCCCTCGCTCCTTATGCGGCACGTTCTGCCGGATCGCGAGGCAGGCGTTTTGCCGAACCGCCCGCCGGCTCCCGCACCGAATTCCAGCGCGACCGTGACCGCATCGTCCATTCGACTGCCTTCCGCCGCCTCGAATACAAGACCCAGGTGTTCGTCAACCACGAGGGCGACCTGTTCCGCACCCGCCTGACTCACAGCATCGAAGTGGCGCAGATCGCTCGTTCGATTGCGCGCAACCTGCGTTTGAATGAAGACCTGGTAGAGGCGATTTCGCTGGCGCACGACCTTGGCCATACGCCTTTCGGCCATGCCGGCCAGGATGCCCTGAACGCCTGCATGGAAAGCTACGGCGGCTTCGAACATAACCTGCAAAGTCTGCGGGTAGTGGACAAGCTGGAGGAGCGCTACGGCGCTTTCGACGGCCTGAACCTGATGTTCGAAACGCGCGAGGGTATTCTCAAGCATTGCTCCATTCCCAACGCCCAATTGCTGGGCGAGATCGGCCAGCGTTTCATCGATAAAAAGCAGCCGACCCTGGAAGCGCAACTGGCCAACCTGGCCGATGAAATCGCCTACAACAATCATGACATCGATGATGGCTTGCGCTCCGGTCTGCTCTCCATCGAACAGCTGGGTGAAGTTGACTTTTTCGCCCGCCACCGCCGCGAAGCGGAAGCGGCATATCCCGGCATCGGCGGCCGGCGCATGATCAATGAAACGGTGCGCCGGATGATCAATGCGCTGATCATCGACCTGATACGCACTTCCGAAGAAAGAATCCGCGAAGCCGGCGTGCAGAACCTGGATGATGTGCGCGGCGCGCCGGCCCTCATCAGTTTTTCCGACGCCATGCGGCAGGAAGAACTCTGGCTGAAGCGTTTTTTGCGCGAAAACCTGTACCGGCATTACCAGGTCAACCGCATGACCAGCAAGGCGCGCCGTATCGTGCGCGAACTGTTTGAAGCCTTCATGGCGGAACCGCGCCTGCTGGCTCCGGATTACCAGGCCGGCGATGGCGACAGCAGCAGGCAGGCGCGCAAGGTCGCCGATTACATCGCCGGCATGACCGACCGCTACGCCATGCGCGAGCACCGCCGGCTGTTCATGATCGACGAGATCTAAGGTTTGCTATAGCTTGTTATAGCCAGCAGCGCAGCGGATGGGCATGGTGCGGCCAGGCCGGCCGGAAGAACGCTTCCACCATCTGCGGGCTGACTTCTTCCAGCGTCGCAGGCGACCACGCAGGGCGCATATCCTTGTCGATCACGGTTGCGCGGATGCCTTCCAGCGCTTCGCCATGCGCAAAGCAATGACGCATCATCGAGCGTTCCATGCGCAGGCATTCTTCCACGCTCATGTGCGCGCCGCGCCGTATTTGCTGCAGCGTCACGCAAAGCATGAGCGGGGAGCGTTTTTTCATGGCGCTCAGGGTGTCTTGCGCGAACGGTGTGGAATCGGACGCCAGAGAAGCCATGATCGATGGCACGTCGTCAAAGGCGAAGTGGCGATCGATGCACTCGCGCTGCAGGGCCAGCACACTGATGTCTTGATTGTCGAATTGCGCGGCGAATTCGCGCACGTGCGTTCCAATATCGCCATGGTCAGTGCAGGCTAGCGAAGCTTTCAATGCCGGCAAATGCTCTGAGGGGATGAAGATATCCGCCAGACCGAAATGGAGTGCATCGGCCGCGCCGATAGGGTTGGCGGTCAGAGCCAGCCAAGTGCCGAGCTGGCCCGGGCAGCGCGATACGAAATAACTGCCGCCGACATCCGGGAACAGGCCGATGTTCACTTCCGGCATGGCTAGCTTGCTGCGTTCGGTAACGATGCGCAGTTTTCCGGCGGAATGGCACTGGGCAATGCCCATGCCGCCCCCCATCACGATGCCATCCATGAACGCGATATACGGCTTCGGGTAGTGGTGGATCAGGTGATTGAGCGCATATTCTTCAGTGAAAAAATCATCCAGCAGGGCGCTGCCTTGTTGCGGTGTCCATTGCCCCGCCTGATAAAAGAAGCGGATGTCGCCGCCGGCGCAAAATGCCCGGTCGCTGCTGCTGTCGATGAGCACGGCATCGATGGCGTCATTGTCGCGCCACTCCAGCAAGGCGTGAGTGATCGCGCGCACCATGTCCAGTGAAAGGGAATTCAAGGCTTGCGGACGGTTCAGCGTCAACACGCCGAGACGGTTCCGGATTTCGGTAAGGATATGTTCGTTCATTGTTCTGGTAAATAAAAAGGGCGCATGAATTGCGCCCCGAATGATACCGATGAAAGCCGGTGTGACGGTTTACTGCGAAGGCAAGTCTGTCGTCATAGCTTCCGGCAAGCGCTTGATCGCTTCATGCTGGTGGTCCTTGATCATGGTCTTGTACTTGATGACCTGACGGTCCAGCTTGTCGACCAGGGCGTCGATTGCCGCGTACATATCCTGGTCGATTGCCTGGACATGGACATCCTTGCCACGCATGTGCAACGTGATTTCAGCTCTCTGGCGCTTTTCCTTCTCGGTGAGATTGTCGACGGTCAGGATGACCGCGGCATCAATGACATTGTCGAAGTGGCGCCTGATGCGCTCCAGCTTGGTGTTTACGTAATCCCGGATGGCAGGAGTCAATTCGAGGTGATGTCCACTGATGGTCAGATTCATACAGCGCTCCTTGGAATAAAGGTCACTGGCGGTTCCGGCACCTTGTTTGAAAGACTGCCGGAACACAGCAACAAACACAAACGCAAAAGTACTACAGGGACTTGCGTAGGTTGACTGGGGGGATTTTCAGGGCTTCACGGTACTTGGCGACAGTGCGCCGGGCTACCACCATTCCTTGTTCCCCCAGCATCTCCGCGATCTTGCTGTCAGAGAGAGGATTTTTGGGGTCTTCTGCTCCTATCAGTTGTTTGATCAGTGCCCGTATCGCCGTCGATGAAGCTTCGCCGCCAGCCTCGGTGGCGACATGGCTACCGAAGAAATACTTCAACTCGAACATGCCATGCGGCGTCAGCATGTATTTTTGTGTTGTCACACGAGAAATAGTGCTCTCGTGTAAACCTAGTGTATCAGCTATTTCACGTAACACAAGTGGGCGCATGGCAACGGCACCATGCGAGAAAAAATTACGTTGCCTGTCCACAATGGCTTGTGCAACCCGCAGGATCGTATCGAAGCGCTGGCGCATGTTCTTGATCAGCCATTTAGCCTCTTGCAATTGCGAATTGAGCGAGCCTTCGCCCTTGTTCTGCTTGAGGATGTTCGCATAAAGCGCGTTGACACGCAGTCGCGGCATCACATCGTGGTTGAGCATCACTTGCCAGCCATTCTTGCCGCGCTTGACGATCACGTCAGGCACGACGTAGTCGGCGGCGTCGCTGGCGAAGATGGCACCAGGATGCGGATTGCATTGCCTGATGACGGTTTGGGCTTCCCGCAAATCCTCATCGTCGCAATCGAGAAATTTTTTCAGCTTGTTGAAATCGCGCTGGGCGAACTGCGCCAGATGCCGCTCGACGATCGTCAGCGCCATGCGGCGCGTCACCATCGGAATTTTCGGCAAGCGCCTGATTTGCAAGGCGAGGCATTCAGCGGCGTCACGCGCGCCGACGCCGGCTGGCTCGAAGCTTTGCACCAGTTTCAGAGCCACCGATAATTCCTCCGGCTCGATCTCCAGTTCGGCCGGCAGACGCGCGTGGATTTCCTCGAGCGATTCTTCCAGGTAGCCATTGCTGTCGAGCGCATCGATGATCAATTCGGCCAGGGCGCGGTCGCGCGTTTCATGCGTGGAGAGACGCATCTGCTCCAGCAGATGCTCGCGCAGGGTGATATGGTGCGCTTCCAGTTGCGGGCGGGCGTCGTCATCGTCCGGGCTCTTGCCGGTGCGGGCGACATCGTCGAAGCTCCATTCGGCATCGCCGCTACCGTTTTCCGCAGCCTCGCCGCCTTCGCCTCCTTCATAGGCGGCATCGCCCTCGGTCGCCGGTGCCTCTTCCGCCGTGGTTTTTTCCGCCGGCGCCGTGCTTGCATTCAAGGCACCATCGGCAAGCAGGCGCACCGAGTTATCGAGCGGATCGTCGACGCGTTCGAGCATCGGGTTCTCGGCCAGGATATGTTCCAGTTCCTGTTGCAACTCCAGCGTCGACAACTGTAGCAGACGTATCGATTGCTGCAATTGGGGCGTCAATGCCAAATGCTGGGAAACGCGTAGCTGAAGAGACTGTTTCATGGCGATGCGGTGTGCTTACATCCGGAAGTGTTCGCCCAGGTAGACGCGCCGCACTGATTCATTGGCAATGATGTCGTCCGGGCGGCCACTGGCGAGCACCACTCCCTGGTTGATTATGTAGGCGCGATCGCAGATGCCCAGCGTTTCGCGCACGTTATGGTCGGTAATCAGCACGCCGATGCCGCGCTCCTTCAGAAAGCGCACGATGCGCTGGATTTCGATGACGGCAATCGGATCGACGCCGGCGAAGGGTTCGTCCAGCAGCACGAAGCGCGGACTGGTGGCGAGCGCCCGGGCGATTTCCACTCGCCGCCGTTCGCCGCCCGACAGTGACAGAGCCTGGCTGTCGCGCAGCTTTTCAATCTGCAGTTCCGCCAGCAGCAGGTCGAGCCTTTGATCGATTTCCGCTTTTGACAGCGGCTTGCCGTCCTCGTGCTGCAGTTCCAGCACGGCGCGAATATTTTCGGCCACGGTCAGCTTGCGAAATACCGATGCTTCCTGCGGCAGGTAAGACAGGCCCAGCGTGGCGCGCCGGTGGATCGGCATGCGCAGGATGCTGACGTTGTTGAGCTCGATACTGCCGGCATCAGCCGGCACCAGGCCGACAATCATGTAAAAGGCGGTGGTTTTGCCGGCGCCGTTCGGGCCCAGCAAGCCGACCACTTCGCCGCTGCCGACTTCCAGCGAAACATCGCGCAATACCTGACGCGTGCCATAGCTTTTCTGTAAACCGTTTGCAAGCAATCTGCTGCTCATCATTATGGCAATCCCTGGATTATTTCTTTGCTTCGTTGCGCGGCTGGATGACAGCTTTGACACGACCGGCGCCGGGCTTGCTGGAATCGGATGGCGTGTTATTGACGGTGAAAAATTCAGTGCGGTTATCATAGGAAATGAATTCACCCTGGACTTCGTCGGTAACTTTTTTGCCTTCGAGGCGGCGCATTTTCGCCTGTGAGAAAAGCTTTGCGACATCGGCCTTGCTGTCATATTCAATGCGTTCGGCTTCGCCCTCTATCCACAAATTTTCGCCGCCATCGCGCTTTTGCCGGAAACTGGCCAGTTTTCCCTCTCCCGCATACAAGGTCGCATACTGATAACCCGCCGGATCCTGGGTCACCACCATCTTGTGAGCCTTCATGGTGAGTGTGCCGCGGGTCAGCACGACGTTGCCGGTGAATGTATTTACCTGGCGAACGTCGTCATACGCCATTTGGTCGGCTTCGACATTGGTCGGCTTGTCGGCATCGGCTTTTTCAGCATAGGCAAAGCCGCCGGCAAGCATATTGAGGACAAACAGCGATATGGGGAAAAATCGTTTCATGGAAAATAAGTAAATCGATGCATGAAGGTTACCCGGCGATCAATTCGTAGCCTGGGGAGGTAATGTGCCATGAACCTGGCTTTCCAGCTTGAATATGCCCGTTGCCTGATTGGCGAACATGCCGGTGCCGGTCAATACGTTGGCGCCGGAAATGATTTTTACCGGACGATTTGTTTTCACCACATCCTCGTCAGGCAACACCATCAGGTAGTCGGATGTCAGCTGCAAATACTGCGAACTCGCGGAAGCGGGCCTGTCCATTTTTACATTACTGAACAATTGCACCTGGCTCATGTCCGTGTTGCTTTTGGCACGCTCGGCCACGATCGTCGTAATCGGGCGCTTTTCACTCAGGTTTTTCATCACCGGACGACTGATTTCATACGAATCGTCCTGCGGGTAATGGACCAGGCGTTCTCCGGAGATGTGATAACGCGTCTGTCCGGTTTGCGCCAGCCTGACAAAATTGAATTGCTCGACGTAATAGTCCGGCTCCGTACGCTGGGTCAGGGGCGTATTGTCGTCCATGCTGCGGCGCATGACGTCGAGTAGCCAGAAACTACCCAGCGCCAGCAGCAGAATCACTGCCAGTATCATGCCCAATTGAAAGCGGTTGGCTGAGGCGCGTCGGTCTTTCATGCCAGATAGGGCGCAAGCGCCGCTTCGTAATTGCCTTGTGCATGCAGGATGAAATCGCACAGTTCCCGGGCAGCGCCAGCGCCGCCGGCGACGCGGGTGACGTAATGCACGCGTTTGCGCACTTCCGGATGGCCGTTCGGCACGCTGGCGGCAAAGCCGACACGCAGCAGTATAGGCAGATCGATCACGTCGTCGCCGACGAAGCCGCAAGCCTCGGCAACGATGCCGGTTTCATCGAGCAGTTGTTCGAAGGCTGCGCGTTTGTCGTGCACGCCCTGGCGAACATGGGCGATGCCGAGGTCGCTGGCGCGGTGCGCCACCAGTGCCGACTTGCGCGCGCTGATGATGGCGGTGGCTACGCCGGATTGCTGCAGCAGCTTGATGCCATGCCCGTCCAGCACGTTGAAAGTCTTGATGACTTCACCCTCGGGACCATAGTGCAGGCTGCCGTCGGTGAGGATGCCATCGACATCGAAAATCATCAGCCGGATACGGGCTGCGCGCTCGTTTGCCTGGGTCGCCTGGATTTCCATCAGATCACCTTGGCTCGCGTCAAGTCATGGATGTGCAGGGCGCCGACCAGCTTGCCGTCGGCGTCGGTGACCAGCAACTGGTTGATGCGGTACTGTTCCATGATCTGGACCGCATCGGCCGCCAGCTGGTCGGGGCCGATCGTGCGCGGGTTGGCGTGCATGACGTCGGCGATCAGCAATTTGCTGAAATCCTGGGTGCGCTCGAGCAGGCGACGCAGGTCGCCGTCGGTGAAGACGCCGATCGGGCGGAAGTCGGCATCGACGATGGCCGTCATTGCAATGCCTTTCTGGCTGATTTCCATCAGCGCGGCCGACAAGGGCAGTCCGGTCGGCACGGCGGGAATCGCCTCGCCGCTGCGCATGACATCGCGCACATGGGTCAGCAGGCGCCGGCCGAGTGCGCCGCCCGGATGCGAACGGGCGAAATCCTCTTCGCGGAAACCGCGCGCATCCAGCAGGGCCACTGCCAGGGCGTCGCCCACGGCGAGCGTGGCGGTGGTGCTGGCGGTCGGTGCCAGGTTCAGCGGACAGGCTTCCTTGTCCACCGCGACATTCAAATGCACATTGGCCAACTGCGCCAGGCGTGATCCCGGTTTGCCGGTCATGGCAATCAGCTTGGCGCCCATGCGCTTGATCAGCGGCACAATTTCCAGCAGTTCGGCGGTTTCGCCTGAATTGGAAATGGCGACGAAGGCATCCTGTTCGGTCACCATGCCGAGGTCGCCATGCGCGGCTTCACCCGGGTGAACGAACAGCGCCGGAGTGCCGGTGGATGCCAGTGTGGCGGCAATCTTGCGCCCGATATGGCCGGATTTGCCCATGCCGGACACGACGACACGGCCGTTGCACTGAAGCAACAAATTGACCGCCTCGCTGAAATTGCTGCTGTCGCTTCCGGCGAATCTCTTTTGCAGAGCAATAATCGCGTCGGCTTCGATCTGCAACGTTTCCTGCGCCAGCTTCAATGCGCGCTCGGCACTTTTTTCATCAAAAGATTTCGTCAAGGTTTTTTCATCGGTTACACTCATGCGAGAAGTATAAACGAAATGGCTAAGCAAAAAATCTGCCAGAAATAAACAAAATGACCATCTTGAGGCAGCATGTCGCTGCCGACCATTCCTGAATCATGTCTTCGGCGCTTGAATTAACCCTGTTGCTGCTGGGATCGGCAGTATTGGCTGTGGTGGCTTTCCGCAGCTTGAATATGCCGCCCATGCTGGGTTACCTGCTGGTTGGCGTCTTGCTGGGGCCGCATGGCCTAGCCATGGCCAAGGAAAGCCCAGCCACGCATACGCTGGCCGAATTCGGCGTGGTATTTCTGATGTTTTCGATCGGCCTGGAATTTTCCCTGCCGAAGTTATCTTCGATGCGCCGGATCGTCTTTGGCCTGGGCATGGCGCAGGTGGTGCTGACCACGCTGGCGGTCATGGGCAGCGGATGGCTGCTGGCCTGGCTGCTGCCGCAATTGGCCGATATCAGCTGGCCGGCGGCATTTGCCTTGGGCGGGGCGCTGGCGATGTCTTCGACCGCCATCGTTTCCAAATTGCTGGCCGAGCGGCTGGAACTGGAAAGCGAGCATGGGCGCAACATCATGGGGGTGCTGCTGTTCCAGGACCTGGCATTCGTGCCTTTGCTGATCCTGGTGCCGGCGCTGGCGCGCCCCGGCCAGGGTTTGCTGATCACCCTCGGGTGGGCTTTGCTGAAGGCTGTACTGGTGCTGGTGCTGCTGCTGGTCATCGGACAAAAGATGATGCGAGGCTGGTTCCGCATCGTGGTGAAGCGACGCTCGCAGGAACTGTTCATGCTGAACCTGCTGCTGATGACGGTGGGGGCTGCATGGCTGACCGAACAGGCCGGCCTGTCGCTGGCGCTGGGCGCATTCGTGGTCGGCATGCTGATCTCGGAAACCGAATTCAAGTATCAGGTGGAAGAGGACATCAAGCCTTTCCGTGATGTCTTGCTCGGACTGTTTTTCGTCACCATCGGCATGCTGCTCGACGTGCGCGTGGTGATTTCTTACTGGTGGCTGGTGTTGCTGTTCCTGGCTTTGATCCTCCTGCTGAAGTTCGGCGTGGTGACCGTGATTGCCAGAGTGTTCGGTTCCACCAGCGGGGTCGCCCTGCGCACCGGCCTCGGTCTGGCACAAGCCGGCGAGTTCGGCTTCGTGCTGCTGAACCAGGCCGGCGCTCTCAAGCTGCTGGATCCGCTGCTGATGCAAATCGTGCTGGCATCGATGGTGCTGTCGATGGTGGCGGCGCCTTTCATTATTGCCAAGTCCAATGCCATCGTGATGCGGTTGTCGGCCAATGAGTGGATGATGCAGTCGCTGGCGCTGACCCAGATCGCCACCCGCACCATGGGAGCGCAACAGCATGTGGTCATCGCCGGGTTTGGCCGCACTGGCCAGAGCCTGGCCAAGCTGCTGGAAGCGGAAGGCATCGCTTATCAAGCCCTCGATCTCGATCTGGACCGCGTGCGTGATGCGCAGGCTGGCGGCGCCAGCGTTTCCTATGGCGACGCCGCGCGGCGCGAAAGCCTGGTGGCAGCCGGCATCCATCGCGCCTCGGCGTTGGTGATTACCTATGCCAGCACGTCATCGGCATTGAAAATCCTGCATTTTACCCATGAGCTGGTGCCGAATTTGCCGGTGATCGTGCGCAGCTACGATGATAGCGACCTCGACCGGCTGCGCGCTTCCGGCGCCACTGAAGTGGTGCCGGAAGCGCTCGAGAGCAGCCTGATGCTGGCTTCGCACGCATTGCTGCAGGTGGGTGTGCCCCTGCGCAAAGTGGTGCGCAGGGTACAGCTCACGCGCGAGCAGCGCTATTCTTCACTGCGCGGTTTTTTTCGTGGCGCCTCGGATGCCGGGGATAACGATGACAGCATGCATCTGCGCCTGTACTCGGTCAAGCTGGGGGAATCGGCCTATGCCGCCAACCGCAGCCTGGATACCCTGTGCCTGGACGAAGTCGGCGCTGAAGTGACTGCCGTGCGCCGCGGAGAGGCTCGTCTCGATTTCGATGGCTCGACCTTGCTGCAGGCTGGCGACATTGTGGTCCTGCGCGGCTCGACCGCCAGCCTGGCGCTGGCCGAGGAGCGCTTGCTGAAAGCCTGAGCCCGCATTGACGGCATGGCCGGCCATGTGCCAGCCGGCGCGCCCATTTTTCTGAATGACCTTATCTTCCCATGTTTGAACGCATTCTCGGCATCATCCTCCCGGTCTTTTGCATCATCGCGGTCGGCTATGCCTATGCGCGCCTGCGCGGCGATACGGTTAAAAGCGAAATGGCTTCGGTCAATCGCCTCACTACCGATGTGCTGTGCCCTCTGCTGGTGTTTACCGCGATGGCAGCCAAGGATTTCGATCTGGCGCAGAATGCCGCGCTGATCCTTGCCGGCGTGCTGATTTCTATTGGATCGGGCGTGGTGGCCTGGCCGCTGGCGCGTGCTTTCGGCTACGACGTGCGCACCTTCCTGCCGCCGATGATGTACAACAATTGCGGCAATATGGGTTTGCCGCTGGCGGCGCTGGCGTTCGGCCAGGCGGGGCTGTCGGCTGCGGTGGCCTTGTTCATGGCATGTAACCTGGTCTATTTTTCCGTCGGCATCAGGATTCTTGCCGCCGGCAAGCCGCAGGCACACGGTGCGGCATGGCGGCTTCTGCTCAATCCCATGATGGTGGCAATGATGTTCGGCCTGGCTGCCGCATTGATTCAGGTCGTCGTGCCGGAGCCGCTGTTCCTCGGCCTGAAAATGCTGGGCGAGGCATCGATTCCCGTTATGCTGTTTGCGCTGGGAGTGCGCATGCGCGACGTCACCCTGAAGAGTTGGCAGATCGGCATGGTCGGCGCCGCCGTGTGCCCGCTTGCCGGGCTGGCGGTGGCATGGGGACTGGACCAGTTCCTGCATTTGCCGGCGGCGCAGCGTGGACAGATGTACCTGTTCGCCTCTCTGCCGCCGGCGGTCTTCTGCTTCATGATGGCGGAACGCTACAAGCAGGAGCCGGACAGGGTGGCATCCATCGTCTTGCTGGGTAATCTGGCAGCGCTGCTGTTCGTGCCGCTCGGACTGTGGATGGGCTTGCGCGCCTGAGGCGGCGCGGAGGAATAAACTGGCTGCCGCAAATGGCAGTGTCGATCGGCAGGTGTTAAGTGGTCGGCAGGCGAACGAAGCCGTCCGGGCTTGACTGTTCTCCATCGGCGTCCGTGACTTCGACCTGATCGACTTGCGCCGCCGCCGGGCCGTGCCACGCCCAGGCGACAATGCGGGCGACTGCTTCCGTGTTGCCCGCCACCAGTGCTTCCACCGTGCCATCGAGGCGGTTGCGTACCCACCCGGACAGACGCAAGGCGCGCGCCTCGTGCTCGAACGCCGCCCGATAGCCGACGCCTTGCACGCGGCCGGAAATGCGCAAGCGCCGGGCCGGCTGGCGCTTGTCAGCGAGATTCGTGGTCACGCTTGCCGCCTCACTTCTTCTGCAGTAGCGGCGCCAGGTACTTGCCAGTGACGCTATCCGGGTTGGATGCCACATCCTCCGGCGTGCCGGTGGCGACAATGCGGCCGCCGCCGGCGCCGCCTTCGGGACCGAGGTCCACCAGCCAGTCGGCGGTCTTGATGACGTCGAGGTTATGCTCGATGATCACCACGGTGTTGCCTTGGTCGCGCAGGCGGTGGATCACCTGCAGCAGCAGGGCGATATCGTGGAAGTGCAGGCCGGTGGTGGGTTCGTCGAGGATGTAGAGCGTGCGGCCGGTATCGCGCTTGGACAGTTCCAGCGACAGCTTCACGCGCTGCGCTTCGCCGCCGGACAGCGTGGTCGCGCTCTGGCCCAGCTTGATGTAGCCGAGGCCGACATCCAGCAAGGTCTGCAGCTTGCGCGCGATGACTGGCACCGGCCGGAAGAATTCGTGCGCATCTTCCACCGTCATGTCGAGCACTTCGGTGATGTTCTTGCCCTTGTATTGCACCTCCAGCGTTTCGCGGTTGTAGCGCTTGCCGTGGCAGACGTCGCAGGCCACGTACACGTCCGGCAGGAAGTGCATCTCGACCTTCAGCACGCCGTCACCCTGGCAAGCCTCACAGCGCCCGCCCTTGACGTTGAAGGAAAAGCGCCCGGCTGAATAACCGCGCTCCTTGGCGGTCGGCACCGTGGAAAACAGCTCGCGGATGGGCGTAAACAGGCCGGTATAGGTGGCCGGGTTGGAACGCGGCGTGCGGCCGATCGGCGCCTGATCGACGGCAATTACCTTGTCGAAGAATTCGAAACCGGAAATGGTTTCGAACGGTGCCGGTTCCGTTTGCGAGCCGTACAGGTGGCGCGCCGCGGCGTTGTACAGCGTGTCGTTGACCAGGGTCGATTTGCCGGAGCCGGACACGCCTGTGACGCAGGTGAGCAAGCCGACTGGCAGGTTCAGCGAGACATCTTTCAGGTTGTTGCCGGAAGCGCCGGTGATGACGAACTGCTTGTGCGGATCGGCCGGCGTACGCTTCTTCGGCACGGCAATTTCCTTCTTGCCGTTGAGGTATTGCGCCGTCAGGGATTTCTTGTTTTTCAGGATATCGGTCAGCGTACCCTGGGCAATCACGTCTCCGCCGTGCACGCCGGCGCCGATGCCCATGTCGACGATGAAGTCGGCGGCGCGGATGGCATCCTCGTCATGCTCGACCACCAGCACGGTGTTGCCGATATCGCGCAGGTGCTTGAGGGTGTCGATCAAGCGATCGTTGTCGCGCTGGTGCAGGCCGATCGAGGGTTCGTCCAGTACATACATGACGCCGGTCAGGCCGCTGCCGATCTGCGAAGCCAGGCGGATGCGCTGCGCTTCGCCGCCGGACAAGGTGTCGGCGCTGCGTTCCAGCGAGAGATAATCGAGGCCGACATTGTTGAGGAACTTCAGCCGCGAAACGATTTCCTTGATGATGCGGTCGGCGATTTCGCGCTTGGCGCCTGTCAGCTTCAGGCTTTCGAAAAAGGCGAGCGTGTCGCGCAGCGGCGTGGCGGCGACTTCATAGATGGCGCGCTGCTGGCGGCCGCTGCCGATTTTCACGTTGCGCGCTTCGACGCGCAGGCGCGCACCTTCGCAGGAAGGGCAAGCCTTTTCATTGATGAACTTGGCCAGTTCTTCCCTGACCGCGACCGAATCGGTTTCGCGGTAGCGGCGCTGCAGATTGTTGACCACGCCTTCGAAGGTATGTTCGCGCACCACGGTGCGTCCGCGTTCATTGATATAGGCGAACGGGATGGTTTGGCGGCCGGAGCCGTACAGGATCACCTGCTGCGCCTGCTCCGGCAGTTTTTCGAACGGCATGTCGAGGTCGAAGCCGTAATGCTCGGCCAGGCTCGACAGCATCTGGAAATAAAACTGGTTGCGCCGGTCCCAGCCCTTGATGGCGCCGGAGGCCAGCGACAGATTCGGGAAGGCGACGATGCGCTTCGGGTCGAAAAATTCGATATGACCGAGGCCGTCGCACTCGGGGCAGGCGCCCATCGGATTATTGAAGGAAAACAGGCGCGGCTCCAGTTCCTGCAGCGAATAGCCGCAGGTCGGGCAGGCGAACTTGTTGGAATACACATGCTCGACGCCGCTATCCATTTCCATGGCGATGGCGCGGCCTTCGGCCAGGCGCAGCGAGGTTTCGAAGCTTTCGGCCAGGCGCTGCTTGATGTCGGCGCGGATCTTCACGCGGTCGATCACCACGTCGATAGTGTGCTTTTCGGTTTTCTTCAGCTTCGGCAAATCGTCGGCTTCGACGATCTTTGCCGCTTGCGTGCCGCTTTGCACGCGGAAGCGCACGAAGCCTTGCGCCTGCATGGCGGCGAACAGGTCGACGTGTTCGCCCTTGCGGTTGGCGACCACGGGCGCAAGGATCATCAACTTGGTGTCTTCCGGCAGCGCCAGTACGGCATCGACCATTTGCGACACCGATTGCGCCGCCAGCGGATTTTCCGGATGGTCAGGGCAGTAGGGCGTGCCCACGCGGGCAAACAGCAGGCGCAGGTAGTCATGGATTTCCGTGACGGTGCCGACGGTGGAGCGCGGATTGTGCGAGGTCGCCTTTTGCTCGATCGAGATCGCCGGCGACAAGCCTTCGATCAGGTCGACATCCGGCTTTTCCATCAATTGCAGGAATTGCCGCGCATACGCCGACAGCGATTCCACGTAGCGTCGCTGGCCTTCGGCGTACAGCGTGTCAAACGCCAGCGAGGATTTGCCGGAACCGGACAAACCGGTAATGACGATCAGCTGGTTGCGCGGAATATCGAGATTGATATTCTTGAGATTGTGCGTGCGCGCGCCGCGAATGCGAATTTCTTCCATGGAATCAATCAATTATTGCGGCCGTGTCAAAGGACTCATTTCGGGAAAACACTACCCGCAAGTAAGTTGGGTCAACCTGCTACTATAACGGGTTTTGAAGTAGGCGGTTAACTACCGTCGTAACCCTGAATTTATGTCCTCTCAAGATATCAACGGCACTGGCGAGGGCGCCAGCGCGCGCATGACGCCGGTCGAAATCCGCGCCAGCGTTTCGCTGGCATCGATATTTGCCTTGCGCATGCTCGGCCTGTTCCTGATCCTGCCAGTGTTTGCCGAGCACGGCAAAACCATGCCCGGTGGTGACAATTTGGCCATGGTCGGGCTGGCAATGGGGATCTATGGCCTGGCGCAGGCGTTTTGCCAGATACCCTTCGGCATTGCCTCGGATCGTTACGGACGCAAACCAGTGATTATTGTCGGCTTGCTCATGTTTGCCGCAGGTGCCGTGATCGCCGCGCTGGCCGACACTATTTTCTGGGTGGTGGTCGGACGCGCCCTGCAGGGCGCTGGCGCAATTTCCGCGGCGGTGACCGCGCTGATTTCCGACGCCACGCGCGAACAGCACCGCACCAAGGCAATGGCCATGGTGGGCGGGTCGATCGGCATTACTTTCGCGGTTTCCATGGTGGCCGCGCCGCTCCTGTATCAGGCGATCGGCATGAGCGGGATTTTCTGGCTGACGGGTGTATTGGCGGTGGCGGCGATCGGCGTGGTGCTCTATGTGGTGCCCGCGGTGCCGGCGGTCATGGCGCGCCGGGTGGCTTTGCCTGAAGTATTGAGGAATCCTGAACTGATGCGCTTGAATTTCGGCGTATTCGTGCTGCACCTGACCCAGGTCGCCATCTTCGTGGTCGTGCCGGCGGCACTGGTGCAGGCACTGGATTTGCCCTTGGCAGCGCATTGGAAAGTCTATCTGCCGGTCGTACTGATATCGTTCATCTTGATGCTTCCGCCGATTTTTATTGGCGAAAAGTTGGGCAAAATCAAGCAAATATTTCTGGCTGCTATCATGCTGTTGTTGTTTGTGCAACTTGGCTTGTGGTGGTGGCTGGCGCAAGCCGGCAGTCCTCCCTGGCTGCTGGTTGCCCTGCTGCTGGCATTTTTTGTCGCCTTTAACATTCTTGAAGCCAGCCAGCCTTCGCTGGTGTCGCGGATAGCACCTCCTGCCGCCAAGGGAGCTGCCTTGGGGGTCTACAACACGCTGCAATCGCTTGGGCTGTTTTGCGGCGGGGCGCTGGGGGGCTGGTTGGTGCAGCATGCAGGAGCAAATGCGGTCTTTCAGGCAGGTGCCGGCTTGACCATGGTCTGGCTTATAATGGCTGTCAGTATGAAAAATTTGCCACGTCGCGGCCAAGCGGCGAAGGCAGCTTAAACAGGAGAAATGCATGGCATCGGTCAACAAAGCTATCATCGTCGGCAACCTTGGGCGTGATCCGGAAACGCGTTACATGCCCAATGGTGAGGCCGTCACCAATATTGCCGTGGCCACGACCGAGAACTGGAAAGACAAGCAGACGGGTGAAAAAAAGGAATTGACCGAGTGGCACCGGATTACCTTTTATCGCAAGCTCGCGGAAATTGCCGGCCAGTATCTGAAAAAAGGTTCACAAGTCTATATCGAAGGCCGTTTGCAAACCCGCAAGTGGACTGACAAGGATGGCAACGAGCGTTACACCACTGAAATCATCGCCGATACGATGCAGATGCTGGGCGGCCGGCAAGGCATGGGCGGCGGTGCAGGTGCCAGTGCTGCCGATGAGGATTATGGCCAGGCTCCCGCCCGACAGGGGAGCGGCGGTTCGGCTGCGGCTCGTCCGGCTTCCCGTCCGGCACCGAATTTCTCGGACATGGATGACGATATTCCGTTCTGAACGTTACACCCGGTCGATCCAAATAAAAACCCCGCCAGGTGCAAGCCTGGTGGGGTTTTTTCTTGCCACTTCCAGCACAAGCGCTATGCAAAATGCTGAGAGTCTGAAAATAATAGGGTCGGAGTTATTTATTTGCTGATTCCTGCATATAATAATTTCGACTCAACGAAAAGTACGCATATGGCTCGTCTGCCCCGTCTCGTGGTTCCCCAGCAACCACATCATGTCATCCAGAGAGGTATTGATCGTCAGGCAATTTTTCGTGACGATGAAGACTATGCCGCCTTTCTGAAGTGGTTGCGAGAAGCCGCACGCCAATTCAAGGTGGCGTTACATGCTTATGTCTTGATGCCGAATCACGTTCATCTGCTGGTTTCCCCCTCCGATGCAACCGGATTGGGAAAGATGATGCAATGGATAGGGCGCTATTACGTACCCTACTTTAATCATAAATATCAAAGAGTTGGCACGCTCTGGCAAGGGCGTTACCGGGCTAGCGTGATCGATTCCGAACAGTATTTCATGACTTGTTCGCGTTATATCGAACTCAATCCAGTGCGTGCCGAACTGGTAGCCGATCCGGCCAACTATCCTTGGTCCAGTTGTTCACACCACATCGGCACACGCACCGACCCCTATATTACTGATCATTCCTTGTATTGGCGCTTGGGAAATACACCATTCGAACGTGAGGCCGCCTATAAAGCCTTGGTTGAGCAAGCGCTAACTACAGCAGAGATGCAGATTATTCAGGGCACTACTTTGAAAGGTTGGGCTTTGGGTTCGGAGCAGTTCAAGACCGGGCTGGAGCGCCAGGTAAAGCGCCGCGTACAGCCTGGAAAACGTGGGCGGCCGCGCAAACCGAAAGAGGCATCTGAAGAAATAACTAAATAGCAATAAAAGAGGGTGTCACGTATGCTATTGCTCGGCGTCACTCTGTCCCTATTTAATATTTCACCAAAATTGTGCGTATTTAATTTTACTCTGACCCCATTTTATAGTGATTGATATATCTTTTCCGCTGATCTATTCTTCAATTTTGATTCCATGAATAGCGGAGAAGTATATGCGCGCGCAAGGTTTGTACGACCCGGCCAATGAACACGATGCCTGTGGTGTCGGTTTTATTGCTCACATCAAAGGCAACAAAAACCATTCGATCATTGAACAGGGCCTGTTGATCCTGAAAAATCTTGACCATCGGGGTGCCGTTGGTGCCGACAAGCTGATGGGCGACGGCGCGGGNNATCCTGATCCAGATTCCGGACCAGTTCTATCGCGAGGAAATGGCCAAGCAGGGCGTCATTCTGCCGCCGCCGGGTGAATACGGTGTGGGCATGGTCTTCTTGCCGAAAGAAAATGCTTCGCGCCAGGCTTGCGAACAGGAAATTGAGCGCGCCGTGCTGGCAGAAGGCCAAGTGGTGCTCGGCTGGCGCAATGTGCCGATCGACCTCGACATGCCGATGTCGCCTACGGTACGCGCCAAGGAACCGGTGATCCGCCAGATCTTTATCGGCCGCGGCGCCGACATCATGGTGACCGATGCGCTCGAGCGCAAACTGTATGTGATCCGCAAGTCTTCCGGTCACGCCATCCAGGCGCTGAACCTCTTGCACGGCAAGGAATTCTTCGTGCCGTCGATGTCGGCGCGCACCGTAGTCTACAAGGGCTTGCTGCTGGCCGACCAGGTCGGCGTGTATTACAAGGACTTGCAGGATCCACGCTGTGTCTCGGCTCTGGCGCTGGTGCACCAGCGCTTCTCCACCAATACTTTCCCGGAATGGCCGCTGGCCCATCCGTACCGCCTGCTGGCTCACAATGGTGAAATCAACACCGTCAAGGGTAACTTCAACTGGATGCGCGCCCGTGAAGGCGTGATGAAGTCCGCCGTGCTGGGTGACGACCTGCAAAAGCTGTTCCCGCTGATTTACGAAGGCCAGTCCGATACCGCCAGCTTCGACAACGCGCTCGAACTGCTGGTGATGGCCGGTTATCCGATCGCCCAGGCGATGATGATGATGATCCCGGAAGCCTGGGAAAATCACACCCTGATGGACGATAACCGTCACGCCTTCTACGAATACCACGCTGCCATGATGGAGCCGTGGGACGGCCCGGCGGCCATGGCCTTCACCGACGGTCGCCACATCGGCGGCACCCTGGACCGCAACGGCCTGCGTCCGGCGCGCTACATCGTCACCGATGACGACCTGGTGGTGATGGCTTCCGAATCCGGTGTACTGCCGATCCCCGAATCGAAGATCATCAAGAAGTGGCGCCTGCAGCCCGGCAAGATGTTCCTGATCGA
>DPRS01000004.1 GCA_003537575.1 Oxalobacteraceae bacterium
GGCATCATCTCGCTGGGCGGCATGGTCTACAAGGGTTCGGTGCGCGTCGGCGGCGACAAGTTCGATGAAGCCATTGTCAACTACATCCGCCGTAACTACGGCATGCTGATCGGCGAGCAGACCGCCGAAGCGATCAAAAAGGAAATCGGCTCGGCCTTCCCGGGCTCCGAAGTCAAGGAGATGGAAGTCAAGGGCCGCAACCTGTCGGAAGGCATCCCGCGCTCCTTCACGATTTCCTCGAACGAGATCCTGGAAGCCCTGACCGACCCGCTCAACAACATCGTCTCCGCCGTCAAGAACGCGCTGGAACAGACGCCGCCCGAACTGGGCGCCGACATCGCCGAAAAGGGCATGATGCTGACCGGCGGCGGCGCGCTGCTGCGCGACCTCGACCGCCTGCTGATGGAAGAGACCGGTTTGCCGGTGATCGTCGCCGAAGACCCGCTGACCTGCGTGGTGCGCGGCTCCGGCATGGCACTGGAACGCATGGACAAGCTCGGCTCGATCTTCTCGTACGAGTAAGACGAAGTGATTTTTCGGGCGCTGCGCAAAACCTTCTTCGCGGCAGCTTGTCCAAGCATCGTCAGGCGGGCGTGTCCCGCCTGTTTTATTGTCAGCCCGTTAGATTGTCGTACCGCTAATCCTTAAATGGAATACAGTCCACCGCCACTATTCAAGCAAGGCGCCTCCGCCCGCGCCAAGGTGGTGATCTTCTCCCTGATTGCCATTTTTCTGCTGGTTGCCGACGCGCGCTGGCAGACGCTGGGCGCCATCCGTCAGGTGGTCGGCACCGCGCTGTATCCGCTGCAGCGACTGGCGCTGATGCCGCGCGATGCCGCCTTTGCCGTCGGCGATTATTTTTCTTCGCTCTCTCGGGTGCAGGAACAGAATCGCCAGTTCATGCGCCAGCAGGTAGCCAACGCCCAGTCCTTGCAGCAGGCGCAGCTGATGGCCGCCGAAAACGCCCACCTGCGCCGCCTGCTCGGCGCCAGCGAACGGCTGGCGGTGAAGTCGCTGATGGCGGAAATCCTTTACGATGCGCGCGACCCTTTTACCCGCAAGATCGTGCTCGATCGCGGCTCGCAGCAAGGCGTCAAGCCGGGCCAGCCGGTGATCGACGACACCGGTGTGGTGGGCCAGGTGACCCGGGTGTTCCCGTTTACCGCCGAGGCCACGCTGCTGACCGACAAGGACCAGTCGATTCCCGTGCAGGTGGTGCGCAGCGGCTTGCGCAGCGTCGCCTACGGCCGCGGCCAGTCGGGAGTGCTGGACTTGCGCTTCATGCCGGCCAATGCCGATATCCGCAAGGGTGATTTGCTGGTGACTTCCGGCCTCGACGGCATCTATCCGGCCGGCCTGGCGGTGGCCAGGGTGGTGGAGGTCGAGCACAAGTCTGCGGACGCCTTTGCCAAGATCGTGTGCCAGCCCGCTGCCGGCATCGACCGTCACCGCCAGTTGCTGGTCTTGCTGACCGAATATCAGCCGCCATCGAACGTGCCGGCAGCGCTGCCGGCCGGAACGGAGACAAACCCGGCCGTCAAGCCTGCGGAAAAATCGCCGGAGAAGACATCCGAGAAAACGCCAGCCAAGCCGGATGCCGGCGCCGCAGCAGCCAAGCCAGGTGCAAAGCCGGCAATGACACCTGACGCCAAGCCAGAAGCCAGGCCGGCGCCGCGAGCAGTTGCGCCTGCGGTCAACCCCGTCAGGCCGCCATCAAACCCGGCACCGACTGCCGCAGCCGGTACGCCCGCTGCGCCTGCGCAGCCTGCCACCGTCCGAACCGTTGCTAGGTCCATAGCGCCGGCAACGCAGGCAGCGCCGGTAAATCCGGTCGCCAAACCTGCCGCCAAACCGGCACAGCCACAGCCAGTGGCTGGCGCCACACCTGTGCCCGTACCGTCCGGTCCGGCAAAGCCACCGGCACCAGTGGAGGAGCCTCGCCAATGAACCAGCCGCATTACATCCTGTTGCCGGTCAACCCGCTCTTCATTTTCCTGAGCCTGGTCGGCGCCTTTCTGCTCAACATGCTGCCCTGGGGCGGCTGGGTCGGCGTGCCCGATTTCGTCGCCCTGGTGCTGGTGTTCTGGAGCATTCACCAGCCGCGCCGGGTCGGCATCGGCGTGGCGTTTTTCATGGGCATCCTGATGGATGTGCACGACGCCACCCTGCTCGGCGAGAATGCCCTGTCGTACACGCTGCTGTCCTATTTCGCCATCATGATCCACCGCCGCGTGGTGTGGTTCCCGATCGGCACCCAGGCCTTGCACGTGTTTCCGCTGCTGGTTTTGATGCAAGTCGTGCAGGTCGTGATCCGCTGGATCGTCAGCCAGCAGGCGCCGGGCTGGTTCTATTTCAGCGAGAGCGTGGTAGCTACCCTGTTGTGGCCAGTGGCGACCTGGTTGTTGCTGGCGCCGCAGCGGCGCGCGGTCAACCGCGACGACACGCGCCCGATTTGAACGGCGATGATTGCCTCCGTATTTCGTGGCGGCTCTTTGAACGGCTCTTCCTGTTTCCGCCCCCTGTATTGGCATGACTGAATTTAAGAATACCGAACGCGAACTGCATTATTTCCGCCTGCGCCTGTCGGTGGTGGGCGTGTTCGTGTTCATCTGTTTCGGCCTCCTGCTGACGCGCCTGGTGTGGCTGCAGGTGGTCCGGCACGGCGACTATGTCGCCCAGGCCGAGGACAACCGCATCTCGGTGGTGCCGGTGGTGCCCAACCGCGGCCTGATCCTGGACCGCAACGGCGTGATCCTGGCGCGCAACTACTCCGCCTATACGCTCGAAATCACGCCCTCCAAGCTCGACGCGCCGCTGGAGACCGTGATCGACGAATTGTCGGCGCTGGTCGATATCCAGTCCAAGGATCGCAGGCGCTTCAAGCGCCTACTGGAGGAAGCCAAGAATTTCGCCAGCGTGCCGATCCGCACCCGCCTGACGGATGAGGAAGTCGCGCGTTTTGCCGCGCAGCGCTACCGTTTCCCTGGCGTCGAAGTGCAGGCGCGGCTGTTCCGCCAGTATCCGCTGGGCGAGACCGCGGCGCACCTGGTCGGCTACATCGGCCGCATCAGCCAGCGCGACGCTAAGAAGATCGAGGAGTGGCCGGAGGAGGAGGCCGCCAACTATGCCGGCACCGACTACATCGGCAAGGAAGGCCTCGAAAAAAAATACGAGCAGATCCTGCACGGCAAGACCGGCCACGAAGAAGTCGAAGTCACCGCCGGCGGGCGCGCGGTGCGGACACTGGCGCGCAATTCCGCCACGCCAGGCCATAACCTGATTCTGTCGGTCGATATCGAACTGCAGAAGATCGTCGAGGAAGCCTTCGGCGACCGGCGCGGCGCGCTGGTGGCGATCGAGCCGGCCACCGGCGATATCCTCGCCTATGTCTCCATGCCGACTTTCGACCCCAACCTGTTCGTCGACGGCATCGATCAGCAAAGCTGGGATGAGCTGAATACTTCGATCGACAAGCCGCTGCTGAACCGTCCGCTGATCGGCACTTACCCGCCTGGTTCGACCTTCAAGCCCTACATGGCGCTGGCGGCGCTGGAGCTGGGCAAGCGCACGCCGAACCAGGCGATTGCCGACCCCGGCTATTACTGGTTCGGCAATCACCGCTTCCGCGACGACAAGGTGGGCGGGCATGGCATGGTCGACATGTACAAGTCGATCGTCCAGTCATGCAATACCTACTATTACATGCTGGCGACCGATCTGGGCATCGATGCGATCCATGATTTCATGAAGCCGTTCGGCTTCGGCCAGTACACCGGCATCGACCTGGAAAACGAGCGGCGCGGCGTGCTGCCGTCGCCGGCCTGGAAACGCAACAATTACCGGCGCCCCGAGCAGCAGAAGTGGTACGCCGGTGAGACGGTGTCGATCGGCATCGGTCAGGGCTACAACGCCTTTACGCCGCTGCAGATGGCGCACGCCATGGCCAATCTGGCCAACAATGGCGTGGTGATGCGTCCGCACCTGGTGAAGACGATCGAAGACAGCGTGAGCAAGGAACGCAAGCCGACCGTGCGCGACGAAAGCTACCGGATCCAGGTCAAGCAGGAAAATATCGATGTCATCAAGCGCGCCATGGCCGGCGTGCCGAAAGAAGGCACGTCCGCGCGCTCCTTCGCCGGCGCCGAATACGCCTCCGCCGGCAAAACCGGCACGGCGCAGGCCATCGGCATGAAGGCGAATGAAAAATACAATGCGGCCAAGCTGGCGGAATTCCATCGCGACCACTCGCTGTACATCGCCTTCGCGCCCGCTGACCAGCCGAGGATCGCGCTGGCGGTGATCGTCGAGAATGCCGGCTTCGGCTCAGCCGCCGCCGCGCCGATCGCGCGCCGNNAAAAAGCGTCTGGGCGACGATCAAGCCGTATCTGAACGTCTTCGACGGCACGCTGCTGCTGTTGATTTGCCTGATCATGGCGGTCAGCACGATCAACATGGTTTCGGCCGGCTCGGGTTTCCCGGGACGCCTGGAAGACCATTTGCGCAATATCGGCCTGTCTCTTTTCATCATCTGGCTCGCCGCGCTGGTGTCGCCGCAAGTCTTGCAGCGGCTGGCGGCGCCGGTCTATCTGGTGGGAGTAGCCCTGCTGGTGGGGGTGGCGCTGTTCGGCATTATCAAACTGGGGGCGCGCCGCTGGATCAATGTTGGCGTGGTGATCCAGCCTTCCGAGATCATGAAGATCGCCATGCCGCTGATGCTGGCCTGGTGGTTCCAGAAACGCGAGGGCGTGATTCACTGGCAGGAATTCCTGGTCGCCGGCGTGCTGCTGGCGATTCCCGCGGCGCTGATCATTCGGCAACCGGACCTGGGAACCGGCACCCTGGTCACGGCCGCCGGTTTTTACGTGATTTTCCTGGCCGGCCTGTCGTGGAAGGTGCTGGGGGGGCTGTTCATGGCCGGAGCGGCGTTCATGCCGGTCGCCTGGAACATGCTGCATGATTACCAGCGCCACCGCATCATGACCCTGATCGACCCGACCTCCGATCCGCTCGGCAAGGGTTTCCATATCATTCAGTCCATGATCGCCATCGGTTCCGGCGGCATGACCGGCAAAGGCTGGATGAACGGCACCCAGGGGCATCTGCAATTCATCCCCGAACGCACTACCGACTTCGTCTTTGCCGTATTTTCCGAGGAAT
Organism: Oxalobacteraceae bacterium; assembly: GCA_003537575.1. Lineage (GTDB taxonomy): Bacteria > Pseudomonadota > Gammaproteobacteria > Burkholderiales > Burkholderiaceae_D > Paucimonas. The sequence continues at coordinate 5,158 of DPRS01000004.1, forward strand.
TCGGCCTGATCGGCAATATCATCCTGCTGCTGCTCTACCTGATGCTGATCGGCCGCGGCCTGCTGATTGCCGCCAATGCGCCGACCATGTTCAGCCGCTTGCTGGCGGGCGCCTTGTCGCTGATGTTCTTCACCTATGCCTTCGTCAACATGGGTATGGTCAGCGGCATTCTGCCGGTGGTCGGCGTGCCACTGCCTTTCATGAGTTACGGCGGCACGGCTTTCGTCACCCTCGGCGTGGGCGTAGGCATATTGATGAGCATCCATCGCCATCGCAAGCTGATTCAGAGCTAAGGTTACGCTGAACAAGTCCTCGATCGCCGCGCATCCTGAATTCGGGCGATCCGCGGTGTTGCAAATCCTCGCCATGGTCCCGCCATGTCTGTGGTTTGCGCCTTGCGGCTCATCCCGAACTCAGGCGCGCGGCATCGCTAGAAGCATTCAGCGTAACCTTGACTTCCCGCCAAGCTTTGCCAAGCTTGCTGTAATGCATTTACAATCGGACTGTTTAGCGATTGCTTAATGTCAAAAACTGCAAGGTGGCGGCGCCGTGTGTCACCATCCTGCAGATCCACCAAGCCTGCGGCTGGCCCGTCTCCGAGGAGGCCGGAGCCAGGTTCCGGCATCACGATCAGGGAGCGCGCCATGCCGGCGAATCAATTCATGCATTCCGCCCTGCGGCGGCAACTCGGGCTTTATTTGCAGATCGCGCTATGCGCGCTTTTGCTGGCGGCTTGCGGCAGTGTGCCGCAGGTGCCGGTTCAGCAGGACACCGCCAAGCAGCCATCCGCGACTGCGTCGAAATCCAAGCGGCCGGCGCTGCCGCCGGCGGGGTCGGGACGCGGCGGCTATTACCTTGACGACGGCCCGGGCGATGAGGAGCCCGAAGGTTTGCTGGCGACGCCCGATGCGGAGCCGAAAATCGAACCCTATGCCAAGCGCGGCAACCGTTCTTATGTGGTGTTCGGCAAAACCTATACGCCTTTTCTCGACGATCGCCCTTATCGCCAGCGCGGCAGGGGCAGCTGGTACGGCCGCAAATTCCATGGCCAGCGCACCTCTTCGGGCGAGCCCTACGACATGTACAAGATGACCGCGGCGCATCCGACCTTGCCGATTCCTTCCTATGCGCGCGTGACCAATGTGACCAACGGCAAGCAGGTGATCGTGCGCGTGAATGATCGTGGGCCGTTCCACTCCAGCCGCATCATCGACCTGTCGTACACGGCAGCGCTCAAGCTTGGCTATCTGCAGCAGGGCAGCGCCGAGCTCGAAGTGGAGCGTCTCCTGCCGGAGGAGATCGAGCGCATCGCCGCGGAACGGCAATCTGGCTCTGCTGTGGCGTCTGCATCGGCATCGATTTCGCCGGTCGAGCAACCGGTGCCGCAGCCGGAAGTCAGCGTGCTGTCCGTGCCAGTAGCGAATGTGGCGGGCACCGCTGCGCCAGCCGGCGCACCGGCGCTCGGCGGCTTTTATCTGCAGCTGGGTGCTTATTCCCAGGCCGCCGGCGCGGAGGCGGCGCGCAGCCGTCTGCAGCAGAAGTGGGAAGACGTGTTGCCGCCGATCGAGGTCATTCCCTCCGGTACGGTGTTCCGCCTGTTCAGCGGCCCATTCACCGACCGCGACGAAGCGGCGAATGTCGCCCAAAAGCTCAAGGAGAGCGGCGCGCCCAGGCCCCTGGTGGTGCAGCGCTAGCGCAGACATCATCTGTCCGTACCGGCAAGGCCATTGCGGCCGCAACAGGCTGAGTTATTGCTGTATTACTGCTCCTTCAGGCGCAGCGCCAGTTCGTACAGCGCATTCTTTTTCTGCCCGGTGATCTGCGCCGCGAGTGCGGCCGCCTGCTTGACCGGGCATTCGGCCAGCAGGATTTTGAGGATGCGTTCAGCCTCGGCCGAACTTTCCTCGATCGCTGCCGGCGCGCCTTCCAGCAGCAGGACGAACTCGCCCTTTTGCCGGTGACTGTCTGCAGCGAGCCAGGCCGGCGCGTCGGCCAGCGCACAGCGGTGGATTTCCTCGAACAGCTTGGTCAATTCGCGCGCCAGCACGATCTGCCGCGTCGGTTCGAACAGGGCAGCCAGCGCCGTCACGGTCTCGACGATGCGGTGCGGCGCTTCATAAAACACCAGGGTTGAGCTTTCACTGCGCAGGCTTTCCAGCATCGTATCGCGCTGCCTGGCCTTGGCCGGCAGGAAGCCGATGAAATGGAAGCGGTCGTTGAGCAGGCCGCCGGCCGCCAGCGCCGCCAGCACCGCCGAGGCGCCCGGCAGCGGCACTACCCGCAAGCCGGCATTGCGTACGGCATCGACGATGCGCGCGCCGGGATCGGAGACTGCCGGCGTGCCGGCATCCGATACCAGCGCGATCCTTTCCCCTTGCTGCAGACGGGCGATCAGTTTTTCGGCGGCTTCGCGCTCATTGTGCTCATGCGCCGCCAGCAGCGGCCTGGAGATGCCGTAGCGCGTCAGCAGCTGGGCGGTATTGCGGGTGTCTTCGCAAGCCACCGCATCGGCGATGGCCAGCACATTGAGTGCACGCAAGCTGATGTCGCCGACATTCCCGATCGGCGTTGCCACCACATATAATGTGGCGCCCGGATACATTTGCCGGGCGATTTCTTCCTGCAGCGGCAGGGCAAGGGCGGGTTCGGGCGAGTTGTTCGATTGGGTGCTCATGAGGAGAAGGTATGTTGGGCAAGACGGCGAAAGCGCTGTTGCTGAGTCTGGTGTGCGGATTGTGCGCGTCTGCGCAGGCAAATACAACTGAAACAACGGCAACTGAAAATCCCGCCGGGACGGAGAAGGCCGCCACAGCTGACGCCAACATCGCTGCCGGCAAGGTTCGCATCGCCTTGCTGCTGCCGGCGCAGTCGCAAACTTTCGGCGCCGCCGCGCAGGCGCTGCGCGCCGGCTTCATGGCGGCCCACGAGCGCGAGCCCGAAGGTATCGAGGTGAGCGTGGTCGAAAGCGCCGACGGCGCGCAGAATGTGCAGCAGGCCTATGCGGAGGCGCAGGCGCAGAACGATATCGTGGTCGGGCCACTGGCGCGCGCCGATGTGGCGGCGGTTGCCAGGAGCGGCAAGGTGGACAAGCCGACCGTGGCGCTGGCGCAGCCGGAGGCCTTGTCCGACGCGGAGACGGCGCTACCGCCGCGCATGCTGGCAGTGGGCCTGTCGATCGAGGACGAGGCGCGCCAGCTGGCGGCCTGGGCCGGCGGCAAAAAACACGGCAAGGCGCTGGTGATCTCCAGCGGCGTCGCCTGGCAGCGCCGTGCCGCGCGCGCCTTCGCGACGCAATGGCAAGAGCTGGGCCAGGAAGCGCAACCGGTCGAAATTGCCGCCAGCGGCGGCTACCTCGGTGCGAGCGGCCTGGCGCAGCTGAAAAAGCGCCTGCAGGAAGAAAAGCCGGCGCTGCTGTTCATCGGTCTCGATGCCTTCCAGGCGCAGCAGCTGCAACTGGCGCTGGGGCAAGGGCAGGGGCAGGGGCAGGGGCAGTCGGTCTATGGCCAGGCCTATGGCACCTCGCAGTTGAACCCCTGGAACGCAGCCGACTGGCGCAGCGCCGAGAAGCGCCCGGAAATGAATGGCGTGCACCTGGTCGACATTCCGTGGCAGCTGCAGCCCGATCATCCGGCGGCAATGATCTATCCGCGCTGGGTGACGCCAGCCGACCAGCGCGCCAATCCCGATCTGGAACGCCTGTATGCGCTGGGGATCGACGCCTATCGCATCGCCCGCGAAATCGCCGCGCGCCGCGACAGTTTCGAGCTCGATGGCGTGACCGGCCGCCTGGCAGTGAAGTTCGGCCCTGACGGCTACCGTTTTCGACGCGCCGCGCAACCGGCCGTCTATCAGGATGGCGTGGTGGTGCCGCTGCCGCGCACGCACTGAAGGAAAGCGCAATGGATACGCCAGATGCCCCCGCACGCCCCAGAACCGCCAGGCAGGTAACGGGCCAGGCCGGCGAAGATGCCGCGCTGGAGCATCTTGCGCGGCAGGGGCTGACGCTGGTGACGCGCAATTTCCGCTGCAAGGCTGGTGAAATCGACCTGGTCATGCGCGATCGCGCCAGCCTGGTGTTCGTCGAGGTGCGCAAGCGCGCCAGCACGGAGTACGGCGGTGCGGCCGCCAGCATCACGCCGGCCAAGCAGCGGCGCCTGCTGCGCGCCGCCCAGTTCTACCTGCTGCGTTATACAACGCCGCCCGCCTGCCGTTTCGACGTGGTGGCCATCGATGGCGAGCGGATCCGCTGGCTGAAAAATGCCATCGAAGCCTAGCCTTGGCGCGCAAAGGCCCGCTCAGGCTGCAAATGCAAGTCCTGCAATCAACACTTATAATGGTTAAACATGAGCAACCGCATCCTCGGGCACTTTCGTGAAAGTGCCGAACTGAAAATCCAGACCGCTTCGGCCTTGGCCCAGCCTATTGCACAAGCCGTGGAACTTATGTTCATGGCATTGTCTAATGGAAATAAAATCCTTGCCTGCGGGAATGGCGGGGCGTCGGCGCATGCGCAATATTTCGCTGCGGCGCTGGTTGACCGCTTTGAGCGCGAGCGTTTGCCCTTGCCGGCGCTGGCTTTGGGCGCGAACGCCGTGGTGCTCGCTTCGATCGGCAATGATGCCGGTTTTGCTGAGCTCTACAGCAAGCAGGTGCAGGCCTTCGGCCAGCCAGGCGACGTGTTGTTGGCCATCACCGGCGGCGGCGACACGGCCGGCATCGCCGCCGCCGTCGATACCGCGCTCGAGCGCGAGATGCGGGTGGTAGCCTTGACCGGCAAGAATGGCGGCGCGATCGGCAAGCAAATTACCGATGCCGATGTGCATATCAGCGTGCCGCACGAGCGTACGGCGCGGGTTCTGGAAGTGCATTTACTGACGATTCACTGTTTATGCGACGGCATCGACGTCGCGCTTTTTGGAGGAGATTCGGATGATTGAGTGGCAAGCGATACGGCGCCCCCTGGCCGCCGCCCTGTTGTGCGGCATGGTAGCGAGCAGCTTGCAGGGCTGCGTCGCCCTGGCCGCAGGCGGCACCGTGATGGGCACGCTATCGGCGACCGACCGCCGCACGCTGGGTGCGCAGACCGAGGACCGCGGCATCGTCATCAAGGGCGAGTCGCGTATTGGCAAGCTGACGGGCGATGCCGGCCATGTCAATGTCAACGCCTACAACCGCAGGGTCTTGCTGACCGGCGAAGTGCGTGATGCGCAAATGAAGGAAGCGGTCGAGCGTGAAGCCGCCGCCATCGAAGGCGTCCAATCCGTCGCCAACGAACTGGAAATCGGTCTGCCGTCGACCCTGTCGTCGCGCTCCAACGATGCGCTCATCACCGGCAAGGTGAAGGCATCCTTCGTCGACGCCAAGGACTTGTTCGCCAATTCCTTCAAGGTAGTGACCGAGCGCGGCATCGTCTATCTGCTGGGACGGGTCACCGAGCGCGAAGCTGCGCGCGGCGCCGAGGTCGCTGCCGGCGTGGCGGGCGTGCGCAAGGTGGTCAAGGTCTTCGAATACATCAGCGAAGACGAACTGAAGCGGATGTCGATGTCGACCGAGCCTCAGACAAAATAAGAAACAAGCGGCGCTCCCGGTAGTCCGGATGAAAAGAGTGCCGGCACCTGCCCGCGGCGGGCGCTTGGTGCGATTGCAAGGAGAATTCATGCGTAGATCATTCCTCAGGCATATCGCTGCCGGGATGCTGGCGCTGGCCGGCGGAGCCAGCATGCTGGCCGTCGCGCCAGCGTGGGCGGGCGAGCAGATCAAGGTGGTTTACCATCTACTGGAAGGCAACAATCAGGCGCTGCGCGCGTTGAGCAATATCCGCAACCACTTGCGCGCCGCTCCGGAAGACAAGCTCGTCGTGGTCGCGCACGGCGAGGGTGTGCGCTTTCTCATCGATGGCAGCAGGGATCGCGACGGCAAACCCTTCGACGAGGCGGTGGCGGCGCTCGCCAGGCAAGGCGTGGAATTTCGCGTCTGCCGCAATACCCTGACAGCGCACGATATCCCCGCCGACAAATTGCTGCCACAGGCAAGCCTGGTTCCCTCCGGCGTGGCTGAAATCGCCCGCCTGCAGGCCAGGGAAGGCTTCGTGTATCTGCGCCCCTAGTCTGATCAGGGCGCAAGCATGGCCCGGGCGGCGCGGCTATAATGGTTCGCATACCTTTCAGACCCGTCATCTTCGTCGCTACTTCGCGCATTCCCGCATATGACAACTACGCAAAATTCCCCGGCTCGCGCCGCTTCCAGATCGACCTGGATCAAGCTGCTGGCAGTGCTGCTCGTACTGGCCACGGCGGTGGCCGGCTACTTTTCCTTCTTTGCCCAGCAAAAAGCGCCGGAAGTCACGTTTGTCGACCTGCAGGGCAACAAGCTGAATACGCAGGATTTACGCGGCAAGGTCGTGATGGTCAATTTCTGGGCGACCAGTTGCACTACCTGCGTCAAGGAAATGCCGCAGATGGTCGAGACTTATAACAAGTACAAGGGTCGCGGCCTGGAATTCGTCGCCGTAGCAATGAGCTACGATCCGCCGAATTACGTGCTGAACTTTGCCCAGACGCGCGAACTGCCGTTCAAGGTCGCGCTGGACACCAGCGGCACGCTGGCAAAGTCATTCGGCGATGTGCAGATGACGCCCACCACCTTCGTGATCGACAAGCAGGGCCACATCGTCAAGCGCTATCTCGGCGAGCCGGACTGGGCCGGTCTGCATGCGCTGCTCGAACAATCCCTGACCTGAGTTTTTCGTTGCTCGCTTAATGCTGCCCGTGTGGGTGGCGGCGTTCCGAATCGCCCGGCCAGTCCTCGTCCGCCAGGTCGGAAACATCTTCCTCGACATCTTCTCCGAACTGCTCCAGGCCATGGCTGTAGACCGCCGAGCCGATGCTGATAAAGCGGTAAAACTCATCCTCGCTCAGGCGATCGGAGATATCCGCCAGCATCTCCGCCATCAGGTCGGAAATGCTCAGGAGATCGGTTTGCGTGCTTTGATGGTTCCTGCGCATCATGAGCGCGAGTACCTGTGACTTGTTCATGATGTCTCCTCAGTTCAAGCTCAAACAAGATACCAGTATAGGAGCCGTTTGGCGCGAGGCAAGGGCGGAAAAACTTGATGCTGGTCCAATCAGGTAAGGCCGGCGAGAATTATTCTGATTTAGAAAATTTTAATGGGGATACCTGGCAGTCAGAATCTGCGCATGGCCAGCGCGATGCCGGCCAGGGTCAATCCCATGGCGGAAAATTCCTTTACGCCGAGCGGCTCGCCCAGTGCCAGGGCGGCGGCGCAAACGCCGATGACCGGCGTCAGCAAGGTGGCCACGGAAGCAGTGGCCGGTGGCAGCCGGCGCAGCGCCGCAAACCATGTCATGTAACAGACGCCCATCGGCACGATGGTCATGTACGTCATGATGCCAATGCCGGCCGGACTGATGGCGGCAAAATCGGGTTTTTCCACCAGCAGGCCGTAGGCCAGCATCGGAGCGCAACCAAGGAAAAGTTGCCAGGCCACGGTGGGCAAGGGTGACAAGGCCACTGGCGGCACCACCACAGTGCCGAGCGCAAACAGCACCGCCGCACCCAGGGCGAACAGCACGCCGGGCAGCTTGTCGATGCCGAGCGCCATGTCATGCCCGCCAAACAGCAGGCCGACGCCGGTGATGCACAGCGCCAGACCGCACAGGCTGGCGACGCCGGGGCGCTTGCCGAGGAAAGGCCAGGCCAGCAAGGTGGCCCAGACCGGCATGGTATAGACCAGCAATGCCGCTTGTCCGGCGTGCAGCCAGCGCATGGACAGGGTCGAGAAGCCCATCCAGGCAAACACATTGATGAAGGCGCTGACGAGCAGGCGGCCATACTGGGCACGAGACACTGCCAGGGATTGCCCAAGGCTGGCGGCAATGCAGGCGATGACGAGCGCGGCAGTCAGTCCGGCGGTGCCGCGCGCAAACAGGGGCGGCCATTCGCGCAAGAGATATTTCATCGCCGGCCAATTCACTCCCCATCCAATGGAAGTGATTGCCAGGCAGAGCAGGCCTATCGAACGGGATTCCAGCTTTTGCAAATTCAGGCCACGTGTCAGATATACGGAAAAGGTGCTTGCCGGCGCATGGCGGCATGAGCACATGATGCCGCGGTATGGTACAGCGGGGCCTTGAAATTTGCCAATGTGTATTTTCCTGCTGGAGCAACAGCGTACAGTCTGCACCGCCTTTGCGAATTTTCCAATCAGCGTCTCATGCCATTGCGGATTTTGTGGTGAAATCAAAGACTTGCGAGGAACTTATTTGCATACTCTCCTAACGAAAGAAAGGAAAAGGCAAGGAATTTTATCCTGCGAGGTGCAAGATGGCACGAGCGGAATACGAGGCTTACAAGCTGGAGGTGCTGGTCGAAGCTGCGTGCCGTTATACGCTGGTGATGGATTTGCTCTCCGTGATTCACGACATGCACACGGAAATGCGCAATGGCCAGCAGATAAACTTTGCCGAATCAGAATTGCTCAACACCGCCAGCGTTGCGGCACTTCTTGCCCGGGCCGAACGTATCAGCCAGGGTATCGACAGGGAATAAGCAGGATTTTTCACGTTTTCTCCCTTCCACAAGCTGCGGCAAGCCTGCTAGACTTGAATTCACGAAATACCTTGGCAGTTTCGACACGGCGGCATGGCGCAGTGCTTATGCGGCTAGGCGGCGTGCTCACGCTGCATGACAAGAACAGAGAAAAGCGACATTCGGCGGGGAATCCGGTGCGTCCCCGCAAAGGGAGACTCGGTTGGAATCAGGCTTGCACATAGACGGCATTGACGAGCGCTTCCTCGTACGGGGCAGGATGGAAATCCTTGCCTTGCTGAACGAGCTGATCTATCGCCAGGAACCCGTCAGCATCCATTTCGGCGCCGATGAATGCATCGAGACACAGCTCCTCGAGGCAAGAGAGCATGTTCTGGTGTTTGAAGCTTGCAACGATGCCGAAGCCAACCGGCGCCTGGCTGCTTCTTCCAGCTGCACCTTTCTTGCTCATCCGGAAGGAATCCGGGTACTGTTTGCTACGGACCAGGCGCAGCCGGTGTCCTGGGGCGGCAGCGCTGCCTTCAGCGTGTTGCTGCCGGCTCAGCTGGCGCGCCTGCAACGGCAGGAGAGTTTTCGCACGATTGTGCCGCCACAGAGCGCGCCCGGCGTCACGCTTTACGCCGGCGATGGTGCGCCGCTGGGACAATGGCCCTTGCGCGACCTCAGCGTCGGCGGCCTCGGCGTGGCGGTCAATAGCCAGGCGGAGACGGCGCACGCGCCGGGCGTCGCCCGGGTGCGCCTGGCATTGCCGGGACATGGCGATGTCGATTGCGCCGTACATCTGCGTCATGCCACCGACCTGCGGCAGCCTAGCGGCGATTTAGCCTATCGCATCGGATTCAGCTTTGCCGGCTTGCCGGAACCGATGCGGGTGGCGATCCTGCGTTACATCGTCGATATCGAACAGGCGCGGCGCGAGGCGCCGCTGTCGAACCACGCGGAAGGTTGACATGCTGCCTTCATTGAGCGACGACGAAATCGAAGACCGCTATTTTTTGCGCGGACGCATGGAAATCCTCAGCGTCCTGAACGAGCTGATCCTGCGACGCGAGCCAGTGACCGTGTATTTCAACGGTGGCCGCGATTTTTTTCAGACGACCCTGCTGGAAGCCCGCCCGGAGGCGCTGATATTCGATTTGAGCGGCGATGCCTTCATCAACAAGCGCTTGCCGGCCAGTTCTTCTTGCATCTTCGTTTCCAGCATCAACGGCATCCGCGTGCAGTTCGCCGGCAGCCAGGCTGGGCGCTTTTCATGGGGCGGCAGCGATGCGTTCTGGGTGCCGCTGCCGGAACGCGTGGTGCGCGTGCAGCGGCGCGAGAGTTATCGCATCCTGCTGCCGGTGGCCAAGCCGCTGATGGTCAAGCTGTTCACCGGTGATGGCGGCGCGCTGGAAGAATGGCCGGCGCACGACCTGAGCGTCGGCGGCCTGGGCTTTTCCACTGTCGGCGCGCCGCGCCTGGAAGTGGAACAGGAAATCGGGCGCCTGAAGCTGGCGTTGACCGCGCAGATATTCATCGATTGCGCCACGCAGGTGCGGCACATTACGCCGATGGGCGAGCGCCCGGATGGCGTCCGTTACCGCATCGGCGTGTCTTTCATCGATCTCGCGCCGGCGACCGCGGTGGCGATCCAGCGCTTCATTACCAGGATTGAACATCAGCGTCGCGGCCAGGATGGCGGCAGGATGCCAGGATGAATGCCGCCGGCGCGCGAGCCGCTTCATGCCGCGCGCAGCTCCCAACAATCGGTCGGCGTGGTCGCCTGGCTGGTCTTGACCAGCCATTCCTTTTCCAGCAGCACCAGTTCCGTTTCCAGCGCCGCGCTGGTATAGGCATGCACAGTGATCGCCGCATCTTGCGGCCGGCGCTGCGCGAACGCCTTGGCGAACCAGGACAGCACCGCCGGGCAGTGCACCCCCGAACTGAGGTTGACGATGAACAGGTGGAATACATCCTTGCGGTAAGCCAGCGAGGCTTGCTCGAGCAAGGCGGCCACTTCGGGCACCGCCTGTTCGACTTCGTATTCCATGCTCTTTTTCTGCAGCCAGGCGTGTTCTTCCCTGAAGTTCTGCAGCATTTTTTTCAGCGTCTGCAGCCAGCCTTCCCAGCAAAACAGCGCCGGATCGACCGCGCTGGGCAAATCTCCGCCGGCGCGGATTTCCTTGTGTTCCTTCAGGCAGCCCTCGGACGATGCGATCCAGTCTTCCGCCGCCGGCAGCCAAACGCCGAACTTGCCGCGGCCTTTGAGCAAGGCGTGCTCGATCAGCAGTGCCAGCCTGTCGCGCTCGAGCGTGGTGGCAAGCGTGGCGCCGAGGTAGAGGATGTTGCCATTGAGCACTTGCCGGTCCGGTTCCAGCTGCATCTTGCCGAACTCCAGGCGGCAGTCCGGCGCCACGCCCATGACGAGATAGTCCGGCATGGCGACATCGAGGCGATGGCAAGCTTCGACGACCAGCGCCCACAGCGCCGGAACTTCTTCCTGTGTCACCAGCTTGCCGGTGCGGGTCTTGCTGAAGCCGCGCCACAGTCGCCAGGCCGCCATGACATGCGGCGGCACGCGGATCACGCCGACAATCACGGCGATGGCTGCCAGTTGCACGCCGAGGGTGTCATTGTTCCACCAGACCTGCGGCACGAACCACAACATCAGGGCGCCGACCACGCCGCGAGAAATGACCATCGCCAGCGTGATCAGCAAGCCCAGCGCGCCCAGCCATGACGCATGCCGCAGGAATCTTTCCTGCCAGCGCTGCGACCAGCCGGGCAGCGACGCCACCAGCAGCATGAATTTCGGGATGAACAGCAAGAGGCTGAGCGCCAGCCAGTGCGCAAAGGCTACCGGCGTGTACAGTTCGCACACGCCGGCGCTGCCCGTCTGGCAAACCTCGGCCAGGGATTGCGCTTGCCCAGGATTGGCGCGCAGCCATTCCAGCTCCATCTTGTGCAAGGCCTCGCCCGCCCAGTACCCGGCAAACAGCGGGATCGGCAGCAGCAGCCCGAGATAGCGGAAAGGGCTGAACGGCACCGGCTTGTGAATCGCCGAGCGTGAAAAACGCTTGCGCGGATCGACTTCGCGGACATCTACACTCATGGCTTTTCCTCCGTTATGTCGGGTTATTGTTTTTCGAGCGGCGCGGCGGCATGACGCGCCGGCTCTTGCGCCAGCTTGCGCTGCAGGAAGTCGAACATCCGTTGCTGCCCTTCCCGCGTAGCCACGGGGTCGTGGCTGAAGACCATGCGGTCGCCGCGGAATGTGAATGTCGAGCCGCCGCTGGCTTCCTTGATATCCCAGCCATGTACCGCCTGCGGGAACACATGCCATGCGACTGGCGCGCCGCCGGCCTGCAATTCTTCCAGGTGCGGCACGCAATCGTGGGCCGGCGTGTAGATATCCTCGCCGCCCATCAGCAACAGCAGCGGCGTGTCAATGTCGGCGCGCAGGAAATCGAGTTCCTGCCTGGCGTAGCGCGCCGACATGTAGCACAGCGGATACCAGGCGACGCCGGCGGCAAAACGCCCCCTGGAGACAAACAGGCCGGCGGATTTTTTCGAGGCCAGCAGCAGCGCAATCGTGCCGCCCTGGGAATAGCCGGCGACAGCGATGCGCCGCGGATCGATCTGCGGCATCCGGCCGAGGTGCGCCAGCGCGTCGTAGGCATCCTTGATGCGTCGTTCGAGCGAAACGCGCAGGGGCGTGACGCAATTGTTTGGATGGCCGCGCAGGCTGTCGACCACCATCACCGCATAGCCTTGCGCGATGCCGGCCTCGACGCGCTGGCGCATGCTGGCGCCGATCCTGCCGCTGCAATCCGGCAGCAGCACCAGCGCCGGGAATGGTCCCTGACCAGCTGGCTTGAAGATGGCATTGGCCAGCTTGCTGAAGGCGCCGAGCTCGGTGGCTTCAGCGGCGAAACGCAAATCGTCGCCGGCCGTCAGCACTTCCCGCGCCTGTTGCTCGATGCGCTGCTCGAACTGACTTGCGGCTGTTTCGCGTGCCGCTTCCGGCATGCGCCGTTGCTCCAGCCATGAGCCGCCGTCGCCGTAAAACATCCAGCGGCCGTTTTCCCTGAACAGGCGGCTGCGCGCCGGAATGGCGCCGGCTTCGGTGCGCACTTCGCCGCGGATATGGGCGAAGTCGCCGTCTACGCGCAATTCCTTCACTTGCCATTCATAGCGGCGCGTATAGGAGAACAGCTTGCGCATGGCGGCCAGGTCCTTTTGATTGGTGACCTTGAATGCCGGATGGTGCAGCGCCAGCACCGCATCCATGTCCTGGCTGCTCCAGGCGGCGGCATTGGCATCCAGCAGCTGCTGGATACCGGCCGGCACTGCCGTATTCGCAAACGGATACACGTGCAGCTTGAATGCGCCATCGGCTTCGAAGCGCATCGCCAGCGCGCGGTTGCCGGGAGCAAGCAATTCCTTCCAGAGCGGCGCTTGCGGATTCACCGTCATCCAGCCGTAGCCGCTGCTGGATCTCCTGGGCGCCATCAAGGGCTGGAACGATGCCTTGATGGCGGCGCCATCCTTGTCGAACAGCAGCCAGTCATCGCCATTGTTGGGCCATTCCTCGCGATAGCGCGAAGTCTTGGTGGTGATCACGGCATCGAATGCGACCTCGGCCAGCGGCGCGCCGTCGCGCCGCAGCGCTACTTGCCACTGGTTGCCCAGCGAGCGGCGGATATCGATATCGGCGACAAACTTGGGAAAGCCGATGGCTTTACCGGCCTCCACCGCCAGCCAGTCGGTTTCCGGCATGGCCAGAAGATGCCAGACGTTTTCGCCATCCTTGCTGGCCAGGATGCTCAGTTGCGCCAGGCGGTAAGGGCGCTGCGGCGCGCCCATGCGTTCCCAGGCCGTGACGGCAACCCTGACGTAAGGCCGTTCCGGCATGGCATGGCCGGCGGGAAGGTGGCGCCGGTAGGCGTCCAGATCGGCCGGCGTGAAGTCGGCCACGATGCTGCTTGCCCGCCGGTACAGGCTGACTTCTTCACGCTGCTGGTTGCCGTGCAATTTCCACTGGCCACCTTCTTTCACCAGCGCTGCGCCGGCCTGCAGCGGCAGCAATTGCAGCGACGGCGCCAGCACGCCCCTGGAGGAGATGCCGTAGGCGCTCAATTCCAGGCGGTCCGCGCGTTCATGGAATTCGACCGGGGTGATATCCAGCTTGCCGAAATACTGGCGGTTCTTTTGCAGGTGATCGAGGAATGCCGCGTGATCCATGCCCTGGTGCAGAAAATCCTGCGACAGGAACTGCGCCACCGCGCTGCCGTCCGGACTGCCGTAGGCATTGCCGAGATCCGCGAGGAAGCGGCCGATCTCGTCCGGCACCGCAGCCGCCGCCGGCGGCATGTCGCGGGTCGGCGTATCGTTGGCATCGAACTTGATTTGCGTAAAGCCGAGCAGGCAGGCAAACAACAACACGCCGGCCATACCGATCGTACGCGGGCGCAACGGCAGTGGATGCTTGCGGCCGTTCAGGAGAGTGCTGACCGGCGTGTAGCGCACCAGCAGCAGGTAAGTCAGCAGGCATACCGCCGTCGTGGCAGCCAGGTTGATGCCCATTTTGGTCAGGGCGCTATAGGGGGCATCGTAGAGCAGCACGCCAAAGCCGACGGTCAGCGGAAAATGCACCAGGTAGACCCAGTAGGAGCTGTCGGCGACAAAATCGAGGAAGCGGTTTTGCGCCGGCAGATAGCGCATGAACATGCCGATCAGAGCAAAGCTCCACAGCCAGGTGGCGCAGTGGTACAGGAAGGCGACCACGGCCTGAATGAAGGGGATGGCATGCGGGTTTTTCAGCATCGTGTCGAACACGCCCAGCGAGACGATGAAAAAAACCAGGCCTGCGCCGGCGTAGCGCCAGCAATGTTTTGTGTAAAGCGGCAGCAGGCTGTCCTGGTGCCGGTAAAAGTAATAGCCGAAGGCGAAGAACAGTCCGTTATGCAGCAGTTCGGTGAAACGCGGCAGGAAGGACCCATCCGGCGCAACGATGCCGTTCCAGTAGAACGCGCCCGTCACCGCCAGCGGCAGCGTCAGGATCGCGAATCCCCACCACCTGGATGCCAGCAGATGCCAGGCTGCGGCGATGCCCATCCTGGCGCCGGCCGGAACATGCCGGGCCAGCACCCCGCATAGCGCGGCAAAACTGCAAAACCACAGCAGGTAATACAGGAACCACATGTGCATGGTATTGAGCAGCGGGCCTTCCGGGGGCTGTGGCGGCTGGCCATCGGCGTCGAGCGGCATCAAGCCCAGGTACTGCTTGATGAAGGCGGTAGTGCAGACATAGATCAGCGGCCAGAAAACCAGGAAGGGCAGGCCGATGCGGCGCAGGCGGTGCTTGAGCATGCCGCCTGGGCCGCGACGCGCCAGCAGCAGCGCAACAAAGAACCCTGCCAGGATAAAAAATACCGGCATGCGGAAGGTATGGATGAAAGCCATCGCCAGGTTTGCCAGCGGCGTGGTTTCCGGGTCGCGCCACGGCAGCGGGCCTTTGCCGACCATGTGATTGACGGCGACGTGCAGCACGATGCCGAGCCACATCATGATTGCCCGTAGATTGTCGAGTGAATGGAAACGCTGTACTGGATTCATTGCACTTCCTTACGGTATTGATTGAATTCTTGTGCCGTGCGGTTTATGGCTGAAAAATGCAGCCGGACGCCTTGCCGGAGCGGCGTGGGGGCGCAAGTTGAGACACAGCCTGCTGCGCGCCGGCGCCGGCCATCCAGGCGCGGTGCAGGTATTCCCGCCGCGTCGGGCCGAAGGCCGATCCCGCGCGCAGCAGCGGATCGCTGGCAACCGCCTGCAGCAGTTTCTTGCGCAGCTCCGGGTCGTGGTTGACGATGCGGTCCAGCTGTTCGCTCCACTTGTCGACGGCGGCTTGCGCGGGGGCGCTCTCCGGCGCGACATTGTCTTGCACCAGCTTGGCGAGTTCTTCTCCCAGCGCTGTCCACTCGTTTTCCAGGCTGACGTTGAAGCGGCTTAATTCATCCAGGGTGAAATGCTGGCGCAGCGCATGCATGCGCAGGGAGATGGCCTGGTAAATGTACTGCGACATCACCACGTCCACGCCATTCCTGCCCTGCACGATGGGCTCCTGCATGTACATGCGGTTCCAGCGCGCCATCAGCTCGAAATCGCCGCCCATCCACAGGTGGGTAAGATCCATCCAGCGTCGTGCCAGCGGCTGAATTTCCAGGCTTGCCGGGGGAATGCCGCTGTCCATTGCGCTGCGCACGCTGGCGATCAGCGGCGGCCACATGGCTTCGATGCGCTTCCAGTTTTCCAGGATGACCCTGGTTTCGGTAGCGCTGAAATACCGGTTGTAGGTGGCCATGCGCTCCAGCACCGCCAGCCACTTGCTCATGTCCGGCTCGCCGCCTTCTGCCAGGCGGTTTTGCAGCAGGGTCAGCTGGGTGCGCAATTCGCTGGCGCGGCTGATTTGCCGGTCGAGGGCCAGCAACTGGCGCTGGATGGTGGCCGGCAGCGGTTCGCCGTTTCCAGCGAGTAAACCGGCAATTTCCGCCAACGGCATGCCGACCTGGCGCAACGCCTGTATCGCATGCAGGCGGGCGATGTCGTCGCGGTTATACAGGCGGTAGCCGGCGCCTGAGCGCGCCGAGGGCTTGAGCAAGCCCATAGTGTCGTAATGATGCAGGGTACGCACGGTCAGGCCGGTGCGTTTTGCCAACTCCCCCACTTTCAGCAACATGTTGCCTCCTTGACTTGTATTTATGCCAAGGAAGTGTAAACCCTGACGTTATGTGAGGGTCAAGGTTTTGTGAATGGCAACTGCTGGTTGTTGTTTTAATGTGGCTTCAGCAAGACGGAAGACCAGGCGAAGAAAGCAGGGACGTGGGAAACATGTCGCCATCCTAAATAACCAGGATCAAGCACCAGCGCCGGCAATCTCAGCCGGCGTCATCATGCGACGTAAAACAGTAGCGCAAAATAATGGCATGCACTGCCGCCCAGCACAAACAAGTGCCAGATGCCATGGCCATGGCGGATTTTGGTGTCCAGCGCATAAAAGAGGATGCCGATCGTGTATGCCAGGCCGCCCGCCGCCAGCCACGCAAATCCTGCCCAGCTCAATGCCGTGATCAATGGGGAAATGGCAATCACCGCCAGCCAACCCATCGCCACATAAATTATCAGTGAAAAGATGCGTGCGCCTTTTGCCAGCCAGATTTCTTGCGCGATGCCCAGCAGCGCCAATCCCCATACCGTACCGAACAGCGACCAGCCCCAAGGCCCGCGCAGCGATACCAGCGTGAATGGCGTATAGCTGCCGGCAATCAAAAGATAAATGGCGCAATGATCAAATTTTTGCAATATGTCCTTGGCCCGCCCCTCGAGGCAGTGATACAAGGTCGAGGCGACGTAGAGCGCCAGCAGCATCGCACCGTAAATGCTGAAGCTGACAATCTTCCATGGGTCGCCCAGATGGGCCGCCGACACGATCAGCACAACCGCGCCGGTTGCCGCCAAGCCTGCCCCGACCAAATGGCTGATGCTATTAAATTTCTCGCCGTAGTACATCAATCAGTTTCCATTACGTCTGCAACCTCTGGGTGTGCATCGCTTGCCCGAGGCATTGCATGCTCCATGGTATCGGCAAGGTATTACTCACTCTAATGAACACTATTTTTTATTCCCTTGATCTGAGTCAATTAGTCCGATATTGGCGCCTATTCAATGCATTCCTGAATTACTGAATCCAGATATTTCGGATACGCTTCAAGGCCTCTGCCTGCCATGCTTTCAATCAGGTGATGCACGCGGACGCAAGTCATTCATAGGCATAATTCTTTGAGTTTAGTACTATTGCAGTCTCGTCTTGCGGGATAACTGCACAGTATTTCACTGTTCGGCAGTGAAGGCTTGCGGCGCAGTTCTTGAATCGGGAAAAGCCGCTGGCCGGTTTCGATCCATCAGGTCAACCTGCGAGGCAGAAAGTGTATGAAGCGATGTGAGGTCATATTGCCAATGTACCGGCAAGCATCGAATCACGTTTTACTATTAACTAATTTCAGGAGTTTTCATGAAGATTCGATCGATCGTACTTGCCGCGCTTATCGGTATCTCGGGAATGGCTTCGTTTGGCGCGTCGGCCGCGCCAGCCGATCTCAAGACCGTTGCTGCGATTCACAAAAACAAGGCGACGCTCGCCGGCCAGAAAATCAGCGCCCAGGGCAAGGTGGTGAAAGTGAATAACGGCATTATGGGACGCAACTTTGTGCATGTGCAGGATGGCACCGGCGACGCCAACAGCAATAATCTGATCGTCACCAGCAAGCAAACTGCCAATGTCGGCGACCAGGTCACCATTTCCGGCCTGGTGACAGTGAATCGGGATTTCGGCAGCGGCTACAATTACCCGCTGTTGATTGAAGAAGCCAGCATCACTGCCAAAAAATGAAAGCGGGCATGCAATAAACCCGTAGCGATCACCTCTATATCCGCCCTCCTCGCGGCAAGGGCAAGCTGAGCACCGGCGCCAGTGCGCGCCAAGGGCTTGAGCAAACCCATGGGGTCGTAATGATGCAGAGCGCGCACGGTCAGGCCGGTGCGCTTTGCCCACTTCCCCACTTCCTCACTTCCTCATTTCCTCACTTTCAGCAACATGCTGCTTCCCTGGCTTTTATTTGTGCCAAGGAAGTGCCAACCTTGGCGTCATGCGAAGAGCAAGGTCCTGTGAATGGCACGTAAGGGGTGTTGACTTAATGTGGTTTGATCAAAGTGGACATATGAAAACATCCACCGCCTATTAGGCATTTCCCTAATAGGCATTTACCTTTGCTTGTTGATTAGGCTTAATAAAATTACATCCGATAAGCAATGTTTTATCGGGACAAAAAGGAACTAATCAACCAATGGAACTAATCAACAAATTTCTGTTCTGTTATTTTGCGATATGCATAAGCGCCTAACCATGAGAAGGGTTTCCAATATTGGTAGCGAGGCCTTTTTTCCAAGTTAGCCGGTGCAGCACGAATCAAGCGTAATGCCCGGCACCGGCTCCTTCAGAACGGGCAAATCGTCTACTGGTGCAACGGATCTGAAGGATCAAATATCTCCAGCGAACCCATTTCTTGTCATGGCCTGCCATTGCATTAGGGCAGGCTGTGCCTGTTAAGCCTGGAGACCACAACGGAGACAATGATGATGGATGCCCACACTCTGCATAATGATCATTTGTCTTTACTGGAAAGCCTGAATATCGACGGTCAGGAAATCCTCAATCGCAAGGACTTCCTGCAGTTTGACGATACCGATGAAGCGCGGTTGACCGGCATTAACGAAATCGCGGCGCGGTATGCGGACGAGGTCATCGAGGAATTCTACAAGCATCTGCTTTCCTTCGAAGACATGCGGGCATTCTTCAACGATACGAAGACGCTGCAGCGTGTCAAAAAGGCACAAAAAAGATATTTCATGCGCTTGACTGAAGGAAATTATGATGCCGAGTACATCGAGAACCGCCTGCATATCGGCGCAGTGCATGAACGCATTTCCCTGCCGATCAAATCCTATCTGGGCATGTACAACTATTACCTGCGGGCGGTCGCCGTCCGCTTGTTCGACGCTTATAAAAGCGAGCCGCAGCGCGCACTCGATGTATTTCTTTCACTGACAAAATTGACTTTTCTGGATATGGGTCTGGCCATTGAAACCTATATCGCTTCCCGGGAACGCACGATTGGCGCACAGCAGGATGCAATCAAGGAATTGTCGACGCCCGTCTTGCCCTTCCGTCCGGGCATCCTGATATTGCCCATCGTCGGCTTGATCGATTCCTTCCGGGCAAATCAGCTGACCGAGCAATTGTTGCTCGCCATACGCCAGAACCGCGCCAAGATTGTCGTGCTCGATATTACCGGTGTTCCCTATGTCGATTCCCGCGTGGCCAGCCATCTGGTCCAGACTGTCGAAGCGGCACGTCTGATGGGGGCAAAAGCCATCGTATCGGGCGTGTCGCCCGAAATCGCCCTGACGATGGTTTCCATCGGCGCCGATCTTGGGCGCGTCGAAACCGTTGGCGACATGCAAAGCGGCATCGAACGCGCGGAACAACTGAGCGGCTACCAGATGGTCAGGATCAGCAAAGATAACAGACCAGGCGAATAACACAGGGCAGTGCGATGCATGTACCCATTCTAAAACAGGAAAGCTGCTTGATTGCATCTATCCAGGGCGCGTTGACCGATGACGAATTATTAATGCTGAGAGACCAGCTTGTTGCGCAAATCAAGCTGTTCCGTTCTCGCGGCGTGCTGATCGATCTTACCGTAGTCGATGTGCTGGATTCGTTTGCAGCCCGTACTCTGCGCAGCATCGCGCAAATGAGCAAACTGCTCGGCGCGCAAACCGTCATTGCTGGAATTCAGCCGGATGTCGCCATATCGATGGTGCAGTTGGGTCTGACGCTGGACAACGCCATCATTGCAATGGACCTTGAAGATGGCTTGGCGATATTGCAGGCCCATGGATTGAATCGACATGATCTGGACGTCAGCTGACAGCAAAACACGCATGCAGCAGACCGCCTCTCCAAAGCCTGCGGGCATGCAAAGAATCGGCATGGTGGAGCGCAGCACGACTGGCAGCAGCATGCCGGGCGTGAGCATGCCGCTGCGTTCTGATATTGATGTGCTCAAGGCGCGCCAGGAAGGTAAGGCGCTTGCAGCATCGCTGCGCTTCAGCACCAGCGAATTGACGACGATTGCAACGGCAATTTCCGAGATCGCACGCAATACGGTTCTCTACGCCACGAAAGGGCAAATCATGCTGGACATTGTCCAGAAGGGAACAAAGCGAGGCCTGCAAATCGTCACCAAAGACCAGGGCCCCGGGATTCCGGATCTCGCCCTGGCCATGCAGGATGGGTATACCACTTCGCACGGTCTGGGGATCGGCTTGCCTGGTTCGAAGCGCCTCATGGATGAGTTCGAGATAACGTCGGAAGTGGGGAAAGGCACCACCATCATCATGAAGAAGTGGGAACGATGAAAGACCTCATTATCTCGGGCTCGACCCCGCAGCTGCGGTATTGGGTCGCCTCGCGCCCCATCCCGGGAGAATGGATATCCGGTGATCAATATCTTGTCGCGCCTTTTCCTCATGGTGTGCTCGTCGCCGTCGTGGATGGCCTTGGCCATGGCAGCAAGGCGGCTGCAGCAGCCGAAGCGGCGGTTGCCGTTCTGGCCGAGCACGCCGGCGATCCGGTGGAGTCGCTGGTGCAGCGCTGTCATGTCGCCCTCAGAAAAACGCGCGGCGCCGTCATGAGTCTGGCCACGCTCAACGGACTGGATAACACCATGAGCTGGCTGGGTATCGGCAATGTTGAAGCGATGCTGGTCTCTTCCTGTAAAGCGCCGGGCTCTTCCAGGAAAGTTTCATTGATGCTGCGCGGCGGGATCGTGGGCGATCGCCTGCCGCCGCTCATGACGGCATCGGTGCCGCTCTATCCCGACGATCTGCTGTTTTTTGCCACTGACGGCATCAAGAGCGCCTTCATTCGCGACGTGCGCTGCGTAGAACATCCTTATGAATTGATTCATCAGATTTTTTTTCGGCATGTCAGAGGCACGGACGATGCTTTGCTGCTGGGGGCAAAATGGACAAGAGACGAGGCAATGCAGGACGACATGCAGAACACGAATCTATTTCCGGAGGTGGGCAACACGCATTGAAATTTAGCCAGTCCGGTAAGGATTCCTCGCGATCGCAAATAGATTTCATCAATGAATACCAGACAGAACTTTCCGCGTATCTGGCGGGGCAATCGGATGAAGAAGCCTTGCTGCGCGCATACGAGCTGGGCCGGCAGGGCGCAGCGCGCCAGTTAGGTATCCTCGATCTGAGTGAAATTCACCAGGCCGCCATGCAGGCAGCTGCCGGCATCGATGTGCCTACCCGTGAGGGGAGGCAGATTGAAACAATCATTGCCAGAAGCACGGAATTCTTTTCCCAGGTGCTGGCCACTTTTGACATGATGTATCGGGGCTATGGCGAAACCATCGCCCAGTTGCAAAGCCTGAATGCAGCGCTCAACCAGCATTCGCATGCCTTGCAACGCAGCGAGGAACGCCTGCGCCTGTTCATCTGGCATACGCCGGCTGCCGTCGCCATCCTGGACAAGGATTTGCGCTATCTGCAGTACAGCGCGCGTTGGCTATCCGACTATCGTTTGGGCGATCGCGACCTGACCAGCTTGTCGCACTATGAAGTCTTCCCCGAGATTCCACCGCATTGGCGCGAGATTTTTCAACGCTGCCTGGAAGGAGCCGTGAATAAATGCGAGGAAGCGCAATTTTTGCGCGCGGACGGCAGCGCGGATTACGTAAGATGGGAAATACATCCCTGGTATACCGACCATCAGGAAGTCGGCGGCCTCATCATGTTTACGGAGGTGATTACCGACCGAAAAAATCAGGAGAGGAAAATCGTTCGCTTAAGCCGTATCCGCGGCATCATGAGCGCAATCAATGCAGCCATCATCAGAATTGCCGACCGTAGCGTGTTGATACGCGAAATTTGTCGTATCGCTGTCGAGCACGGCCAGTTTCGCATGGCGTGGCTGGGCTATGCCGAGCGCGGCACGACAGCCCTCACTTCAGTCACTGGCGCCCAGCGTGTTGACGCGAAGTCCAGCGTAGCTGTCAGCCCGGCGGATATCCCCGATGCCTCCGGCCTGGTGGCACGTGCGATCAAGTCGGGCAAGGCGATTTTATGTAACAACATTGCTCTCGACAGGCGCGTTTCTCATAAGGAGGAGTATTTAAAGCTCGGCTACCATTCGTTGGTGGTGTTGCCGCTGTTCGCACTGGAACGACCTGCCGGCGTACTGACATTGTGCGCGGGCGAGCAGAATTTTTTCGATCAGGAAGAAATGAAGCTGCTGCGAGAAATCGCGGATGACATTTCCTTTGCCTTCGACCATTTGGCGAAGGAAGAAAAAATCAATTATCTTGCATATTATGATGCATTGACCGATCTTCCCAACCGGGCATTGTTCTTTGATCGCCTGCAGCGGCACATCGAAGTGGCGCGCCGGGATGCGAAATTGCTTGTCGTGATCCTGCTCGATTTCGACCGTTTTTCCAATATCAATGACAGTTATGGCCGCCATGTCGGCGATGCCCTGCTGAAGGAAGCGGCACGGCGCATGAAAAACCAGGTTGCTTCGGGAAATACGCTTTCGCATGTCGGCGCGGATCGCTTCGCCTTACTCCTGACCAATGTCGTCAGTGCCGCTGACGCCGCGCACATTCTGGAGCGCTTGCTGCAGGATTGCTTTGGCCTCGCATTTCAGCTCGATAGTGATGAACAATATGTATCGGTAAAGTCGGGCATTGCCATGTTTCCGAGCGATGGCAACGAATACGACGCCATCTACAAGAACGCCGAAGTCGCATTAAGGAAGGCCAAGAAAAGCGACGAAACGTATCTGTTTTACCGCCCTGAAATGAATGCCAGCGTGGCGAAAAGGCTTACGCTGGAAAACCGGCTGTATCGCGCGCTCGAGCGGGAAGAGTTCACCTTGTATTACCAGCCCAAGATCCATGCGGCAACCGGACGGATCGTCGGCATGGAATCACTGTTGCGCTGGAATGAGCCGCATTCCGGCGTGGTGCAACCATCCGCTTTCATTCCCATTCTCGAAGAAACCGGCATGATTTTGCCGGTGGGGCAGTGGATCATGGAAAGGGCGATCGCGGATTACCGGCACTGGAGCGATCGCGGGCTTACGCCGCTGCCGATCGCGGTCAATGTATCGGTCATTCAATTAAGGCAGCGGAATTTCATCGAAATGCTGAAAAAGGTCCACGGCAGCATCCCGGAAGGGGCGCATATCCTGGATCTGGAAATTACCGAAAGCATGCTGATGGAGGACATCGAGCAGAATATCAGGAAGCTGCAGGCAGCCAGGGAAATGGGGATGAAAATCGCCATCGATGATTTCGGCACCGGTTATTCTTCGCTCAGCTACCTGACCAGGCTGCCGATCGACTTGCTCAAGATCGACCGCTCGTTCATCCTCGGCATGAATGAAAGCGCTTCTGGACTTGCCATCGTCAGCTCGATCATCTCGCTGGCGCACTCGATCGAGATGCAGGTGGTCGCCGAAGGCGTGGAGGAGGAAGATCAGCGCAAGCTGCTCAAGCTGCTAAGCTGCGACCAGTTGCAAGGGTATTTGTACAGCAAACCCTTGCCGGTCAACGAGATGGAAGCCTTGCTTCACTGAGCGCTTGCCGCCCTGGCGCAGGCCCCTTGCTTACGCCGACTGGTCCACCTGGAGGCCGGCCCCGTGCGCTTGCTGGTCGGCGTGATACGAGCTGCGCACCATGGCGCCCACCGCGGCATGCGAGAAACCCATCTTGTAGGCTTCCTGCTCCAGCATCTTGAAGGTGTCCGGATGCATGTAGCGACGCACCGGCAAGTGGTCTCCCGAAGGCATCAGGTACTGGCCGATGGTCAGCATGTCGATATCATGGGCGCGCATGTCGCGCATGACTTGCAGGATTTCCTCGTCGGTTTCGCCCAGGCCCACCATGATGCCGGACTTGGTCGGCGTGGCCGGATGCAATTCCTTGAAGCGCTTGAGCAGGTTCAGCGAAAAGGCGTAATCGGCGCCCGGGCGCGCTTCCTTGTACAGGCGCGGCACGGTTTCCAGGTTGTGGTTCATGACGTCCGGCGGCGTCGCCGTGAGGATTTCCAGCGCGCGGTCCATGCGGCCGCGGAAATCCGGCGTGAGGATCTCGATGCGGGTGTGCGGCGACAGTGCGCGTACGTGGCGGATGCAGTCGGCGAAGTGGCCGGCGCCGCCGTCGCGCAAGTCGTCACGGTCGACCGAGGTGATCACGACATACTTCAGGCGCATCGCCGCGATCGCCTTGGCGAGGTTTTCCGGCTCGTTTGGATCGAGCGGATCCGGGCGGCCGTGGCCGACGTCGCAGAACGGGCAGCGGCGGGTGCACTTGTCGCCCATGATCATGAAGGTGGCGGTGCCCTTGCCGAAGCATTCGCCGATGTTCGGACAGGAGGCTTCCTCGCACACGGTCACCAGCTTGTTGGTGCGCAGGATATCCTTGATCTCATAGAAGTGGGTGGTCGGCGAACCGGCCTTGACGCGGATCCAGTCGGGCTTGGGCAGCCGCTCGGCCGGCACGATCTTGATCGGGATGCGCGCGGTCTTGCCGGCCCCTTTTTGCTTTTCGTTCGGGTTGTAGGCGGGTGCCGCCTGTTCCTGCTTGTCGTTCGCGTTGTTCGGATTGCTGTCCATGGTGTGAACCGCGCCTGTCATGGCCTTGCCGGCAGGTTTGCCGCCGGCGCGCCATCACTGGCGTGTCTATCCTTTCAATCGTTCCAGTAAGTTGTTGGTGAGCGCTGACTGCGCTTCTGCAAGCGACGCCATCGCGCCCAGGGTTTTCATGTCGACGGTTTTCAGGCCGGCGTAGCCGCACGGGTTAATCCAGGCAAACGGCTCCAGGTCCATGTCGACGTTCAGCGCCACGCCATGATAGGTGCAGCCGCTGGCGCGCACTTTCAGGCCCAGCGCGGCGATCTTGGCGCCTTGCCATGAACCGGAGGCGACGTAGATGCCGGGCGCGCCTGCCTTGCGCTCGCCCGTCAGATTATACGCCGCCAGGGTATCGATGACGGCTTCTTCGATGGCGTGCACCAGTTCGCGCGCATACATGCGGCCGCCGCGGTTGCGCTTCAGATCGAGCAGCAGGTAGGCGACCGCCTGGCCGGGGCCGTGGTAGGTGACTTCGCCGCCGCGGTCGGTCTGCACCAGCGGGATGTCATGGGCATTCAGGACGTGCGAGGGATCGGCGCCCAGGCCGAGGGTATAGACGGGCGGATGCTCGACGATCCACAGTTCGTCTTCGGTGTCAAAGCCGCGCGCATCGGTGAAGGCGCGCATGGCGGCGAAAGTCGGTTCGTACTCCGCCTGTCCGAGATGGCGCACCAGCACTACAGCACCACCTTGACCATCGGATGCGAGGACAGCGCGCGGTACAGGGTGTCGAGCTGCTCACGGCTGGTGGCGCGCACGGTGACGGTCAGGGAGAGGTAGTTGCCCTTGGCAGAGGGGCGCATTTCCATCTTGCCGGCATGGAAACTGGGGTCGTGCTGGATAACGACTTCCACCATGGTCTGGGCGAATGCATCCTGCATTGCGCCCATGATCTTGATGGGGAAGTCGCTCGGGTACTCGATCAGGCTTTCGGTTGGTGGTGTTGGCTGCGGCATGGCATGTTCAATGACGTTGATACCGCAGCTATTTTACGCCCTTATTACTTCATCCACAGGCGCATGGAATCCCAGGCGCGGCCCAACATGCCGGCCTGGTTGACCTGCTCCAGCGCCAGCACCGGCAATTCGGTCACCGGCTTGCCGTCGACGACCATCTTCAGGGTGCCGACCTTGCTGTTCTGGGCGATCGGCGCCACCAGCGGGTCCTTGCGCTCCAGCACCGGCTTCATCTTGCCGGCCACGCCCTTCGGCACCGTGACATAGACGTCGTGGTTGAAGCCGATCTTCACCTGGTTTTTCGAACCTTTCCAGACCTGCGGCGTATCCACTGCCTGACCCTTGGCATACAGCTTCACGGTGTCAAAGTTCTGGAAGCCCCAGTTCAGCAGCTTCTGGCTTTCCTGCGCGCGCATCTGGTCGGAGGTGGTGCCGATCATCACCGAGATCAGGCGGCGCTGGCCGCCCACGCCGGGGCGCTTGGCCGAGGAAATCAGGCAATAGCCGGCGGCTTCGGTATGGCCGGTTTTCATGCCATCGACGGTCGGATCCAGCCACAGCAGGCGGTTGCGGTTGGGCTGGGTAATCTTGTTATAAGTGTAGTTCTTGGTGGAGTAGATCTTGTAGAACTCGGGGAAGTCATTGATCAGGCGCGTCGCCAGGATCGACAGGTCGCGCGCGGTCGAGAAATTGTCCGGACTGGGCAAGCCGTGGGCATTGGCAAAGCGGGTCGATTTCATGCCCATCTTCTGGGCTTCCTGGTTCATCAGCGTGACGAAGGTCTCTTCGGTGCCGGCTACCGCTTCGGCCAGCGCTACTGCGGCATCGTTGCCGGACTGGACGATCAGGCCATACAGCAGGTCATTGATCTTCACCGGCGTGGCCGGGTCGATAAACATTTTCGAGCTGCTGGGGTCGACTTTCCAGGCGCGCACCGAGACATTGACGCTCTGGTTCAGGTCGAGCCGCTTGTCGCGCACCGCTGCAAACGCCAGGTAGGCGGTCATGATCTTGGTCAGCGAAGCCGGTTCGATGCGCAGGTCCGGATCCTGGGCCGCAACCACCTGGTTGCTGGTGGCATCCAGCAGCAGCCAGGATTTGGCGGCCAGGGTCGGCGCCGGCAGGCTTTGGGCAAAGACGGGTGAAGCGGCAAATAGCAGGCTGGCGGCGCAGGCCGCAAAGAGTTTTTTCATGGGTAGCAAATGGTCAAGCGAAAGGGATGAAACAGCAGGGGAGTTCCAAATTATAGCGCGCTGCGCTTAGGCAAAACTGAAGCGCAGCGCGGCTTTGGCTAGCGATGCCACATTTCGACCACGAAATTTTTGATATGTTGCAATTTCCTGTGAAAAAAATGGTCGCAGCCCGGAATGACGATGACCGGCAGGTCTTGCGGCCTTGCCCAGTCGAGCACATTAATTAACGGAATCGTATCGTCCTGCTCGCCATGGATGACGATGGTATTGGCCGGCACGGCCGGTACCGGCCACTTGCCGGCGGCGGTGCCGGTCAGGACCAGCCGTTCCGCTGGCCGGCCCTGCGCTGCCAGACGTTCCTGCAGCCGCGCCTGCACCAGGGTGCCGAAGGAAAAACCGGCCAGCGCGGCCGGCACGCCGGGGTACTGCGCCTGCAGATGATTGAACAATAGTTCCATGTCGTCGGTTTCGCCGCGTCCTTCGTCATGCGCGCCGGCGGAGGCGCCGACGCCGCGGAAATTCATGCGCGCGGCGGCATAGCCGATGCCGGTGAAGGTGCGCGCCAGCGTGGTGGCGACCTTGTTGTCCATGGTGCCGCCGAACAGCGGGTGCGGATGCGCTACCAGCGCGATGCCGCGCGGCGCGGCGTAGCGCTCGGGATCGGGCAGTTCGAGCACGCATTCGAGCGCGCCGGCGCTGCCGGCCAGGGTAAAAGGCTGGAGGCGAGGATTCATCGGGGAACTCATTGCGGGATTTATATCTTCAGGCGTTCGACGACCTTGCCGCCGACGAGGTGTTCGTCGATGATTTCATCGATGTCCTGGTTATCGACATAGGTGTACCAGGTGCCTTCCGGGTAAACCACCAGCACCGGGCCTTCCTCGCAGCGATCGAGGCAGCCGGCCTTGTTGATGCGCACCTTGCCCTGGCCCGAAAGACCGAGTTCCTTGATGCGCTGCTTGGCATGTTCCTGCGCTTGCGTCGCGCCCTTGTCGAAGCAGCATGGACGGCCTCCCTCGCGCTGGTTCAGGCAAAAGAATACGTGGTGTTCGTAATACGGTGAATCGCTCATGGCGGTGATGGTTTCTGGCTGACACAAGCCTTACATGATACACCGGCCTCATTTTCGCTTCACGCGGTGCGCGGGATGCAGCAGGAACCAGAGCGCAAAGAGCGGCCACATGATCGAAAGGAATTGCGCGGCGCCGTTAAAGTTGAGGAATTTGCCTTGCACCCAGCTTTGCAAAGTCGCCATGAAATACGGATTGCTCGGCATCAGATTGACAATGACCAGGCCGATTGCCAGCATCAGCACGGCGATGCGCCTTTGCGCCACCGGCGGCGCGAACGAAAGGCCGAACAGCATGACGCCGGCAAACAGCAGCCCTCCTTGCGCGCCCGGCGTCAGCCAGCTGAAGGCATTGTCCGGGTTGAACAGCAAGGCATTCGCCAGCGACTTGAAGATCAGCGTGGCGGCCACCAGCGCCAGCGCCAGCGGCGCGCGCGGCGCCGCCGGTTTCAGCGTCACCAGCAGCAGCAGCACGGCGCCGGTCATGCCGCAGGCGGTGATGACGGTCTCGGCCAGCCAGTATTGCTCGACCGTGAATTCGATGCTGTTGCGCAGCAGCGCGGCCAGATCGACGGAGCTCTCCAGCCACTCGGACAGCCATTCCGACAGGATCGGCGCGACCTGGCCATGGCCGAACAGGTAAGCCTGCGGGTAAAGCTGCGCCAGCGGCCACAGGCCGGCGACGATCAGGCCGCGCCCGGCATCGTGAAAGAACCAGTGCCGGCGCAGGCTGAGGAAGCGGCTTTGCTCGAGGAAGGTGGGTGTCAGCAGCACGCCGGCAATGCCGCCGATCAGGCTGCCGGCGACATTGGTGTACAGGTCGAGATTGGAAGAGACGCGCGAAGGCAGGAAAGTTTGCGCTGCTTCCATCGCGCCCGACAGCAAAATGCCGGCCGCCAGCGCCAGCAGGATGGCGCCGGTGCGGCGCACGTGCGGATAGCCGGCAAAGGCGACCAGGATACCGAAGGGCACATAGCCCACCACATTGGTCAGCACATCGAACACGGTCCAGTAATGCGGCAGCGGGCCGAACAGGAAGGCATGCGCGGCGATGCCGTTGTCGCGCCAGCCGGTAAACGGAAACAGGCTGGCATAGACGATCAGCAGGATATACATCAGCAGGCCGACGCGGGCGAAGGTCGATGCGGTGGCGGGATGTTCCCTGGTAGACGGCATCCTGAGGCCTCAGCGTTTCAGCGGCTGGCCGGCGAGCCAAGCCAGCATGTCGGCGATGACGGCATCACTGGCGGCGGCCAGTGCGCGAGCGCCGCCGGCGGCGTCGTTGCTGGTCGCCGGCGCGCGCGCGGCAAAACTCTTTTGCGCAAGCAGCGTGCGGCCGTTGTAGAGCGAGGCGCGCAGCGCGATGCTGCCGTGGCTTTTCTCGGGCGACTCGAACACATGCGAAAAATCGTCAGCTTCGATCCGCAGCAGCGGCAGATTGGTCGGCCCGTCAACGGCGGACGCCGCCACGCCGCCGGCCTGAGCGATGCGCGCCTTCAGGCGCTGGCCGAACAGGTCGGCCGGCTGCATGGCCCAGCGCTGCTGCGCATAGGCGCGTGGTTGTTGAGGATCGGCGTACAGCAGGCGGTAGTACATCAGCGAACTGTCGAGCCAGGCAGCCGGCGTGACTTCTGCCACGCTGACCGCGACGGCGGGCTGCGGCGCGACCGCCGTGCCTGCGATCGAGGCGTGGGCGCCAGCAGCGGGCAGGGGGCCGAAATCGTAATAATTGGCCAGAGCCGCGCGCCCGCCCGGCACGCTGCAGCCGGCAAGCAGCAGCGCGCCGCACAGCAGCAGCGCTTGCATTGGCAGAAGGAAGTGGCGGCAACCGCAGGGTTTTCTCATGTCGGACAGATTGGTCATGGTTGTCAATTATTCCCCGGGCGCCGTGAAGCCGGCTTCGCCCGGTCCCGGCGGGCGCCCGTCGGCGCCGAACAGCAGGCTTTGCGGCTGTTCGCGGAAAGTGTCGATGGTACGGTTCAGGGCGCGCAGGGTCGAACGGGCATCGTGCGTCAGCGGCAGCACTTCCGTTTCGAGGCGGTTGGCGACGGCGCCGACCTGGTCGATGGTGACGGTGAGCTTGTCGATGGCGCCATCCGGTTGCTGCAGGCTGGTGCTCAGGGCGTTCAGGTTCTTGCTGAGGTCGCCGACATTTTTCGCCAGCGTGTCGACCGAGGCCAGGGTCTGGCTGGTCCGGTCGGCCAGCGCCGGCAATTTCTCCAGGGCCGGCTGCAGCTGGCGCGGAATCGCTTCAAGCTGGTTCGCCGCCTCGCTGACGGACTGGAACGTCGACAGGACCATTTTCTGGTTGTCCGGCCCCAGCATGAGATTGACGCGGCGGGTCAGTTCCTCTGCCTGGGTCAGGATCTCCATGCCCTTGCTTTGCAAGGAGTCGAACAGGCTGGGCCGCAGCTCGATGCGCGCCACTTTCTCTTCCGAACTGTGCAGCCGCACCGGCTTGCTGCCGTCGTCGTCCAGCTGAATGTACGCAATCCCGGTCACGCCCTGGTAACCCAGCGTGCCATAGGTCGATTGCGTGACCGGCGTGTCTGCCTGCACCAGCATCCGCACCAGGATCTGGCCCGGCACCGCGGGATCGAACTCGATGCTGTCGACCTTGCCGACGTCCAGCCCGCGGTAGCGCACTGTCGCCTGCGGACTCAGGCCGGGAACCGACATTTTGGTGGCGATTTCGTAGGGCACCATTTCGGTGTCGTCACGCTGCAGCCACAGAGCGATCGCCACCGTCGCCGCCAGCAGCGCAATCGTAAACAATCCCGCCAATAATGCATGTGCCTTGTTTTCCATGTGTTTGCCTTATGCCTGCCGTTATGGGGGCGCAGCCTTGTGCTTCAGATCTTCCAGCGCGCGCAGGCTGCGCTCGCCCCAGAAATATTCCTGTATGAATGGATGCTTGACCGCCATGACCTGTTCGCGCGTGCCATTGGCAATCACATGCTTGTCGGCCAACACCGCAATCCGGGTCGACAGCGCATATAAAGTATCGAGGTCATGCGTGATCATCATGACCGTCAGTCGCATCGACTGGTGCAAGGAGCGGATCAGTTCGACGAAACTGTCGGCCATGCCGGGATCGAGCCCGGCGGTCGGCTCGTCCAGGAACAGCAGTTCCGGCTCCAGCGCCAGCGCGCGCGCCAGCGACACCCGCTTGACCATGCCGCCGGACAGGTTGGCCGGCATCGTGGTCGCCTGGGCAGGCGAGATGCCGACCAGGTGCAGCTTGAACAGGGCGGCATCGCGGATCAGCGCTTGCGGCAGCGTGCGCAATTCGCGCATCGGCAGCGCCACGTTATCGAAGGCGGAAAGCGCCGAAAACAGCGCGCCATGCTGAAACAGCATGCCCCAGCGCTGGCGCAGCTGCCGCAAGCGCGCGGCGTCGCCGCCATGGATGTTTTCGCCGAAAACTTCGACCGTGCCGCGGGCCGGGCGGTTCAGTCCGAGAATTTGCCGCACCAGCGCGGTCTTGCCGCTGCCGGAGCCGCCCACCAGGGAAAGGATTTCCCCGGTGCGCACTTCCAGGTCCAGATCGCGGTGTACCACGTTTTGGCCGAATTGCGTCCACAGGCCTTGCACCCGGACTGCCGGCTGATGATCGGATGGCGGCGCGGCCTGCGCTGCGACTGCGGTGGACTGTTCCTGCATCAGCGATACCCCACGCCGCTGAAGACGATGGCGAATACGGCGTCGGCCAGGATCACGATGGTGATCGATGTCACCACCGAGATCGTGGTGCCCTGGCCCAGGCTTTCGGTATTGGGCTTGATGCGCAAACCGAAATGGCAGGCTACCAGGGCGATCAGTATCCCGAATACCCAGCCCTTGCCGAGGCCGATCCAGTAATTGGCCATCGGCACTGCATCCGGCAGTCGCTGAATGAAGTAACCAGGCGATAGGTTCAGTTCCAGCACGGCGGCCGCCATGCCGCCAATCAGCGCCATGGCATCGGTCCAGATCACCAGCAGCGGCATGGCGATCGATAATGCGGTGACTTTGGGCATGATCAGGCGAAAGCCGTGCGGCAAGCCCATCACCAGCATCGCATCCAGCTCTTCGGTGACGCGCATGACGCCGAGCTGGGCGGTGATCGACGAACCGGACCGGCCCGCCACCAGGATCGCGGCCAGCAGCGGCCCCAGTTCGCGCACCACGCTCATCCCGAGGATATTGACCAGATAAATGTCGCCGCCGAAGGTGCGCAACTGCTGCGCCGACAGGTAGGACAGCACCACGCCGATGAGGAAGCCGACCAGGGCGGTGATGCCGAGCGCCTGGTAGCCGGCATGGAAGACATTCGCGGAAATTTCCTTCCAGGGCCCGCGTTGCGGCCGGCGCAGGAAGGCGCCGATATCCAGCATCAACTGGCCGAACAGGGCCAGAAAGCCGAGCGCATGTCCAATCAAGCCCTGCCATGCGGCCACGATCGCCGTGAATGCCTGCCAGCGCGGTTGCGGCGGCGCCGGCAAGCTCAGCGTGCCGGCCTCTTCGAGCCTGTCGAAATATGCCGCATGGCGCGGCGCCACGATGAGGCCGGCAGGCCGGTGGCTTCCCCAGGCATTCCACAGCCATTGGGCGCCGATATGGTCGAGCGCGGCGATGTCCGACAAATCCCATTGCGGCTCGGCCTGTCCGGCCGGCACCAGGTTCAGCACGGCTTGCAGGGCTGCGAGGTCGCCGCGCTGCGACAGGGCATGCACATTCCATGCACCGCGCGCGCAAAGGCGCGGCGGATCGTGCTGGGCAAGGGTGAGTGCCGGTTTCTCGGAATAGGGCATGCCCCGAGTGTAAGGGAGATTGTCAAAAACGTCATCCCGGGCAAGATAATGCTTGCCTTTTCCGGATGCGGCAAAGTGGGAAAGCCTTGTGATAAGGGCTGATTTTGCGATGCAAAAACAGGGCAATCCTTTGCCTTGCAAGCAGGCGGATGTGGTAACGTAATGCAATAAATTGTTCGAAATGTCAATTTCCCATAGGAAAGAAAACACGGGATATGAACAAGACGGTTTTACTGGTGGAGGACAGCCCGGATGAAATCCTGTTAGCCCGCCGGGCGTTTGCCAGCGCCGGACTGGCGGACTGCCTGCGGGTGGCCGAAAATGGCGAGGCCGCTTGCCGCCTGCTGCAGGAGGCGAACGACAGTTGGCCGGCAGTGGTGCTGCTCGATTGGCAAATGCCGGGCATGGACGGGCAGGCGGTATTGCGCGAACTGCGCCGGCAGCATGGCTGCTGCACCGGGGAATCCGCATTGCCGGTGGCCGTGCTTTCTTCTTCCGACGATCCGGGCGATATCACCGCCGCCTATGCCGCCGGTGCCAGCAGCTATCTGCGCAAGCCGGTGGATTTTGACGAGTTCGTGCAACTGGTGCGCGAACTGTGCCGCTACTGGATGGATCTTAACGTCATGCCGGCGTCGCGAGGCCTGGCATGAAGCATTCTTTACTGCGCGTGCTGCTGGTTGAGGATGCCGACGATGACGCGCAATTGCTGTTGCGTCTGTTGCGCAAGGAAGGTTATGCCCCGGACTATCAGCGCGTGGACAACCGCGAAGCCATGGCCGCGGCGCTGGCATCGGCAGGCTGGGACCTTATCATTGCCGACTATGCGATGCCCGGCTTCACCGCGCACGATGCGCTGGAAATCTACAAGCAGGCCGCGCTCGATATTCCCTTCATCATCGTTTCCGGCCACATCGACGACGTCTCCGCAGTGGCGGCGATGCGCGCCGGCGCGCATGACTACCTCCTGAAAAACAACCTGGCGCGGCTGGCGCCGGTGATCGCCCGCGAGCTTGACGAGGTGCGGGTGCGCGCGGCCCGGCGCCGCGCCGAGCAGGAGCTGCGCTTTCAAGCCTGCCATGATCCGCTGACCGGCCTGCTGAATCGGCGCGAGTTCGAGCGCGCCATGGAGCAGGCGGTGCGCACCGCCCAGCGCGACCGTTCGCAGCACATGCTGTGCTACCTTGACCTCGACCAGTTCAAGCTGGTCAACGACACCTGCGGCCATGTCGCCGGCGACGAGTTGTTGCGCCTCCTGAGCGCCACCCTCGCCCAGCACGTCCGCGCCAGCGACACCCTGGCGCGGCTGGGCGGCGACGAATTCGGCCTGCTGCTGTCGAATTGCCCGCTCGACGAGGGGATGAAGATTGTCGCCGGCCTGCATGAAATCATCAGTGACTTTCGTTTCCAGTGGCGCGATTCCGCGTTCCAGGTCGGCTGCAGCATCGGCGTCACCCTGATTGGCGCCGATACATCCGATGCCGGCGAGGCCATGAGCGCGGCCGATGTCGCCTGCTACGTCGCCAAGGAGCAGGGGCGCAACCGCTGCCACGTCTACCAGGCGGATGACAGGGAGCTGGCGCAGCGGCGCCGCGAGATGCAATGGATATCGTCCATCGGCGCCGCGCTGGAGAAGAACAGCCTGGTGCTGTACCTGCAACCGATCTACCGCATCAGCCGCGAT
Source organism: Oxalobacteraceae bacterium (assembly GCA_003537575.1). Lineage (GTDB taxonomy): Bacteria > Pseudomonadota > Gammaproteobacteria > Burkholderiales > Burkholderiaceae_D > Paucimonas. Next base: position 39,733 of record DPRS01000004.1, read on the forward strand.
GCCGCGCCGGCCCTTGCCGGCCACGAAATTCTGCTGCGCATGATCGACGCCGACGGCGCGCTGATTTTGCCGAATGTCTTCATTCCGGCGGCGGAGCGCTTCAAGCTGATGGCTTCGGTGGATCGCTGGGTGGTGCGCCGCCTGTTTTCCGCCATCGCCGACGGCCACGTGGGACCTGAGCTGCTCGGCGACAATCTGCTCATGTTCATCAACATATCCGCGGCGACCGTCAACGACGCCACCTTTTTCGATTACGTGCAACAGCAGCTGGCGGAATTTTCCATCCCGCCGCGCAGGGTGTGCCTGGAAATCACCGAATCGGCGGCGATCGCCAACCTCACCGCCAGCACGCCGCTGTTCACCCGCCTGCGCCAGCTCGGTTGCCGCTTCGCGCTCGACGATTTCGGCAGCGGCCTGTCTTCGTTCGGCTACCTGCGGCACTTGCCGGTCGATTTCGTCAAGATCGACGGCGGCTTCGTACGCAACATCGCCCGCAACGTGGTCGACATGGCGATGGTGGAAGCGATCAACAAGATCAGCCACGTGATGGGTCTGCAGACGATCGCCGAATTCGTCGAATCCGAAGAGGTATTGCATGCGCTGCGCGAGCTCGGCGTGGAATTTGCGCAAGGTTATCTGCTGGGGCGGCCGCAAGTCCTGGTGGAAGCCGACGGCGCGGCGCGTCACGGAGAATAGCCAATGACGTCGCCGAAGCCCGCCCCGCTTTACGGGCGCCGCAAGGCGATCGCCAGGCTGACACACGCATGCCGCCAGGTCAACCCGACGCAGCCGGCATGGATCCTGGCCGAGGGGCCGGCCGGCATCGGCAAGACCAGCCTGGTGGCCTTTACGCGTGTTGCGCTGCAGCTGTCGTCGACGCAGTTCGGCGCCGGCAAGTTCGAACAATTCCATCGGCAGACGCCGTATGGCGCGCTGATCGTCGCCTTGCGCAAGCTGCTGCAGGCGGTAATGACATTGCCGCCTGCGCAGCGGCTGGAATGGCTCGGTCTTTTGCGCGGCGCCGGCGAAGTGCAGCTGGCGCCCCTGGCCGGCATCCTGCCGGAGCTTGACTTGCTGCTGGGTGCCTTGCCGGCACCCGCGCCGCTGCCGGCGAGGGAGGCGCAGGATCGCCTGGAAGCCGCGTTCATCCGTTTCATCGGCTGCTTTGCCAGGAGCGGCCATCCGCTGCTGCTGTTTCTCGACGACCTGCAATGGGCGGACGTCGGCACCCTGCGCCTGCTGCGCAATCTCGACAATGCCGCGCACCTGGGGCGCCTGATTGTGCTGGGGACCTTCCGCGACAACGAAGTCACCGCGCTGCATCCTCTCACGCAGTTGCTGGAATACCTGGAGAAGCGGGCGACGCCCCCGGTGCGCATCCGCCTGGCGCCGCTGTCTGCGGCGGACATCGAGGAATGGCTGGCGGACACCTACGGGCTAGCATCACCGGACGCAGCGGCCTGGCTGCAGCAGCAGTCCGAGGGCAACCCGCTGTTCGCCAGCCAGTTGCTCGGCACCCTGCGCGAGCGCGGCGTCCTGCGCCGCGACGGCGCCGGCTGGCAATGGGACGCCGGACGCCTGGTCGAGGCCCGCCTGGCGGGAAACCTTCTCGGCTTCATGGAGGCGCGCCTGCGCGAGCTGTCGCAGGAACAGCAAAACCTATTGTCATGCGCTGCCAGCCTTGGCACCGAATTTGGCGAAGACGAGCTGATGTGCGTGCTCGACCTGCCGCGCGAGCTGGTCAAGAGCCTGCTGGCGCGCACGGCGGAGGCGCAATTGACGGAACATGTGCGCGACGCCAACTGGCGCTTTGCCCATGATCGCATTCAGCAGGCCGCCTATCGCCTGTTGCCCGACGGGCTGCGCCGGCAACAGCACCTGCGTATCGGCCGCCTGCTGCTGGCGGCGACCGCGCCGGCAATGCTCGATGCCGCCAGCTTCGACCTGGCGGCGCAATTCAATCACGCCGGCGACCTGCTCGAACCGGCCGAGATATTGCCGGTAGTCGGGCTCAATTTGCGCGCTGGCCGTCGCGCCAAGGCGGCGGCCGCGTTCGAGGCGGCGCTGGGGTATTTCTGCGCCGGCAAAGCGCTGCTGCCGGAATCGGCCTGGCGCAGCGACTATTCCCTCGTCTTCGAGCTGGTCACGGAAAGCGCCGAATGCGCCTATGCCGCCGGCGAACTGGATCTTGCCGGCCGCCTGCTCGATGAAGCGCTGGAACAGGCGCGCGACCGGCTCGACCGCGCCCGCATCTACGGCATCATGATCATGTTCGCGTTGAATGCCGGCCGCGCCCGCGATGCCTGGGACCACGGCCGCATCTGCATGGCCGAATTCGGCATCGACCTCGGCGGCGACAACGATGCGCTGGCACAAGCCATCGAGCGCGAAGAACCGCTCCTGCGTCGGCGGCTGGCGGCGGAAAGTCCGCAGGGCCTGCTCGACGAGCCCATGCATGCCAGTGCCGAACAGGAAGCGGTGGCCGATTTGTTCCTGCGCCTCTACGCCGCCGGCTACCAGATGGGCAAGCAGCCATATGCCTGGATCACGCTGCGCATGCTCGAATTCGGCCTGACGAGCCGACACAAGGCGGCCCTGGCGTACGGCATGATGAATTTTTCCGTGCTGCTGGCCTCGCGCCATGGCGCCTATGCTGAAGCCGAACGCAATGCCCAGCTGGCGCTGCAACTGGCGCAACGGCTCGACAACGCGCAGTTGCGCTCGCGCATCGACTACACCTACGGCTCCATGGTGGCGCACTGGACCCGTCCTGTCGCCGCTGGCCTGCAGGCGCTGGAGCGCAGCTACGAGCTGGCGCTGCTCAATGCCGACAAGGTCTACATCGGGCTGGGACTGAGCTTCAGTTTCCGCGCGCGCATCATGGCCGGAGAGCCGATACCCGCCTTGCTGAAGAACTGGGAGCAGACGGCGCCGGTGATCGAACAAATCAACTCGGTGCCGATCGCCGCCGTGTACGCGATGATCCGGCAGTGGCTGCGCGCATGGCAGGGAAAAACCGCCGCGCCGACCACGCTTGCCAGCGAGGATTTCGACGTCCAGGCCTTCGAGGCGCAGTTGCAAGCCATGCCGGCCAAATCGCCTTATCACTGGTTCGGCCTGCTGCAGGCGATCCTGGCGCACATGCACGGCGAGACCGCATTGGCGCAACGCTGGATCAGCCATGCCGATGGCAATCTTGCGGCAGTGACGGGGCAGCTCGCCATCCCTGAGCATCATTTCTGGCGCGCGCTGATCCTGCATGCGGCGGGCGATGTCGAGGCCTTGCCGGACGGCCTGCGAATGATGGAAGCATGGAGCGCGGCCTGTCCGGCCAATTTCGGCCATCGCGCGCAGCTGTTGCGCGCCGAGCTGCTGCGCTCGCGAAAGCAGGCGGAAGCGGCGCTGGAGGCTTATCAGTCCGCCATCGAACAGGCGCGCCAGCAGCAGCATTTGCTCCTGCTGGCGCTGGCGCTGGAACGGCTGGGCGGCTATTTCCTCGAATTGCATCTCATCCACCAGGCGCGCGCCTACCTGCAGGAGGCGGTTGCGGCATACCATGCCTGGGGCGCGCCTGCCAAAGCGCGTGAATTGCAAGCGCGTTATCCCGAGCATACCGTGCTGCCGGGGGCTGCCGCCAGCGACGCGGCGACCGCCGCTCCGCAAGCTATCCTGGATGCCTTGGGTGACATCCATCTTGACGGCTTGTTGCGCCAGTTGCTGCCCCAGCTCGCGCGCACGGCAGGCGCCAGCCGGGCCGCCGCCTTCATCGCGCGCGAAGGCGAACTGATGCTGGAAGCGCAGCATCTGCAGGATGGCAACGGCGAGGATTTGCCGCTACCGCTGCTACTGCAGCACGCCGGGGAGTACCCGGCGCAGCTGATCTTTGACAGCTTCGAATTGCCGCAGCCCACGGTGCTGACGGCGCCTGCCCGGCATCTGCGCTATGCCGCGCTGGACTGCTGGGAACGGCACCCAGCCACGGCAGTGCTATGCCTGCCGATCCTGCGCCACGGCCGCCTGCTCGGCGCGTTCTACCTGGAGCGCAGCCAGGGCGAGAGTTTCGCTGCCGCGCTTTCGCTGCTGGAGCCGCTGTTGCCTCAGCTCGGAGCGGCGATCGAAAACGCGCTGCTGTATGCCGACCTCGAGCAGCAAATCGTCGAGCGCAGCCGCGCTGAGAAAATCGCCCGCGAAGGCGAGCGGCGCTGGCGCACTTTCCTCGAAAATGCCCGCATGGCGGTGCTTGCGCTCGATCTTTCCGGCACGATCGAGTACGTCAATCCCTACTTGTGCGGGCTGTTCGGCTATGCTCAGGAAGAACTGGTCGGCAAGGACTGGACCCGCATGCTGCTGCCGCAGGATGCGGGCGCTGAAGCGCAGGCGGCGTTGCTGGCGGGATTGCGGGCGCACGGCCATTGCAGCAGCCTTGCCACGCTGCGCACCAGGGATGGACAGGATCGGCTGATCGCCTGGTCCAGTTCGCTGTTGCGCGACCCGGATGGCCGGCCGCTCGGCAGCATCGGCATCGGCGCCGACATGACCGATCAGCGCCGGGCCGAACGCGCTCTGCGCGAACTGAACGAAGAGCTGGAACAGCGGGTGGCGCAGCGCACCAGCGACCTTGCCGCTGCCAACCTGGAGCTCGATTCCTTTGCCTACTCGATTTCGCACGATTTGCGCGCGCCGCTGCGCAGCATCGACGGCTTCAGCCAGGCGCTGACGGAAGACTACGGGCATGTCTTCGACGCCCAGGCGCAGGATTACCTGCGACGGGTGCGTAATGCCGCGCACCGGATGGGCGGCATGATCGATGCCATGCTGAACATGTCGCGCCAGACACGGGGCGCGCTGACGGCGCAAGAAATCGACCTGTCGGCGATGGCTCTCGAAGCGCTGGAAGAACTGCGCCAGCGCGCGCCGCAGCGCCAGGTCAGGGCTGCGGTCGCGCCTGGCTTGCTGGCGCGGGCCGATGCCCGCCTGCTGCGGCTGGTGCTGGATAATTTGCTGGGCAACGCCTGGAAGTACAGCGCCGGCACGGCAGACGCCGAGGTTGCGCTCACGGCGGAGCGGCGCGACGGCGAGACTGTGTATTGTGTGCGAGACAATGGTTCCGGCTTCGACATGGCGCGTGCCGGCAAGCTGTTCCACGCATTTCAGCGCCTGCATGCGGATGTGGAGGGGCATGGCATTGGCCTGGCCACCGCGCAACGCATCATCCATCGCCATGGCGGCCGCATCTGGGCAGAGGCGCAGCCAGGCAAGGGCGCGGCCTTTTTCTTCACCCTGGCCGCCTGAGGCGGCGCTGGAAGCCCCGGTAAATCCCGCTACAATGCAGGGCATGCATAATCTCTTATCCGTTTCCGCCATTGCAGCCGGCGCGCCCGGTGCTGCCGGCCGCGTCGCCATCGAAGTCGTCGACCGCACCGCTTCCACCAATGCCGACCTGCTGGCCAGGCTCGGGCAACTGTCGCAGCCGACCTTGCTGGCAGCCGAATCGCAAACCGCCGGCCGCGGCCGCGCCGGCCGCGCCTGGCTATCTTGCGACGGCGGCAGCCTGACGTTTTCGCTGGCCTGGCCGCTGCAACGCACCATCCGCGAACTGGCGGGCTTGCCGCTGGCGGTCGGCGTCGCGCTGGCTGAAACGCTGGGCGCATGCAAGGTGCCGGTGCGCCTGAAATGGCCGAACGACCTGTTGCTCGACGACGCCAAGCTGGGCGGCATCCTGATCGAAACCGCGCTGGACAGGAACGGCAGCCAACGCGTGTGGGCTGTCATCGGCATCGGCATGAATCTGGCCGGGCCGGAAGATCTGGCGCGGCAAATCGGCCGGCCGGTAGCGGCGCTGCCTGCCGGGCTGGCGCAGGATCGCAACCGCCTGCTGGGCACGCTGCTGGATGGCCTGGACGGCGCCTTGCGGCAATTCGAGCGCGAAGGATTTGCGGCATTCTGCGATCGCTGGAATGCCTTGCATGCCTGGGTCGGCAAGGACGTCAGCATTCTCGACCACGGCCGCGTCATCCTGGAAGGCGTCGCCGCCGGCGTGGATGCGCAGGGCCAGCTGTTGCTCGATACGGCCGCCGGCCTGATGCCGGTGCTGGCCGGCGACGTCTCGCTGCGCATGAATGAAAACGGGAGCGAACAACATGCTGTTGCTGGTTGACGCGGGCAATACCCGCATCAAGTGGGCGCTGATGCAATCGGCGCGCGTGGGCATGGCCGAACTGGGCCACTGGTCGGGCTACGGCTCGGTGCGGCGCGAAGACATTTGCCAGATGGCGGATGCGCTCCAGGGCGCCGATATTTCCCGGGTGCTGATCTCCAACGTGGCCGGGCCGGAAATGCGCGCGGCGCTCGAACGCATGGCCTTGCGCGCGATGGGCATGAAGCCGGTGCCGCTGACCTGGTTTGCTTCTCAGACCGAGCTGGCCGGCGTGAAAAACGGCTACCGCGATCCGGCGCAGCTCGGCTGTGACCGTTTCGCCGCGCTGATCGGCGCCCGCGCGCTGTTTCCCGGCGTGCCGCTGATCGTCGCCACCTGCGGCACCGCCACCACGGTCGACGCCCTGGGCGCCGACGGTTATTTCCATGGCGGCATGATCCTGCCTGGACTGGGGCTGATGTCGGCTTCGCTGGCGCAAAATACCGCGCAGTTGCCGCAGGTGCCGCAATATAATGTCGGCGCGCACCCTTTCGCCGACAATACGCGGGACGCCATCGCCAGCGGCTGCATCGCCGCCCAGGCCGGCGCCATCGAGCGCGCAGTCGCGGCGCATGCGGCGCTGCTGAAGGAGGATGCGGCCCGCCTGCAATGCATCGTCTCGGGCGGCGCGGCGGCTGCGGTCGCCCCGTACCTGGCAGGCGCCGTGCGGCAGGTGGACAACCTGGTGCTGATCGGCTTGCAGGCGGCACTGACTTCGACGCAAACACCATGCTGAAATTTATCTTCTGGACTCTATTGCTGGTCAACGGCGCCTTGTTTGGCTACCACCAGGGCTACCTCGACAGCTTTATCCCCTCCGGCCGCGAGCCGGCGCGCCTGGCGCAGCAGCTCAATGCCGGCAAGATCCGGCTGCTGCCGGCGAACGCCAAAGCGGCGAACGCCAACGCGACGGACCATCCCGCGGCGGTCAAGCCGGCCGACAATCCTGCAGATCCAGCTGCTGGTCAGCCCGCGGCCAAGGCTGATACGACCGATGCCGCTACCCCGGCTGCCGCAATGGATGCGGCTTCGGCTGCCATGGCGGAGACTAAGACAGATGCCGGCGCGCCGCCGGCTGCCGACAAAAAACCGGAGCTTCTGGCCTGCACCGAGATCGGCAATTTCAGCGAAGCCGATGCCGGCCGTTTCGAAGCCCGCCTGGCGGCGCTGATGCCGGATGCGCGGCTGTCGCGACGCCTGATCCGCGAAGCCAGCAGCTACATGGTGTTCATCCCGCCGCAAGGCAGCAAGGAGAGCGCCGACCGGAAAGTCGAGCAGCTGCGCAGCCTTGGGGTCACCGATTTTTACGTGATCCAGGACCAGTCCGACATGCGTTGGGGAGTCTCGCTCGGCATCTTCAGCAGTGAAGAATCGGCCAAAAAGCGACTGGAACAGCTGAAGCAGCAGGGCGTGCGCACCGCGCGCATCGGTGCGCGCAGCACCATCAGCAGGGTGGCGGTCCAGTTGCGCGCGCTGGATGCTGCTGGCAGGGAAAAACTAGAAACAATCAAGGCGGATTTTCCGCAGCAACAGCAGCGCAATTGCCTCTGACACGCTTAAAGGTTACCGTTTCCTTGCGCCGGGGAAGCCAAAGCTGCCAGCAGGCAGGCACGGCACAGGCAGGCGGTAGCTTGTCGAGTGCCAATGGCGTTCCTGTCGTCATGTAATGCCGTGGCCGGCAGCGTCGGCAATTGCATGCACCAGCACGGCGCATCAGTCGCGCCGCTTGCCGCCGATGCGTCCGCCACATCTACCATTCCGCAGGCAAACTCGGCGCCGCAGCGCGCGCAGCGGCTCATGACCAGGTGTCGTCCAGGCTACGCGCCTTCGGCTGGTGGGTACTGTCGAGCCTTTTCATGGCTTGGCGGATCAGCTGCATCTGGCCGCTGAAATTATGGCAGGCATCGCACAGCATGAGATGCGCGCGCAGACGCGTGCGTTCCATCAGCGACAGTTCGCGGTCCAGCCCTTCCGAGATCAGCCGGTGCGATTCCTTGCAAGTGAGCTTGAATCCCATGATTATCTTTTTCCTTGATTCCCTTGCGCGGCGCGATCGCCGAACCAGTGCAGTTCCAGGCATTCGCGCAGGCGCAGCCGGGCCCGGTACAGCATGACCCAGGCATTGGACGCCGAAATATCCAGCTCCCTGCAGATTTCCTCGGTGTCCAGTTCCAGCCACTCACGCATCATGAAAATGCGCGCAGCCCTGGGCGGAAGCTTTTCCAGGCACAATTCCAGCATCCTGAAAAAATCCTGTTGTTCCAGCGCGGCATCCGGGTTGCCCCAGTGGCGCGGTCTTTGCATGGGATGGCCGTCGGCGGCGAACAAGGCATCGACCTGTTCCTGGCCGAGGTCGTCGTCGAGGGTATCATCGAGGCGGCAGGTGCGGCGGGTGCTGCGCAAGGCATCGACGATCTTGTGCTTCATGATGCCGATGACATAGGTGCGCAGGGAAGACTGACCGGCGTAGCCGTCGGGCTTTTCCAGCACGGCCATCAGGGCATCCTGCACCACGTCATCGGCCAGGCTGTCGTTGCGCAATTGCAGGCGGGCGAAGCGCACCAGCGTCGGGCGCAGGGATTCCAGTTGTTCTGTTATAGGGTTAAGCATGATGTTGCGATTGCCAGTTGGCCCAAAGACTAGCGGATTAACCGGGGAAACACAAGAAAATCGCCGGGAAAAACCTGCGCATTCGCTGTAAAATCGCGGAAATATTTTTTCAGGATCTGCCATGATTACCCAAGACACTGATCTCGCTACCGTATCGCCGCAAATCAAGGCCGAGATCCTCGCCCAGGCGCTGCCGTACATCCGCAAATTCCACGGCAAGACCATTGTCGTCAAATACGGCGGCAATGCCATGACCGAAGAGCACCTGAAGCACGGTTTTGCCCGTGATGTCATTTTGCTCAAACTGGTCGGCATGAACCCGGTGGTGGTGCATGGCGGCGGCCCGCAGATCGACAACGCCCTGAAGAAGATCGGCAAGCAGGGCAACTTCGTGCAGGGCATGCGCATCACTGACGAGGAAACGATGGAAGTGGTGGAGTGGGTGCTGGGCGGCGAAGTCCAGCAGGATATCGTCATGCTGATCAACCATTACGGCGGCCAGGCCGTCGGTCTGACCGGCAAGGACGGCGGCCTGATCCGCGCACGCAAGATGCAGATGCCCGACAAGGAAAAGCCGGGCGAATTCCTCGACATCGGCTTCGTCGGCGAAATCGAGGCGATCAACCCGGCGGTGGTGAAGGCCCTGCAGGACGACGCCTTCATTCCCATCATTTCGCCGATCGGCTTCGGCGAGGATGGTCAGGCTTACAACATCAATGCGGATGTGGTGGCCGGCAAGATCGCCGAAATCCTGCGGGCGGAAAAGCTCATCATGATGACCAATATTGCCGGCGTGCAGGACAAGAAAGGCCAACTGGTGACCGACCTGTCCGCGCGCGAGATCGACGAGATGTTCGCCGACGGCACCATCTCCGGCGGCATGCTGCCGAAGATTTCCTCGGCGCTGGAGGCCGCCCGCTCGGGCGTCAACACCGTGCACATCATCGATGGCCGCATCGAGCATTCGCTCCTGCTGGAAGTGCTGACCGAGCAGGCCTTCGGCACCATGATCCGTTCGCATTGATTACCTGGCTGTTCGACCTCGACAATACCCTGCACAACGCCTCGCACGCGATCTTCCCGGCGATCCACGCCAACATGAACGCGTACCTGGCGCAGGTGCTGGGCGACGGCGAGACCCCGGCCGACCCGGCGCATGTCAACGCCGTGCGCAACCATTACTGGAAACGCTACGGCGCCACCCTGCTCGGAATGATCCGTCATCACGACGTGCGGGCGGAAGATTTCCTGCGCGAGGCGCACCGTTTCGACGATCTTTTCGACATGATCCGCGCCGAGCGCGGCCTGGTGCGCCTGCTGCAGCGCCTGCCGGGGCGCAAGATCCTGCTGACCAATGCCCCGCGCCGTTATTCGCAGGAGGTGGTGCGCCACCTCGGCCTGCACCGTCATTTCGCCCACCACGTGCCGATCGAAGCCATGTGGGTGCATCGCCAGCTGCGTCCCAAGCCGTCGAAGATCCTGCTGAAGAAGCTGCTGAAGCAATACCGCATCGCGCCCGGCCAGACCATCCTGGTGGAAGACACCGTCGCCAACCTGAAGTCGGCCAAGAGCCTGGGCTTGCGCACCGCCTGGATCACCGGCTACATGTCCGCCGGTGCGCCGACGTCGACGCGCCACGTTACAAAGCTCCCCGCTTATGTCGATGTCAAAGTAAAATCCGTGCGAAGACTTCCCGCCAGCCTGTCCCGGCTGCGCTGACCGCCTATCAACCGCTGACAGATCGAACCTCCATGGCCACTACCAAACCGGGCGAACGCAAGCTGCAGATCCTGCAAACCCTGGCTTCCATGCTGGAGCAGCCGAAGGGCGAAAAAATCACTACCGCCGCCCTCGCGGCGCGGCTGGAAGTGTCGGAGGCGGCGCTGTACCGGCACTTCGCCAGCAAGGCGCAGATGTTCGAAGGACTGATTGAATTCATCGAGTCGACCGTGTTCGGCCTCATCAACCAGATCACCGAGCGCGAGGAAAACGGCTTGCAGCAGGCGCATGCGATCGCCGCCATGCTGCTCAATTTCGCCGAGCGCAATCCCGGCATGACGCGGGTGATCATCGGCGACGCCCTGGTCAATGAAAACGAACGGCTGCAGGCGCGCATGAACCAGTTCATCGAGCGCATCGAGCTGGCCTTAAAGCAGGCGCTGCGCCTGGCGGCTACCCAAGGGCAGGCCGACGAGGCGCATGCCGCCGCCCGCGCCGGCATGATCACCAGCTATGTCGTCGGCCGCTGGCACCGTTTCGCCAAGACCGGCTTCAAGCATAGCCTGGCGGATGGCACGCCGGCGCAGCTGGCGATGCTGCTGACCTGAGTCCGGCCGCTCCTGGCAGGCGGCTAGCCGATATCCAGCATTCAGTTTCGCAATTCCATGTCTTCACCGACCCAGTTTCCGTCCGCCGCCGCAGGGCAAGGCATGGAGTGCTTTGCCCTGCTCGACGACGCCGGCGCCACTGCAGCACGCTCGCGCCTGTACACCGGCCACGCCGGCACGCTGGCCTGCGCCGATGCCGCGCAATTGCCGGATTTTCTCGAAAACATGCAGCATGCGCTGGCGCAGGGAGGGCATGCGCTGGCGCTGTTCGATTACGAACTGGGCGCGCAAATGCAAGGCATTGCCGCGCGCCCCGACCGTGCGCCGCTTGCCCAGGTATTGTTGTTCAGCGAGTGCCGCAGGCTGACAGCAGGTGAGGCCGAGCAGTGGCTGGCGCAGCGGGAAGCGGAGGAGGACCGGCGTCCCGCCGGCATCGCCGGCCTGCGTTCCAGCATCGACGAGCCGCAATTCCATGATGCGATCGCCCGCATTCACCGCTACCTCGAAGCGGGCGACACTTACCAGGTCAACTATACCTACCGCCTGCGCTTCGATGCGTACGGCGAGCCGGTCGCGCTGTACCGGCGCCTGCGCGCCAGCCAGCCGGTGCCCTATGGCGCGCTGATCGCGCTGCCGGACGGCGGCACGATCCTGTCCTTCTCGCCCGAGCTGTTCGTGCGCAATGACAGCGGCCAATTGACAGCCCGCCCGATGAAGGGCACGGCGGCCGCCAGCGGCGACGCAGCGCAGGATGCCGGACGGGCGCAAGCCCTGGCCGCCGATCCGAAAAACCGCGCGGAAAACCTGATGATCGTCGACCTTTTGCGCAACGACCTCGGTCGCATCGCGCAGCCGGGCACCGTGCGGGTGCCGCAACTGTTCGAGGTCAGCCGCTACGGCCAGGTTCTGCAGATGACTTCGACGGTCTGCGCGAGCGTGCGCGCGGAAGTCACGCTGGCGCAACTGCTGACGGCGCTGTACCCCTGCGGCTCGATTACCGGCGCGCCCAAGCGGCGCACCATGCAAATCATCCGCGAACTGGAGCCGGATGCGCGCGGCTGGTATACCGGCGCAATCGGCTGGTTCGACGCCGCCAGGGAAGGGCAGCGCATCGGCGACTTTTGCCTGTCGGTGCCGATCCGCACCCTGGCGCTGCAGGCGCCGCAAGGCGGCGTGCGCGCGGGGGAAATGGGCGTCGGTGCCGGCATCGTGTATGACAGCGATGCCGCCCAGGAGTATGCCGAATGCCTGCTGAAGGCGCGCTTCCTCACCGGCCTCACGCAGGATTTCGAACTGCTGGAAACCCTGCAGGCCAGCGCAGCGGGCTGCCCTTACCTGGAGCGGCACCTGCGGCGCCTGCGCGCTTCCGCGCTGTACTTCGGTTTCGCCTTCAACGAGCCAGCGCTGTGCGCACAGCTGCACTGGGCATGCGCTGCGCTGCCGCCTGGCGCGCATCGCCTGCGCCTGGCCTTGCGGCAGGATGGCTGTGCCTCGATTCAGACCGCGCCGCTGGCCCCGCTGGCGCAACCGGTGAAAGTGCTGCTGGCGCCGCAGCCAATGCGTTCGGATGATCTCTTCCTGCGTCACAAGACCACGCTGCGCCAGACCTACGACGCCGCCTGGAAGCAGGCCGAGGCCCAGGGCGCATTCGACATGCTGTTCCACAATGAAGCCGGCGAATTGACCGAAGGCGCGCGCAGCAACCTGTTCATCAAGCTGCATGGCCGCTGGCTGACCCCGCCGGTATCGGCCGGCCTGCTGCCCGGCGTGATGCGCGCGGTTCTGCTGGACGACCCGGCATGGCAAGCTGTCGAAGCGCCCATTACTCTTGCGGACCTGCACGCCGCCGAAGAGATCGTCGTCTGCAATGCGCTGCGCGGCGCCTTGCGCGCCACGCTTCCCGCATCTGCCTGAATTCTCTCCAATCCACTGATGTGTCGCCCGGTTCCCTGGCATGACTGGTATTTCGGCCGGTAACTGGCAATATGGCCAGTTCTGGTCGATTGGCCAGTGTCATTTTCCCGATTGCAGTCTTACGATCGTTGCGAGGCAAAAAAACCATAAACCTCGCCCCTATAGGGAAATCCATTCAAGGAGACAATGATATGCAGATGAAAAAAACACTGCGCGTCACGGCTGCCCTGCTGCTAGGCATCAGCGTGTCGGCTTCCGCCTTCGCGCTGACCCCTGGTAGCGGCACCTGGGTCAAGGAAACGGCGACATATGGCACGCCGACCCTGAAAGATGCATATGTTTATGTTCCGAAGAATTCTGCGCCGGAAGTGCTCGTCGGCAAGCGCGCCCTGATGCTGAGCCTGCATGGCTGCGGCATGACCGCGCCGACCAGCGTGATCGACAAACGCTTCAACTGGGAAGCGACGGCGGAAAAATACGGCATGGTGGTGGTGGCCCCGACCGTGCCTTCCGGCACCAGCGCAACGCGCGTTGCCGGCGGCTGCTGGGACTGGTTCGGCGCCGCGCACAATCGCAATTCCCGCGATGCCGTGCCTCTGCTGAAGCTGATCGACGCCATCAAGGCGCGCAGCAACCTCGACATCGACCCCAACCAGATCTATGTCAGCGGCCTGTCTTCCGGCGCTGGCGAAGCCCACGTACTGGGCTGCTCCTTCCCCGACTATTTTGCCGGCGTAGCGCCGAACGCCGCACCGACCCTGGGGGCGGAAGCGGGTGACATTTCGGTTCCGCCGAAACGCTCGGCCCAACAAGTGGTCGATACCTGCCGCGCAATCAACGGCAACCAGTTCAATACGTACTTCAATACGCAGATTTATGCGGCCGTCTATGGCGACAAGGATTACCTGGTGCTGCCCGCGCATAACGTGCGCAATGTCGAAGGCATGAAACAACTTTATGGCGCCACGATCGATGGCGGCAAGGCAAGCATCGACGGCGGCGGTTCGGTCCAGTACTGGAATGACAACAAAGGCCAGGTGCGCATTTCCGACATGGTCGTGGCCGGCATGGGGCACGCCTGGCCGGCAGGACCTGGCGCCACCCCGAACACCGCCTGGGTTGATTCCACACGGGTGAACTATCCCGTCTATGTCACGAAGTTTTTCTTTGATAACAACCTGCGTGTCAACAAGTGGAAGATTTCCTGCTCGGTTGCCGTCCCCAACGCTACCAGCGCCACGGTATCGGCTTCGGCCACCGCAGCGGCAGGCGCCACCATCGCCAGCTACAAGGTAGCCCTGCAAGGAAAGACGCCGGTCAATGACACTGCCGCCGGTAGCGGCGTCAGCATGAGCAAAACCTACACATTAGGCAATGGCCCTTATACCGGCACTGTCACTGCGGTCGATTCCAAGGGCGCCGAGTCGGAAGCCTGCGTGCTGCCACCCTTCCAGGTAGGCGCGCTCGATCCGCTCTATCCGCCGACCAATATCCAGGCTAACGGCATTTCCTCCACTGCCATCAAGCTGACCTGGACTGCGGCTGCCGGCGCCGTCGCCTATGACGTCACCCGCGGCAGCATCGTCATCCATGTCACCGGCACCGAAGCCACGGATTCCGGCCTGGCGCCGAATCAGAGCTATACCTATACGGTGACTGCGATTGACGCCGGCGGGCGGCGCGCCTCCTCCGGCGCAGTGACAGGCAAGACTCAGCCTGTCACCTATACGGAAACCGTCACGGCGACCGTCACCGGCCACTATGCGGCCGGCCGCCTGAACGTCAACCAGTACCTGCAGCTGGGGGCGAAGTATGGTTATAACGCTTCGATGACGCTGTACAAGTGCGAAGGCAGCTGGACCAATTCGTCCAGCTGCGGTCCGCTGCAATAAGCTTCCTTTGGACGCTGCTTCCAGCCTGGCTGGAGCGGCGCTGGCCCCATGCCAGGTTGGCCAGTCGGCAGTCGCCGGCTGGTCTTTTTTGTTTATAAGAGGGCCATCAGTCGCTCAAGGCCTGTTTGGCAGCCTCTTCTGGCGTCAGTCCTTCGTAGAACAGATCCGTGAACCACTCCACCTGTTCTTCAATATGTTCCTGGGCCTGGGCCAGGGTGGCGCCGCCCGCTACCAGGAAGCCTTCCACCTCGGTGCACCACTTGATCAGCGCTTCCGTTTCCGGGTCCAGTTTTTCCTTTTTGGCCATGGCCTTCACCTTTGTATCGATTGGGTAATCATGCATCCGCCGATCGTCTGTGAGCGAATCACGGCGACTTCGGCGAATGACACACCAGGCATTGCTCGTTGCGCCGGATGCTGATGCCGGTCCATTCCATGTTACGCGCATCCAGCATCAGCAAACGGCCCGCCAGCGGTTCTCCGATGCCGGCAATCAGCTTCAAGGCCTCGGCCGCCTGCATGGCGCCGATGATCCCCACCAGCGGCGCAAACACGCCCATGGTCGAGCATTGCACTTCCTCGAACTGCTGGTCCGGCGGGAACAGGCAGGCATAGCAGGGCGTGTCGCCGCCGCGCGGATCGAACACGCTCACCTGCCCATCGAAGCGGATCGCCGCGCCCGAGACCAGCGGCACCCCGTGCGCCACGCAGGCGCGATTGATCGCATGCCGGGTGGCGAAGTTGTCGCTGCAATCGAGCACCACGCTGGCGTTGCTGACCAGTTCAGCCAGCCGCTCGCCTTCGACGCGCTCCGCCAGCGCGGTAATGCGCACATCCGGATTGATTTTTTCCAGCGTCTGCCGGCCCGACTCCACCTTGGGCCGGCCGATGCGTTCGGTGGTGTGCAGGATTTGCCGTTGCAGATTGGTCAAGTCGACTTCATCGTTGTCCACCAGCGTCATGGCGCCGATGCCGGCCGAAGCCAGATAGAGCGCGGCGGGCGAACCGAGGCCGCCGGCGCCGATCACCAGCGCATGAGCGGCAAGGATCTTTTCCTGGCCTTCGATGCCGATTTCGTCGAGCAGGATGTGGCGGGAGTAGCGTAACAGCTGTTGGTCGTTCATTATTGCTTTGGTGCTTGTCGAATCAGTCCGATAGTGTCGCACACTACAGGCTGCTTGCGTGATTTGCCGGGATGGCGCCATCGCGCGATCCCCGGATCACTGCGGGATTTTCCGGATCGGCGCTGTCGTAGAGTTCGCCCGCAAGCATTTTTGCTTTCTCGGTTGCCATTACTTCTCCTGTGGCGCCAAAAATTCTTTCCTTTGACTTAGGGTAAGCTGCGCGCCGCTTGAACGGATGCGCTTGCGCGAGTTGTTATGTGTCACGCGCGTACATACACCATCGTTGCCTGCATGACCGCAATCACTTTGTAGTCATTTCCTGAGAAGGCGCGAACTTCGCCCGTGCAAACGGAGAGAAGCTTGCCTGAACTCGTTACCGTTCCGATTGCTAGGAATTTTTCGCCAAGCGCAGGCCGCATGAAGTTGATCTTGAATTCGGCGGTCACAACCTCGCACTCCGCTGGTGCTTTTGTCAGCGCTGCATAACCACATGCGTTGTCGACGATGCTGGTGATTGCGCCGGCGTGAATATACCCGTGTTGCTGCGAAAGCTTTGGGGAAAACGGCAATGCAATTTGCACTTCGCCGTCGGCAACCGAAACAAGCTGTGCGCCGAGAGTGGCCATCAGACCTTGCGAATTAAAACTGCCTGTGACGCGTTCCTGGATGTCGTTCATGAATGTGGTTCATCTGGTGGTGTCGTACTTGAAGATTCTATATGAAAATGAATTCGCGGCAGAGAATCCGCGTCCGGTCGACAGGCTTGTCATTGATGGCGCGATTGAGTCGATCTGTCTTCGCAAAATCTTTCTGTCCCGAATAGATTGGGATCGTCACCCCTCCGGCGGGAACAATATCAACATATCAGTGTCAGTTTTTGCAACGGTTAGATCCCGCGCGATGTACATGAGACTTTGCGTCAATAGGCCTCAGCCTTGCGCAGCTGGCGTTGACAGCCATCGAGACGGAAATATTTCGATGCGCCTTCATTTGCCAATGCATCTCACTACCGGCTGCCGGTTTTCGACTTTCAATTTTCCAATTTTCCGACTTAGAGGCCTTCATCATGGAGTTAGGAACGCAGCTTGCGCGTAGCCATGGCAACGCGGTCAAGATCGGGCTGATTTTTCGGGAACGCACCAAGACTGCACAGGATCAATTCAACCGGCGAGTACACGCGGCGGTAAATGGTGGTGGCGACGGCGCTCAACCCGGCCAGCTCTTCAATCTCTTGGCAACGTCAGGTCCTTGGGGCGGTTATCAGTATGCGGCCGATGCCGTGCAACGTTCCATTCTGTTCTGGGATACCCTGCGCCGGCGCGGTGACCAATTCATCCGGCAAGCCCTGCATGGCCTGGAGCCGGTGCTGCATTTCGACTATGACGTCGTGCTTGACGGCCGGTCGCTGGAGCGGCCGGTCAACTACACGCTGCTGCGCATCAAGCCGCTAAAGGGCGTGACGGTCACCTCCAGGAAGCGACCTTATGTCGTCATCGATCCGCGTGCAGGGCACGGCCCCGGCATCGGCGGCTTCAAGGATGATTCGCAGGTAGGCGTGGCGCTGCGCGCAGGCCATCCGGTGTATTTCGTCATCTTCTCGCCCGAACCCGAGCCGGGCCAGACGCTGCTCGATGTATGCGCGGCGGAACAGCATTTCGTGAAGAAGGTGCGGACGCTGCATCCGGAGAGCGCCAAGCCGGCGATCATCGGCAACTGCCAGGGCGGCTGGGCGGCAATGATGCTGGCGGCATCGTCTCCTGACGATACCGGACCGGTCGTCATCAATGGCGCGCCGATGTCCTACTGGGGCGGTTCCTGGGGCAAAGGTGCAGGCGATAACCCGATGCGCTATACGGGGGGCATGCTGGGCGGAACATGGCTGGCTTCGCTGGCCGCCGATTTAGGCAACGGCAAGTTCGACGGCGCCTGGCTGGTGCAGAACTTCGAAAACCTCAATCCCGCCAACAGCCTGTGGGGGAAGTATTACAACTTGTACGCCAATATCGATACCGAGCCGACGCGCTTTCTCGATTTCGAGCGCTGGTGGTCGGCGTACTACCTGATGAACCGCGCGGAGATCGAATGGATCACACGCAATCTCTTCGTGGGCAACAAGCTCTGGACCGGCGAAATCAGGCCGACGGACGGCAAGGTATTCGATCTGCGCGCCATCAAGTCGCCCATTATCCTGTTCGCGTCGATGGGCGACAACATTACACCGCCGCAGCAGGCATTCAACTGGGTGGCCGACATGTACGGCAGCACCGAAGAGATCAAGGCGCGCGGCCAGGTGATCGTCGGATTGATGCATAAGGAAATCGGCCATCTCGGCATTTTCGTGTCAGGCAAGGTCGCAAAAAAGGAGCATACGCAGATCGTGTCCGTGCTGAAGTCGATCGAATCGCTGCCGCCGGGGCTGTACGGCATGGAGATTACAGAGCGCAAAAGCGAGAGCGGAAAGACCGGATACGACGTCGAGTTTCGCGAGTACAGGCTCCAGGATCTTGCCGCCTATTTCAACCGTTTCAAGCGTGTCGACGAGCAGCCTTTCGAGGCGGTCGTCGCGCTCTCGGATTTCAATCAGCGCGCCTATGAGTTGTTTGCGCAACCTGTCGTGCAGTGGATGTCCAACGACCTGAGCGCGCGCCTGTTGCGCGAGTTCCATCCGCTGCGTGTGCAGCAATGGGCATTCTCCAGCATCAACCCGTACTTGGCGTGGCTCGATCCAGCAGCGCACGCTGTCAAGGCAAATCGTCAGGCTGTGGATGAAGATATGTCGTTGCGCAGGGCGGAAAAAATCGGTTCCGAGCTGATCAGCGCATCGCTCGATTACTACCGCGGGATGCGCGACGCGTCGACCGAAGCGGCTTTCTTCGCGGTCTACGCCAACATGTTCTCGCTATACCTGGCCGACAAGTTCGAAGCCGAGCAGCGCATGGCGAAGATCGTTGCCGACCCGCGCGACCTTCCGTTCGTCAAGGAGGCGCTGGCATCGATCGCGGAAGGCGGCTACGCCGAAGCTTTCGCGCGCGTGTCTTTCCTGCTTTCGCGCCAGGGCGAACCGCTGCCGCTGTCCCGGCTGAAGATGGAGGAAGGACTGGCCACTACCTACGCGGAATATTTTCCCGCCCCGATGCCGTCCGATCAGTTCCGCCGTATCCGGGGCGAGCAGGAAATCATCTCGCGCTTCGAGCCGGAAAAAGCGCTGCTCACCCTGCCGGTCTTGCTGGCAGACCGGGCCGACCGCGAGCGGATGCTGACCTTCCTCGACAAGCTGATGGCGGATGAGCGTGTGCAAAACACCAGGCCAACCGCCGAGCAGCTGGCCATGGTCGAGCGCATCCGCGCGGTATTGAACCGGCGGCGCGCGAGCGACCAGCGGCCGGTTCCAGACCGACAATCGGAAATGCAGCCATGACAGATGCGAAAGGAAACTGCGATGATAGAACGGACACACGACAAGTATCGGCGCCTGATCGATTACGCCAAGACCTTGCCTCCCATGCCGACGGCCGTTGTGCATCCCTGCGATCAAAGTTCACTCTTCGGTGCGGTGGAAGCGGCGCACCTCGGCTTGATCGATCCGATTCTTGTCGGCCCGCGCGAGCGCATTGAAGCGGTTGCAAAGGAAAATGGCATCACGATCTCCGATATTCGGATCCTCGATGCCGGCTACAGCGAAGAAGCGGCCGCCGTCGCAGTCCAGCTGGTGCGCGAGGGGAAGGCGGAAGCGCTGATGAAAGGCAGCCTGCACACCGACGAGCTGATGGGCGCCGTGGTCAGGCGCGATTCGGGAATGCGCACCGGACGCCGCATCAGCCACTGCTTTATATTGGATGTGCCGGGACACGAAGATGCGCTGATCATTTCCGATGGCGCCATCAATATCATGCCGACGCTGGAAGAAAAGGTCGACATCGTGCAGAACGCAATCGATCTTGGACATGCGCTGCAGTTCGACGAGGTGCGGGTGGCGGTCCTGTCGGCGATGGAGACCGTCACCCCCAAGCTGCAGTCCACCATCGAAGCAGCTGCGCTATGCAAGATGATGGATCGCCATCAGCTCAAAGGCGCCGTTATCGATGGCCCGCTGGCACTGGACAACGCGATCGATCCGGAGGCGGCGCGGATCAAAAAAATCGATTCGCCGGTCGCGGGGCATGCGAACGTGCTGATTGTGCCGAACCTGGAAGCTGGCAACATGCTTGCCAAGAGCCTGTCATTCCTGGCCGGCGCCGACACGGCCGGCATCGTATTGGGCTCGCGCGTGCCGATCATCCTGACCAGCCGTGCCGATTCGGTGGGCACCCGACGCGCCTCCTGCGCGGTTGCCGGAATGGTCGCCAAGGCGCGTCGTGAAAGCAAAGCCGCGAGGTAAAGCCATGTCTGATGTCATTCTTGTGATTAACGCCGGTTCGTCCAGCATCAAGTTTCGCATCTACGCCATGCGCGACAATGAACCCATGCAGGGAATACACGGGCAGATCGAGGGAATATATACCGCCCCGAGTTTCGTCGCCGCCAACGCGCAGGGCGAGCGGATCGGCGAGAAAAACTGGAATCAAGGCACGGAGCTCGGCCATCATGGCGCGCTCGAGTATATCGGCGAATTCCTGCGCGGCCGCCAGGAAGGCCACCGCCTGATCGCGGTCGGCCACCGCGTCGTGCACGGCGGGATGGATTTTTCGCAGGCGACGCTGCTGACTCCCGAGGTGATCGGCAAGCTGGAAAAACTGATACCGCTGGCGCCCTTACATCAGCCGCACAACCTGGCGCCGATCCGCATCCTCGCGGAGTCGCGGCCCGACGTGCCGCAGGTGGCTTGCTTCGACACCGCATTCCATCGTGCCCAGCCGGAAGCGGCGCAGTCATTCGCGCTGCCGGCCGCCATCACCGACCGCGGTGTGCGGCGCTACGGCTTTCACGGCCTGTCCTACGAATACATCGCCAGCGTATTGCCGCGTTTCGCGCCGCAGGCTGCCTCGAGCCGTGCCGTGGTCGCGCACCTGGGCAACGGTTCGAGCATGTGCGCGATCATGAATGGCAAAAGCATGGCGAGCACGATGGGATTTACGGCAGTCGACGGGCTACCGATGGGAACGCGTTGCGGCAATCTGGATCCGGGCGTGCTCCTCTACATGATGGACGAACTGAAGATGGACGTACGCGCCATCGAAAACACCATCTACAAGCAGTCGGGACTGCTCGGCGTGTCGGGCATATCGAGCGATATGCGCGCGCTGCTCTCCAGCGACGCCCCGCGCGCGCGCTTTGCGGTCGAACTGTACACTTACCGGATCAACCGCGAGCTTGGATCGCTCGCGGCAGCGACGCAAGGCATCGATGCATTGGTCTTCACCGCTGGCATCGGCGAGCACGCCGTGCCGATCCGGGAGCGCGTGTGCCGGGAAGCCGCATGGCTCGGCCTGGAGCTCGATCCCCTCGCCAACCAGCGCGGCGGACCGCGCATCAGCACGGAATCGAGCAAAGTCTCCGCGTGGGTGATTCCGACGGATGAAGAGCTGATGATCGCCCGCCAAACACATGCGGTAGTAGGAGGCGCATCGCCATGAAAACCATCGCAGACGGCGTGTGCTTGTCGCCACGGAAGCCAGACTTTTCGTGCCGGATCAGGCTCCTCAAATGAAAATCGAAGGATTGCATCATGACAGCACCTGACCTCTCCCTGCAGATATTGAAGGGCAGGAAGGCACTGATTGTCGGCATCGCCAATGAACATTCAATTGCCTACGGCTGCGCGAAGGCGTTCCATGAACTCGGCGCGGATCTGGCGATCACCTATATCAATGAAAAATCCAGGACCTATGTCGAACCGCTCGCGCGCGACCTTGAATCGTCGATACTCATGCCGCTCGATGTCTCAAAGCAGCAAGATCTCGATGCGGTTTTCGACAGAATCAGGCAAGAATGGGGGCGGCTGGACATACTCGTGCATTCGATCGCCTGGGCGCCGAAGGACGATCTGCAGGGCGGCTTGCTGAACTGTTCGGCGGAGGGCTTTACCAAGGCAATGGAGATTTCATGTTTCTCCTTCGTGCAAATGGCGCGCCTGGCAGCGCCGTTGATGAAAGACGGCGGCGCCATGTTCACCATGAGCTACTACGGCGCCAACAAGGTCGTCCCGAACTACAACGTGATGGGACCCGTGAAGGCGGCGCTGGAAGCTAGCGCTCGCTACCTCGCGTACGAACTCGGGCCGCAGCGCATTCGCGTGCACGCAATTTCGCCGGGGCCGCTCAAGACTCGCGCCGCTTCCGGCCTGAAGGATTTCGATCTGCTGCTCAACGAAGCAGCGCAGCATGCGCCACTCGGCGAGCTGGTCGATATCATGGACATCGGCTTTACCTGCGCCTTCCTGGCCACGCCATATGCGCGTCGGCTGTCGGGAGAAACGCTGTATGTCGATGGTGGTGTGAACATCATGGCGTGACATTCATGGCTAATCACAACACTCAGGCAAGCCCGAGCAAATCAAGCATGAGGCCTAATGCCGTTAACCAGCACACAGCATGTGCCTTGATGCGGCAAGTTCTTTGCTGTGTGTCTGTGTTGAATAATAAGTTAGACAACTAGTGCCCAGTTGCCTTAGAAAATAGATTAAGAACGATAACACCAGAAACAATCAAGCCAATGCCAAGGATCGCTGGAATATCTAAGCGCTGTCCAAATAATAGCCAAGCCACGAGCGTTACTAACACCACTCCTACGCCTGACCAGATGGCATAAGCGACACCGACAGGAATTGTTCGGAGGGTCAACGAAAGCAAGTAAAAAGCGACGCCATATCCGACGAGTACAGCGAAAGATGGTCCAAGCCTGGTAAATCCTTCGCTGGATTTTAAAAACGAAGTGGCTGCGACTTCGGCGACTATGGCAATAGCCAGATAAAGCCAATTCAAAGTTGTTTCTCCTGCATCTAATGATTTCAGATGCCTAACACCTGATTTAAGCCGTGCCGCGAAGCGGCGTCGGCTTGGACGAATTGTCCTGCCTCTCATCTGCGACGGCCAATCGCTGCCGCTTTGGGGCGCGAGAGTTGGCTTTGTTGTAGGACCATGCAATCAGCTCTCGAAGATATTCGTCCGGAACTGTGCCTACATCCACGATTGTGACCCAGCGCAGCTTGGCCAGATAGCGAGCGGGTTTGATGCCAGGCACGTCGGTCAGTTCGAGGAAGCGTTCTGGCGTGGTGCAAATACTGAAGCGCCACTTTTCCGGATCGCTGGTCTTGAAATAGGCGAACTTTTTGCCACCAACGTAGTAGACGAGCACGTTGCTGGGTGGCCCGTACAACTTCGAGGAGGCACCAAGGTAACGGCTGCAAAGCTCTTTGACGGCAGCAACATCCATTTGACGGGTCCTTAGCGGTCTAACGAATGAAAGAGACTTCCCCGTCCCAAGGCAGCGGAGAAGCATGCTCCGCACGCCAAAGCGGTGACACGATAGAGGTTCCAGCCAACATCGATTACCATTCAGGAGAGGAAGTCATGGGAAAGCATAGCATCAATGTTTTCAAAAACACCAGCGCTGCATCAGTGACGATGGTCGGCATCGATCTGGCCAAGAATGTCTTTGCCGTTCATGGCATCAATGCCGCCATTTGCGAAGCCGTGATCCGTCCCAACATGCGTTCATCAAATCGGCCGATGCCCAGGCCACCCTAACGGTGCACCAGGTGCGCCTGGGATGCATTGAAGAGCGCACCGCATGCTGGAACACTTGCCGGGCCAGTACAGCTCGGGCGGCAAGGCACGACTCGGAAAGATTGCCAAGGCGGGCGACCGTTACTTGCAAGTAAAAACGGTTTATCTTCACACGCGTCTTTTATCAGGGTCCGGGCGGCCTATCACAAATCCGCTCAACAAGACCTTTTGTAGCATCGCAGACCGGCCATGTCGTCGCAGCAGCACGCTCGAATACATTTGCAAAAACAAACCGAAAAACTTACTGGAAAATTTGGGTAAGTTATTTACGTCGAGCTAACCGGCCCGCAGCACTAGCCACGAAGCGGCATCTCGGTTGAGCGACAAGGAGCGCAATTGCTCACAGTGACACCTTTAGCTTTCGCCCACCACTAATAGAAAAACCTTCACGCTCATAAAATTTTAAGGTTCGGTCAAACTCCGGAAGTGGTGGCGTTGTTACCTCTAACCGCTTCCAGTTGCGTGATTCACCAAACGATTTCACCTGAGATACCAAACGCGCTCCTATTTTATTGATGCGGAACTCCGGACGAACGTATAGTTCAGCGATGGTACCGAACGCTCCCTCAGCATATAGAGCGTAACTTTCATAAAGAGTGATAAATCCTGCTGGAGCCCCGCTCCCACCGCGAGCGATAAACACAAAGTATTTTTCACTGTTAATGAAATTTTCCAGTTTTGCCGTGGTCTCGGCGAAATCAAAGTTAAACGCCTTAGCATCAATGGCGTTCATGATTTCATCCAACAACTCGCCAACCATTGCAGCCACCTGTGGAGTATCAGCGGCAATTGCTCGTTTAATCGTGAAGTCCGCGCTCATTTCATTTTCCTCAACGACTAAGCCAACCGGCGCGAAGCATCTGCGTTGAGCGACGAGTTAGATGGAGCTCTTGATGTCGCAATTTGGGCATCGTGCAGCTTCGATAGCAATAGAATTGCGACTGAAGCACCAATGAAGGCCAAGAACATATCTGACTGGGTATCCCATGGATCTCCTTGAGTTCCAAGAAATTCATCTGCCCCTTGGCCAAGAGCAAGTGCAGCCCACCATTCGACCAACTCGTACCATGCACTAATCGCCATGGCCACACATATGGCCAAAAAGCCTGCCATCTTTCGGCTAGTTAAATATCCACACCGAATTAGAATTTCTCTAGCAATCAATACTGGGGCGAAGCCTTGGGCAAAGTGCCCAATCTTGTCGTAGGGATTCCTGGCCAATGCAAACAAGTCTTGCATCCAAAATCCTAAAGGTACGCGGGCGTAGGTATAAGTGCCGCCCAGTATCAAAATTAAGGCATGGACGAAAATCAGCGAATACAGCAGCGGCGTCAATGGAAAGCGCCGGTACGTTACTACCAAAATAGGCAAGGCGATAATGACAGGAGCAACTTCCATGATCCACGTTGCACGATCATTCGTTATGAAACCTGAATAAATCAATATCAGGATTAGTACACCACCCAAAATCAGCAGAATATTTTCTTTCTTCATTCGCAGAAGCCTTCTTTTGTTTATTCCAAGTGCTAACGCTGAACTAACCAGCATGCAGCGGGTGCCGCGAAGCGGCCAGCACTTTGCTGGGTGTCTGGGGTGAGTGACGAGTTAGATTTGAATTTCAACAGGCCTGATCTCGTTACCATCCGATGTGCTCCGTTGGATAAATCTTTCCGTTATATTTAACAAGGTAGGCAACCGGTTTCTTCAGAGATTTTTCAGCGCTGTCCATGCTCGATGTACCGGTAATACGCAAATCCCTAAATCCATTAGAAACGGTATTGAGAACGGTAATTGTGTAGCCTGTAGTTTCGATTGCAACTTCACGTTCGTCTGAAGCACAGGACGGACCTCCCTTAAGGAACGTCCAAGTTGATAAAACTAGTCCTTCTAGTACTGGTCGTATTGTCTTTCCCTCTCTAATAAAAAGTGTACGGTAAGGCCCAATACCACCTTCTACGCATCCTTGACTATAAATCGTAGAGAAATCGAGTCCGAACGCTCTTATGCCTGGAGCAAGGTCATAACGAGCCGTATCCAATCTTAAGCTACCCTGTCCAATTGTTAGCGTAGCATCTTCTCCGATTATGCCTTTATATGTTGCGGCCACTTGCCCCTTGACTATGTCAACAAGTGAAACGACTAGCTGCTTCTGATATTCAATTCCAGAATCGTATGCAAAAGAAACGATCATCAATGATTTGTCGGATGGCCACCTTTTACAGGCATTCGCAATAACTTCATTACTTATCTTAGGGCGTGAATCATCGTCAAAGCTAACCTCTTTTATTTTTAAATGTTCACTGACTAGCTTTAGCAAGTCGCTGGAACAAGGGCCTTGAGTTGCATGAGGATCTGCCTGCCCATACGCAGAATGGCATATAAAAACAGTAAAAACAATGATGGAAAATTTCCTAAGCATGCTAATTTTCTGAAATTAACGCCGAGATAACAGGCCGCAACCCATGCCGCAGAGCGGCATTCCTCGGTTGAGGTTCGGGTTCATCGACGAGTTAGGAATTTTTCTCATTGTTTTTCGCATTCGTAAAGTGTTGCGCGACCCATTGTTCGCAGACAGCCCAAAGCGCTGGTGCGCCATGTCGAATCACCGGGCCATATCTTTCCAAGACCTGCTCGTACGACACATTGCTTTCAGACCACGTGCCTCCTCCTGTGAACACGTTTACCAGGAGTGGTTGAAAACGATCGAGTGCCTTGGCAAACTTCGCATCGCCTGTTTCAACACTCTCGAACTCGTGCCACAATTCCATGAGTTCGTCTCGCTGCGCCTCTGGCAAGAGGCCGAATAAACGAACCGCCGCATTGGCTTCTCGTTCGGCCTGCTCCTCGCGCGAGCAAGTGTTGTGAATCGGCGTATCGCCAGCGTCGATTTCAACGACGTCATGTAGCAGAAGCATCTGTATGACTCTGGGTACATTCACTCGCTCCGCGGCGTACTCTTGCAGCAGCCAGGCGTACATAGCCAAGTGCCAAGAGTGCTCGGCCGAATTCTCTTTGCGGCTTTGATCCAGCAGCGGAGACTGGCGCATAATGCCCTTCAAGCGGTCGATCTCCATTAGAAACTTTAATTGCTGAGCTAAATCTTCAGATTTCATTGACTTCCTTACCTAACGCCGAGCTAACCGGGCCACAACACGTTGCCGCGAAGCGGCATTCCTATGTTGTGGTTCCGTGTTGAGTGACAAGTTAGGCTGGAGAGCAAAACCTCGGTGTTGAAACTTCTGTATAAACATAGGTAGAAACTAGCAATTTGTTCGTGAGTCCGGCGTATCTTTCTATTGGAAGGCAGCCCTGATTTGATCTAGTTGTCGCCTGCTTTCTTGGAAATCATCAAAGACACTCTCCTCGGATTCGATTTCTTCACCTCGAATTAATTTAGCCTCCACTCCTGTTGTTTCGTACAATCCTAGCCAACACTCCCGAGCAGCCTTCATAAGGGCATGGCGAATAACTTCTTCAACATCCTTAGGGCGAGGTGTAGCAAGCTCTTCTACGAGCTTGGCGCAGTTTTGAAGCCTCATTACGCATTCTTCAATAAGAAGAACTAGCTTGCCTAGTGGAATCTGCATTGGATCGAGAGAAAGAAGGCGTAGGCGGACTTCTCGTAGTTGCGCAGCTTCCAATGGCCAGTAAACATGTGGATGCCCGATGGATCGGGCGACACTTTCACAGGTCCGCGCGGCGGAGAAAAATACGACCCTCAGAGTTCTTAAGCGCCGGACTTGTTCGGCACGCTCATCAGCCTTTCTTCGTTTGAGCTCTAGCGTATGTTGTCGTTGTACGACGGCGAGTGCTGCAACGATTGCGGCTACCGATCCAATGGCCTGAATCCAGGCCGGAGCACTTGACTCAAGAAACTTGGATACCCAAGGCCACCCAGCGACTGCTGTGAGCGCAATGAGGGAAATGAGGCCTAGCACCGTCCCAGCACCAATCAGAGCAGACCAATGCTCCGGCATATTCTTAACGTTCTGTTCGCTCATTGCAATTGATTGCTTCATTATGTGATTCGCTAGATGTAGAGCCGGTGTTGATATGGCTAACGCCGAGCTAACAGGGCCGCAGCACTTTGCCGCAGAGCGGCAAGCTCTTGCTGCGGATCCGTGTTGAGCGACGAGTTAGAAGTAATGCACCCAATATCGAACAATCTAGTCAGCCCCTGGAATTTCGATCCATTTTCCTTGATAAAAATACCGAACATTCGAACCTTTTCCTTGGAAACCGACGCTAATACCGTCGTGATTAACATTTTGTAACTGCATCCCGTCTCGTTTCAAGTAATGCTTAACACCAGCGGGATTCACTGTACTTATTACCCAAGAATAGTATGCGTTTCCATCTCCCGAACCTTGCAATCCACCTTGATCGCGTTCCGTCGGTGACAACTCAACCATACGGCTGAAGTTCTTACCATAAAGCAGTACAAGCTTCGACTCTTTATTCACTGAGCAAAGCGCAGCCCATTCAGCTTTATTTTTCCCAGTAAAGCTACCTTTAATTAAATTATTGGGTTCGTGGCCTGTTCCATCACTGTCGAAATCAGCTTGTGGAATTTGGCACCTCATTGCCGTCAACTTAACTCTTACACTCTTTGGCACATTCGGAAATGCATCAGGAGACAAGTATTTAATTTTTTTCGCTTCCTCGGCCCAGTTAATTTCTTCGGCCCTCACAGATTGGAGAGACGCCATGATTAGCGCAAAACTAGGAAAGATAAGCAGCCAAAATTTTCGCATCGCTATCCTTACTTCTAACGCCGCGCTAACAGGCACGCAACTTCTGCCGCGAAGCGGCAAGCTCTTGTCGCGTGTCCGGGTTCAGCAACGAGTTAGACTGGATACGCACTATTTAAGCCTTCTTATTACGACAATAAGTAATGAAGAAAAGTATCACGCCAATCAAACTTGCCAAGACATTCGACGATATCCAAACTGCAAAGAAAGGGCCAAATACTGCTAGCGCTATCCGAGATTCATTTATTGGCATCAGTGAAAATTGATAACCCGGATTAATAAAAAGCATAAAAATGACTAATGGCAGGAAAATCAGTACGGCGATAAAAGATCGAAGCAGTAAATGGTTTTCTCCAGGCGTTTTTGTTATTAGTTCTTGCAATGTATCTTTACTTGTCAGCAGCTTATTCTGCCTCCAAAACCATATCGGCCATGTACACATCATGAATGCAAAATATAGTGCTGTTACTTCAGAAAACTTTGAGCGCGATGAATAATTTCCAACGATAGGAAATATCTTATCGATTAAAGTCGAAAAACTTTTCAGGGAAAAATGTTCGGTCAATATATTTGTTGGAGCGTATAAAGCAATTAACGCTCCTAGCAAATGACTCCCCCATACAAATGGGTTTTTATACAAATATAAAAATAATTTCATTCGCAATTGAATTTAGCGACCCTATTTCTCATTGGTCACTTCAAATTTATTCCGTCTAACTTGAATTAGGTAGTTTTCTGTATAACCCTTTTCTGTCCACCTAACACTTTTCAATTTGCCGTGGAAACCCGCGCCGCTCTGGCTTCTTCACATCCTGGCAAATTAGGTGGCAGAAGAAAGCGGATCTGTCTAACATGGCATATTGCCAAGCATAAAAGCATATTTCTTTTTGTGCAAGATTATGCTTTCGAGCAGGCAATGCTTTCGAGGAGACAATTGGTAAAAAGCACCATCCTCAACCAATTTCCCAAACAAAAAGGCCGCATCGCTGCGGCCTTTCCTTGCAAACTTAACGTCAACGGCGCTTACTTTTTCTCGCCATTCTTTTCAGTCTTCGGATCGTTGATCGTTTCTTCCTTCTTGCTTTCAACGACCTTGTTCTTCGACAGTTGCACCGGCAAGCCCTTCAGATGGTTGATTGCCTGCGACAGCTGGAAATCTTCCTTGCTGCCGAATTCCAGCATCTTGCGCTTCTTGGCCAGGGCCGCCATACGCTGCTCTTCCTCCAGCTCGTCGATCACGTTCTTGGTGCTGGCCGCGGTGTCCTTGTCCTTGTCGTTGCGCAAATGCTTTTGCAGGTCCGCCTCGTGCAGGCGCAAGCCGCTCAGAAGATCGCCGTCCGCGTATTCATCCACCATCAGGTCGGGAACGATACCCTTGGCCTGAATCGCCCGGCCGGTCGGCGTGTAATAGCGCGCCGTGGTCAGCTTGACCGCAGTGTCGG
Organism: Oxalobacteraceae bacterium; assembly: GCA_003537575.1. Classification (GTDB taxonomy): domain Bacteria; phylum Pseudomonadota; class Gammaproteobacteria; order Burkholderiales; family Burkholderiaceae_D; genus Paucimonas. The sequence goes on from DPRS01000004.1 coordinate 69,713, forward strand.
CGCTCAGCTGGCGAATGGTTTGCACCGAACCCTTGCCGAAGGTTTGCGTGCCCATGATGGTGGCGCGCTTGTAATCCTGCAGCGCGCCGGCGACGATTTCCGAAGCCGAGGCCGAGCCGGCGTTGACCAGCACTACCATCGGCACCTTCTTCACCGCTTCCGGCAGTTTCGTCAGCGGGTCGTTCAGGGTGCGCGAGGCATAGAATTCGCGTCGCGCATAGAAGGTCGCCTTGGAATCCGGCAGCTGGCCATTGGTCGAGACCACCGCCACATCCTTGGGCAGGAAAGCCGCCGACACGCCGATGGCGCCAGGCAGCAGGCCGCCCGGGTCGTTGCGCAGGTCGAGCACCAGGCCTTTCAGCTTCGGATCTTCGGCATAGATGGCGTTGATCTTGCGCGCCAGGTCGTCCACGGTCGGTTCCTGGAATTGCGACACGCGCAGCCAGGCGTAACCGGGCTCGACGACCTTCGATTTGACGCTCTGCACGCGGATTTCCTGGCGCACGATGGTGACGATGATCGGCTTGTCCTCATCCTTGCGGGCGATGGTCAAGGTGATCTTGGTATTGGGCTCGCCGCGCATGCGCTTGACCGCCTCGTCCAGCGTCATGCCCTTGATCGGCGTGGTGTCCAGGCGAGTGATGAGGTCGCCTGCCTTCAGGCCGGCCTTGTAGGCGGGCGAATCCTCGATGGGCGAAATCACCTTGACGTAGCCGTCTTCCATGCCGACTTCGATGCCGAGGCCGACGAACTTGCCCTGTGTGCCTTCGCGCAATTCCTTGAAAGCTTTCTTGTCCAGGTAAGCCGAGTGCGGGTCGAGCGAAGCCACCATGCCGGAAATTGCTTCGGTCAATAGTTTCCTGTCCTCAACCGGCTCCACGTAATCGGACTTGATCAGGCCGAAAACGTCGGCGAGCTGGCGCAGTTCCTCCAGCGGCAGCGGAGAGGCGGCATTTTTCTGTGCCATTGCCTCGAATTGGAGCGAGCCGGCGACACCCGCCAGGATGCCAAGGCCGATCAGGCCGAAATTCTTTAATTTACTGCCCATGTTTCACCTAAGAGTAATCCAGTCAAGAGGATCAAAAGCGCGGCCTTGATGCCGCATTTCAAAGTATAAACCCGATTGCCCGTGGCCGCCGCTGTTGCCGGCGCTGGCGATGACTTCGCCTGTGCCGACGGTATCGCCGCTGCGCTTCAATATAGCCTGATTGTAGCCATAAATGCTGAGATATTGATTGCCGTGATCGACAATGATCAAATTGCCAAAGCCGCGCAACCAGTCGGCGAAGACCACGCGTCCCGGCGCCACTACCCTGATTTCAGCGCCTTCAGGAGCGCCAATGAACAAGCCTTTCCAGGCGGGACCGTCGCTGCGTTTGCTGCCGTACTTTGCCAGCAATTCTCCCCGTACAGGCAGGCGCAACTGGCCGCGCAGGGAAGCAAAGGCACGACCAGCGCCGCCCCCTTTGACAGAAACTTCCGGGGTGAGTTCATTGCGCCCGTAAGATTTCGCCGGCGGCTCGTCATCGTCGATGGCATCCGGATTAACACTTTTCTTTGCCAGTTGCGCGGCGCGACGCGCTTCCCGCTGCGCCTGCCGCCTGCGCTCGGCTTCCTCTTCGCGGCGCTTGCGCGCCTCGGCTTCCGCCTTTTGCTGTTCTTCTATCAATTGCGACAACCGGCTGACCAGGCTGCCCAGGCGCTGCTCGTTGCGCTGGATGCTGTCGACCTGCTTGCGTTGCGTGGCCAGCTTGTTCGACAGTTGCGTCAGCAGCGTCGTCCGCTTGGCTTTTTCCTGCTCCAGCACCTGCTTCTGCTGAGTCGCCTCCTGGGCGATCTCGTCCAGTTCATCCTTGGCGGTTTGCGCCAGCGCCTTGTTGGCTTCGATCTCTTGCAGATTGGCTTGCAGCGATTCCAGCAGCTTGGCCTGCGCTTGCGAAACATAACCGAGGTAGCGCAGTTCGCGGTTGATGCGGTTCGGATTGTCGCCCGATAGCAGCAGCTTCCAGTGGTCCTCGTTGCCGGAGACGTACTGCTGCTGCAGCAGCTTGGCGAGCTGCTTTTGCTGGGCATGCACAGTTTGGCTCAGCCTGGCTTGCTGCGCGCTCAGGTCGGCCAGTTTTTGCCGGGTTTGCCGCTGCTCGGCGGCGAGATCATGCAAGGTCCGGTTGGCTTCGGAGATGGCTTGCTCCGACTGCGCCAGGCTGTCGGCCGCATGTTCCTTGGCTCCTTCGGTTTGCTGGATGTCGCGCTTGAGGTCGTCCAGCTTTTTCTGCAAGCCGGCGCGCTCGCTCTCGGCAGCCTGCTTTTGCCGAGCGCGTTCGCTCAGCTTGGCGCCGTGCGCGGGCGCCGTGCCGATGCACAGCGCCAGGCCGAGCGCCAGGATCGGCGCTGCAACCAGGCGCCGGCACCCAGGCGGAAAGGCAAGCCGCCATGCCGCCGAGAGCTGGCGGCGCGGCCAGCAACGCATGAAGAAGCTGGACAATTTTCTTACTTGGACTTGCCCTGGCTGGCCACCGCCTGCAGCGCGGCCTCGATGGCGGAGGCGTCGCCCAGGTAGTAATGGCGGATCGGCTGCAGGTCGGCATCAAGCTCGTACACCAGCGGCTGGCCGTTGGGGATGTTCAGCTTGACGATCTCGTCGTCGCTCATCTTGTCGAGGTACTTGATCAGCGCGCGCAAGCTGTTGCCGTGGGCGGAAATCAGGATGCTCTTGCCGGCGCGGATGGACGGCGCGATTTCTTCGTTCCAGTAGGGGATTACGCGCGCCACCGTATCTTTCAGACATTCGGTCAGCGGGATTTCCTCGCGCTTGAGGTCGGCGTAGCGCGGGTCGTTGTAGGACGCGCGGTCATCGTCGGCAGCCAGCGGATTGGGCGGCACGTCATAGCTGCGGCGCCACACCAGCACCTGCTCTTCGCCGAACTTGGCCGCGGTTTCCGCCTTGTTCAGCCCTTGCAGGGCGCCGTAGTGGCGTTCGTTCAGGCGCCAGCTGTTTTTGATCGGGATCCACATGCGATCCATTTCGTCCAGGGCCAGCCACAGGGTGCGGATGGCGCGTTTCAGGACCGAGGTGTAGGCCAGGTCGAAGCTGAAACCGGCGTCGCGCAGCAGCTTGCCGGCCTGGCGCGCTTCGGTGATGCCTTTTTCGGTCAGGTCGACGTCGGTCCAGCCGGTGAAACGGTTCTCGAGGTTCCAGGTGGATTCACCGTGGCGCATGAATACGATTTTGTACATGGTTTTGATGGAAATGAAAAAGAAAACGGGCGGATCGGGCAAGCCTGCCACGGAAAAGCTATTTTCCAGTGGCTTTCCTGCTTCTATTTTATAATGGCGGGATTACTTATAACCATTCTGCCCTGCGATTACCGTGAAATTCATTATCGATAACATCTGGCTGTTTGCCGTGCTGCTGGTTTCCGGCGGCATGCTCTTGTGGCCGCATCTGCAAACCCGTGGCCGCAAGGTGACGCTGCTGCAAGCCACGCAAATGATCAACCAGGGCAAGACCGTGGTGCTCGACGTGCGCAGCGCCGAAGATTTTTCCGCCGGCCATATTCGCGGCGCCGTGAATATTCCCCTGGCGAACTTGCCCCAGCGCCTGGGCGAGCTGGAAAAATCCCGTTCCAAGAATATCATCGTGGTATGCCAGGCCGGCGTGACCTCGGCCAAGGCCAGCGCCCAGCTCGACAAGGCCGGCTTCAAGGAAGTGTATAGTTTGACCGGTGGCCTGGCTGCATGGCAGAGCCAGGGGCTGCCTGTCGCCAAATAACGCATGGAGTTCGCATGAATTCGCAAGTCGTAATGTATAGCACCGGGATTTGCCCGTATTGCGTGATGGCCGAGCGCCTGCTGAAGGCCAAGGGCGTCGACAATATCGAAAAAATCCGCATCGATCTCGATCCGCAGCAGCGGGCGCTGATGATGGAAAAGACCGGTCGGCGCACGGTGCCGCAGATTTACATCGGCGACACCCATGTCGGCGGTTTCGACGATCTCTCGGCGCTGGACCGGCAAGGCAAGCTGGACGAGTTGCTGCGCGGCGCCTGAGGGCGGCGGCAGGAAATTTTGATTCACCATTAAGCGGAGGATGCCTCGCATCTTCCCCTCTCAATTTTTGCAAAGGCGTCCCATGTCCGAAGAACAAAACCTGCAACCCGTTTTTCAAATCCAGCGCGTGTACCTGAAGGACATGTCGCTCGAGCAGCCGAATTCCCCGGCGATTTTCCTCGAACAGGATGCGCCCGCCATCGAAGTCGCCGTGGATGTCGGCGCCGAGCCCCTGGCTGAAGGCATTTTCGAATCCACCGTGACCATCACCGTGACCGCCAAGGTCGGCGAGAAAGTCGCCTTCCTGGTCGAAGGCAAGCAAGCCGGCATTTTCGAGGCGCGCAACATCCCGGCCGAACAGCTCGATCCGCTGCTCGGCATCGGCTGCCCCAACATCGTCTATCCCTACCTGCGCGCCAACATCGCCGACGTCATCACCCGCGCGGGTTTCCCGCCGGTGCACCTGGCGGAAATCAATTTCGAGGCGTTTTATCAGCAGCGCCTGCAGTCGCTGGCGCAACAGCAGGAACAGCAGCAAAACGCCGGTGGCGCCGGCCTGGTGATGCCGGACGGCACCACCGCCAAGCACTAAGCCGATAGCGGACCGAAGCAGGCGCCGGGAAAGGCCGGCAGCCTGCCCGTGTTTTTGTGGGAGAAGCTTCATGAGAATCAGGCGCTACATGACAGGCGCGGCAGTCTTGCTGACGGCCGCTGCCGGCGCGCATGCGCTCGAATTCAAGTCGGTCGGCGCCGCGCCGGCCATCCTGTATGACGCCCCTTCGCAAAAGGGGCGAAAAGTATTCGTGGCGCCGCGCGGCATGCCGGTCGAAATCGTGCTGACGTACGGCGAATGGACCAAGGTGCGCGACGTCAGCGGCGATCTGTCCTGGGTCCAGTCGATCCAGCTGCAGAGCAATCGCATGGCGGTCGTCAAGGTCGCCAATGCCAAGGTCCGCGCCATCGCCGACGACGCCGGCGTGCCGGTATTCAGCGCCGACAAGGGCGTGCTGCTCGAACTGGTCGAGCCGATCGCCGGCGGCTGGCTCAAGGTCCGTCACCGCGACGGCCAAGGCGGCTTCGTCAAGGCTTCCGAGGTCTGGGGCGAATGAGCAGCCGCATGCCCATCACGATACTCGGCGCCGGCGCCTGGGGCACGGCGCTTGCCATTGCGCTGGCCGAGCGGCATGAAGTGATGCTGTGGGGGCGCAGCGAGGAAGCGATGTCGCATGCGGCGCGCACCCGCGAAAACAGCGCCTATCTGCCCGGTCATTCCTTGCCCGCGAATCTGCAGGTGAGCGCCGACTTTGCCGCTGCACTCGCGCATGTGGCGCACCCCGGCGGCGTACTGATTGCCGCCACCTCCGTGGCCGGCTTGCGTCCGCTGGCGCAGCAATTGCTGGGCAGGGCGATTCCCAACCTGGTCTGGCTTTGCAAGGGATTCGAGGAAGGCAGCGGCCTGCTGCCGCACCAGGTCGTGCGCGAAGTCCTCGGCAGAGAGCTGCCTGCGGGCGTCTTGTCCGGCCCCTCGTTCGCGCAGGAAGTCGCGCATGGCTTGCCGTGCGCGCTGGTGATCGCTTCCGAGGATGCCGCCCTGCGCGAGCTGGTGGTGGCCGCAGTGCACGGGCCGGCGATTCGCGTGTATTCGAGCGACGACGTGGTCGGCGTGGAAGTCGGCGGCGCAGTCAAGAATATCCTGGCGATCGCCACCGGCATCATCGACGGCATGAACCTCGGCCTGAATGCGCGCGCGGCGCTGATCACGCGCGGCCTGGCGGAAATCACCCGGCTCGGTGTCGCCCTCGGCGCGCGCGCGGAAACCTTCATGGGCCTGGCTGGCATCGGCGACCTGATCCTGACCTGCACGGGCGACTTGTCGCGCAACCGCAGAGTGGGCCTGGGCCTGGCGCAGGGCAAGCCGCTGGAAACCGTCGTCGCCGAACTTGGCCATGTCGCCGAAGGCGTGCGCTGCGCCGCCGCCGTGCGCGCGCTGGCGCAGCGATTGAACATTGAAATGCCGATCACCGATGCGGTGGCCGGCATCCTTTTCGATGGGCATTCTCCGAGATCGACTGTGCAGCAGTTACTGGCGCGTCATCCGCGCGAAGAATCCGCTTTCCTCTGATCTTCCCTCTCGTCTCTGTCGCCGCATCCGGTGGCAGAGACGTTTCAGTCCGCGTTTAAGCCCGCGTTTAAGCCCGCGTTTCAGTCCTCGTGTCGCATCAGGATCGTCACCAGCAGCGAGGAATCCTCGACTGCATGCAGCGCATGCACCACCCCGCCTTCGAAGTACACCAGGTCGCCGGCACGCATGAGCAGGGTGACGCCGTGCGAAATCAGCTCGACCCTGCCTTCCAGGCACTGGATGGTGCATTCGCCCGGCACCCGATGTTCAGGCACCGATTTGCCGGCCGGCAGAACCATGCGCATCAATTCCAGTCCCGGCGTTTTCATCATGGCGCGGGAAGGAGCAGACGTCAGCTGGCTGCCCAGCGGACGGACATCGATCAATTGACCGGAGCTGGCGTGCGGTAGGGCCATGAGATTCTCCAGGGTGGATGGCAATGAGCGCACGAAAAGCAAACCAGATATCCATGCGCACAAGAATCATAACAAATGACAAAGCGGCGTTCGATGCGCCGTGACAAAAGCCGCAACAATTTCCCTCGGCGATTTCGGATGGATCGCGGCAAAAAGACTAAATTCCGCTAAAAGGCTCGAAAAGCAACACAGAATGCAATGAGCAATGATCCGTTTTTTTGCATGCGCACGCGTCGCAGTTTTACGCCCAAGGGCCACGTTATATCCAAAGGGCCACGCCGGGATTTAAAACAGCAGGCCGAGCAGCATGGCCTTGGCCACAGCCTGGGTCCGGTTCCTTACCTGCAACTTCGAGAAAATCTGTTCGATGTGATACTTCACATTCTTTTCCGTCATTTCGAGGATCTGCGCGATTTCCCAATTGGTCTTGCCTTCGTTGATCCAGCGCAGGATTTGTTTTTGCCTGTCGCTCAGCGCTTCGTTGGGCGCCGTCAGATGGCTGAATTCCTGCACCGTCGTCAGCGCGCGCACCAGCGCCAGATGCAGGTGCGGCGTGATCATCTTCATGACGAACACTTCGCGCGGGCCGACATCGCCCGGCATGCGGGAAAAAATGAAATACGAAGCCAGCGTGCGCTGCACGTCGAGCACGCCATGGGCGATCGTGTTGCGCAACTGGTATTTGTTAAAGATCCTGATCCATTCGGCGGGAAATTGCGCATCGTCGCGACCGCTCTGGAACAGCACCGGCTCCTGCACCTGGCGCCAGCGCTGCATCAGGGGGCTGTCGACCCGGCCCTCGCTGCTGACCAGGTCTTCAAAGTAGGCAGGCGGGTAACTGTGGTGCAAGACTTTGTGGGCATAGCTGCCCTTGGGGCTGACGCCGCCGACGCCGCACACCATGACGTCCTGGTGCAGGACTTTTTGCACCTCGTTATTCAATAGCGCCAGGAGTGCTTGAGAATCATTGATCGCTGTCGATCGCACGATAATATTCATCAGCAGGCTGGGATCGACTCCCAACTCCGCCGCCTGGGCGAGCGCATCCATCTCCTGTTCCAATTGCCTGTCTCCGTTTCCCGCTTATTATTTTTATGGCTTGCGTCTTTTGTTATCGATGAGCGCACTTGCATTTGCTGCGCTTCTCAAGGTTTTTTCACGGGCATGCCATTGTTTTTGCACGTATTTTTGTTGCTGAGCAGCAGACTCAGCGGCTGGCCGAATGGCCCGTTTACTGTGTTTATACCGTTTACTATGATGAATTCACTGACTATGTGCAATGTTTTCGTCATTAAAAAAATACACATTTTGTTGAAGATCATTAACTGATCGAAAGCGGAAGTTGCCTGCTCCATTCAGCTTTTCATCATAACCTCAATATTCTAGAGACGAAAGATTCAGATTGAATTGATGAAGAAATAATTCAAAGAGCGAAAAGCCGAAGATGATTCGAAAGTCCACATAAAAGATATTTAGGAGACATTGATCATGGCAATTCAAATCAAAAGGACACGGCAATTTTCAGTGAATTTAAAAAGGGGACTTCTGGTCGCCGCCGTGCCATTGCTGGTGATGAGCGCACCTTCGGCTCTGGCGCTGACTCAGGTCACCAGTTTCGGCAGTAATCCCGGCAGCCTGCAAATGTTCAAGCATGTGCCTTCCGCCATGCCGACGAATGCGCCGCTGGTGATCGCCCTGCATGGCTGCACCCAGACCGCCGCCAATTATGAAAGCTCCGGCTGGACAGCATTGGCTAATTCCCACAAGTTCTATGTGGTCTATCCGCAGCAAGTCAGCGGCAACAATTCCAACAAATGCTTCAACTGGTTCGAGGCCGGCGATATCGCCCGCGGCCAGGGCGAAGCGCTGTCGATCAAGCAGATGGTCGACAAGATGAAAGCCGATTATTCGATCGATCCCACCCGGGTGTACGTCACCGGCTTGTCCGCAGGCGCGTACATGACGACTGTCATGGCGGCGACCTATCCTGATGTTTTCGCCGGCGCCGCGCCGATTGCCGGCGGCCCCTACAAGTGCGCCACGTCCATGAGCGGCGCCTTCAGCTGCATGAGCCCGGGCGCCGACAAGACGCCGGCCGCCTGGGGCGATCTGGCCCGCAGCGGTTACTCGGGCTATTCCGGCCGCAAGCCGAAGCTCTCCATCTGGCATGGCAGCTCGGACAGCACGGTCAAGCCCATGAACATGGATGAAACGATGCAGCAGTGGACCAACTACCACGGCATCGACCAGACCGCCGACGTCAGCAATACGGTCAAGGGCTATCCGCACAAGGTCTACAAGGATGGCAGCGGTAACGCCCTGGTGGAAACCTACTCGATCACCAGCATGGGTCACGGCACGCCGGTCGATCCGGGGTCGGCAGCCGAACAGTGCGGCACTGCCGGCGCCTACATCCTGGATGTGAACATCTGCTCAAGCTACTTCATCGGCAAGTTCTTCGGCATCATCGGTGACGGCGGCACTACCACGACGACCTCGTCCACCTCGACATCGTCCGGCGCCACGACCACCTCGACCACCACCACAACCACGGCGGCGGCTACCTGCTACACGTCGAGCAACTATGCCCATGTGACGGCAGGCCGGGCCTACAATAGCTCGGGGTATGCGAAGGCCAAGGGCTCCAACCAGAACATGGGGCTGAACAACACCTTCTATACCACCACGCTGAAGAAGACCGCTCCGGACTACTACGTGATCGGCACCTGCCAGTAAGATTTCCAGAGAGGGCGTGACAACGGCCGCTCCGCCATTCCGGCGGGCGGCCGTTTTTTTATGCGGCTGAGCCAGTCAGGCCGAATTCACTCTAGCGGAGTGAGTGCGCCGGCGGCGGCACGATTTCGCCCACCAGGAATTCCGGCCGTCGCTTGATTTCATCGAAAATTTGCGCGAGGTAGGCGCCCAGCACGCCGATGCCCAGCAGGTTGGCCGAGCCGAAGAACAGCACGATCACCGTCATCGAAGTCCAGCCTGACACCGCGGCATGAGTGATCCATGAATACATCGCCTGCAGCAACAGCAGGAAGGCGGCCAGCATGCCGAACAGGCCAAGGCGGAACACGATCGACAGCGGCTTGGCGCTGAAGGAAGTGATCGCGGTGATCGCCAGTCGCATCAGCTGCCCGGTGCTCCACTGGCTGGTGCCGGCGATGCGCGGCGCCACGTCGAAGGCGAGCGGCACGGTGGTGAAACCGGTCCACACCGTCATGCCGCGGAAAAAGCGCACCTTTTCCGGGAAGGAGAGCAGGGCATCGACCACGCGCCGGTCCAGCAGGCGGAAGTCGGACGCGCCTTCGAGGTCAAGCCCGGTGAGGGCGTGCATCAGGCCGTTGAACATGCGGGCGTTGAGGCGCGCGAACCAGGTATCGGTATCGCGGTTGGCCTTTTGCGCAGCGACGATGTGCGCCTTGCCGTTGCGCCACAACTCCAGCATTTGCGGCAACAGCGCCGGCGGATGCTGGCCGTCGGCATCCATCACCACCACGGCGCGTCCGCGCACCTGGCGCAGGCCGGCCAGGATCGCGGCTTCCTTGCCGAAGTTGCGGGTAAAGCGCAAGCCATGCAATTGCGGATAACGCGCCAGTTCGGCGCGCAGCTTTTCCCAGGTGGCGTCGCGGCTGCCGTCGTCGATGACCCACACTTCATAGCTGTCGCTGCAGCCTGCCAGGACGCCGAACAGTTGCGACAGAAAGGCTGCGAGGCCTTCCTGTTCGTTGAAGGCGGGAACAATGATGCTCAGTTCGGGCGCGGTGGGAGTGGTTGGATTCATTTCAGTTCGTCCAGCTTCTGGGTCCAGCGGTTATTCGGGTACTCCTCGCGCAGGCGCTGCGCGTAGGGCTGCGTGACGTCGCGATTGCCGTCTTGCCATTCGAGGAGGATATAGGTGTACATGGCTTCCGGCACCCAGAAGCCATGGTAGTTGTCGATCAGTTCGCGATAGCGCGCCTTGGCCTGCTGGCGCTGGCCGGCCAGTTCGGTCGATTTGGCCAGCCAGAACAGGGCTTCTTCCTTCTTGGCCGGCGGCTTGCGCAATTCGTAGGCACGCCTGAATTTCTCGCTGGCTTCCGGATAGTTGTTGGTGTTCATGGCTTCCCAGCCCGCCATGTAAACCTGTTCCGGCGAATTCAGGGCGAAATAGGCGCCGGCCACCGTCAGCAACAGCCAGCCGGCCGCCAGCGGCAGCCAGCCGCGCTTGCCGATGCGGGCGTCGGCAAGCGGTTCCTGGCCGGGCGACGCAGCTTGCCGGCGTGCGCGCAAGAGCAGGAACAGACTGAGCAGCAGGGCCAGCGATGTCGCCGCCATGCCGAGCTTGCCGACCAGGGTATGTCCGTACACCAGGCGGATTTCTTTTTCCTGCGGCACCACCAGCATGAAGCCCGGCCCGGCGATGTGCAGGCTGCCTTGCGACGCCAGCTGCCAGCGCGGATGGTAAGCCATCTTGATGAGATGCGGGCTGCCGACGGCATCGGTTTCGAACACCAGTTCATTGCGTTTCAGGGACACTTCGCGCACTGCCGGAGCAGCTCCCTGGTGCGGCTTGATCGCCAGGTCCTTGCCGTACACCGGCAGGTAGGAATCGAAGCGGCTGCGGGTACGGAACCAGGCGAAGGAATCCTGCATCCAGTCCGTCAGGGAGCGCATTTGCAGCGGCTGCGTCACCACTTGCGCCAGGCGGCTGTCGAAGGCTTTCACGCGGTACAGCGCGAACGGTTTGGCTTCACCCGTCTTGTCGAACAGGCCGCTGCTTTCGATGGCCGACTTGGCCTGGTCGCTGCGCAGGAGGATGGTATCGGCGTGCAGGAAATTCAAATGCCTGGCGGCGAATTCAGCATCCAGGCTGCCACTCGGGAAACGCACCAGCGGTGACGACGGCCTGGCCGAAATTTCCGACTGCACCTGGTAGATCGCCGGTCCCAGCACGGCCGATTCCATGTACAGGCCTTCCAGCACCGGGCGGTGGTTCAGGAACATCGGCAAGGATTCCAGCGAGCGCGTCGAGCCGAGGTCGTTGTTGTCGGGATCGTGTTCGAAAGCCAGGCGCGGACTCCACAAGTTGCCGCGCATGGCGGGAAACAGGCGCGACAGGTTGTGCCACTGCGGCTTGGCATCCAGCCCGGAATGGTTCCACAGGCCCCAGTCCGGCGCCTTCTGGATATGCGGCCCCAGCCAGCCGAGCATGCCGAGGCAGGCCGCAGCTGCGAGCAGCGCGCGCGCGGACGACAGGCGGCTGCCGGCCGCGGCGCCGCCGATGGCGGCCTTCTCGCGCTTCACCCGCTGACGGTAGTCGGTCAGCTCGCGGGCGCGGGCCTCGTTCTCGACCACGGCGATGGCGTCGCCCGGCGAGGGGGCGCCGTCGAGGCCGAGGATCTCGACCGGGGTCGAGGGGCCGGCTTCGGTCAGCTGCTCGTCACGCTCGTTGAGCAGGGCGCGGACGCGGCCGAAGTGGGCCCCGGCCACGACGATGTCGCCGCGC
>DPRS01000060.1 GCA_003537575.1 Oxalobacteraceae bacterium
GCCAAGATCGCCGCCAAGCTGGCGGTGGGCTTCACGCTCGACGAGCTGCGCAACGAGATCACTGGCGGCGCAACGCCAGCATCTTTCGAGCCGTCGATCGATTACGTCGTCACCAAGATCCCGCGTTTCGCCTTCGAGAAATTCCCGGCTGCCGATGACCACCTGACTACCCAGATGAAATCGGTTGGCGAGGTGATGGCGATCGGCCGCACCTTCCAGGAATCCTTCCAGAAAGCCCTGCGCGGCCTGGAAGTCGGCGTCGATGGCATGAATGAAAAGACCACCGACCGCGAGACCATCGAGGAAGAGCTGGGCGCTCCGGGACCGGAACGCATCTGGTACGTCGGCGACGCCTTCGCCCACGGTTTCTCGCTGGAAGAAGTGCATCAGCTGACCTCGATCGATCCGTGGTTCCTGGTGCAGATCAAGGAAATCGTCGACATTGAACTGGCGCTGGAAGAGAAGACGCTGGATGCGCTCGACCGCGACACCCTGTTCCGCCTGAAGCAAAAGGGTTTCGCCGACCGCCGCCTGGCCAAGCTGCTGAAGACCACCGACACCGCGGTGCGCGAGAAGCGCCACGCGCTGAACATCCGCCCGGTGTTCAAGCGCGTCGATACTTGCGCCGGCGAGTTCGCCACCGACACCGCTTACATGTACTCGACCTACGATGAAGAGTGCGAGGCACAGCCGACCGACAGGAAAAAGATCATGGTGCTGGGTGGCGGTCCGAACCGCATCGGCCAGGGCATCGAGTTCGACTATTGCTGCGTGCATGCCGCGCTGGCGATGCGCGAGGATGGCTATGAAACCATCATGGTCAACTGCAACCCGGAAACCGTCTCGACCGACTACGACACGTCCGACCGCCTGTACTTCGAGCCGCTGACGCTGGAAGACGTGCTGGAAATCGTCGACAAGGAAAAACCCTACGGCGTGATCGTGCAGTACGGCGGCCAGACTCCGCTCAAGCTTGCCCTCGATCTCGAAGCCAACGGCGTGCCCATCGTCGGCACTTCGCCGGACATGATCGACGCCGCCGAAGACCGCGAGCGCTTCCAGAAACTGCTGCAGGACCTGAACCTGCGCCAGCCGCCCAACCGCACTGCGCGCACCGAAGAGGAGGCGCTGCGGCTGGCACAGGAAATCGGCTACCCGCTGGTGGTGCGCCCGTCCTACGTGCTGGGCGGCCGCGCCATGGAAATCGTCCACGAACAGCGCGACCTCGAGCGTTACATGCGCGAAGCGGTCAAGGTATCGCACGATTCTCCGGTGCTGCTGGACCGCTTCCTCAACGATGCCATCGAAGTCGACGTGGATTGCCTGTCCGACGGCAACCGCACCTTCATCGGCGGCGTCATGGAACATATCGAACAGGCCGGCGTGCACTCGGGCGACTCGGCCTGCTCGCTGCCGCCGTATTCCCTGAGGCAGGAAACCATCGACGAACTCAAGCGCCAGACCGCGGCCATGGCCAAGGGCTTGAACGTGGTGGGCCTGATGAACGTGCAGTTCGCCATCCAGCAGCAGGCAGTCAATGGCAAGCTGGAAGACATCGTCTACGTGCTGGAAGTCAATCCGCGCGCCTCGCGCACGGTGCCTTTCGTTTCCAAGGCCACCGGCCTGCAGCTGGCCAAGATTGCCGCGCGTTGCATGGTCGGCCAGTCGCTGGAAAGCCAGGGCATTTCCAGTGAGGTGGTGCCGCCGTATTTCAGCGTCAAGGAAGCAGTTTTCCCGTTCGTGAAATTCCCGGGCGTCGATACCATTCTCGGACCGGAAATGAAGTCCACCGGTGAAGTCATGGGCGTCGGCAAGACCTTTGGCGAAGCCTTCGTGAAATCGCAGCTGGGTGCCGGCGTCAAGCTGCCGACTTCCGGCAAGGTGTTCCTCTCCGTGAAATCGGGCGACAAGCCGCGTGCCGTGCAGGTGGCCCGCGACCTGGTTGAGATGGGCTTCCAGGTCGTCGCTACCAAGGGCACGGCGGCGGCAATCGAGGCGGCCGATATTCCAGTGACGACCGTCAACAAGGTGGTTGAAGGACGTCCGCATATCGTCGACATGATCAAGAACAACGAGATTGCCCTGGTCATCAACACGGTCGAGGAAAAGCGCAACGCCATCGTCGATTCGCGCGCCATCCGTACTTCGGCGCTGGCGGCGCGCGTCACCACCTTCACCACCATTGCCGGTGCAGAAGCTGCGGTCGAAGGCATGCGCCACCTTGATGCCCTGCATGTCTATGATTTACAAGGCTTGCATAAGTCTTTACACTAATTTAATCTGAAACTCCCTCACAGAGGTCACAGAAAGTGCCTTGCGGCACGGTTTGTGACCTCTGTGTTTTCTTTTGAGTATAAAAACATGAGCACAGTACCGATCACCAAGCGCGGCGCCGAAATGATGAAGGAAGAATTGCAGCGCCTTAAACATGTTGAGCGTCCTGCCGTCATCAATGCGATTGCTGAGGCGCGTGCCCAGGGCGACTTGTCGGAAAACGCCGAGTACGATGCTGCCAAAGAGAAGCAAAGCTTCATCGAGGGCCGCATTGCCGAACTGGAAGGCAAGCTGGGCGCGGCACAGATCATCGATCCGGCCACCCTGGATGCCGAAGGACGCGTGGTATTCGCTTCGACCGTGTACCTGGAAGACCTGGAAAACAGCCAGAAAGTGCAATATCAGATCGTCGGCGAAGATGAAGCCGACCTGAAGGAATTGAAGATTTCGGTGACTTCCCCGATCGCCCGCGCGCTGATCGGCAAGTATGCCGGCGACGTGGTCGAAGTGAATGCCCCATCCGGCCCGCGCGAATACGAAATCCTTGAAGTGAAGTACCTCTGACGATGGTGGCGACACGTGCGCGGGCAGTGCTGGCCACGCTGTGGGTCGGCAGCCTGTGGACCATCGGCTACATCGCCGCGCCCACCCTGTTTGCCACCCTGGAAGACCGCACCCTGGCCGGCATGCTGGCCGGGCGCCTGTTCCATATCGAAGCCTGGATATCGATTGTCTGCGCCTTACTGCTGGCGGTTCTGGTGGCGCGTTCGGGCGGGGCATTCGAAGCCCGGCAACGCAAGCAACTCCTGATCGTGATCGGCCTCATGCTGCTGTGTACCCTGATCAGCCATTTCGGCATTCAGCCATATATGGCGGAACTGAAGGCGGCGGTGGCGCCTGGCATGGCCATGACGGGCGAGATCCAGGCCCGTTTCGGCAAGCTGCATGGCGTGTCGAGCGCGATATACCTGGCGCAAAGCGTGCTCGGGCTGGTGCTGGTCCTCAAGCTGTATCAGGTGAAATAGGACGGGGCGGCCGCCCTGACGGGATCAGTCATGGCTGAAGTGCGGGAATCGGCCGCGGCTGGGGTGGCGAATCCGGCAGCGGCTGAGATGTGGAAATTCAGCCGCGGCTGGCGAGGGTTTTCTTGGTGCTGGTCTGGCGCGGCTTGGCGCGCTTGATCGAGCCGCCGGCGGTGACCCTTTCATTGCCCTTGAGGAGAACCTTGGTCACGGAAGGTTTCTTGGTGCCGCTGCGACTGGGCTTAACGATGGTCACTTCGCGCATGCCCTTGCCGCGTTTCTCGCTGCTTTCTTTTTGCGTTTCCTTTTGGGGTCGGTAAATCACCAGCAACTTGCCGATGTGCTGGACCGGCGCCGCACCCAGTTGTTCGCAAATCGTGTCGTAAATGGCGACGCGTTCCTCGCGCTCATCGCCAAATACCCTTACCTTGATCAAGCCATGCGCGTTCAGGCTGGCATCGATCTCTTTCAGGACGGCAGGGGTCAGGCCGGCTTCGCCGATGATGACGACGGGGTTCAGGGCGTGGGCTTCGGCGCGCAGGGCGCTGCGTTCGGCAGGGGTAAGCTTCAGCATAACTATCAATATCCTTTAAAAGCAGTATTCTACGCGAATGGCAAAAAACAAATTCAACAAAAACTGGATTCATGACCACCTCAATGATCCTTTCGTCAAGCAGGCGCAAAAAGAGGGCTATCGGGCACGGGCCGTCTACAAGCTGAAGGAAATCGACGAAGCCGAAAAGCTGATCCGTCCGGGGCAGGTGATCGTCGATCTGGGCTGTACGCCGGGCAGCTGGTCGCAGTACGTGCGCAACAAGCTGGCCGGACAGGCGGGCGGTGGCATCAACGGCACCATCATCGGCCTGGATCTCCTGCCGATGGAGCCAATCACCGACGTCCACTTCATCCAGGGCGATTTTCGCGAGGATGCGGTGCTGGAACAACTCGAGCAGGTGGTGGGCGGACGCAAGGTCGACCTGGTCCTGTCCGACATGGCGCCCAACCTGTCGGGCGTGGCGGTGGCCGACGCCGCCCGGGTCGAGCACATCATCGACCTGGCGCTGGATTTTAGCCGGGCGCACCTGAAACCTTCGGGCGCCTTGCTCGTCAAATGCTTCAACGGTTCGGGATATAACGAGATCCTGGAAAAATTCCGTCAAGAGTTTAAAACCGTGGTGTCGAAGAAGCCGAAAGCCAGCAGGGATAAATCCTCCGAAATCTTCTTGTTGGGGAAAACCCTCAAAAATCCGTCCTAAAAATTGTGAAGCGCCAAAAAATTGCGCAAAGTTGCTACAAACTTGCTATTTAAGTCTTGATTCTGAACAGATTTGGCCCCACATGCTGCCTAGCAAGCGCCTGTTATTGCGAGTAGAATCGCAGAAATACACGCTGTGAGATGCTCGCTGCAAGAAGCTGATATGGGCGCGCCGCGCCAAAGGAGTCCTAGTGAACAACATGTTTTCCAAAGCCGCCGTCTGGGTGGTGATTGCCCTGGTACTGTTTACCGTGTTTAAACAGTTCGACGGGCGCTCGCTGGCCAATGGCGCAACGCCGATTCCGTACTCGGACTTCCTCGACGAGGTCAAGGCCAAGCGCATCAAGGAAGCGACCATCGAGGAGCGCACCCTGGTGGCGACCACCACCGATGGCAAGAAGGTCAAGACGGCAATCACCTATCTCGACCGCGGCCTGATCGGCGACCTCGTCGAAAATGGCGTCAAGTTCGACGTGCGCCAGCCGGAAGAACCTTCCTTCCTGTCGCAAGTATTCATTTCCTGGTTCCCCATGCTGTTGCTGATCGGCGTGTGGATTTTCTTCATGCGCCAGATGCAGGGCGGCGGCAAGGGCGGCGCCTTTTCCTTTGGTAAGTCGAAGGCGCGCATGCTGGATGAGAACAACAATGCCGTGACGTTTGCGGACGTTGCCGGCTGCGACGAAGCCAAGGAAGAAGTGCAGGAGCTGGTCGATTTCCTGCGCGATCCGACCAAGTTCCAGAAGCTGGGCGGGCGCATCCCGCGCGGCGTGTTGATGGTGGGTCCGCCGGGCACGGGTAAAACCCTGCTGGCGCGCGCCATCGCCGGCGAAGCCAAGGTGCCGTTCTTCACGATTTCCGGCTCCGACTTCGTCGAAATGTTCGTCGGCGT
>DPRS01000044.1 GCA_003537575.1 Oxalobacteraceae bacterium
CTTGACTGGAACCAGGACTTTCATAACTGCTCCTTGACTGAAAATTGCACCGGATGGATTAAGTATCAGGATTCATTGATGGATATGGCGATCTTGCCGAACTGCTCGCCGCGCTCGAGTTCATCAAGTGCCGCATGGACCTTGTCCATCGGATAACTTGAGGAAATCACCGGACGCAGCCCGGTACGCCGGACCAGCGTCAGCAGGTTGCGGAACTCGTCGAGATCGCCCAGGGTAGAACCAAAAATCTGCAGCTGGCGGATGAAAATGCGGCGCAGGTCGGCGGAAGGCTGGTCGCCGCTAGTGGCGCCGCAAGTGACGATGCGCCCGCCGCGCACCAGCGACTTGAGCGCGCTGGACCAGACTGCCTGGCCGACGTTTTCAATGACGACATCGACACCGCGACCGCCAGTGAGCGCCATGACTTCCTTGGCGACATCCTGGGTGGCGCCGTTGATGACGTGGTCCGAGCCCATTTCCATTGCCCGCTGCAGCTTGGCATCATTACGGGACGTGACGATCACCCTGCAGCCGGCCAGCTTGGCCAGTTGCAGCGCGGCCAGCGAGACACCGCCGCCGATGCCAAAAACGAGGACCGTCTCCCACGGTTTGATTTGCGCCTTGGTGAAAAGCATGCGCCAAGCCGTGATGTGGTTCACGCCGAGTGCAGCGGCTTCCGCAAAGCTCAGCATTTCCGGCATCGGAAAGACATTCTGCGCCGGCAGGGATACGTATTCGGCGAGCGTGCCGTCGCGATGCTCGCCGAGGTACTGCATCGAAGTGCAGAGAACACCTTCACCGCGCTCGCAGAATTCGCAGCGCCCGCATGCAATACCTGGATGCACCACCACGCGCTGTCCCGGTTTGATGCGGGTTTCCGATGGATCGACTTCTTCCACGATACCGGCGCCATCAAGCCCCATGATTTGCGGGAGGCGATGCGTGATGCCGGCGCCGCTGTCGCGCATGTAGAGATCGACCCTGTTGAGGGTCGCGGCCTTCAGTCGCACCAGGACTTGACCCGGGCCGCGTTCCGGCATCGGCCGTTCGCCGATCTCCACAACCTCGTTGCCGCCGTGGCCGGTAATGAACACTGCCTTCATGGTGTCTCCTTCCATGTGGTTGGTGAGCGGGACTGAATCAGAATGCGGCGATCCCGGTGATTGCCCGGCCGAGGATCAGTGCATGCACATCGTGCGTCCCCTCGTAGGTGTTGACCACCTCCAGATTCACCAGATGGCGGGCGACGCCAAATTCATCGCTGATGCCGTTACCGCCCATCATGTCGCGCGCCATGCGGGCGATGTCGAGCGACTTGCCGCAGGAATTGCGCTTCATGATCGAGGTAATTTCCACCGCCGCACTACCCTCGTCCTTCATGCGTCCCAGGCGCAGGCATCCCTGCAGGCCGAGCGTTATTTCGGTCATCATGTCGGCCAGCTTTTTCTGGATCAGCTGGTTGGCCGCCAGCGGCTTGTTGAATTGCTTGCGGTCCAGCACGTATTGGCGCGCCCGGTGAAAGCAGTCTTCCGCGGCGCCCAGGGCACCCCAGGAAATCCCGTAACGCGCCGAGTTCAGGCAAGTGAACGGTCCCTTCAAGCCACGCACTTCGGGAAAAGCATTCTCTTCGGGACAGAACACTTCATCCATGACGATTTCGCCGGTAATGCTGGTACGCAGGCCGACCTTGCCGTGGATGACCGGCGCCGACAGGCCTTTCCAGCCCTTCTCGAGGATGAAACCGCGGATGGCGCCTTCATCGTCCTTGGCCCAGACCACGAAGACGTCGGCGATCGGGCTGTTGGTGATCCACATCTTGGCGCCGCTGAGACTGTAGCCGCCCGGGACTTTCCTTGCGCGGGTGACCATGCTGCCGGGGTCGGAGCCGTGGTTGGGTTCGGTCAGGCCGAAGCAGCCGATGAATTCGCCGGTGGCCAGCCTGGGCAGGTATTTCTGTTTCTGGGCTTCGGTGCCGAACTCGTTGATTGGCACCATGACCAGCGAGGATTGCACGCTCATCATCGAGCGGTAACCGGAATCGATGGATTCCACTTCGCGCGCCACCAGTCCGTAGCAAACGTAGTTCAGCCCCGAGCCGCCATAGTTTCCCGGGATGGTGATGCCCAGCAGACCCAGTTCGCCCATCTCGCGGAAAATCGCGGGATCAGTCTGCTGATTGCGGAAGGATTCCAGCACGCGCGGGCCCAGGCGTTCCTGGCAATACACGCGTGCCGCTTCGCGCACCTGGCGCTCGTCATCGCTCAACTGGCTGTCGAGCAGCAAAGGGTCGCTCCACTGGAAGGATGCGCGTTTTTGGCTTGTGGTCATGATTATCTTTCTAAAATGAGGTAGGAATTGGGTAACTCAATCGCGCCGCATCAGCTCGCGGCCAATGATGAGTTGCTGAATCTGGGTGGTGCCCTCATACAAGCGCAACAGCCGCACGTCACGGTAGAAACGTTCCACCTTGTACTCATTGATATAGCCGGCGCCGCCATGCACCTGGACGCCGCGGTCCGCCACCCGGCCAACCATCTCCGTGCAGAACATCTTGGCGCACGAAGCGCGCATGCTGACATCCGGGTCGGCTTTTCCTGCCGGCTTGGCGTCGTAACGCTTGGCACAGTCCTGCACCATGGTCCAACCGGCGTAAAGCTCGGCCTGGCTATCGGCCAGCATGGCCTGCACCAGCTGAAAGTCGCCGATGCGCTGGCCGAACTGCTTGCGCTCCCTGGCATAAGCCACCGATTCGTTCAGCACCCGTTGCGCCACGCCGCAAGCCAGCGCAGAAACATGCAGGCGTCCGCGGTCGAGCACTTTCATGGCAGTCTTGAAGCCTTGCCCCGGCACGCCGCCGATGATATTGGCCGCCGGCACCCGGACGTTTTCAAGGATGACGTCGCAAGTCTTGGTGCCGCGCTGACCCATCTTCTTGTCAGGCTTGCCGAGGCTGATGCCCGCCAGGTCCGACGGCACGATGAAGGATGAAATGCCGCCCGCACCTGCGCCGTCGGTGCGCGCCATCAAGGTGAAGGCGCCGGCACGCGGGGCGTTGGTGATGTAACGCTTGACGCCGTTAAGCACGTAGAATTCGCCGTCGCGCTCTGCCCGGGTCTTCAAGGCTGCCGCGTCGGAACCGGCATCCGGCTCGGTCAACGCAAACGACATGATGAGCTCGCCGCTGGCAACGCGCGGTAGATAATCTCGCTTCTGTTCTTCAGTGCCGTCCATCAGGATGCCCTGCGAGCCGATGCCGACGTTGGTGCCGAAGACGGAGCGGAACGCCAGCGCGGTCTGCCCCAGCTCAAACGCCACCTGGCATTCCTGACTCATCGACAAGCCGATGCCGCCATACTCTTCCGGAATGGAAAGTCCGAACAGGCCCATTTCCTTCATATCCTGGACGATGTCGGCCGGCACATCGTCAAGTTCTTCCACGGTATTTTCGGCCGGCACCAGCCGTTCCTGGATGAAGCGCTGTACGGTCGCGAGCAAAAGCTCAAAGGATTCGGTATCTAGTGACATGATGGATGATCCATTTCTAGGGAAATTTCAGCGGTGCTGGAACACCGGCTTGCGTTTTTCAAGGAAGGCCTGCATGCCTTCATGCGCGTCGGCGCTGGCAAAACGCGCATGCATCTGGCGCCGCTCGAAGCCGATTCCCTCGGCGAGCGACGACTCATAGGCGCGATTGACTGATTCCTTGATCGCCATGAGCGCCGGCAGCGAGTACCCGGCAATGACTGCCGCCAGGTTCAGCGCTTCCTTGCGCAAGGCCTCAGCCGGCACCACCCGCGAAACCAGGCCGTAGCGGTCGGCCTCGGTCGCGTCCAGGGTGCGTGCGGAGAGGCACATGTCCATGGCCTTGGCCTTGCCGATGGCGCGCGGCAGGCGCTGGGTGCCGCCGGCCCCCGGCAGCATGGCCAGCTTGACTTCCGGCAGAGCGAACCTGGCGCTGTCGGCGGCGATCACGATGTCGCAGGAAAGCGCCAGTTCGCACCCGCCTCCCAAGGCGAACCCGGCGACTGCGGCAATCACCGGCTTGCGTACCCGACGGACGGTTTCCCAGTTGCGGGTAATGAAGTCGCCCTGATAAACATCCATGTAATCCCAGTCGGCCATGGCGGCGATATCGGCGCCTGCGGCAAACGCCTTGTCGTTGCCGGTGATAACGATGGCGCCGATGGCCGGGTCGGCGTCGAATGCCAGCAACGCGTTGCCGAGGGCATCCATCAAGGCATCGTTAAGGGCGTTCAACTGCTCGGGGCGATTCAGCGTGATGATGCCGACGCGGCCGCTGGTCTCTACCAGCACAGGAGATTCTTGCATGATTACTTTCTTTCAGATGGTGTCAAGAAGTTCCTGGGCGCCTCAGAGAGAGCCATCCTGCAGCATCTCTCGCAGCTTGAATTTCTGCACCTTGCCGCTCGGCGTAGAAGGCAATTTTTCACGGACGATCAAACGTTCGGGGATGTATTGCATTGCCACTTTTTGCGCTTTCAGAAACTCGACGATCGACGGCAGATCGATATCCTTGTCAGTCTTGGGCACGACGATCGCGCACGCCCGCTCGCCCATGCGTTCATCGGGATAGGCAACGATGACGACCTGGGAAATGGCTGGATGGCGGTACAGCATCGATTCGATTTCAACGACCGGGATATTTTCACCGCCGCGAATGATCACATCCTTGCTGCGCCCGGTGATACGGACGTAGCCCTGTTCGTCTATGCGCGCGAGAT
Organism: Oxalobacteraceae bacterium; assembly: GCA_003537575.1. Classification (GTDB taxonomy): domain Bacteria; phylum Pseudomonadota; class Gammaproteobacteria; order Burkholderiales; family Burkholderiaceae_D; genus Paucimonas. The sequence goes on from DPRS01000044.1 coordinate 4,743, forward strand.
CGCCGGTGTCGAACCAGCCTTCGGCATCGGTGCCATTGAGATGCGGCCGATGCAGGTAGCCGCCGAAATTCGAACATGAACGCAGCAAAAGCCGGCCAGCGGTCCCCGTCGGCAGTTCTGCGCCGTCAAAATCGACGACTTTCAGCGCCACGCCCGGCAGCGGGCAACCATCGCTGTTGACCGAACGCTCGTCGTCGTCGTCCAGCTTGGTCAGCGTGACCGCACCGTTTTCGCTCATGCCCCAGGCGGAAATAATCTTGGTACCCATCGCCTGGCGCGCCTGTTCGACCAGCGGGCCGGGAATCGGCGCGCCGGCGCACACAAAGGTACGCAAGGTGGGAACGCCTTCCCCGGATTCGGAGACAGTTCTTGCCAGGTCGGTCAGAAACGGCGTTGAAGCCATGGTAAAGGTGACGCCATGTTCGCTTATCAGCTGCACGGCTTTTTTCGGCTCCCAGATATCCTGCAACACGGCGCTGGCCTTGAGCATGATAGGCATCATCAGGCCGTACAAGAAGCCGGTCTGGTGGGACATGGGCGACGCCATCAGCACCACGTCATCGGCGCTCAGGTGCAAGCGTGCCGCATACGGGGTGATGTTGGACATGGTGGTATTGGCGGTGTGCATCACCCCCTTGGGTTCGCCCGTCGTGCCCGAGGTGTAGATCAGCTGGGTGACATCGTCCGGACCCGGGCGGCTGCGTCCCAGGATCTCGGCGGCATCGGGCGCCTGCTCCCATTTCGGCTCGGTGAGCAGCTTATCGAAGCTGTTGGCGCCGCTGCCGTCGATGATGATCACCTGCTGCAGCTCGGGCAATGTCGGCTGCAAGGCGGTGACCATTTTTTCGTAATCAAACCCGCGAAACACTTTCGGCGCGATCAGCACCTTGGCAGCGCCGTGCTTGAGCATGAAGGACAGCTCACGCTCCCGGAAGATGTGCATCAACGGATTGATGACGGCGCCGATGCGCGAGCAAGCCAGATAAGTCAGGGTGAACTGCCACCAGTTCGGCAACTGGCACGCCACCACGTCGTTGCGGCCCACGCCGAGGCGCGCCAGTCCGACGGCGATGCGGTCGGCCATCGCAGCCATTTCCCGGTAGGTGAAACTGCGGGATGCGCCGCCTTCGACCTGGACGGCGGTGAGTGCGATCTTGTCAGGACAGCTTGATACGCATGCGTCCAGATAGTCGTTGATGGTCTTGTCGTGCCAATAGCCTTGCTTGATGCTTTCTGCACGGCGCAGAGGAATCAGGACAGCGTCGAAATTCATGGTTAGTCTCCGTTATAGTCATTTTTTACTTTGAAGCCGAGCCGGAAATTACGCCGGAACGGCTGCGCGTCCGGCGCGGGTGCGAGCGACAATGGTCTTCATGATCTGGGCCGTTCCGTCACCGATCTGAAAGCCCAGCACATCGCGCAAGCGCTGCTCCATCAAGCCATGGTCATAGCCGCCGTGGCCGAACATCAACAGGCACTGATGAATGACGTCATACGCCAGTTTTGGCGCCCACCACTTGCACATGGCGGCTTCGGCAGTATGCGGCAGCTCCTTGTCCTTGAGCCAGAGCGCTTGCAGGCATAACAGGCGCGCCGCGACCACTTGCGTATCGAAATCCGCCAAGGGGTGCGAAACGCCCTGGAAAGCCGACAAAGGCTTGCCGAAGGCTTCGCGCTGCGCCACGTATTCCCAGGTTTCTTCCAGGGCGACGCGCGCCACCGCCAGCACCTGCAGGCCGATCAGGGCGCGGGAAAAATCGAAACCCTGCATGACCTGCACGAAACCCTTGCCCTCCTCGCCCAGGCGGTGATCGACCGGCACTTTGACGTTCTCGAAAAACAGCGAGCCGCGGCCAATGGCGCGCTGGCCATGGCAGTCGAAGCGGTTGCGGGTAATGCCCGGCACATCCATCGGCACCAGGATGGCGGAGACACCGTGCGCCCCGGCCTCCACTGTTCCGGTGCGGGCAAACACCACCGCCGCATCGGCCTGGTCGGCGGCGGAAATGGAAGTTTTTTCACCGTTCAGGACATAGTGGTCGCCGACTCGCTCCATCTTCAGCCGCAAATTGCCCGCATCGGAGCCGCCGCGCGGCTCGGTCAGGGCGATCGCCAGCAATGCCTGGCCCTGCGTCAGCCTGGACAGCCAGGGCTTGACTACTTCCGGCTTGCCGTGGTGCGCCAGGATCTGGCCATTGAGAGATGCCAGCAAATTTATGTAAGAAATACTGAGGTCAGCGCGCGCGATCTCCTCATGGATCACGCCAGCGGCCAGGCAACCCATGCCCTGGCCGCCGTACTGCTCCGGCAATTCAGGCGCGATGAACCCCATCTCGCCCATTTCCCGCATCAGGGCGCGATCCAGCACCCGGGTCTTGTCACGTTCGAGAAAACCGGGCGCCACACGGCCGGTCGCAAAGCGGCGCGCATGCTCCGCCAGCGTCGCAAGGTCATCGTCAATATAAGGGTTCATCATGTCTCCTGTTCATTCCAATGGCGGGGACTGTTGCCAGCCCCCTGCCGTCTTACTTGGCGTACTTGCGGAATTCCGGCTTGCGCTTTTCCTGGAACGCCTTGACGCCTTCGCGCGATTCTTCCGTGTCGTAGTACAGCTTCAGCGCATACATGCCCATGCCGGCGATGCCCGCCTGGTGCGCGGTGTCCATGTTGAAGGAACGCTTGGCGATGGCAATCGCGGTGGGGCTCTTCTCCATGATCTCGTCGCACCATTTCTGCACTTCCGCATCGAGCTGCTCATGCGGCACGACCGCATTCACCAGCCCCATGGCCAATGCTTCGGAGGCGGGGTAGCGGCGGCACAGATACCAGATCTCGCGCGCCTTCTTTTCGCCGACGACGCGGGCCAGGAAAGCCGTGCCGTAGCCGGGATCGACCGAGCCGACTTTCGGGCCTGCCTGGGCAAAGACGGCTTTTTCCGACGCAATGGTGAAGTCGCAGATCGTGCACAGCACGTTGCCGCCGCCGACGGCATAGCCCTGGACGCGGGCGATCACCGGCTTGGGCACATCGCGAATTGCAGCGTGCAGCTCTTCCATCGGCAGGCCGATGGTGCCGCGGCCGTCATACTGGCCTTCGTGCGCCGATTGATCGCCGCCGGTGCAAAACGCCTTCTCGCCGGCGCCGGCAAGCACGATCACCCCGATGTCGCGGGAATAACCAGCCTTGTTAATGGCGTGAATCAGTTCATCGCAAGTACGGCCGCGGAACGCATTCATCTTGTCCGGGCGGTTGATGGTGATCCAGGCGGCGCCGTTGCGCACTTCGTAGAGGATGTCGTCGTAATTCATGATGGTCTCCTTGAGATTTATTCAGTAGCAGGGTTGTTGTTTGCGATCAGCCGTTCATCGTCAGGCCGCCGGATACGCTGATCACCTGCCCGGTAATGAAACTGGCATCGTCGCTGCCGAAGAATGCGATCGCGCTTGCCAGGTCATCCGGCTGGCCGAGCCGGCCCAGTGGAATCGCCTTGGTAAATGCTTCCAGCAGCTTTTCTGGATTGGGGGCGCCTTCGGCCACGCCAGCCAGCAAGGCCGTGTCGGTGGGGCCCGGGCACACCACATTGACCGTGATGCCATGGCGCGCATGCTCTCGCGCGAGGGTCTTGGAAAACGCCACCAGTCCGCCCTTGCAGGCGGCATACACTGCCTCACCCGAGGATCCGACACGCGCCGCATCCGAGGCGATATTGACGATGCGGCCGGACTTGCGCTCGACCATGCCGGGCAATACCGCGTGGTGCATGTGCAGGGCGCCCACCAGATTGATGGCAATCAGCTTGTCCCACTCTTGCGGCTCGGTTTTTGTGAAAGGCTTGAATACATCCCAGCCGGCGTTATTGACCAGCACATCAATTGGGCCGAGCCGGTCCACGGTCGCAGCGACAGCCGCGTCCACTTCATCCCGCTTCGTGATGTCGCATTTGAATGCCGCCGCCGTCCCGCCCGCCGCAACGATGTCCGCCGCCACGAGTTCGGCAGCCTGCAGGTTCATGTCATACACAGCGACACGCGCGCCCTCTTGCGCCAGCCGTCGGCAGGTGGCGCCACCGATGCCGCCGCCGCCGCCGGTCACGATCACAATCTTTCCTTGAAGTCGTTGCATGTTTTCTCCACCAGAGTTTTCAGGGTTGGTATCCTTATGCTTTTGCCGCCGAAGGATATTAGGTAAATACATTGACATATCCTAGTTAATCAAACCCTGTTATGCAAGCAAAAAATAGCAGATATATGAAAATATATTGACATATAGATTTGCGATTACTACCCTCCTTAGTAATAAACCACTAGAAGATGACATCGGAATTACCATGAAAAAACTCGACGATTCAGTTACGGCAGCACGTATGGAACTGGCTAACAGACTGTTTTTCCGCCTGTATCAATGCACAAACATGTTGCATAAAACTGGCAGTCGGGCAGTTGAAGATCTTGGACTTACCACACAGCAATGGGCTGTCCTGGGCGCGCTGTCGCGGCCGGAAGCGAAAGAAGGAATGAGCGTGGGAGATCTGGCGCGTTACCTGATGGTGAGCAGGCAGAATTTGTCAGGGTTAATCAGCCGTATGGAGCGCGATGGCCATATCAGCATCGATCCGGACGGGCGTGATCGACGCTCCCGGCTGATTACCATGACGAGATCAGGGCAAAAGGTGTGGAATAATGAAGCGACGCCTAAAATCCATCGCTACTACGAACAAGCGCTTACTGACTTTTCCGTCGGCGATTTGACGCATACCCTGCATTATTTACTCAAGTTGCTGGACAATATGAAACGGCTGGATGATGAGGACTCGGCACATCAAAGTGAAGTATCGTAGGAAGTCGCAGGAGGCATTGAGATAAAGAACTGGTTTTGTTTTTGTTAAGAGAGGGATTTACCGCCGCCATGCGGCCTTTGGCGGCACTAAACTGGTAGTTTTTGCACACCAGGCCAAGCCTGCGCTCCGGTGCCTCTCGCATGTTAGCCACACTCAGGCTCCGGCAAGCAATCAGCTGCTCTATATACGCGCTGGGAGCCGTAGAAAATCATGGACTAAAGGTTCATCGCAAACTGCGTGCTCTCCTCGATCATACGCATTGCATACATATCTCGGNNGCACCGGAATTCGCGACAGATTCGTCCTTTGGCCTGTACCAGCGCGGATGGAAGGTCGCAACCAGTGGGCCTGAAGTGTCAAGCGCATGACAGCCATCCAGCGCAAACGGCTTCTGCTCCGGCGGCGAGGCGACTTCCCCATTCAGTGTCTGCATGACTGCCGTCCCCATGGAAAGCAGCAATTCGGTCATATGGGCGCAACCGTTTTTTCCGCCGACACGACGGCGTACCTCGGCACCAAAACCCTTACCGATGCGCACTCCGACCAACTCCGCATAATGCGAAGTGATCGTGCCGCAGACGCCTTGGTAAGGCACCGCATCGCTCGATGCCTGCACCTCGCGGATTTCGTAAGAAGCATCAACCGTCAGACGCAGCCACATACTGTGCACGGGCTCCCCGCCGGCCCGGCTACCGCCGGGATAATGTACATCCTTCGGCCGCACATCGAGCAGATGGCCTTCGACATCCCACAGGTTGTCTTTTCTACGATAACCCTTGAATGTGATCGTGCGCGTATGGAGGAGCTCCCGCTCCTGGATAGGGGTTGGCAGAGGCAAGGTGTCGCGCTCCTTTCAATGATGACCATCTCCAAAACAAGGCGCCGGAAAGGAAACCGTCCGGACATTACGCTTTTGCTATGGGATGAAACAGATATCAGCGACCAGCAAATGACTGCGGGCCAGAGAAAATTAATTGCTCATAGATTACCATGCGACAATCTTTGTGACTGGCTGCGCAAATTCAAGCGATTGCCTTAATAGCATGTTTGCACAAGATTCCTTCCAGCTATCTTCGTTCATCTGCTTAGAATGACGGCACATTGCATTTCGTTTCTTGACACGCATTACAGATGCAATCAAGCTTCAACTTAATCAACCATTCTTTCGCTATTCCAGCGTCAGCAGACGCGCCCGGATGGACGCGGCAAGATTCTTTCTCATGCCAGCGCCTCCAGATACGAGCGCATCACATTAGCGCTCCGGCAAGTCTTGGCGTAATTGATAATGCATTATGGGAAAATTTTCCCAAGGGCCGCCAAATAGTCTGGGCAAGCTCAGGGCAAACTCATTGCCTGCTTTTGTAAAAAATTAATAAAAGCCCTGGTTACCTCGGGGAGAAACCGGCTGGATTTAACGACGGCAGCGAGACTCAACCTGCCGGTTCTCCAGCCGTCCAGCACACGGACCAGCTTCCCTGTTGCGATGTATTCAACCACGTTTATTTCAGCCTGACTGCTGATCCCCCTCCCCTCCAGGCACGGCTGCAGTATGAGGCGATTATTCTTGCTGTAAAGCCGAGGGGATATCTTCACTTCGGCGATGTTATCGGCTTCGTCATACAGGCGAAGCAGGGTTGGCCGTAAGTGTCTGGACTCGCGCACCAGGCATGCATGGTCCGCAAGGTCGTACGGCGATTGAGGTATCCCGTGCGACTGCAGATATCCAGGGGCAGCCACCAGTATTCCGGACGATTGCAGAATGCTGAATGCAACGACTTCCTCATCGAAGTCCTGAGTGGCGACCATGAGCGTGACGTCGAAATTTTGAATGTCGGCGTAGTCGACAGGGCCCACAGAAATTTCAGGCAAGATTCCAGGGTGGAGCGCCATAAAAGTGCCGAGGCGCGGCGCCAAAAACATTTCTGCGACATTCGGCTCGGCTAAAATACGGAGTGGACCAGCAAGCGTTCCAGACTCACGCTTCACCCTTGATTCTGCTGCATCCAGTTCTTGCAGTGTTCGCGTCAAGTCCTCAAGATAAAGAACCCCGCTCTGCGTCAATGATACATGCCGCGTTGTCCGGTGCAACAACTGGACTTTGAGATGGTTTTCAAGATCGGCAACCAGCCTGGACACTTTTGACGGGTCAAGAGATAGCCTCATTCCTGCAGCAGTAAAGCTGCTCAGTTCCCCGACCGCCTGAAATGCCCGTAACGATAGCAATCTATCCACAGCATACCCTTATTAATGCAGATTCCACAAAGGACTTTTGGTGGATTATATCTTTTTTGATGTGCAATCCCGCTCTACCATAGCGTTTCCCACACTGAATCCCATTGCTTTTTAAAGGGTTAACATGAAATTTTCTCCATCGACTGTCGCGCTTGCGGTAGCGCTTGCATTCTCCTCGCCACTTTCATACTCGATAAGTCAATCCGCTGATGCCCAGGCCGTACGAGAAGCTGCGCCGGCGCCGACGCCTTGGGTAGTAGCAGCAACCGCGCAGGCCGAGAAACAGACTATCGCATTCCGTCATCACATCCACCAACACCCCGAATTAGGCAATCAAGAGGTGAAGACAGCGGCCTTTGTAGCTAAACATCTCAAAGCACTGGGGCTGGAAGTGCACACAGGAATTGCGGGCACGGGCGTCGTTGCTGTATTGAAAGGCGGCCTGCCTGGGCCGACAGTCGGGCTTCGGGCGGATATGGATGCCGTTCCTGGTAAAGAAACTGCAGGACTAGCGTTCGCCAGTCAGGCAAAAGGCATTTTTCAGGGAAAGGAAGTCGATGTAATGCACGCCTGTGGTCATGACGCGCACACAGCGATGCTCATGGGAGCGGCCACCGTGATGGTCGCAAACAAGGACAAAATTCCTGGAAATGTGGTTTTCGTATTTCAACCTGCGGAAGAAGGACCGTCCGATATCGATGTATTTGCCAAGGAAAAGAAGTCGTGGGGCGCCAAGCGAATGGTCGAGGAAGGAATTATTGACCGATTCAAGATCCAGGCGATGTTTGGCGTACATGTCATGTCAAGCGCACACACAGGCGAAATCACGTACAAGGCCGGACCTGCTCTCAATAGTGCAGACGGCTTCCGTATTCAGATGAGCGGAAAGCAGACTCATGGTTCGATGCCTTGGGCAGGAACGGATCCGATTGTTGCAGCTGCGCATACGATTACAGGCATGCAGACGATTGTGAGCCGCCAGGCGAACCTTTTGCAGGGGATGGGCGTGGTTTCGGTGGGCTCCATTCACGCGGGAAATGCCGGTAACATTATCCCGGGTGAGCTTACGATGGAAGGCACCATCCGTTCGAATTCCCCAGATATCCGTAACTCTATGCTGAAGGAACTGCCGGCACTGGTTAAAAACACTGCTACGACGCATCATGTCCATGCTGAGGTGAATATCGCTCAAATGATGCCCGTTACGATTAATAACGAGGAACTGACGCATGCAATGGTTCCAGCGCTGCAACGCGCCTCGAACGGCAAAGCAAAGGAGCTTAAAACCGGCCAGTCGGCATCCGAAGATTTTGCCTATTACGCCGAAAAAGTGCCCGGGCTGTTCGTGTTTCTTGGCGCCACCCCCCCTGGCAAAGACCTTTCGAAAGTGGCAGCGAACCATCACCCGGCCTTCTTCGTGGATGACGCAACCTTAGCCACAGGCGTGCGTTCTCACGTAGAGTTCGTGTTGGGCTACGCTGACTGGACAAAGACTAAAAATCGGTAGTGCGATCCAGAGTTGGGCAAGCCTGGGGCTTGCCCGCCAAATTAGAAAAGTACGGCGGCAAGTTCCATGATACCGATATCGTCTAGTTCCCAAGGATGCCGTATGCCCCGCTGCCACAGCAGATCGAACAGACGATGAGAGGGAGTGTCGATGCGTCATGACACATCACCCCAACGCAGTAGCAGAAATGAAAATGCCCCAGCCTAAAACAGGCTGAGGCATCAGGAATCTGGAGGCGAGGGTCGGAATTGAACCGGCGTCTACGGCTTTGCAAACCGTTGCCCTCCTATGAATCAACCCCTTTTAAGTGCACCACAATTTTTGCCATAAACCGTTGTTCACATTCCTGTTGAAGTTAGCAACTTGGGACGTTCAGGAAATTTAAGTGCCACCAAAGGGTCTTTCTCGAGCATTTTCTGCACATGCTGCTGGAAAAATTGCGCCATGCCGACCACCTGGATTCCTTGCGAGTGACCGTCGATTACTTTTTGGCGCAAACCCTCACTTATAGGAGAGCACGTCACGCACGGCCCTGCGGGGCTTTTGGCTAAATTTGCCGGAGCTGGCATGGCCCACCGCGACAAGCATGACGGGCACTTCGCCGGGTGACAAGCCGAATTCCCGTGACACCGCTTCCGGGTCGAAGCCGCTCATCGGGCACGAGGTCAATCCCATTCCCTCGGCTGCCAGCATCAGGACCATGGCAGCCAGCGAGCCGGAGCGAAAAGCCTCGTCGCGCTGAAGTTGCGGGTTGCCGGCATGTGCGTCGCGGGCGGCCCTTGCCCAGCTCTCGGCAACTGCCCGCGGAAGCAAGCCTGCATCCACTGCCGGCGCCAGCGCGGCAGGCAGCTGCTCATATGCTTTCAGCGTCCCGCAAATGATAAAGCTTACGGCAGCATCCCGTATCTTCTGCTGACCGAACGCCGCAGCCGCCAGCCGCGACTTTGCAGCGAATGAGCGCACTGCAATGAACTTCCAGTTCTGGAAGTTGTAAGCGGAAGGCGCCCTTGTGGCAAGCCGCACGAGTTCTTCGATGGCGGTGTCCGTGATGACCTGGTTGGCGTCAAAATAATTGGACGATACGCGCGACTCAATGATGGTTCTGATAGCTTCGTTCATCTATTCTTCCTTGAATGGATAGTTCGCCAAAAAAATTAACGGTGAATTGCCTGTACGTCGGCAGGCGCGTGGTCCACGCGGCCGCCCGTGCGCTGCACACCCGCGATGCTTGCCAGGACGACCAGCATGCCGAGCAGCGACAAGCCGCCGACAGCCTGGCCGAGCAGCGCCCATCCCAGGATTACCGCTGTCACCGGGCTCAGCAGCCCAAGCGAGGACACCGTTACCGGCGGCAGGCGCCCCACCCCGCGAAACCAGAGCGCATAAGCCATCAGTGCACCGAATATCGAAAGATAGGCATAACCAAGGAACTGACTTGGCGTCAGGGCCGGAAGAGCGGGATCGGCCAGCCAGGCAACGGGGACGAGCATCAACCCGCCCCCCAACAACTGCCAACCCGTGAATGACAGCACGGGCAGGTTGCTGCGCCAGCGCCGGGCAAGGTAGGTTCCTGCCGCCATGCTGCCTGCTCCTGCCAAGGCTGCAATGATTCCCGCAGGATCCCGGCTTGATTCGGGAGCCAGGAGCAGCAGCGCCATCCCTGCCACGCCAAGCAAGGCATAGCCCACGGCGAGGCCATGAGGCTTTTGCCGGTCGATTGACCAGGCAAGCGTCATGACGAAAAGGGGCTGGATAGCGCCGACCACCGCGGCAAGCCCGCCTGGAAGCCGGTACGCCGCAATAAACAACAGGGCTTGAAAGAATCCGATGTTGAGTGCAGCCAGCACGGCAAGCCGTCCCCAATCCCGTCGTGCCGGGAGCCGTCTGCCATAGAGGACCAGCAGCAGGCCGGCAGGAAGAGCGCGGAAGACGGCAGCCGTAACGGGGCGGTCCGGCGGCAACAGTTCCGTCGTCACGATGTAGGTCGATCCCCAGGCAATTGGTGCAAGGGCCGTCAGCAAGGAATCGCGCCAGGTCGCATTCATGTTCACCACCCCATTTATCTCGAATTCAAGATAAATTCTCATGTCTTATAATCTTGAAGTCAAGATAAAATTGGAGTCATGGCGATGAAGGGTAAAAGAACGGCAGACGCAGTGGATTCAATTCTTGATCAATGGCAACGGGAACGGCCTGACCTGGACCTTGCGCCAATGGGAACCATTGGCCGGCTGAAACGCTGCGCAGCACTGGTACAGCGCCAGCTGGACGGGATGTTTGCCGAATTCGGCATGACGGCCTGGGAATTCGATGTGCTGGCCACCTTGCGCCGCGCCGGGCATCCATTCCGCCTGGCGCCGACAACCCTGTTTTCCTCGCTGATGATTACCTCGGGCACGATGACCCATCGACTTCAGCGGCTGGAAGCCAGCGGCTTGGTCGACCGCGTACCGAACCGCGACGACGCCCGCAGCCTACTGGTCCAGTTGACGCCTGCCGGACGCGATTTGATCGACCGCGCGGTGACGGCGCACGTGGAAAATGAACGCAGGATCCTGTCCTCCCTCACTCCGTCCCAGCTAGGCGCGCTTGATGCGCAGCTTGCTCAACTGCTCGCGCTGCTGGAACCAGCTAACTGAACCGCCCTGCGTGGCTGCGGTGTGCGTGATACCGGCGCCGTCCCGACCTCGCAGTTCCATCATTGATCCAGCAACACGCGCATGTGGCGAAGCTTGTCCGGATTGCGCACGATATAAACCGCGACAATCCTGCCGTTTTCGATGTCGAACGCAGTCGATTGCAGCACATTTTGCGGCTCAAGCGTGACGAAGCCGGCCATGCCATTGACAATCCCCTGATACAGCAGCGGCGGCTTTGCCTGTCCGGCCCGGCGCGCCAGCCCGGCAAACATGCGCATGACTTTGGCTTGCCCGTAAATCGGCTTGATTGCCGCCAGGACCTTGCCGCCGCCATCGGTATAAGCAACCACGTCGGCTGCCAGAATCCGCTGCAACATCTGCAAGTCGCCGCACGCCCGAATGTGCGCGGTAAAACCGAACTCAGCCACAATGGCCCGGACTTCATCATAGTCATAGCCCTTGCCCAAGCACAGCCCCTGCGGATGGGTTGCCGTCGGTGGCGGACGGTCCCCTTGCAATGCTTGCAGCGTTGCCTTCACCAGTTTCATATCATGCCGGTTGGCGCCGTCCACTACGATCGCCACCTGCACGCCATGCCCCTCGGTCAGCAGACTGCGCTTGACGCCGCCTTTGCCGCGATCCGTAGGATTGGGGCCGGTTTTTTTCCCCGCCCAGCGGGGCTTTCGTCATCGCGCCATCCAATGCCAGCCAGGACCAGTCAATTTCGTCAAAGGCTTCCAGGGAAAGCAACCCCAGCCGCCAGAATTGCTCGAACACGCCTGCCTTGCCCCATTCCTGGAAACGCCGATGGGCCGAACTGCTGGAGCAAATTCCCGTGCCATTCAAGGCATTCCATTGCGATCCCGTGCGCAGCACAAAGAAAATCGCATCCATCGCTGCCCGGTCAGACACGCGTGGATTGTGGCATCCCAGCGGGTGGGCTTTACGGGGTGGCAAAATCGTTTCCATCACGTCCCAGATTTTATCCGGCAACCGCCAGCCATCGTCTTGCTTGAGCTTGCCCATGATTCGCCTCCTGCGGCATCATGGCTTGGATTCAATTTCCGCTACTTTTACTTCCCGGCAGACTCCTACTGGGATACGCTTTTACTCCGATAGGGGTGGTGCGATATGCAATTGATGACGGAAACCGTGTACAGTTGCTACCGATATTTTTCGGCTGGACGAAGCCGTTACCCGGAACAAGGAAATTTCATGAACTCATCCCGTCTCACCCCGGTCACGCTCATGCCGGGCGACGGCATTGGCCCGGAGATCACTGCATCGCTGCTCCAGGTTTTCGAAGCGCTTGGCGCGCCGGTCCAATGGGAGGTCGTGCCGCTAGGCCTGAAGGCGTTCGAAACTTGCGGTGATGCGCTGCCTCCAGCCTCGCTGGAGAGCTTTCGGCGCACGCGCCTCGCGCTCAAAGGGCCGGTGCAGACTCCCCTCGCAAGCGGGTTCCGCTCGCCGCTGGTGCGCTTGCGCGAGGAGTTCCACCTGTTCGCGAACCTGCGTCCGGCGCGCACTCTTATGCCCGGTGGCCTTCACGAAAATGTGTCCTTGACCATTGTGCGGGAAAATACGGAAGGTCTGTATGCCGCCAGGGAGGCTTATCTTCCGGCGGGTGATGACCGCGAAGGGATCGCCACCGCGCTCGCCTGGAACAGCCGCGCAGGATGCGAGCGGATATTGCGCTTTGCCTTCGACCATGCGATTGCGCACAAGCGCAAGAAAGTGACCGTGGTACACAAGGCCAACGTTCTGAAAATCCTTTCCGGCATTTTCCTGAACGAAGCACGCAGCCTACATACGCGCGAGTATTCCGGACGCATCGACATGGAGGAAATGATCGTCGATGCCTGTGCGATGAAAATGGCGATGCAGCCGAGCCATTTCGATGTCATCGTGACCACCAATCTGTTCGGCGACATCCTGTCCGATCTGGCCGCCGGCGTGACTGGAGGCCTGGGCATCGCGCCCGGAGCCAACATCGGCAAGGATGCCGCCCTGTTCGAAGCCGTGCATGGCTCCGCGCCGGATATCGCTGGCAAAGGCATCGCCAACCCGGTTGCGATGCTGCTTTCCGGCGCCATGCTATTGGAGCACATGGGCGCAGCCGAGCTGGCATCCCGCCTGCGGCAGGCGATCAACTCGGCGATCAATGAAGATCAGGCGCGCACGGCGGATCTTGGCGGAACCTGCTCCACCGAGACGATGACCAAAGCAATCGTGCAATGCCTGACATAATAAAGACCGCGATTCTCAGTTCGCAGCCAGTGCATCAAGCAGTTCCGGCACCACCTCGAACAGGTCGCCGACGATGCCGTAATCGGCCACGCTGAAGATCGGCGCTTCCGCATCCTTGTTGATGGCGACGATGGTCTTCGAATCCTTCATGCCGGCCAGGTGCTGAATCGCCCCGGAAATCCCCACCGCGATATACAGCTGGGGCGCGACGATCTTGCCGGTCTGGCCCACCTGCCAGTCATTGGGCACATAGCCTGCATCCACCGCCGCGCGCGACGCGCCCATGGCGGCATTCAGCCTGTCGGCCAGCGGCTCGAGGATCTTGAAGCTTTCGCCCGAGCCCATGCCGCGCCCGCCCGAGACGATCACCTTGGCGGCGGTCAGTTCCGGACGGTCCGACTTGGCCACTTCGCGCGACACGAACACCGACTTGCCCACATCTGCCACAGCGGGAATGGTTTCAATGACAGCATTGCCACCGGCGGCTACGGCATCAAAGCCGGTGGTACGTACGGTGATCACCTTGATCGGGTCCAGCGACTGCACCGTGGCAATGGCGTTGCCGGCATAGATCGGCCGCTCGAAAGTGTCCGGGCTGTCGACTTTGGTGATTTCCGAGACCTGGCCGACATCCAGCCGGGCCGCCACGCGCGGGGCAATGTTCTTGCCATAGGCAGTCGCCGGGGCGAGGATGTGCGAGTAGTCCTTGGCCAGCGCCAGCACCTGTTCGGCAACATTCTCGGCCAGGCCATCGGCAAACTGCGCGGCATCGGCCACCAGCACCTTGGCCACGCCAGCCAGCTGGGCGGCGGCCTGGGCGGCTGCGCCGCAATTGTGGCCCGCCACCAGGACATGGGCCTCGCCACCGCACTGGGTGGCGGCGGTAACGGTGTGGGCGGTGCTGCTCTTCAACGAAGCGTTGTCGTGTTCGGCAATGACGAGTGCAACCATGGTGATTTCCTATATTGCAATAATTGCGGGACTGAATCCAGGCGCTGCCACAGGTAGCGAATGACTCTGTCCCCAACAAATTAGATGTGAATGATTAGATGACCTTGGCTTCGTTCTT
>DPRS01000070.1 GCA_003537575.1 Oxalobacteraceae bacterium
TGTTGTTGCTGACCGAAAATTGACCCACTTCGAGGTGTTCTGCTGATCGAAAATTGACCCAGGTGTTCTACTTGTTCTGCCTAATTTTTGGGCAGGAGATAAAAGGTGATCACTATGGAAATATTGGGCAAGATTCGACGGATGTATTTACGCGACAAGATGTCGCTTCACGAAATCGCAAAGCGCACGGGATTATCGCGCAACACGATACGCAGGTGGCTGAGGGAGCCTGCGGCCTCTTCACCGCCGCAGTACAGTAGACGCGATAAACCGGGCAAACTCAGTGCCTTTCACGCCGCGCTGGAACAAGCGCTCAAAGCGGATTCACATCGCCCCAAACGGAATCGGCGTACTGCCCTTGATTTGTTTGCGCAAATCAAGGCAGATGGCTACACGGGCGGCTACAGCCAGGTGACCGCATTTATTCGTGGCTGGCTTGCGGATGAAGGCAAGAAGCCTCATGCCTTTGTGCCGTTAAAGTTCGAGCTGGGTGAAGCCTTTCAGTTCGACTGGAGCGAGGAAGGTTTGGTGATAGGCGGCATTTACCGGCGTATGCAGGTGTCGCATCTGAAGCTGTGCGCCAGCCGGGCATTCTGGCTGGTGGCCTACCCGAGCCAGGGGCACGAGATGCTGTTCGATGCCCACACGCGCTCCTTTGCCGCGTTGGGCGGTATCCCCCGGCGCGGCATCTACGACAACATGAAGACCGCTGTCGACCGCGTCAACAAAGGCAAAGGACGCGTAGTCAATGCGCGTTTTGCGGTGATGTGCGCACACTATCTGTTCGACGCGGACTTCTGCAATGTTGCCTCTGGCTGGGAGAAGGGAGTCGTCGAAAAGAACGTGCAGGACAGTCGGCGGCGTATATGGCTGGAAGCGCAGAACCAACGGTTTGGCTCGTTCGCGGAGTTGAATGCATGGCTGGGCGAGCGCTGCCACGCATTATGGGACGAACTGCGCCATCCCGAGCACAAGGAATTGAGCGTGGCCGAAATGCTGGAGCAGGAACGCGCCCACATGATGCCCATGCCCGCTCAATTCGATGGGTATGTCGAGAGTTCAGCGCGGGTGTCCAGCACATGCCTGATCAACGTACAGCGCAATCATTACTCGGTGCCGTGCGAACTGGCTTGCAAGATGGTCAGTGTCCGGCTCTATCCACAACAAGTTATTGCCGTGTTCGGCGATGCGGTTGTTGCCTGTCATGAGCGCCTGACGGAGCGTGGATATGTCCGCTACGACTGGCAGCACTACATCGCGCTGATCGAACGCAAACCGGGGGCGCTGCGTAATGGCGCACCGTTCGCCGACATGCCAGCGCCACTCAATCAGCTCAGGCAGGGATTGATGCGTGACAAGGGCGGGGATCGCGTCATGGCACAAGTGCTGGCAGCAGTGCCACGCGCCGGGCTTGAGGCGGTACTGGTTGCGGTGGAACTGGTGATCGAATCCGGCGTGCTGAGTGTCGAGCATGTTCTCAACGTGCTGGGGCGGCTGAATGCCACGCCCACGCCGCCATGCGTGGAGACCAGCTTGCAGCTCAAGGATGAGCCGCTGGCCGACACCCGCCGCTATGACGAGCTGCGGCATGATGACGAAGATCAACTCAGCATGGAGGAGTGCGATCATGCGTCGTGATGTTACTGCGGAACTCAAGGAATTGCGGCTTCATGGAATGGTCGGAGCCTGGACGGATCTGACCGCACAGGGGACGGCGGCAATGGATTCATCGAAGTGGTTGATAGAGCACCTGCTGCAAGCCGAAGCAACGGACCGGGCCATGCGCTCGGTTCGGAACCAGTTGAATGCCGCCAAGTTTCCCGTGCACCGGGATATGGCTGGATTCGACTTCAATTCCTCCAAGGTTGATCGGCATCTGGTGGGACAGCTGGCAACGCTGTCGTTTACCGATACTGCACAAAACGTAGTGCTCATCGGCGGGCCGGGTACGGGCAAGACGCATCTGGCTACCGCCATTGCGGTGTCGGGCATTACCTCGCAAGGCAAGCGGGCGCGCTTCTACTCCACGGTCGATCTGGTCAATGCGCTGGAACGCGAGAAGCAGGATGGCAAAGCCGGACGAATCGCAGCGGCCTTGATGCGCATGGATATGGTCATTCTCGACGAGCTTGGATATCTTCCATTTAGCCAGGCCGGCGGTGCATTGCTGTTTCATCTGCTATCGAAACTGTATGAGCACACCAGCGTAATCATCACGACGAACCTGAGCTTCTCGGAATGGTCGGGCGTGTTTGGTGACGCCAAGATGACCACAGCGCTGCTGGATCGGCTGACGCATCACTGCCACATCGTTGAAACGGGAAATGAGTCATATCGGTTCCAACACAGCAGCATGGCCGCAAAGGCCCGCATCAAGTCGCGGGAGCAATCGCGCAAAGGAAGACAAGCAGCACCACCTGATGAGCCGTTCTAACTAGGCTCGCGCGGGGATGTCATCACGGCCTGCAAACTTCGTGAATTCCCCGCGCATCTCAAAACATCAAACCAGCAATCTGGTAAACTTATCCACAGTTGCTGCTTCAAAAAAAGCAACGGGTCCTGGGTCAAAATTCAATCAGCACCCTGGGTCAAAATTCAATCGGCGCTAACA
>DPRS01000037.1 GCA_003537575.1 Oxalobacteraceae bacterium
GGCTGCCGGCCGCGGCGCCGCCGATGGCCGCCAGCGATTGCCCCAGCAGCCAGCCGCATGCCACTGCGCCGAACAACCACGTCAGCGGGAAGAATCGAATATCGGCCACTCCGAGGCGGTCGCCGGCGATGAAGGCCACCGCCGCCAGCCCGGCGGCGCCGACAAGATAGCACAGCGCGCGGCGCTGTCCGCCTTGCCAGCCGTGTCGCACGCGCGGCAAGGCCAGCAGCGCGAGGCCGAGCGCGCCGCCGGCCAGCACCGGCCACAGGCTGACCGGCAGCAGGTCGCGCCAGCCGGACAGCGGGAAGGAAGCGTCGTTGGGGATGGTCAGGCCATGCATTTCCATCATCGGCCACAACCAGCCGCCGAGCAGCGCAAAGGCCAGCGCGTGGCCCGCCAGCAGCATGAACAGCGTGCGCTTGAGGCGGGTTGCGCGCGCGGCGCCGGCGGCGCCGCAATCGAGCAGCAGCAGGAAACTGGAAAAGCCCAGGATCAGCAGCGGAAAACCATGCGAAAAACCACTGGCCGCTTCCAGCAGCGCCGCCAGCAGCCAGCCGCGCTGCAGCGTAACCGCGCGCGCCCAGGCCATCATCGACAGCAGCGCGAACAGCATGCCGTAGCTGTAGGCGAATTCGCCGGCCAGGGTGGACAGCAGATTGCCGCCCCAGATCGAATTCTGCTCATGCACCAGGAAAGCCAGCGCGCCCAGCGCGCCGAACAATGCCGCCAGCCAGGAAAAGCCCAGCCAGCGGCGGCTGGTGGCAAACACCGCGCCAGGCAGCAGCATGGCGGCCAGGAAGGAGCCCCACTTGAACGCCACCGCCAGTCCGGTCAGCTTGGACAGGAAAGCCATGACGATGAAGGGCAGCGGGAAATAATAGGAAAGGAAAGGCAGGCCGCCGAACACTTCGGGCATCCAAGGCAGGATCTGGCCGGAAAAGAGCAGGTCGTCCGAATACAGTTTGGCGTACAGCAGGTGCGAGGCGGCGTCGCCGCCGGTGGGCCAGTTGCCTGAATTGAGAAAGGCAACACCCAGGATCGAAGCGATCAGTCCGGCGCAGGCAAGCGTCACCAATGCATCGGCGATCCAGCCGGCGGTCGTCCTGGATGGCGGGAAAAAAGCGGAGCGGGTTCTATTCATTTTTTATGGATTGATGCTGGATTTCTGTCGCGGTACGGCCAGATGCCCGGCCAGCAAGACCAGTCCGGCCAGCAGCGCCAGCATGGCGGTGTTGCGCAATTGCGCACCGAGGTCGAGCCAGCCGGCGCGCTGCTGCCGTCCCGGGATGCGGCCGGATGGCACCACTTGCGAACGCAGGCCCTGCGGCGTTTCATGCAGCAGGAAGGCGATCGGCATGCCCTTGCCCAGATCCAGGCTTTTTACTTCGCTGCCTGCCCCCCACTGGATGCGTCCGGCTTCCGGCTGGGGTTGCGCCGCTGTCACCGGGGCTGCCAGCGCGGCGATGCCCTCTTCCTGCGGCCATACGACCCAGGTGGCCTTGATCGCGGCATTCTTGGGCGGAACGATACGCAGGCGGCCGTCGACATAGCCGGCCTCCAGCAGCAGTTCCTTGCCGGCCGGTTGCGGCTGGTTGAAAAAGGAGATCTGTCCAAAGCCGGCGCCGGCCTGGTCGGAAAAGCGCACCATGACAGGCCGCAGGGTTTCCAGCGAAAGCGGACCGGGCGGCGCCGGACGCGCGCTCCAGACCAGTTCGAACTTGGCTTGCGGCTTGAATTCGACCGGCGCCGGACTGCCTGGCGCCGGCGGCAGTACTTCCCAATGGCCGTTGTCCAGAAGGCGCAGCACGCTCGGGTTGAAGGCAGGGCTATCGCCCTGGTTGCTTAAAGTGAGCCTGTCGCCATTGATGGCGAGATTGAAGGAAATATTGCCGGCATGGGCGGACAGCGCCAGCAGCAGGGCAGGCAACAGGAAGATGGGCAGCCAGGCGTGCGGCAAACGAAAAAAAGGCCTCATGCTTGTTCCATTGAATGGTTGACATTTTGAACATCAGGAGGCTTGCCATGATAGCAGCATGCCGCAGCATGACTTTGTCTATTTTCCATCGCCGACGTGGAAAGTCCAGAAGCGGTTGGCGACAAAACTCCAGACCATGACCAGGCCCGTCGTCAGCACTTGCGCGATCAGATAATGTATCCCCAGCAATTCGGCGCCGATCCACATGAACAAGGTATTCAGCAGCAAGCCGACCGCTGCGACCACGGCGAATTTCGATACGCTTTCGACATGCCGCTTGCTGCTGCGGAAAGTGAAGCGGTAATTCAGGCTGTAATTGATCCAGGCGCCCAGCAGGGCGCCGGCGGCGGAGGCCGGCACGGCGTCGACACCGGCGGCTTGCACCAGCAAAATCAGCAAGCCGTAGTGGCCGATGGCGGAAACGCAGCCAACGCCGAAAAAACGGACAAATTGTCGGAACAAATCGGCCATGTTGCCTGATTTTCTTGAAACATCCATGAAGAGGGAAGGGGATTGTAATACTGAATTGCCGTTATGGATGACAGATGGACAGCACTGGTCAACCCTGAATAGTAGCCGTTAAGGCACTTTTTGGGAATTTCAGCATCTCATACAGTCGTGTTTCATATCAATTTTTCTGTGGATCACGTTTTATCCTGCATCTGAATAGTGTAAGAATTGCCACTTCAGCCTTATACTTCCAATCCCGATCATTCCTTTTTTATAAGTGAATCCGTATGGCGAATGCTTTGACTGTTTTTAAACAGCGCACCGGTTCGCGCCGTCGCGCAAACGGCTTTACCCTGATTGAAATCATGGTCGTCGTAGTGATCATGGGTATTCTGGCGGCGCTGGTGGTACCCAAGCTGATGGGCCGTACGGATGACGCCCGTATTATTGCCGCAAGGCAGGATATTTCTACGATCATGCAAGGCTTGAAGCTTTACAAGCTCGACAACCTGCGTTACCCGACTACCGAGCAGGGCTTGCAGGCGCTGATTACCAAGCCCACCTCGGGTCCCGAGCCGCGCGGCTGGAAATCCGGCGGTTACCTGGAACGCTTGCCGAATGATCCGTGGGGCCAGCCTTACCAGTATCTGTCGCCGGGCATGAGGGGTGAAGTCGACGTGTTCTCCTTTGGCGCCGACGGCCAGCCGGGAGGCGCCGGTCCCGATGCCGATATCGGTTCCTGGGAACTGTAGGGCAATCACATGATGCGTATCCGCCAGCGCGGATTCACGCTGCTGGAATTGCTGGTGGTGCTGGTCATCGTCGGCATCATGCTGGGTTTCGTGACCCTGAACGCTTTGCCGAGCGGACGGCAGGCCTTGCAGAACGAGGCGCAGCGCATTGCCCTGCTGCTGCAGCTGGCGCGCGACGAGGCGATCGTGCGCAACCGGCCTGTCGCTTTCGAAGTGGACCAGTACCGCTACCGGTTCTGGATACTGGATGAAAACAATGTCTGGCAACCGATCGACAAGGATGACATGCTGCGCGAGCGCGAATTCCAGCGAGCCCCGGTCAATGTGGCCATCGACCCGCCGATGATGGGCCAGAACAATGTCCCGCGCATCGTCTTCGGCCGCGAGCCGGTCGACAAGCCGTTCGTGCTCAGCCTGTCGATAGGCGAGGCGACGGTGTCGATCCGCGCCGACGGCATCGGCAATTTCACGGTGGATTGACATGCGCGCCGACCGCTGCCGCTCCATGCGCGGTTTTACCCTGCTTGAAGTGCTGGTGGCGCTGGTGATCGTCGGCACCGCGCTCGGCGCGAGCCTGCGCGCGGTCGGCAGCCTGACGCAAAACAGCAACGGCCTGCGCGCCTCGATGATGGCGACCTGGTCGGCGGAAAACCGCCTGTCGCAAATCCGCCTGGCGCGCGAATGGCCGCCGCTGGGCAAGCGCTCGTTCGAATGTCCCCAGGCCGATTTGCCGCTGGTATGCGAGGAGGAGGTCTTGCCGACGCCCAACATCAATTTCCGCCGGGTCGAGGTCGGTGTCTTCGATGCGCAAAATCCGCAGCGGCGCATCATCAAGCTGTCGCAGATCGTCCCCAATAACGGCTGAGGACCCATGGACACATCCGCATCGCGCCACACTCTCCCTGCTGCGCCGGCGTCGCGCGGCCGGCGCGGTTTCACCCTGGTCGAATTGCTGGTGGCGATCACCATCCTGGCCATTGTCGCCGTGCTCGGCTGGCGCGGCCTCGACGGCATCGTGCGCGCCCGCGTCGCCCTGACCGCCGACATGGAGCAGACGCGCGGGATGCAGCTGGCGTTCGCGCAGATGCAGCGGGATACTTCGCAGCTGGTCGACCTGGACGCGATTCCCGGGCGCGTGCCGGTGGTGGTCGAGCCCGGCCGCATCGTCCTGGTGCGCAAGGTGTTTGCCGAGTACCAGCCTTCGCGCATCCAGCTGGTCTCCTACAGCGTGCAGGGCGGCGTATTGTCGCGGCGCGAATCGCAGCCCACGCGCGACCTGAATGAGCTCGACGCCCTGTGGCTGTCGGTCACCAGCGACACCGATGGCGCCACCAGGGTCGCGCTGGAATCCAGCGTGGCCGACATGTCCGTGCGGACCTGGATGAACGATGGCGCGGGCTGGCGCGTTCCCGGCGTGGATGCAGTGTCCAGTTCGCCTTCTGGCCCGGCTTCGGCGGCCACGCTGGCCGTGCCGACCGGGATCGAAGTGACGATCCGGATGAGCGACCGTCCCGGCGCCCTGGTCAAGACCTTCCTGCTGGGGCCGGTATGATGCGCGCCATGCCGAAACCGCGGCGGCAGCGCGGGGTGGCGGTGGTCACCGCGCTGTTGCTGACCACGCTGGCGATCACCATCGTTGCCAGCCTGTTCTGGCAGCAGCAGGTGCAGGTGCGCTCGATCGAAAACCAGCGCCTGCAATTGCAGAAGCAGTGGATCCTGCGCGGCGCGCTCGACTGGTCGGCGCTGATCCTGCGCGCCGATGCCGCCACTTCCGGACCCGACCACCTGGGCGAGCCGTGGGCGGTGCCGCTGGCTGAAACACGCCTCGACCAGTACGTCGAAAACGGCCAGGCCGTCGACAGCGATGCCGGCGAGGCGATCCTGTCCGGCAGCATCATCGATGCGCAGTCACGCTTCAATCTGAACAACATGGCGTCCGGCGGCCGGGTCAGCCCTGCCGAAGTGGCGGTGTTTCGCAACCTGCTGGGGGAATTGCGCCTGAATCCGGGCCTGGCGCAGGCCGCCGCCGAAGCGGTGGCCGCCGGCCAGCCGAAGACCAGCCCGCAGGGGGCGCCATCGGGCGCGACATCCGGCACCGAGACGACAGTGGCCGGCACGACCACCACGACCATCGGCGCCGCGGTGGCGGAAGGGCGTGGCGGCAGCAATCAGCCGCGGCCGCTCAGGATCGACTATGTCGACGATTTGCTGATCGTTCGCGGCTTTACCCCGGAAGTCATCAACCAGCTCAGGGATTACGTGGTGGTGTTGCCGGGCACGACAAAAATCAATGCCAATACTGCGTCGCGCGAAGTATTGGCGGCAAAGATGCAGACTGTTGATACACTGTCAGCATCCGACGCAAGGACCCTGATCGCCAGCAGGGACCAGGCTTATCTGAAAGACAAATGCGATATAGGATTACGGCTTGGGAAAACCAACATGGATTGCGAAGTCTTCGATATCCAGACCGGTTATTTCCTCGTCAATGGCGAAGTACGCATGAACCGCGCGGGATTGGCAGTGCAGGCATTGATGAAGCGCGAAGGCGTGGCGATGCCGCGAGTGATCTGGATTCGGGAAAACTAAAAATAACAGCGAGAACGCCGTGAGTACATTGTTTATCCAATTGCCTTCGAAGGCCGCGGCCGAAAATGCGCCGCCCGAGACCGCGCCCGAATGCCGCTTCGCGCTGGCATCCGACGGCGGCGCTATCGAGCGCGAGGGCGCCGCCACGCTCGATCTGCTCGAGGGAGTCATCAGCGCGGCGCAGAAAGTCATCCTGCTGCTGGCGGCCAGCGACGTCAATCTGCTGCAGGTGCAGGTGCCGCCGATATCGGCATCCAGGCTCAAGGCCGCCTTGCCCAATCTGGTCGAGGAACAATTGATGTCCGACCCGGCGGAATGCATCCTGGCGGCCGGGCCATCCATCGACGGCAAACGCACGGTGGCGGTGGTCAACCGCGCCTGGCTGGAAAAGAACGTGCAGCGCGTGCTGGCGCTGGGCGCGCGCAGCGTCGTGGCATTGCCGCTGCAATTGTGCCTGCCGTACCAGCCTGATACGGTATCGGCGGCATTCGCCGAGTCGGGCGTCAGCATGGATGTCGACCTGGCCTTGCGCACCGGCGACCAGGAAGGCATCGGTCTGGCGCTGCTGCCGGCAAAACCCGAGACGACGGCGCACGAAGCCTTGCAGACCCTGGCTGCGATGGCGCCGCACCAGGCCATCGCGCTCTATCTGCCGCAGGAGCGCATTCCCGCCTACCAGGCGGCAGCCGAAGCCTTGCAACAGGATGAGCGGATCGCGCTGTTTCCCGACAGCTGGCCGCGCTGGATTGCCGGCGCCAAGGGTTCGCCTTTCAACCTGGCGGCAGGGCTCGGCACGTCCGGCGGCCCTAGCCTGCACCTGCGCGCCTGGCGCTGGCCGCTGGCGCTGGCGGGACTGGTCTTGCTGGTGAATATCGCCGGCATGAATATCGAATGGCTGCGCCTGAAACGCGAAGCCGGCGAATTGCGCGCAGGGATGACGCAAGTCTTCAGGTCGGTGTATCCGAAAGAGCCCTTGACCAGCGATCCGGTGTTGCAAATGCGCCGCAATATCTCGATTGCGCGGCAACGCGCCGGCCTGCCGGCATCCGACGATTTCCTCGCGCTGGCATCCGCCTTCGGTGATGCCTGGCAAGCGGCGACGCAAGGTCGGACTGCGTCCGGCATCGCCTCGCTCGACTACAGTGAGCGCGTCCTGCAGGTCACTCTGAAGCCGGAAGGCGAAGCCCCGCTCGAACAGATCCGCGCGGCGCTGGAGGCGCGCAAGCTGTCGCTCACCCCGAAAACCGCCAATGTCTGGCAGATCCGGAGCAGCAAATGAGTCCTACCCTTGTCCGCTACCGCCAGGCGCTGTCCGATTTCTGGAGTGCGCGCAACGAGCGCGAACGCAAGCAATTGCTGCTGGCCGCGGCCGTGGCCGTGCTGGCCCTGGTGTACATGCTGCTGATCGAACCGGCTTACCTGGGGCGGCAGCAACTGCAAAAGAATCTGCCGAACTTGCGGCAGCAGGCCGTCGAGTTGCAGACCATGTCGATGCAAGCCTCCGCGCTGGCGCGCGAAACGCCGCCGCCACCGCCGCCCATGACGCGCGAAAGCATTGAAGCGGCGCTGGCGCGCGCGGGCCTGAAGCCGCAAAGTGTGGCGATGGCCGGGACCGACCTTGCCAAAGTCCAGCTTTCATCCGTATCCTTTGCCGGGATGGTCGCCTGGCTCGACGAGATGCAAAAGACCGCGAGAGTGAGCGTGACGGACGCCAGCATCACGGCGCAGGGACAGATCGATACGGTGAATGCCAATCTGACTTTACGGCAACAAAAGAGCGAATAGTGGTGACGAAAAGCAAAGGCACCGCCAATCGCCTCATGCTATGGTTACTGGCAGGCATTGTGACCGTTGCTTTGACGGTGCTTGTATTTCTTCCGGCAACCTGGATGGCCACCTTGCTCGAGCGACAAACGGCAGGCCGCTTCACTCTGGGAGATGCGCAAGGAAGCTTGTGGCGCGGCTCGGCGTTTCTGGGAGCAGCGCCCAGCGGGCGCGATCCGGTGTCGCCGCTGTTGCCAGGACGGTTCAGCTGGCGCCTGTCGCCGTTGGTAATGATCGGCAAGACGAAGATGACACTGGAAAATCCTGCCGTATTGTCGCGGCCCGTGTCAATCGAAGGCAGCTGGCGCAGCTGGCGCATCGGCAGCGCTTCACTGGACTTGCCGGCCGAGCGCCTGGCCAGCCTGGGGGCGCCGTTAAACACCATCCAGCCGGCGGGCCGCCTGCGTCTGTCGTGGTCGCCGCTGCAGCTGACGCGCGCGGGACAGGACATTGCGCTGCAGGGAACGATGATGCTGGAGATGACGGACATATCGTCGCGCCTGTCGCCGATCAAGCCGCTGGGCGCCTATGTGATGGCGTTCGACTGGCAGGGGCAGCAGGCGCAGATCGGATTGAAAACCCTGAGGGGACCGATGCTGCTGTCGGGGTCAGGCGTATTGAGCAATGGCCGACTGCAATTTGCGGGCAAGGCGCAAGCTGAGGCGGGGCAGGAGGAACGGCTGGACAACCTGCTGAACCTGTTGGGCCAGCGCTACAGGGAAGGTAATAAAAACGTAACCAGGCTAGAGTTCAAATAATGAAAACCAAACCAAGCAAGACATTCCTGGCAGCTAAACAGATGTGCCGCAGCGGCATGGTGGCCGCCCTGATGTGCGCGCTCGCGCTGCCGCCGGCATACGCCCAGCAGCAGGAGCCTGCCAAGGGCGAAGCGGTGCTCAATTTCGTCGGCGCCGATATCGAATCGGTGGTCAAGGCGATCGGCCATTACACCAACATGACCTTCCTGATCGATCCGCGCGTCAAGGGAACCGTCAGCCTGATTTCCGAGCGCCCGGTGTCCAAGTCCGAAGCCTTCAGCCTGCTGTCTTCCGCGCTGCGCCTGCAAGGCTATACGGTGGTGATCGGCGACGGTTTCGCCAAGGTGGTGCCGGAAGCCGATGCCAAGCTGCAGGCCGGACCGATCCAGGCCGGCGGCGCCACGCGCGCGCGCGGCGACCAGATCGCCACGCAAATCTTCCGCCTGAATTACGAATCCGCCGCCAATCTGGTGACGGTGCTGCGGCCGCTGATCTCGCCCAACAACACCATCAATGCCAACCCCGGCACCAATTCGCTGGTGATCACCGATTACGCCGATAACCTCAAGCGCATCGGCAAGATCATTGCCGCGCTCGACAGTCCGGCCTCGGGCGACATGGACGTGATCCCGGTGCGCCACGCCATCGCCAGCGACATCGCCGCCATGGTCAACCGCCTGATGGAGCCGACCCAGGGCGCCGCCGGCGGCACCGACCGCGTCAGCCTGCTGGCGGATTCGCGCACCAATTCGCTGATCGTGCGGGCGCCGTCGGCGGCGCGCGCCAACCTGGCCAAGTCGCTGATCGCCAAGCTCGACCAGCCCACCGCCAATCCCGGCAACGTGCACGTGGTCTACCTGAAGAACGCCGAGGCCACCAGGCTGGCGCAAACCCTGCGGGCAGTGGTGGCGGCCGACACTTCGTCGCCGGCCAATGGCCAGCAAGGCACGGGGCTCTCGCAGTCTCAGCAGGGCGGATTCGGCGGCCAGCAGCAGGGCGGCATGGGACAGCAGCAGGGCGGCCTTTCCAGTGCCGGAATGCAGTCCGGCGCGCTGGGCGGCGGCAGCCTGGGCTCGCAGCAAACCCCCACTCTGGCCGCCGGCGGTGCCGCCGGCTTCATTCAGGCCGACCCTTCGACCAACACGCTGATCATCACCGCCAGCGAAGCCGTGTACCGCAACCTGCGCGCCGTCATCGAGAAGCTGGATGCGCGCCGCGCGCAAGTGTATATCGAGACGCTGATCGTCGAAGTCACCGCCAACCGGGCGGCGGAATTCGGCGTGCAATGGGCCGGCATGACTGGCAGCGACAGCAGCCGCTACCGTGTCGGCACGCTGACGGGCTTCCAGACCGGCGGCAACAACCTCATCAACCAGGCGCTGGCTTCGTCGGATACCCGCACGCCGCCCGGCAACGGTCTCAACCTCGGGATTTTCCGCCAGGCCGCCGGCGACATTACCCTGGGCGCGATCGCCCGCGCGCTGGAAACCGACGACAATGCCAACATCCTGTCGATGCCGAACCTGATCACGCTCGACAATGAAGAAGCGCGCATCATCGTCGGTCAGAACGTGCCTTTCATTACCGGCCAGTACACCAACGCGGCTTCCGCCGGCGGCGCGGCCGTCAATCCCTTCCAGACCATCGAGCGCAAGGACGTGGGCCTGTCGCTGCGCGTCAAGCCGCAGATTTCCGAAGGCGGCAGCGTCAAGATGGGCATTTACCAGGAAAGCTCGAGCGTGCAGCCCACCAGCAATGCTTCCGACATCATTACCAACAAGCGTTCGATTGAAACGAATGTTTTGGTGGATGACGGAGAAATTATCGTTCTCGGCGGTCTAATCGAGGATACCGGTTCGGAGAACGAGGAAAAGGTGCCCGGCCTGGGCGACATTCCTGTCGTCGGCAACCTCTTCAAGTACCAGAGAAAAGGGCGCACCAAGACCAATCTGATGGTGTTCCTGCGACCGACAATTATCCGCAGCAATGAGCAGAATGCCGATGTGGCAACGGATCGCTACAGCTTCATCCGCAGCAGGCAAGTCAATGCCCTGCCGAAGCCGGCCCTGATGCTGCCGGAAATGCCATCGCCGCTGCTGCCGCCGCTCGATGAAAACGGCCGCCCGCTCGGCGGCGTGCTGCTGCAGCGGTCGTCGTTGCCGCAAGCCGTTCAACCACCTGCGACGCAGCCGGCACCGCAGCCTGTGCCGGTACCGCAGCCTGTGCCGTCGCAGTAGTTTATTGGAAACAGACATGGATAACGTAACGATGGACTTCCGCCTGCTGCCCTACGCCTATGCGCGCGATTTCGCGCTGCTGGCGCAGCGCGGCGGCGCCGATGGCGCTCCGGTGGAGGTCTGGGTCTCGGAGGCGACCCAGCCTGCGGCGATCGCCGAAGTCAGCCGGCGCTTCGGCCGCATCCGCCTGAAGTCGATGGAACGCGAGGAGCTGGAGGCAGCGATTGCGCAAGCCTATGCCGGTTCCGGCGGCGACGCCGCCCAGGTGATCGACGAATACGAATCGGATCTGGACCTGGCCAAGCTGATGCGCGACATGCCGGCCATCGAGGATTTGCTGGAATCGGCCGACGACGCGCCGGTGATCCGCATGATCAACGCGCTGCTGACGCAGGCGCTGCGCGAAGGCGCTTCCGATATCCACATCGAGCCCTTCGAGCAAGTGTCGGTGGTGCGCTTCCGCATCGACGGCTCGCTGCGCGACATCGTGCGGCCGAAGAAGGCGATCCATGCCTCGCTGATTTCGCGCATCAAGATCATGGCCCAGCTCGACATTGCCGAAAAGCGCCTGCCGCAGGATGGCCGCATCACGCTGCGCATCGGCGGCAAGCCGGTCGACGTGCGCGTCTCGACCTTGCCCACCGGTCATGGCGAGCGCGCCGTGCTGCGTCTGCTGGACAAGGAAGCCGGCCACCTCGACCTCACCAACCTGGGCATGAGCGCCGAAGTGCTGCCGGAGTTCGACCGCCTGATCGCGCAGCCGCACGGCATCGTGCTGGTGACCGGCCCGACCGGCTCCGGCAAGACCACCACGCTGTATGCCGCGCTGTCGCGCCTGAATGCTTCCACCACCAACATCCTGACGGTAGAAGACCCGATCGAGTATGAGCTCGCCGGCATCGGCCAGACTCAGGTCAACCCGAAGATCGACATGACCTTCGCCAAGGCCCTGCGCGCGATCCTGCGCCAGGACCCGGACGTGATCATGATCGGCGAAATCCGCGACCTGGAAACCGCGCAGATCGCGGTGCAGGCCTCGCTCACCGGCCACCTGGTGCTGGCCACGCTGCACACCAACGATTCCGCCGCCGCCGTCACGCGCCTGCTGGACATGGGCATCGAGCCGTTCCTGTTGTCTTCTTCCTTGCTGGGGGTGGTGGCGCAGCGCCTGGTCAGGAAGCTGTGTCCGGAGTGCCGCCGCTACGACGGCAAGGTGTGGCATGCGGTTGGTTGCGACCATTGCGGCCATACCGGTTACCAGGGGCGTGTCGGCGTCTACGAATTGCTGCAGACCAACGACGAGATCGCCGCGCAGATCCATAACCAGGCATCCGAAGCCGACATCCGCGCCACCGCGCAGAAGTACGGCATGCGCACCATGCGCGAGGATGGCGAGCGCTGGCTGGCCGAGGGTGTGACCACCGAGGCTGAACTCCTGCGTGTCACCAAAGAATAGGGTGCGACTTGCCAGCATTTCGTTATGAAGCCGTCGATGCCGGCGGCAGTACCAAAAAGGGCGTGCTCAACGCCGACAGCGCGCGCGCCGCGCGCGCCGACCTGCGCGCCCAGAGCCTGGTGCCGATCCGGGTCGAAGCGATCGCCGCGCAAGTCGATGCCGCCACCGGCCAGACCCGCTCGCGCGGCTTCGGCGACAAGCTGTCGACGGTCGAGATCGCCCTGTTCACGCGCCAGCTGGCCAGCCTGCTGGAAGCCGGCCTGCCGCTGGAGCAATCCTTCACCGCGCTGCTGGAGCAGGCCGAGCGCACTTACGTGCGCGACCTCATCGCCTCGATCCGCTCCGAGGTGATGGCCGGCTCCTCGCTGTCGGATGCGCTGGCCCAGCATCCGCGCGATTTCCCCGATATCTACCGGGCCCTGGTCGCCTCCGGGGAGCAGATCGGCCAGCTGTCGCGCGTGCTGTCGCGCCTGGCCGACTACATCGAGCGGCGCAACTCGCTGGTGCAGAAAGTGCGGCTGGCGTTCACCTATCCCGCCATCGTCACGGTGGTCGCCTTCGCCATCGTGATCTTCCTGCTGACTTACGTGGTGCCGCAGATCGTCTCGGTGTTCGCCAATACCAAGCAGAAGCTGCCTCTCCTGACCGTGATGATGCTGGCGATCTCGGATTTCGTGCGCAACTACGGCTGGATGGTCGCCGTCGCCATCATCGCCGCCTGGCTGATATGGCGGCGCCTGCTGAAGAATCCGGACATCAAGCGGCGCTGGCATGCTTGGCTGCTGAATGCGCCCCTGTACGGCAAGTTCGAGCGCAGCCTGAACACTTCGCGCTTCGCCAGCACGCTGGCGATCACCACCGGTTCCGGCGTGCCCATCCTGCGCGCCCTGCAGACCAGCCGTGATACGCTATCCAACGTCGCCATGCGCGAGCAGGTGGAGGATGCTACCAACAGCGTGCGCGAAGGCGTCAGCCTGGCGCGCGCGCTGTCGGCGCACCAGCATTTCCCGCCGATGCTGATCCACATGATCCGCGCCGGCGAAGTCACCGGCGAGTTGCCGGCCATGCTCGAGCGCGCCTCCAATGCCCAGGAGCAAGATCTGGAACGGCGCGCGCTGACCATCGCCGGCCTGCTGGAACCGGTGCTGATTCTGGCCATGGGGGTGGTGGTGCTGCTGATCGTTCTGGCGGTGCTGATGCCCATCATCGAGATCAACCAGCTGGTGCGCTAGCATGCCCAGGCGAACAACAAAAGGATAATAATGAAGCAGTTGCCTCTCGTCGCCAGTTTCATTCTGTTCATCGCGCTGTGCGCCTCGCTCGCCTACTGGGGGCTGCAATTATTCAGGCCGGCGGCGCGCCCGGTGACGCCGCCGCCTGCGACCGAGCAGACGGAGGTGCGGGTCGATGCCGCCGCCGCCCTGTTCGGCGGGCGTCCGGCTGCGGTGGCGGTGGCCAGCAATTACGAATTGAAAGGGGTGGTGATGTCGGGCACGAAGGGCGAAAGTGCCGTCATCCTGTCGGCGGATGGCAAGCCGGCGATGGCTGTCCCCGTCGGCAAGGAAATGATGCCAGGTGTGACGGTCAAGGAAGTGCACCCCACCTACGTGCTGTTGTCCGAGAATGGCGTGGAGAAGCGCGTCGAATTGCCGGAAAGCGCCAGGGGGCAGTCGGATATGCTGATTACCGCGCCGGTGCCGACCAGCCCCGGTCCGTCGTCAGCACCGGCGCCAGAGGGTAATGTCATGGCGCCGGGGCCGATCACCAACCCGACTTCGGTGCTGAAACCCATCCCGGGCTATGCCGGCGCGCCGCCGACCATGCAGTCCGGCCCCGCGGCGCAAGGAACGGCGCCAATGCCCACGCCGCCGCAGCCCACGATGCCCCCGGATGCCGGCGGTCCGGGCGGGAATGTTCCCGCGCCGAGCCGGTAAGGTCAGTAAGACTACAGCACGTAGCGCGAAAGGTCTTCGTTGACCGCCAGCGCGCCCAGCTTTTCATCGACGTAGGCGGCGTGGATCTGTACGGTCTTTTCGGTCGTCTCGCTGGCAGTGAATGACAATTCCTCCAGCAGTTTTTCCATCACCGTATACAGGCGGCGCGCGCCGATGTTTTCAGTCTTTTCATTGACCGAGTAGGCGATTTCCGCCAGGCGCTTGATGCCGTCCTCGGCAAATTCCACTTTCAGGCCTTCGGTTGCCATCAGCGCTTCATACTGCCGGGTCAGGCAGGCGTCGGTGCTGGTCAGGATGCGCTCGAAATCGGCGATCGACAGCGATTCCAGTTCGACGCGGATCGGGAAACGCCCCTGCAGTTCGGGGATCAGGTCCGACGGCTTGGCCAGGTGGAAGGCGCCGGAGGCGATGAACAGGATATGGTCAGTCCTGATCATGCCGTACTTGGTGTTGACCGTGGTGCCTTCGACCAGCGGCAGCAAGTCGCGCTGCACGCCGGCGCGCGAGACATCGGCGCCGCCGACCTCGGAGCGGGTGGCGATCTTGTCGATCTCGTCGAGGAACACGATGCCGTTCTGCTCGACGTTGGCGATGGCTTTCTGCTTCAGCTCATCCTCGTTGACCAGCTTGGCGGCTTCTTCCTCGAGCAGCAGTTTCAGGGCATCCTTGATCTTCAGCTTGCGTTTTTTCTTGCGCCCGCCGCCGATGCCGGAAAACATCGACTTGATCTGTTCGGTCATTTCTTCCATGCCGGGCGGCGCCATGATTTCCATGTGCGGCGCGGCTTCCGCCACCTCGACCTCGACCTCGCGATCGTCCAGGCTGCCCTCGCGCAAGCGCTTGCGGAAAGTCTGGCGGGTGGAATTGGCGGCGTTGGCGTCTTCCTCGGGCGCCGGGCTGGCGTGGAAGCCGAAGTCGCGCGCCGGCGGCAGCAGGATGTCGAGCACGCGGTTTTCAGCTGCATCCTCGGCGCGCGAGCGCACCTTGCGCATTTCCGATTCACGCGTCTGCTTGATGCCGATGTCGATCAGGTCGCGGATGATGGTGTCGACGTCGCGGCCGACATAGCCGACCTCGGTGAACTTGGTCGCTTCGATCTTGATGAAGGGGGCGTCGGCCAGCTTGGCCAGGCGCCGCGCGATCTCGGTCTTGCCGACGCCGGTCGGGCCGATCATGAGGATGTTCTTGGGCGTGATCTCGTGGCGCAGCGGCTCGTCGATCTGCTGGCGGCGCCAGCGGTTGCGCAGCGCAATCGCCACCGCGCGCTTGGCGTTGGCCTGGCCGACCACGTGCTTGTCGAGTTCGGAGACGATCTCCGGAGGAGTCATGTTCATGATGTCAGTCGGGAATGGTTATTCGAGGGTTTCGATCACGTGGTTCAGGTTGGTGTAGATGCACAGCTCGCCGGCGATGGTCAGCGATTTCTTGACGATGTCCAGCGGCGCCAGGTCGGTGTTTTCCTGCAGCGCCTTGGCCGCCGATTGCGCAAACAGGCCGCCGGAACCAATCGCGCCGATGCCGTCTTCCGGTTCCAGCACGTCGCCGTTGCCGGTGATGACCAGGGTCGATTCGCGNNGTGCCGCCGGCGAAACCGGCCAGGACCTTGCCGTGATACAGCTTTCTGACTTTGCGGGCGCTGCCTTTCATGACAGCGTTGCCGAGGGTCACCTGACCATCGCCGCCGAGAGCGACGATATTGCCGCGGCGGACGGATAGGATGGTGGTGCCGTGATATTGTTCCATGAAGACCTCAGATAAAGGATTGCCGCTATTGTGCGCCGCGCCGGGGCAAGCCTCCATGCAATGTGAATGGCGGATTGAAAAAGCTCAAGCCGGACGGGGATACAACATTGAAATAATGGGGGCCGATTCCGCGATTACAAGATGGCGTGAACGGGAAATGCGGCAGGGATGGGCAGACGGGGAGGGTGAGGCGCGCCTGAGAGGGCGCGGAAGCGCGGCCGGCCGGACAGCAGGCCGGTGGCCTGCTCCCGATCAGTTCTTGCGCAGGGTAATCTGGACGACGTCGCGCAGGCCGATCACCTGGAACAATGCCGCCACCAGAGAGCTGACATTGCACAGTTCGATGGATTTTCCCTGGCCGGTTGCAGGTGCCAGCATCGACAGGAGTTGGCCGGCGGCGCTGAAATCGATGCGCACCAGGTTCTTGCAGTCGAGCACGGCACGCTCATGCCGGTTGACGTAATCGCTGATGGCATTGATCGAGTTGCTGCGTCCGTCGATTACCGCGGGCATCATGAACTTTTCGGCTCCGGCTTCCTGCGCTTTGGGCAGTTCCACCGCGGTCGATACTTTTTTCGGCGCCACGAAAGCCGGCGGCGAGACTTCGAAAGTGATGCAGTAATCGATGCTGGTTTCCTCGAATTCCTGCTCGCGGTTAAGCAATTGCAGGATTTCCAGCAGCAGCAGCCAGGGTGTGTCGGTGTCGTCGCGGCGGCCGGTTTCGATAATGGCGCGGATCTTAACGGCCAGTTCGGGAGCGCCTACCAGGATCAATTCATAGCCGGCCTTTTGCAGCTTT
Source organism: Oxalobacteraceae bacterium (assembly GCA_003537575.1). Taxonomy (GTDB): domain Bacteria; phylum Pseudomonadota; class Gammaproteobacteria; order Burkholderiales; family Burkholderiaceae_D; genus Paucimonas. The sequence goes on from DPRS01000037.1 coordinate 16,539, forward strand.
TTAAGGGTTGCCAGCAGCAGTTCGCAGCCTTCGGGCTGAACTTCGGTGACGCGCGCGAATTCCAGGCGCAGCACGTGATTCTTCTCGCTCAGCTTGCAGGCGCGCTCGAGTTGCTTGACGATCGAACTGTCCAGCTTGCCGGAGAAGGTGATTGCCGGCGTGGCGCTGGCCGGTTGCACCGTACTGTCCAGGTCAGTGCGGCCGTCATCCCAGGGCGGCGGCGAAGTCTCGAACTTGGCGGCGTACTCGACCGAGAGGTTTTCAAACTGTTCCCGCTTGCCGGTGACCTGGTACAGGTCTAGCAGCATGCGCCAGACGATACCGCTCTTTTCATCCAGCGAAGTGTCCTGAATGGCGTCAAGCAGCATTTGCTCCACCAGATCGTTCTGGTCATTGGCGAACAGGATGGCGGCTTCTTCGATGACCGGGGGCGTTTCCGAGCTGGCGACGACGACGTTGCCGGCGCGCAGATCCAACCCGAAAGCGGTGGTGTTGCCGAGCGTCGGCAGGGTCGATGATGAGGCTGGCTGACTGCCGGCTGCCGGCGGCTCAGTGGCCGTGGACGCTGCAGGCGCCTTCGGCTTGACTGACGCAGGGGTGCTCTGGGCGGCGGCTTTGCTGGCAGGGCCAGAACGGCCGAGCTCCGAAGTCATCTCGGATTCGATGGCATCGATTTTCTGGGCAGTCGCGCGCGCGGCATCGCGCTGTTGCGAATTGCGGGAAGAGGTGCGGCTAGGCGAGGCGCGACCCTGATCGCTGGCGGGCTTGCGGCGAGAAGCGTCCCCGTCAGTCTCGGGTGTGTCCGCTTGTCGGTCCTTCTTGCCTAAAAACGAAAAAATCCCCACGGCTCTCCTGTCCCAATTCCTACCGGCAGTCCAAGTCCCTTTGCGAAGAAGATGACCTGCCGGGATGCTGCATCAGCTTTGTCAGGCTGAAAAACGATATGTCAATTATAGCTCCAAAGCAAGGAGCGGATAACGATTACAGCTTGATGGGAAGATTTTGTCAAATGATCCCGCCATGTTGCCAACTTTTTTGGCAACATTATGGGGAATTGCCAACAAGGGCATGCGGGAAAAACTGCCGGAGAGACGCCTGCCGACCCCCAATGGTGGCCGGCAGGCAGCGGCAGGAAATCAGTCGCCGTAGAGCTTTTGCTTCAGTTCGCGGCGCTGTTGCGCTTCCAGCGACAGGGTCGCCGTCGGACGCGCCAGCAGACGCGGAATACCGATCGGATCACCCGTTTCTTCGCACCAGCCATACTCGCCGGATTCGATGGAGGCCAGCGATTGCTGCACTTTCTTGAGCAGCTTGCGCTCACGGTCGCGGGTACGCAACTCCAGCGCATGTTCTTCTTCAATCGTGGCGCGGTCGGCCGGATCCGGCACCAGCACGGTTTCGCGCAAGTGCTCGGTGGTCTCGTCGGCATTCTTGAGCAAATCCCGTTCGAGTTGCTGCAGGCGCGCCTTGAAAAAGTCCAGCTGCGCCTGGTTCATGTAATCCTTTTCACCCATCTTCAGGATTTGCTCTTCAGTCAACAGGTTGCCTTCGGCAGGAATTGCAGATGTCGGTTTGCTTGTCTTGGTTGCCACTTCGCGTACTTTCGAAACGACGGCTGATTCGATTGAGGCGGAGAAATCTTCTGGCGCATTCTTCCTGCTTGTGCGCAAGACGGGCTTCTCCGTTTTACCCGGGGCGTTAGCAGACTTCGCAGGCGCCTCGGCAATCGATTTCGCCATTTTGTTAACTGCCGGACGTTTTTGCGTGCCGGATGGTTGCGCAATGACCGTGTTCGTGGATGGCTTTTCCTCTGCAAGCTTCGTCGCGGGCGACTTGGCTGCAGAAGGCACAGTCTTTTTTGCGGTCACGGATTTTACAGCAGTTTTAGCCGGGATTTTGACCGGATTGTTTTTTATTGCGGATTTCACGGCGGCCTGCTTGCCAGTTGCCGTATTTGCTGCGCTGGCGTTGTCGGCGTGCCCGGTTTTGCGTGTCTTTTTTGCAACGGTTGCATTCATGGCTCCGCTCCTTGAGCGCTGCCGACGCGCGTCCTGGGGACTTTTATACCGGCATTGCCGACTAATTCCTGCTGAAAGGCTTTTTTTGTGAAGCGTGTTAACTTATACCAAACATTGTTGCAAACCGCTAATGAAAATATCTTTTGGTAAATCTTTGCCGATAAAGACCATTTTGCTGCCGCGCTGTTCGTCATCCTGCCATCTGGCGCCGAGGTCGGTGCCCATCATCTGGTGCACGCCCTGGAACACCACCTTGCGGTCGGCGCCGGCCATCCACAGGATACCCTTGTAGCGCAGCAGCTGCGGGCCGAACACCTGGATCGCGTGGCCGAGAAATTCATCCAGCTTGCGGCTGTCGAACGGACGCTCGCTGGTGAAGGCAAAGGCGGCGATCTGGTCGTGTTGATGCGGACGATGATGCTCATGGCCATGCCCGTGACGATGGCCGTGGTCATGATCGTGTCCGCAATCGGCGCCGCATTGATGTCCTTCGTGCGCATGCTCGTCTTCTGCCCCGCTGCGCAGGAAATCCGGATCGATTTCCAGCTTGTCGTTGAGGTTGAAGCCGCGCAGGTCGAGTACCTCGGCGATGGGCACGCGGCCGAAATCGGCGCGCCCGATCGGCGCACGCGGATTGATGCGGCGCAGGCGCTGCGTCAGCACGTCGATCGCGCTCTCATCCACCAGATCGGTTTTCGACAGCAGGATGCGGTCGGCAAAGCCGACCTGGCGTTGCGCTTCTTCCTGGGCATCGAGCTGCTGCATGCCGTGGCGGGCATCGACCACCGTGACGATGGCGTCCAGCATGTAGTGCGAGGCCACCTCGTCATCCATGAAAAAGGTTTGCGCCACCGGCCCCGGATTGGCCAGACCGGTGGTTTCGATCACCACGCGGTCGAACTGCAGCTTGCCGGCGGCGCGCTCGCGCGCCAGCCTGCCGAGCGCCTCGATCAGGTCGCCGCGCACCGTGCAGCAGATGCAACCATTGTTCATTTCGACGATCTGCTCGTTGCTGTCCTGGACCAGGATGGCGTTGTCGATATTCTCCGGCCCAAACTCGTTTTCGATGACGGCGATCTTGTGGCCGTGCGCTTCCTGCAGGATGCGGTTGAGTAGGGTGGTCTTGCCGGCGCCGAGAAAGCCGGTGAGGATGGTGGTCGGGATCAGTGCCATGGCGGGAAATCAGTCGAAGGTTCAGGAGGAATTTGCGGTGGCGTTTTGTAAAGTGCAACGATGATAGCGCGGCTATTTTTTCTTCGCGCGCGGATGCGCCGCATCGTACACCTTGGCCAGGCGCTGGAAATCCAGCGCGGTATAAATCTGGGTGGCGGCGATCGAGGCATGCCCGAGCATTTCCTGCACCGCGCGCAGGTCGCCGGAGGATTGCAGCACGTGCGAGGCGAACGAGTGGCGCAGCATGTGCGGATGGACGTCGGCCGGGATGCCCAGCGCCCTGGCGTGCGCCTTGATGCGCAGCTGCACCAGTCGCGCCGACATGCGGCTGCCGCGCTCGGTCAGGAACAGCGGATGCGGATCGAGCTTGACCAGCGCCGGGCGCACGGCGATCCAGGCCGAGAGCGCCTGCAGCGCCGCGCTGCCCACCGGCACCTGGCGGCGCTTGCTGCCTTTGCCGGTGACTTGCACCTCGGCGGCGTCGAAATCGATCCAGCCGGCCGACTCGTGGCCGTTTTCCTTCGCATAGCGGATGTCCAGCTGCACCAGTTCGGAAATGCGCAGGCCGCTCGAATACAGCAGCTCGAACATGGCGCGGTTGCACAGTTCGCTGGCCGCATTGGCATCCTTGCGCGGGTTGGGTTGCGCCACCAGGCGCACCGCGTCGTCCGCCGACAGGGCCTTGGGCAGCGCCTTGGCGCGCCTGGGCGGCTTGACGCCTTCGACCGGATTGGCAGGCAGGACGGTCTGCTGCGCCAGCCAGGCGTAGAAGCCGCGCCAGGCCGACAGTTTGCGGGCGATGCTGGCGCCGCTCAGGCCCTGCGCATGCAGTTGCGCGGCGAATTTGCGGATGTGGAAATGGTCGAGGGCGTCCAGCGAAGCGGCGGCTGCGCCGGCATTCTCGGCCAGCTGCACCAGTTCGGCGAGATCGCGGCGGTAATTGGCGACGGTGTGGGGCGACAGCTTGCGCTGCGTCGCCAGGCTGCCCAGGTAGTCGTCCAGCCACTCCTGATTGCCGGGCTTGCTCACCGCGCCGCCTCGCCGGCCAGGCCTAGTCGAGCAGGCAAGTCATGGCCGCGGCGGCGCAGTCGCCGATCCGGGCGAGGAAATCGGTGGCCATGTCGGAAGTGAAACGGGCCGCGTCCGGCGAGCCCAGCACCAGCAGGCCGAAGGTGTCGGTAGCGCCGTCGCGGCGCAGCGGCAGGATGGCGACCGATTCGATGGCTTGCGCCTCGTCGATCCAGGAAGCGACTTCGAAATCGTTGTTGCGGCCGCAGAAGGGACCGTTCAGGCCATTCGCAAAGAGGCGCGCATCGTCGGAGACATCGGCGGCGAACCAGGTGTGCGAATAGTCGGGCGCCACGCCCCACAGGCGCAGGGTGGCGTAGGGCACGCCGAAAATGGATTGCAGGCCGTCGATCAGCACATGCGGCAGGTCGACGTCGTTGCGGGCGGTCAGCAGGGCGCAGGCCCATTGCTGAAATTTCTGCGCGATCTCGTCGTTTTCACGGCCGATGCGCACCAGTTCGGCCAGCTTCAGTTCCAGCGCGTGGTATTTGTGGCGCAGCACTTCCATCTGCCGCTCCTGCAGCGACACTGCGCGCCCGCCCAGCGGACTGGCCAGCTTGACCTGCGCCAGCAGGTCGGCATGCTCTTCAAAGAAGTGCGGGTGGTCGAGCAGGTACATGGCGACGGAGTGGGAATCGAGTTGGGCAGTCATCGTGGTAAGCCGGTATCAGTAGGCGGTGCGGTAGGCGTATTAACGGAGCGGCATGCAGCGTAGGCAAGTCGTCTGCAATTGTACATCGCCGGCCCGCGTTGGAAATCGTTTTGGCGGGCGGCTAGATGTCGATTTCGCCTTCGAACACGGTCACTGCCGGTCCGGTCAGCATGACGTGCGCGTTGCCGCCCTCCCAGGCGATCGACAGTTCGCCGCCGCGGGTGGACACCGCCACTGGCGAATCCAGCAGGCCGCGCCGGATGCCGGCCACCACGGCAGCGCAGGCGCCGGTGCCGCAGGCCAGGGTTTCGCCGGCGCCGCGCTCGAACACGCGCAGCTTGATGCGCTGGCGGTCGATGATCTGCATGAAACCGGCGTTGACCCGTTTCGGAAAGCGCGGATGATGCTCGATCACCGGTCCATCCTGCGCCACCGGGGCGGCGTCGGCGTCTTCCACCACCTGCACGGCGTGCGGATTACCCATCGACAGCGCGGAAAACAGCAGGGCCTCGCCGTTGATCTCTAATGGCCACAGCTGGTCTTCGCCTTGCGTGACGGCTTGCAGTCCGGCGGCGTCGAACGGCACCTGTGCCGATTCCAGGATCGGCGCGCCCATGTCCACGGTGATGCGGCCGTCTTCCTGCATGGCCGGTTCGATCACGCCCGACATGGTTTCGACGCGGATGGCGCGCTTGTCGGTCAGGCCCTTGTCGATGACGAACTTGACGAAGGCGCGCGCGCCATTGCCGCATTGCTCGACCTCGCTGCCGTCGGCGTTGAAGATGCGGTAGCGGAAATCGACGCCAGGGGTTTGCGACTTTTCGATCACCAGCATCTGGTCGGCGCCGACGCCGAAGCGGCGGTCGGCCAGCGCCTGCCATTGCGCCGGCGTGAAGTCGATAGTCTGGTGGATGGCGTCGAGCACGACAAAATCGTTGCCGGCGCCATGCATTTTGGTGAATGTGATTTTCATGCAGCGATTATAGTCCGAGCGCTGGCCGTGCTGTCGCCGGGATAGCCTTAGTCGTAGAAGCCGGGCTCGCCGGGCGGGCGGGTCTTGAAGCGCTTGTGGGTCCAGAAATATTCAGCCGGCGCTTCGCGCACGCGGTCTTCGATAAAGGCGTTCAGGCGGCGGGTGGCTTCCAGCAAATCCTTGCCCGGATAATCCGGCACGGGCGGATAGAACTGTACTTTCCAGCCGCGGTAGCCGGGCAGGAAAGTGGATATTACCGGGATTACCTGGGCGCCGGTGGCGGCGGCGATGCGCGCCGTCGCGGTCAGGGTGGCGGCCGGAATGCCGAAAAACGGCACGAATTCCGCGTCCTTGATGCCGAAATCCAGGTCGGGCAGCATGAAGTAGGGGATGCCTTCCCGCATGGCGCGCAGGATCGGCTTGATGCCCTCTGCGCGCGACAGCAGCTTGACCGGATGGAAGCGCGAACGACCGCGGCGCAATGCGGCATCGGCGACCTTGTTGCGTTGCTCCATGTAGATCGAGCACGCCGAAGTTTCCAGCGATACCGCGACGCCTGCCACGTCGAGGCAGACGAAATGCGGGCACAGCAGGATGGTCGGACCGGACTGGATCTGTTCCAGCGGAACGCCGGGCTCGACGTGGATCAGCTTGCGCAGGCGCGCTTCCGGGGCCCACCAGAGGATGCCGCGTTCGAGGACGCTGCGCGTGTAGGCCTGGAAGTGGCGCCGGGCGAGGACGCGGCGCTCCGCCTCCTGCAGACGCGGCAGGCACAGCGCCAGGTTGGTCAGGGCGATGCGGCGGCGCTTGCCGATGATCAGATATAGCAGTGACCCGAGTCCATCACCGATGCGCCCGAGGATCGGCAGCGGCAGCCAGTGCAGCAGCCAGATCAGTCCCAGCAATAATCTCATGATGGCGCTCCCGGATTGGTCGACGGCGCGGTGACGCCGGCCGGGACCTTGTAGCGGTTATAACTCCAGAAATACTGTTCCGGGCAGCGGGCGATCAGCTTTTCCATGGCGGCGTTGATGGCGCGCGCCTGTTGCTCGGGGGTGTCGCCCAGCTCTTCTTCGAACAGCGCGAAGTTCAGGCGGTAGCCGGCGCCGCGCGGCAGTCGCCTGGCATAGGCCAGCACGATCGGCGCGCCGGACAATTGCTGCAGCTTGGCCGGCAGGGTCATGGTGTAGGCCGGTTTGTCGAAAAAGTCCGCCCATACGCCTTCGCCGTTTTGCGGCACCTGGTCCGGCAGCAGGCCGATCGGCTCATTCTTTTTCAATGCCTTCAGCAGGATGCGCACGCCGGCCAGGTTGGCCGGCGCCAGCGCCAGATTGTCGCGTGCCCTGGCGCCTTCGACCAGCGGCTTGAGCGCTTCCTTGCGCGGCGGACGGTAGAGCACGGTCAGCGGCTGGCGCGCGGCAAAGCCCTGCGCCAGGATTTCAAAGCAGCCCAGATGCGGAGTCAGGAAGATGATGCCGCGGCCACGGGCAAGCGCGGCATCCACCGCAGACCAGTCTTCGCACACGGCCAGCGGCAGCACGCGTTTGGGATCGGCGAACCAGACAAAGGGCAGTTCCATGACATTCTTGCCGGCTTCGGCGATGGCCGCGTGCAGGTGTTCGGCATGGCCGGCGCGCGAGATGTTTTCCTTCAGCCGCTTGCGGTAAGTGGGGGAAGCGAGATAGACCAGCCAGCCTAGCATGCTGCCAATCGCATGCAAAACAGGCAATGAAAGGTGGGAGAGAAGGCGAAACAGATTGACAAGCATCAGCGCGGGCGGGATTTTTTGCCGATTTTTTCCAAGACGCGTAAAATAGCACGAATCGACAGGTAAATCAGTCTGAGCAAGCAATTGCCATGCTGTCAAAACTGGTCGGTACCGCCGAGTTAATGACAACTTGCGAGGCGGTCTACAAATTTCGCTAAAGCGTCGCAGGCTCAAATGATTTGGCCGCGACACCATGGTCAATAATTAAATAATGGAGCCTGCGATGGCAAATGAATACCTCTTTACTTCCGAATCCGTTTCCGAAGGCCACCCCGACAAGGTTGCCGATCAAATTTCCGATGCCATTCTCGATGCCATCCTGAGCCAGGATCCGAAGGCGCGCGTGGCCGCAGAAACGCTGTGCAACACCGGCCTGGTGGTGCTGGCTGGCGAGATCACTACGACCGCCAACGTCGATTACATCAATGTCGCCCGCGAGACCATCAAGAAGATCGGCTACGACAATGCCGACTTCGGCATCGATTACAAGAGCTGCGCGGTGCTGGTGGCCTACGACAAGCAATCGCCGGACATCGCCCAGGGCGTCGATGAAGGCAAGGGCATCGACCTCGACCAGGGCGCCGGCGACCAGGGCCTGATGTTCGGCTACGCCTGCGACGAAACGCCGGAACTGATGCCGGCGGCGATCTATTACGCTCACCGCATCGTCGAGCGCCAGTCGCAGTTGCGCAAAGACGGCCGCCTGCCGTGGCTGCGTCCGGACGCCAAGTCGCAAGTCACGCTCAAGTATGTGGACGGCAAGCCGGTCGCCATCGACACCGTCGTGCTGTCGACCCAGCATTCGCCGGAAATGTCGCACAAGGCCATCGAGGAAGCCGCCATCGAGCTGATCATCAAGCCGGTGCTGCCGGCCGAGTGGCTGAAGAATACCCGCTACCTGATCAACCCGACCGGCCGTTTCGTCGTCGGCGGCCCGCAGGGCGACTGCGGCCTGACCGGCCGCAAGATCATCGTCGATACCTACGGCGGCGCGGCGCCGCACGGCGGCGGCGCCTTCTCCGGCAAGGATCCGTCCAAGGTCGACCGCTCGGCTGCCTATGCCGGCCGCTACGTGGCGAAAAATATCGTCGCCGCGGGCCTGGCTTCACGCTGCCAGATCCAGGTTTCGTATGCGATCGGCATCGCCCAGCCGACTTCGGTGATGGTGACCACCTTCGGCACCGGCAAGATCAGCGATGAAAAACTGGCTGAGCTGGTGCGCGAACATTTCGACCTGCGTCCGAAGGGCATCGTGCAAATGCTCGATCTGCTGCGTCCGATTTACCAGAAGTCTGCTGCCTACGGGCATTTCGGCCGCGAAGAGCCGGAATTCACCTGGGAACGCACTGACAAAGCCCAGGCGCTGCGCGCAGCGGCCGGACTGTAAAGTCCGGCGTTCGCCATGGCGAACCCTGGGCTTTGGGGCGAAGTTCATATCCGCGCAGCGGATGTGAACGTAGACCACAAAGCATCCAAGCAGCGCGCAGCGGCTGGGCTTTGGGGCGAAGTTCATATCCGCGTAGCGGATGTGAACGTAGACCACAAAGCACCCAAGCAGCGCGCAGCGGCTGGGCTTTGGGGCGAAGTTCATATCCGCGCAGCGGCTGTGAACGCTGACCACAAAGCAGGTCCAGCGTTCATTCGTGATCATGTTCCCGTGTTTTGCAGTGTCAGGAAAATGAAGCAGTTTGATCATGGCGTCAGCAATGGCTGACGCCTTTTTGCATTTCGCCCGGCGTGGCTTGCTGACTGCAGTTTGGATTGCCGGTCTGGCAATGGTCGCCCCGGTTGTCGCGGCTCAGAAAAATGCGCCGCCGCAGTCGGCTACTTCCAAATCGCCAGTCCAGGTGGACTGGTGCCGGCGTTTTTCCGATCGCCTGGCGAGCCTGTCGCTCGACACTTGCCGGCAGGCTGGGTTGACGCCAAGCGGCACGCTCTCGGTTCAGGGTTTTCCGATTCTTCAGCGGCAGTTCGTGTCGGCGAAAAACGGCAAGGAACGCAAACAGCCGGTCCGCGTGCTTTTGCTGGGCGGCATACATGGCGACGAGCTGACCTCGCCTGCCATCGTCTTCAAATGGATGCAGTGGATGCATCTGGCACCGGCCCAGCATTTTCACTGGAGTGTGGCGCCGGTGGTGAATCCGGATGGATTTTTGACCGACAAGCCCAAACGCATGAATGCCAACGGTGTCGACCTGAATCGCAACTTTCCCACGCCCGACTGGCATCAGGAAGCGCCGAAATACTGGATCAAGCGGACCGGCCGCGATCCGCGCCGCTTTCCCGGCAAGCAGCCGCTGTCGGAGCCGGAAAGCCGCTGGGTCAATGAAGAAATTGCGCGCTTCAACCCGGATGTGGTGATCTCCGTGCATGCGCCTTTCGGCGTGCTCGATTTCGACGGTCCGGTACAGCCGCCGCACAAGTTCGGCCGCCTGGTTTTCACGCCGGTCGGCGTGTATCCGGGATCGCTGGGTAACTACAGCGGCTTGCACAAAAAGGTGCCGATCATCACCATCGAATTGCCGAACGCGCTGGCGATGCCGAGCGAAGCGGAATCCCGGAAGATCTGGGAAGACATGCTGTCCTGGATCCAGCGCAATGTGCCGCAAAAGCCGGCGGCGGCTTCGCCTATCCGGCAAGTCGCGGCGAAGTAATCCGCAAAAACTCGGTTATAATGCCGGCTCCAAGGAGCGTTGCAGCATGGCGGCTCGCCATGTCAGGCTTGGACTCATCTTCACCCGCAACGGCGCTCACGTTACTTTTTTCTCATGAAAGGAGGGCGTGATGAACGCCGCAGTCTTGAATTCCAAAGATTCAACCCAGGATTTTCTCGTCGCCGATCTCGGCCTGGCCGATTGGGGCCGCAAGGAAATCCGTATTGCCGAAACCGAAATGCCCGGCCTGATGGCCATCCGCGAGGAATTTGCCGCCGCGCAGCCGCTCAAGGGTGCACGCATCACCGGTTCGCTGCACATGACTATCCAGACCGCCGTGCTGATCCAGACCCTGGAAGCGCTCGGCGCCAAGGTGCGCTGGGCTTCCTGCAATATCTACTCGACCCAGGACCATGCCGCCGCCGCGATTGCCGCCAACGGCACGCCGGTGTTCGCCTTCAAGGGCGAGAACCTCGACGAATACTGGGATTTCACGCACCGCATTTTCGAATGGACCGATGGCGGCTATTCCAACATGATCCTCGACGACGGCGGCGATGCCACTCTGCTGCTGCACCTGGGCGCGCGCGCCGAGAAGGATCAGAGCGTGCTGGCCAACCCGGATTCGGAAGAAGCTGTGTGCCTGTTCAACTCGATCAAGAAAAAGCTGGCCGTCGATCCGGACTGGTACTCGACCCGCCTGGCGCAGATCAAGGGCGTGACCGAAGAAACCACTACCGGCGTGCATCGCCTGTACCAGATGCACAAGGAAGGCAAGCTGGCTTTCCCGGCGATTAACGTCAACGATTCCGTCACCAAGTCGAAGTTCGACAACCTGTACGGTTGCCGCGAATCGCTGGTTGACGGCATCAAGCGCGCCACCGACGTCATGGTGGCCGGCAAGGTCGCCGTGGTGGCCGGTTACGGCGACGTTGGCAAGGGTTCTGCGCAAGCGCTGCGTGCCTTGTCGGCGCAGGTGTGGGTCACCGAGATCGATCCGATCTGCGCGCTGCAGGCAGCCATGGAAGGCTATCGCGTGGTGACCATGGATTACGCCGCCGAGCATGGCGACATTTTCGTCACCTGCACCGGCAACTACCATGTGATCACGCATGCGCACATGAAGAAGATGAAGGACCAGGCCATCGTCTGCAACATCGGCCACTTCGACAATGAGATCGAAGTCGCCGCGCTCAAGCAGTACACCTGGGAAAACATCAAGCCGCAGGTGGACCATGTGATTTTCCCCGACGGCAAGCGCATCATCCTGCTGGCCGAAGGCCGCCTGGTCAACCTCGGTTGCGGCACGGGGCATCCATCCTACGTGATGAGCTCGTCCTTCGCCAATCAGACGATTGCGCAGATCGAACTGTTCACGAATACCAAGGCGTATCCGGTGGGCGTGTACACCTTGCCCAAGCATCTGGACGAGAAGGTCGCGCGCCTGCAGCTGAAAAAGCTCAATGCCCAGCTGACCGAGCTGACCGACGAGCAGGCCGCCTACATCGGCGTGCAGAAGACCGGCCCGTACAAGGCCGATCACTATCGTTATTGATTGATGTATCGCGCCAGGCCCCTCTTCCGTGAAGGGAAGGGGCATGGCGCGCTCCGGCACAAGGAGCCCACCGGGAACCCACCATGCGCCTGTTACTGACCTGGCTGATCAATGCCGCCGCCCTGTTCGTCCTGCCTTACCTGATCCAGTCGATCAAGATCAGGAGCTTCGGCGTCGCCTTGCTGGCGGCGCTGGTGCTTGGCCTGATCAATACCCTGATCAAGCCGGTGCTGGTGATCCTGACCTTGCCGGTGACGCTGCTGACCCTGGGCCTGTTCATCCTGGTGATCAACGGCTTGCTGTTCTGGTTCGCCGGGCGCCTGGTGCCAGGCTTCCAGGTAGGCGGCTTCTGGCCCGCGGTTGGCGGCGCGCTAGTCTACAGCCTGATTTCCTGGGCACTTTCTTCATTATTGTTAAGCAAATGACGAACCCCACATCCGTTCAACACAATTTCAGCATCGAGTTTTTCCCGCCCCGCACCCCGGAAGGCGTGGAAAAGCTGCGCGCCGTGCGGGCGCAGCTGGCGGCCTTGAAGCCTGCCTATTTCTCGGTGACTTTCGGCGCCGGCGGTTCGACCCAGTCGGGCACCCGCGATACCGTGCTGGACATCCGCAAGGAAGGCTATGAGGCCGCGCCGCACCTGTCGTGCATCGGCCGCTCGCGCGACGAATTGCGCACCATCCTGAAGGAGTACCAGGAACACGGCGTGCGCCGCCTGGTGGCCTTGCGCGGCGATCTGCCCAGCGGTTACGGCGCGGTCGGCCAGGATGCGGGCGAATTCCACTATGCCAGCGAGCTGATCGAATTCATCCGCGCCGAGACCGGCGACTGGTTCCATATCGAAACCGCCGCTTATCCGGAAATGCATCCGCAGGCGAAATCGCCGCAGGACGACCTGCAGAATTTTATCCGCAAGGTGCAGGCTGGCGCCAATTCCGCCATCACCCAGTATTTCTACAATGCCGATGCCTACTTCCGTTTCGTCGACGACGTGCGCGCCGCCGGCGTGGACGTGCCGGTCGTTGCGGGCATCATGCCGATCACCAATTACACCCAGCTGACGCGCTTTTCCGACATGTGCGGCGCCGAAATCCCGCGCTGGATCCGCCTGAAGCTGGCCAGCTACGGCGACGATACCGAATCGATCCGTGCCTTCGGCCTGGATGTGGTGACGCGCATGTGCGAGCGCTTGCTGACAGGCGGCGCGCCTGGCTTGCATTTTTATACACTCAACCAGGCCGGCGCCACCACGGCGATCTGGCAACGACTGGCGCGCTAGGTCAGATTCGGTCCGGCTGGCGCAATCGAGGCCGGTGTAGTTTTTTTGCTGCACCATGCAGCAACGGGGGAGAAACCGTTGTTTTCTTTCCCTGTTCCTTTCTTCGCTCTTCTTCCTATACGCTCTAGCGCGCTCGGCTTGCATATTTTAAGAATTGCCCGGTTTCCATGCCGCAATACTTGGTTTATGATGAAGACGCAATCCGGCTCGACAGTCTTACCAGGCTCGGTTCAGCCGCAGTGCCCATTTGGGTGGAGACAAGGAACAAATAAAGCATGAATCCCGCAAATCTCAGAATCGGCGCGCGCCTTGCCGTCAGTTTCGCCTTCCTTTCGCTCCTGGTCCTTATCCTGACCGCGCTGGCTGCTTACAATCTTGCTGAAGCCGGCAGTGCCGTTGTCGGCTATGCGATCGGCCTGGGGGCCTTGACCGTGGCGGCGTGCGTGGCTGCCGCCTGGTGGCTGCGGCGCAGCATCGCGCGACCGCTGGCAGAGGCAATCGCGGTCGCCAGGCGCATGGCGCAGGGCGATCTGAGCGAGCCCTTCGAGGCCCATGCCAGAGGCGAGTTGGGTGAGTTGCAACTGGCGCTGCAGGAAACCAGCGAGCGCATGTTCAAGATCGTCGCCCATGTGCGGTCCGGCACCACCGCGGTCGCCGCCACCTCCGGCCTGATCACCGCCGATAACACGGCGCTGTCTTCCCGCACCGAAGCCCAGGCCAGCTCGCTGGAGGAAACCGCTTCTTCCATGGAAGAGCTGACCTCGACGGTGCGGCAGAACGCCGACAATGCCCGCCAGGCCAACCAGCTGGTGGCGTCCGCCGCCGAATCTGCGGTCAAGGGCGGCAAAGTGGTGGGCAGCGTGGTGCAGACCATGGGCTCGATCAAGGACAGCTCGCGCAAGATTGTCGACATCATTTCAGTCATCGACGGCATTGCCTTCCAGACCAATATCCTGGCNNCTGAACGCGGCGGTGGAGGCGGCCCGCGCCGGCGAGCAGGGTCGCGGCTTCGCGGTGGTGGCGGCGGAAGTGCGTACGCTGGCGCAGCGCAGCGCGGCGGCGGCCAAGGAAATCGCCGGTCTGATTTCGGATTCGGTGGAAAAGGTGGATGCCGGCAGCAAGCTGGTGGATGATGCCGGCAAGACCATGGACGAAATCGTCGCCAACGTCAACCGCGTCGCCGGCATCATGAGCGAGATCGCCGCCGCCAGCGGCGAGCAGAGCAGCGGCATCGAGGAAATCAACAAGGCGGTGGTGCAGATCGACGCCACTACCCAGCAGAATGCCGCGCTGGTGGAAGAAGCCATGCGCTCCGCCGCCAACCTGCAGGATCAGGCGGTGGGGTTGTCGCAGGCAGTATCGATTTTCAATCTGGGCGCGCGCGAATACGGCAATGCGGAAGAATCCGTCGCCATTGTGCAGGCGGGCGTCGACTTCATGCGCCGCCACGGGCGCGCCGCCATCATCGATGAAGTCAACAAGTTGAGCCAAGGGCAGTTCATCGACCGCGATCTGTACATCAGCATCTATGCCACTGGCGGCGAGATCGCCGCGCATGGCGCCAACCGCCGCCTGTGGGGCGCCGACTGGTCGAAGGTGAAGGATACCGACGGCAGGCACTTCGTCAGTGAAATGGTGAATATGGCCAAAGCCAGGGGCGAGGGCTGGGTGGACTACAAGTGGGTTCACCCGGTGACCAAGGAAACCATGGTCAAGTCGGCCTACTTCGAAATCTGCGACGACCTTGTGATCGCCTGCGGTTTTTACAAGACTTAAACTTTCGACGCCGGCGCCGTCATTGTTGATCCGGCCATGTGCCGAAAACCTTGACGCTTCATGAGACGACAGCTTCGGTGCGCCAGGGGCGATGCAGGACTGCGTAAGTGAACAGGCCGATGATGACGCCCCAGAAGGCTGATCCGAGGCCCTGGAAGGTCATACCCGAAGCTGTCACTAGAAAGGTGATGATCGATGCCTCCCGGTGACTCGCTTCACCGACCGCTCCCATCAGGTTTGCCATGATGGCGCCGACCAGTGCAAGACCGGCGAGAATGGCGATGAAGGCACCCGGCAGCGCGGTGAAGAGCAGCACGATACTGCCGGCGAAGCAGCCGCCGACGAGATAGAAAATGCCGTTGGCAATGCCGGCGATGTAGCGCTTGCCCGGATTTTCATGGGCGTCGCTGCCAGTGCATAGCGCGGCAGTGATCGCGGCGATGACGATTGTGATTCCACCGAATAATGCGACGATGGCCGACATGATGCTTGTGGCTGCAAAGATGGGACGTGCAGGCACGGTGTAGCCTGCGCCTTGCAGGATCGCCATGCCGGGCAGGAACTGTCCTGTCAGGCTGACCAGGACCAGCGGGATGGCGAGGCTGAAGGTGGAAGAGAGTGTCCATTCCGGCGCGATGAATTGCGGCATGGTGAACTGGAGATGCACGTTTTCCAGGCGGGTCGCGCCGCCGGCCACGGTCAAGGCAATGCCGGCAAGGAGCACCAGGACGAGGACGTAGCGTGGAAAAAACGCTTGCACACCACGTAGACGCCGATCATGCCAAAGGCGAGCAGGGGGACGCTTCCCGCCGCCTGGAACGCCTTGATCCCGAAAGGAAACAGGATACCTGCCATCATTCCGAATGCGATACCGCGCGGGATCAGCCGAATCAGTTTGTCGAAGGTGCCGGAAATGCCAATTGCAAACAGGATTGCGGCAGCGGTCAGGTAGGCACCGACGGCCTCATTGAGCGTCATTTCGGGAAAGAGAGTGACCAGTAGCGCCGTGCCGGGCGCGGACCATGCGGTGATGACGGGCGCACGAAACAGCCAGCTCAGCAGCACTCCCGCGACGCCGGCGCCGATCGATATTCCCCACACCCAGGAAGCGATGACGTCGTGCGGGACGTTGGCGACCAGGGCCGCCTGATAAAAAATGACCAGTGGGCCGGAGTAGGATACGAGTACGGCGAGGAATCCGGCGATCACTGCGGAAAAGGACCAGTCCTTGATGTGCATGTTTGGGCTCTGTCGAAAGGTGGTTGAGCAGGCACCGCCGTGGCGGCGCCCGTGATGGCGTCACGAACAGCCGGCTCGCTCGCCGGAATCAGACGGTGTTGCACCTCGCCTTGAGGGCCTCGGACGGCAAGACGCCGAATGTCGACCGGTAGAGCTCGGAGAAGCGGCCGAGGTGGGTGAAGCCATAGTCGAGCGCGACGGCGGTCACATTCGCCGCGTTGCTGGACGGATCCATGAGCGTGGCGTAAACCGCCTCCAGCTTCTTCTTGCGGATGAAATGCTTCGGCGTGGTATTCGCATTCTTTTCGAACAGCAGATAGAGCGAACGCAGGCTCAGGTGCGAATGCTTGACCAGCTCTTCCATCGTGATGTCGCGCTTGATGTTGTCTTCGACGTACTGCGCCAGTCGGTCGAAGCAGAACGATTGCGGCGTCGGCATGGTCAGGCAGACGTTGTGCTTGAGCATGGTCATCAGCTTGCTGGTCACGACACGGCTGTAGTGCTGGAGCATTTGCGGCGTCACTATGGTGGATTCGGCTTCCTGGCAAACAAGCTGCAGCAGCGCGAGCAGGCTCTGGAGTTCCTCGAATTTGTAGGGCGTCTGGTTGAACTTGACGCGCTCGTTCGGCTTGAACCAGCGGTGCTCGGTGCAGGCCTGGTCGAACAGCGACGACGGCACTTTGACGATGAACTTCTCGCAGTCGGCGGAATAGGTGAGGTCGATCGGTTCTTCGGGGTTGATCAGCAAGACATGTCCCGCCGAAAGAGGCATGGACTCCCGATGCATGTCATACCGGCAGTGGCCGTTGAGGATGAACTGCACATGATAAAAATAGGGGAGTCCTTCAGAGACGACCCGTGCTTCGGCGCCGTAGCGCAAGCGGCATAAGTCGAGACTCCCTGCCTTGCGATGGCTTAACGATGCGGCGGCGCCGCGGTTGTGGCTGAGACGAAGGTTGTGGGAACCGACGTGCAGGTTGACGTATTCGGAAACCGCATGCGGATTGGCGCCGGTGAACACCAGGCTTTTTTCATTCAGGAATCGGAGCGGCATGTCAGCGGCTCCGCCAGAATGCCGCTGCAGAACGGCATTCAAGGTTCAGGGTAATCATGATGCTGCTCCAAGCGAATCATGTTAGGCGGCTTGTCGTCGGCGCTTCTGAGTGGCGCAATATCGACAAAACTGCAGAATCTCGATTTTATTTCGAAAACCCTTGATGTTCTTGATAAAGGTCAATAATTCATGGCGGAATCTTCATATGTTGTATTTATGCAAATTTACGGGGATTGACGGGGATACGGGCAAACCCGCAGCGTGTTAAGCGCCACATAAAAGCCTGAGTGCGTGCATGCAGCACCTTTTGCAGTTACTGCCGCGCCGTCATACCTTACATCAGTCCCATTTCCGCGGCTTTCGGACACGCTTCCGGAATTCCTGGCACGCTTTACGAAGAATCATCCCTGATCGCCGCCGCCGACGGGCAGGACCGTGCCGGTGATATAAGCAGCCTCATCCGAGGCCAGGAACAGGATCGGATCCGTCTGCTCGTCGAGATTGCCAAAGCGCTTCATCAGACTGGTATCCAGCGACTGCTCGTAAATCTGCCCGTACCAGATCTTTTCCTGCTCGCTCTGTACCGCCGCGTTACGCGGAATGATGCGCGGCGGCGCCTCGGTCGCGCCGGGCGCGGTCGCATTGACGCGAATACCGCGCTCGCCGTTCTCGAACGCGAGGCAGGCGGTCAACGCATTGACCCCGCCCTTTGCCGCGCCGTAGGGTACGCGGTTGATGCCGCGCGTGGCAATCGATGACACATTGACGATCGCGCCCTTTCCCTGCTTCTGCATATAGGGTAGGGCTGCGCGGCAGCACCAGAGCGTCGGGAACAGGGAACGCCGGATCTCCGCTTCGATTTCTTCTTCCTGGTAGTGCTCGAAGGGCTTGGTCCAGATCGTGCCGCCGACGTTGTTGATGAGGATATCGATGCGGTCGAAGTAGGAAATGGCAGCGTCCATCACGCGGCAGCAGTCGGCATACTTTTCCAGATCGGCGGCCAGACTGAGTACCCTGGTCGCTTCCTGCAGTGATTGTGCAACTTCATGGACAATCCCGGCGCGGTCGACCAGCACGAGGAGGGCTCCCTCGGCGGCCATGCGCTCGGCAACGCGCTTGCCGATGCCTTGTCCTGCGCCGGTAATGACGGCGACCTTATTCTTGAATCTGTGTTGCATGGTGCTCCTCGAAATGGATGTCAGGCGCTGGCGGCGAACTTTTCGTAATGGAAGCTGGCCGGGTGGATATTCCGCTCGCGCAAGCTGTGCGCGACGGCCTCGACCATCTGCGGCGGGCCGCACAGGTAGATGTCCACATCGCCGTTGTTTAACTGGTCAGGTTCAAGATGGTGGGTGACATAGCCCTTGCGCGGCTGCGCGCTGCCTTCGTCGACCACCACCAGCGCGAAGGTGAAATTCCGCAAGGCCATGGCGTAAGCGTCCAGCTTGTCGACCTCGACCAGATCGGTATCCTGGTTCACGCCATAGACCAGGTGGATTGGATGCGGGCTGCCGCCGGATGCTGCGATCTTGTCCAGCATTGCCAGGAACGGCGCAAGGCCGGTGCCGCCGGCCAGCATCAGCACAGGGCGGCGAATCTCGCGTGCATAGAAGCTGCCGAATGGCCCGGCCATGCTGATCGTGTCGCCCGGCTTGGCCTGATGACGCAGGAAGCCGCTCATGGCGCCGCCCGGGACGTTGCGGATGAGAAACGAGATGCTGCCGTCCTTCGGCATCGAACTGAAGGAGTAGGCACGGTGATGGGGCGTGCCCGGAATCATCAGATTGGCGTACTGGCCTGGCAGGAAGGCCAGCTTGCCGAGCGCTTCGCCGGAGACCGTGAGGCTGATGGTACTGTCCGACAGCTGGCGCACGTCGGTAATGGTGGTGCTGAAGGTCAGCTGCTTTGTCTTGCACACATCCGAAGAAACCGGGACGCGAATGACGCAATCGCTCTTCGGATACATCTGGCAGGTGAGAATGAAGCCTTCGCTGGCTTCGGCCTCGCTCAGGGCATCCTCGATATGGTCGCCCAGCATGAAGTCGCCCGATTCGCAGGCGCATTTGCAGGCTCCGCAGGCCCCGTCCCGGCAATCGATCGGCACGTTGATGCTTTGGCGGTACGCGGCGTCGGCAATGGTCTCGGCGGGATTGCAGTCGATGAAGCGGGTGACGCCGTCTTCGAAATTCAGCGCGATCTTGTAAGTCATGGTTGTCTCCTTCGCGGCCTTGCATGCCGTCGCTTATCGGAAATAATGCGAGAGAGGGCAGCCCGCAATCAGGGCCGCCCTTTCCGGTTTTTCAGATGTGGTAGATGTCGATCACATGGCGGATGTAGTCCGTTTTCAGCACAACCTTCTTTTCCTTGATGCGCGGGGTTTCACCGGACAAGTCAAGGGTATAGAAGCTGGTGCCGCAGAAATGATCGGTATGGTTGTAGCGCACGCTCATCGTGTGCCAGTTGAAGCGCAACTTCACGGACATGTCACTCTTCTCGAGGATGACGACATTCGAGATGTGATGGTTGGTGCGCGTGTCCGGAATCGTCGCGCTGGAGCGCTCGGTACGGATGCGGAAGACCCGGTCTTCCAGTCCGGCGCGGCGGCCGTACCAGATCAGCGAGATCTGCGACTGCGGATCGTCCGTCAGCTCGCCGTCGTCGTCCCAGGATGGCATCCAGAAGCTGCAGTTTACGTCGTACAGTGCGAGCCAGTTGTCCCAGTCGCGGTCGTCCAGATAGTTTGCCTCTCGATAGAGGAAGGCGCACAGGTTTTCATAGGAAGTGCTCATTCTGCTGTCTCCGTTTTATGTGTTTTTCTGATCGGCGGGCACGGCGTTTTTCATCTGTTCCAGCCAGTAGCTGTGCTGGGCGACATAGAGGCCTTCGTCTTCGGTCTTGATGCCGGAGAGAAGCGGCTTCAGGCCGATCTTGTCGGCTTCGTCGTCCGGCCCTTCGACCCAGTGGTCCGCGCCACGCGACAAATCGTTCCACTCCGAAGCGGCGCCGTTGAATCCTTCCTGGCAGGCGCGGAATTCCTCGAGGTCGTCCGGCGTCGCCATGCCCGAGGCATTGAAGAAGTCTTCATATTGGCGGATGCGGCGCGCGCGTGCTTCGGGCGATTCGCCCTTGGGAGCGATGCAATAGATGGTGACTTCGGTGCGGTCCGGCGCAAGCGGGCGGTAGACGCGGATCTGGGAGCTGAACTGATCCATCAGGTACACGTTCGGATAGAGGCAGAGGTTGCGCGAATTGCTGATCATCCAGTCAGCCTTCGCTTCGCCGAATTCACGCACCAGGCGGTCGCGCTGCTCCATCAGCGGACGATCTTCCGGATTGTCCCAGCGGGTCCACAGCAGCAGGTGGCCGTTCTCAAAAGAATAGGAGCCGCCGCCTTTCCTGGCCCAACCGCCGGCGCTCATCGCCTTGATGTCGTCGCCCGCGTCGCGGCTCTTGCGCTGCGCCTGCGTGGCTGCATAGTTCCAGTGAGTTGCGGTGACGTGGTAGCCGTCAGCGCCATTCTCGGCCTGCAGCTTCCAGTTGCCTTCGAAAACATAGGTGGACGAACCGCGCAGCACTTCCATGCCTTCCGGCGACTGGTCGACGATCATGTCGATGATCTTCTTCGATTCACCCAGATATTCCTGCAGCGGCAGAACGTCTGCCTTGAGGCTGCCGAACAGGAAGCCGCGATAGGACTCGAAACGTGCGATCTTCTTCAGGTCGTGGGAACCGTTGCAGTTGAAGCTTTCCGGGTAGCCGGTGCTTTCCGGATCCTTGATCTTGAGAAGCTTGCCGGAATTGTTGAAGGTCCAGCCGTGGAACGGGCAGGTGTAGGTGGCTTTGTTGCCATGCTTGAAACGCGTCAGCGTCGCGCCGCGATGGGCGCAGGAATTGATGAAGCAGTTGAGCTGGTTTTCCTTGTTGCGCGCGATGAAGACGGGCTGGCGGCCGATCTTGGTCGTGTAGTAATCATTGACCTTGCTGACCTGGCTTTCGTGCGCCAGGTAGATCCAGTTGCCTTCGAAGATGTGCTTCATATCGAGGTCGAACAGCTCCTGGCTCGTGAATATTTCGCGCTTGCAGCGGAAGATTCCCTTTGGTTTGTCTTTCTGGATCAGCGCATCCAGATAATCCTTGGTAATCATTGAAAGGTCTCCATTGTTATTGAATCGGAGATCACATGGTAGGGAGCCCTGCGCGCCAGAAATATCCAGTTTGTGCACGATTGATATCCGGATTTTGCAGCTTCACGCACTTTGCATGAAACGGATAAAGCTCTTGCACAAACTGGATATTGTGCATTCCAACAGCCCTCTAATCTGCGAACCATACCGTTCGGGCATCGATGCATTGTCCCGGATCCAAAAAAGAAATCCACGGAGACTTCCATCATGACGCCGACAGGAACGTGCCGGCTACCGGCGGCATGACGCGCAGCAGGGTCGGATACCGCCCGGAAGCCGCCACGGATTCCCGTAACTGAAGAAAAACGTCTGCACATGAAGGATTATGGGAATGCGCTGCATCCGCACTCCGGCGTGATCGGAGTAAGGATGCAACGGCGGGAAAGAGTGGCTGCACCGCAGCCGTGAAACGCCTGATACAGGCAATAAAAAAGAAGCGAGGAGCAAGACATGGCAACTACCGGAGTAATGCGACCAGGGCATATCCAGCTGCGCGTGCTGGATCTGGACGAAAGTGTCGGTTTCTACAAGAACGTGCTGGGGCTGGTCGAAACCGGCCGCGACGTCTCAGGCCGCGTCTACCTGAAGGCATGGGACGAGCGCGACCACAACAGCGTCGTGCTGCGCCAGGCCGATCGCGCCGGCATGGACTTCATCGGTTTCAAGGTGAAGGATCAGGCGACGCTGGAAAAGCTGGACCGCGACCTGCAGGAACACGGTGTCAAGACGGAGCGCATTCCCGCAGGCGACTTGCTGGAAACTGGCGAGCGCGTGCGCTTCACCATTCCCACCGGCCATGCCATGGAGCTGTATGCAGAGAAGACTGACGTCGGCAACGGTCAGCCTTACACCAATCCGGACCCCTGGACATCCGAAGCCGAGAAGGGTATTGCGCCGCACCGCTTCGACCACTGCCTGCTTTACGGTCCGGACCTGGAAGGCACGCTCAAGCTGCTGACCGATGTGCTCGGTTTCCACCTGGTCGAGCGGGTGCTGATGGAAGACGGTCAATCCGATCTCGCGATCTTCGTGTCGTGCTCCCACAAGGCGCATGATCTTGCCTTCGTGCGCCACCCGGAACCGGGAAAACTGCATCATCTCTCTTTCCTGCTTGGCAGCTGGGAGAAGGTGTTGCGCGCCGCGGACATCATGTCGATGAACCGCGTGTCGATCGACATCGGTCCGACTCGCCACGGCGTTACCCGCGGCACCACGATTTATGCGTTCGACCCCTCCGGCAACCGCTTCGAAACCTTTTGCGGTGGCTATGAAACCTATCCGGACCACCAGACGCTGACCTGGACCTTCGATGAAGTCGGCGCCGGCATCTTCTACCACGACCGCAAGCTCAACGAGCGCTTCCTGTCCGTGGTGACCTGATGAAAATTCCCGCCGCCGATCCTGGCGGCACAGCGAAGGATATGCCCGGCCGAACCAGCGGCAGTCAGCATCAATGAACTCAACAGGAAACAGCAAATAAGGTACCGACATGGTTGCAGACACGATTCTTAATTTCATCGACGGCGAATACGTCGCCACCGGCAAGTGGTTCGACAACCGCACCCCGACAACCAACGCGCTCATCGGGCAGGTTGCCGAAGCCGGCAAGGCCGAAGTCGATGCGGCCGTCGCCGCCGCGCGCGCCGCCCTCAAAGGGCCGTGGGGCAAGATGGCGCTGGAAAAGCGTGTCGAACTTCTTGAGGCGCTGGTTGCCGAGATCAACCACCGCTTCGACGAGTTCCTGGAGGCGGAATGCGCCGATACCGGCAAGCCGAAGAGCCTGGCCTCGCATATCGACATTCCGCGCGGCGCGGCCAACTTCAAGGTATTCGCCGACATGGTCAAGAACGTGTCCAACGAGTTCTTCGAGATGGCGACGTCGGACGGCCTGGGCGCGCTGAACTATGCGACGCGTTCGCCGGTTGGCGTGGTCGGCGTCATCTGCCCGTGGAACCTGCCGCTGCTGCTGATGACCTGGAAGGTCGGTCCGGCGCTCGCCTGCGGCAACACCGTCGTCGTCAAGCCGTCGGAAGAAACGCCGCGCACCGCCGCGCTGCTCGGGGAAGTGATGAACAAGGTCGGCATCCCGAAGGGCGTCTATAACGTCGTGCACGGTTTCGGACCGAACTCGGCCGGCGAATTTCTGACATCCCATCCGGACGTGAACGCGCTGACCTTCACCGGCGAAACCCGCACCGGTGAAATCATCATGAAAGCGGCGGCCAACGGCTCGCGCCCGGTGTCGCTGGAAATGGGCGGCAAGAACGCTGCGATTGTGTTTGCCGATTGCAATTTCGAGGCGGCGGTAGAAGGCACCCTGCGCTCCGCCTTTGCCAACTGCGGCCAGGTCTGCCTGGGCACGGAGCGTGTCTATGTCGAACGCCAGATCTTCGACCGGTTCGTCGCCGCCATGAAGGCCGGCGCGGAACAGATGAAGATCGGCGTGCCCGACGATCCCGCCACCGGCATGGGTCCGCTGATCAGCAAGGAGCACCAGAACAAGGTGCTCTCGTACTGCCGCCTCGCCATGGAAGAGGGGGCGACGGTCGTCACCGGCGGCGGCGTGCCCGACATGCCGGGCGAGCTGAAGAACGGCTGCTGGGTGCAGCCCACCATCTGGACCGGCCTGCCGGAAACCGCGCGCGTGATCAAGGAAGAGATCTTCGGCCCGGTCTGCCACATCGCGCCCTTCGATAGCGAAGAGGAAGTCCTCGCCAAGGCCAACGACAACGTCTATGGCCTGTCCACCGCGATCTGGACCACCAACCTCGCGCGCGCCAATCGCGTCGCGCAAAAGATGGAAGTCGGAATCGCCTGGGTCAACAGCTGGTTTCTGCGCGACCTGCGCACGCCCTTCGGCGGCGCCAAGCAGTCCGGCATCGGGCGTGAAGGCGGCGTGCATTCGCTCGAGTTCTATACCGAGCTGAAGAACGTGTGCATCAAGCTGTGATGTGTAACGCAACCGGGCGGCCGCTGCCTGTGCCGCCCTACTTTAGCCACAGGAAACAAGAAATGGATCAATCGACAATCGAACAACTGGGAGATGGCCTCTATGAAGCGCTGCTCGCGCGCCGGCCGGTTGCCCCGCTGACCGCCAGCCATCCCGACATGGCCATCGAGGATGCCTATCGCATCCAGCAACGCATGGTTGCGCGCCGCATCGACAAGGGCGAACGTGTCATCGGCAAGAAAATCGGCGTCACCAGCAAGGCAGTGATGAACATGCTTGGCGTCCACCAGCCGGACTTCGGCTATCTGCTGAGCGGCATGGTCTTCAATGAAGGCGAAGCGATCCCGGCGGAAAGCCTGATCCAGCCGAAGGCGGAAGGCGAAATCGCTTTCCTGCTCAAGAACGACCTGCAAGGCCCCGGAGTGACGGCAGCCAATGTCCTTGCCGCCACCGAAGGCGTGATGGCCTGCTTCGAGATCGTCGACTCGCGCATCCAGGACTGGAAGATCAAGATCCAGGACACCGTGGCGGACAACGCTTCCTGTGGCGTGTTCGTGCTGGGCGATCAGCTGGTTGACATCGGCGGCATCGATCTGGCGCTGTGCGGCATGGTGCTCGAAAAGAATGGCGAGATCGTGGTCACCGGCGCGGGCGCGGCAAGCATGGCGCATCCAGTAAATGCCATGGTGTGGCTTGCCAATACGCTCGGCACCCTTGGCATTCCGCTCAAGGCAGGCGACATCATCCTCTCCGGCGCGATGGGCGCGATGGTGCCGGTCCAGAAGGGCGACAGCCTGCGCGTGACCATCGGCGGCATCGGCGGCTGCTCGGTGCGCTTCGTCTAATCGCATTCCAGAACAAGGACTCAACAATGAAACTCAATCAGCAAACCGTGGCCGCCCTGGCGGAACACCTCGAAAGTGCCGAACTGCAGGCGCGCGAGGTCATCAAGATCACCGAAGAACATCCGGACATGGACTGGGACGACGCGTACGCGATCCAGGCCGAGATCCTGCGCCGCAAGCTCGCGCGCGGCCACCGCGTCGTCGGCCTGAAGGCTGGCCTGACCTCGCACGGCAAGATGAAGCAGATGGGCGTCAGCACGCCGGTGTTCGGCTGGCTGATCGACTATTTCAGCGTGGCTGATGGCGGTGAAATCGCCAGCAGCAAGCTGATCCACCCTAAGGTCGAACCGGAAATCGTGTTCGTCACCAAGCGCGCGCTGAAGGGGCCCGGCTGCCACATCGGCGCCGTCCTGGCAGCGACCGATTTCGTCATGCCCGGCATCGAAATCATCGACTCGCGCTACAAGGACTTCAAGTTCGACCTGAAGAGCGTCATCGCCGACAACTGCTCCTCGAGCCGTTTCGTGCTGGGCGGACAGATGACGCCGGTGGCCGGGCTCGATCTGCGCACCCTCGGCGTCATCCTCGAAAAGAACGGCGAGCCGGTGGCCATCGGTGCCGGCGCGGCGGTGCTCGGCCACCCGGCTGCGGCCATCGCGGCCCTGGCCAACCACCTCGGCACACGCGGCGAGGAAATCCCGGCCGGAACAATGATCCTCTCGGGCGGCGTGACCGAAGCCGTCGCCGTCAAGCCGGGCGACAACGTCACGTTGCGCATCCAGTCACTGGGCAGCACCAGCGTCAGGTTTGTTGAATAAACGAAAGGAGAACAGCATGCCATTCGCCCAGATTTACATCATGGACGGCCGCACGGACGAGCAAAAGCGCGCCGCCATCGAAAAAGTGACGGCCGCCCTGCATGAAGCATTTGGCGCGCCGGTCGAGAACGTGCGCATTCTGATCCACGACGTGCCCAAGGCGCAGTGGGGCATCGGCGGCAAGCCCGCCAAAGACCTCGGGCGCTGATGCAGAGATAAGCCGGTCTGCCCGCCGACGGGCCGGAGAAAGCAATCGGGTTCAATTCATTAATAAAAGGAAGAGACATCATGGAACATGCATTCAAGGCAGTACGTCATCTCGGTTTAGGACTGACCCTGGCGGCAGCGGGATTCGGCAGCGCCCATGCCGAGGGCAAGGTCAAGGTTGGCTTCATGCTTCCCTACACGGGAACGTATGCCGCTCCGGGCAATGCCATCACCAATGGTTTCAAGCTCTTCGTCACGGAGAACGGCGGCAAGCTCGGCGGCCGCGAAGTGGAATATTTCACCGTCGATGACGAATCCGATCCCGCCAAGGCGACCGAAAACGCCAACAAGCTGATCAAGCGCGACAAGGTCGATGTCCTGGTCGGCACCATGCACTCCGGCGTGGCGATGGCAATGGCGAAAGTCGCCCGGGAAAACAAGACGCTGCTCATCGTGCCGAATGCCGGCGCCGATGAACTGACCGGAGCGCTCTGCGCGCCGACCGTGTTCCGCACTTCGTTCTCTTCATGGCAGCCCTCGTTTGCAATGGGCCAGGTGCTGGCGCAGAAAGGGTACAAGAACGTCGTCACCCTGACCTGGAAGTACAACTTCGGCACCCAGTCTGTCGCCGGATTCAAGGAAGCATTCGAAAAGGGCGGCGGCAAGGTTGTCAAGGAGATGACCCTGCCTTTCCCGAACGTGGAATTTCAATCCTACCTGACGGAAATCGCCGCGCTCAAGCCGGACGCAGTCTTCGTCTTTTTTGCCGGCGCAGGCGCGGCCAAGTTCGTCAAAGACTATGCCGGTGCGGGCCTGAAAGGCAAGATCCCGCTCTTCGGTCCCGGCTTCCTGACTGACGGAAACCTCGATGCGATGGGCGTCGCCGGCGACGGCGTGCAGACCACGCTGCATTATGCCGACGGCCTGAACAACAAGAAGGACAGCGCGTTCCGTCTTGCCTATGCGAAGGCTTTCAAGAGCCAGCCGGACGTGTATGCGGTGCAAGGCTATGATGCGGCACAACTCTACTATGCCGGCCTGCAAGCGGCTGGCGGCGACATGGCCAAGCAGGACGCCGTGATCAAGGGCATGCAGGTGGCCCGCATCGATAGCCCGCGCGGCGCCTTCACCCTGTCCAAGGCCCACAACCCGGTGCAGGACATCTACCTGCGCGAAGTGCAGGGTGGCCGCAACAAGGTCGTGGGCACGCCGCTCAAGGCGCTGGCAGACCCGGCACGCGGTTGCAAGATGTAATGCCGGCGCTGCCACGGCAGCGCCTTGCATTCCGATCAATGGCTATTAGCAGCCAGGCAGGCATGGCCCTGCCTGGACGGAGACACTCATGGATTTTGCTTCCTTCCTGATCCAGACGCTGAACTCGCTGCAGTACGGCCTGCTCCTCTTTCTGGTGGCAAGCGGCCTGACGCTGGTATTCGGCATCATGGGCATCATCAATCTCGCGCACGGCAGTTTCTACATGATCGGCGCCTACCTGGCTTTCACCCTGTCTAGCCTGACAGGCAACCTGTTCATGGCTATTTTGCTCGGCATTCCTCTTGCGCTGGTATTCGGCGCAGCATTGGAATGGGCCCTGTTCTCGCATCTCTACAAGCGCGATCACCTCGAACAGGTGCTGCTGACCTATGGCCTGATCCTGATTTTCGAGGAACTGCGCAGCCTGCTGGTCGGCGACGAGGTGCACGGCGTGCAAATTCCTGCCATCTTCAGCGCCTCGATCCCCTTGTCCGACCTGCTGAGTTATCCGGTGTACCGGCTCGTCATTTCCGGCGTGTGCATCGTGCTGGCGATCGGCCTGTACGTCCTCATTCAGCGCACCCGACTGGGCATGATGATCCGGGCCGGCAACCACGACCGGACCATGGTGGAGGCGCTCGGCATCAACATCGACATGGTGTACCGCGTCGTGTTCGCGCTCGGCGTCGCGCTTGCCGCGCTTGCCGGCATGCTGGCCGCGCCCGTGTCCTCGGTCTTTCCGAACATGGGCAGCCATGTCCTGATCATCTCGTTCGTGATCGTTGTCATCGGCGGCATCGGCTCTGTCTGGGGCGCGCTCTGTGCGGCAATGATCGTCGGCTTTGCGGACACCTTCGGCAAGGTCATTCTTCCCGAGCTTGCCGGCATGATCGTCTATCTTGTCATGGCGGTTGTGTTGCTGTGGCGCCCGGAAGGCATTTTCAAGAAAGGCTGAACGCATGACATCCCGTACTTCCCTGATCCTCCTGCTCCTCGGACTGGCGCTGCTTGCTGCCGTGCCGCTGGCGGGAGACGCATTCTATACGGAACTGGTGGCAAAGACGCTGGTGCTGGCAATCTTTGCGATCAGCCTCAATCTGCTCGTCGGCTTCACCGGCCTGGTCAGTTTCGGCCATGCAGCCTACTTCGGCATTGCCGCCTATGCCGTCGCGCTGCTGAGCCCGCAGTACGAGGCGGCCAGCCTCTGGCTTGTTTTTCCGGCAGCGGTGGGTTTGTCGGCGCTGGCGGCGCTGGTGGCCGGCCTGTTCGTGCTGCGGACGAAAGGCATCTATTTCATCATGGTGACGCTGGCATTCGCGCAACTGGCGTATTTCGTGTTCCATGACACGCCCCTGGGCGGCGGCTCCGACGGCATTTACCTGAACGTGAAGCCCTCGGCTGCCATCGCCGGGCAAGTGCCGTTTGATCTCGAGAACCCCACGCACTTGTATTACTTCATCCTCGCCATGCTGGCACTCGTCTACGCTTTCCTTGCGCGCGTGTTGCAGTCGCCGTTCGGGCGCGTGCTGGCCGGCATCAAGAGCAACGAGCATCGCATGCAGTCGCTCGGCTACCTCACCTTCCGCTACAAGCTCGGAGCATTTGCGCTGGCTGGGGGCCTCGGCGGCATTGCCGGCTTCCTGTATGCGTTGCTGTTCGGCTTCGTGACGCCGGAACTGCTCTCATGGCACCAGTCGGGCAATGTGCTGCTGATGGTGATCCTCGGAGGGATCGGCAGCCTGGCCGGCGCCATTGCCGGGGCGCTGATCTTCACCGGCATGCAGGAGGCGTTTTCAGCGTGGACCAAGCACTGGCAACTGGCCATGGGAACCGTGATCGTATTCGCGGTGCTGTTCCTGCCGGGAGGACTGGGTGCCATTCCCGGACGGATCCGACGCGCGCTGCAAGGAGGAGGGGCAAATGAATAACGCAATGCGTGCGACGCTGGAAGTCGCGGACAGGATCGGGCCAGACGCCGACGCGCCGGTGGCCGACAAGGCAGTCGCAACCGGGGCGCTGCTGGTGGCGGAAAGGATGACGCGCCGCTTCGGCGGGCTGGTCGCGAACCAGGATGTCTGCATCAGCCTCGAACGCGGCAAGCTGCATGCCTTGCTCGGGCCGAATGGCGCGGGCAAGTCCACGTGCATCAACATGCTGTCCGGCGACTTGCCGCCAAGCGAGGGAACGATCCGCTTCATGGGCCGCGACATCACCGCGCTTTCGGCGGCGCAGCGCTCGCAGGTCGGCATCGGCCGCAGCTACCAGCGCACCAACATCTTCCCGCAATTTACCGTGCTGGAGAACGTGCGGCTGGCCGCGCAATCGCGCCGCCAGCAGCCGTGGCGCATTTTCTCCCGTGCCATGCAGCAGCAATGGGCGCTGCAAAAAGCGCGTGCCTGCATCGAGGAAGCAGGACTGGGCAAGCGCGTCGACTGGACCGCCGGCGTGCTCAGCCATGGCGAGCAGCGGCAGCTCGAAATCGCCATGGTGCTGGCAACCGATGCGCAAGTGCTGCTGCTCGATGAACCGCTTGCCGGCATGGGCTCGGACGAATCGGCAAAAATGGTCGAGGTTCTCAAGCGGCTGCGCCAGACGCGCGCCATCCTGCTCGTGGAACACGATATGGACGCCGTGTTCGCGGTGGCCGATGTGATTACCGTCATGGTCAACGGACAGGTGCTTGAATCCGGTCCACCGGAACAGATCAAGGCCAGCGTGGCCGTCCAGCAAGCGTATCTCGGATCGGAGGACAGCTTCCATGTCTAACATGCTGCTTGAAGCCAAGGAGCTTCATACCTACTATGGCGCCAGCCACATCCTGCATGGCATCGACTTTCATATCCGGCAGGGCGAGGGCATCGCCCTCATGGGCCGCAACGGCATGGGCAAGTCGACGCTGATCAAGAGCATGCTCGGCATCGTCCGGCCGCGACACGGCCGGGTGCTGGTCAGGGGCGACGATTTTACCGGTTCGCCGACCTATCGCACCGCGCGGCGCGGCATCGCGTACGTGCCGGAAGGGCGTGGCATCTTTCCTAATCTGTCGGTGCGCGAAAACTTGCAGATGTCGGCGCGCGCCGGAGTGGATGGTCGCCGCGAGTGGACCTTCGACCGCGTGATGGCGACCTTTCCGCGGCTGGGCGAACGCATCAACAACGGCGGCTGGCAATTGTCCGGCGGCGAGCAGCAGATGCTGACCATCGGCCGGGCACTGATGACCAATCCCGACCTGTTGATCCTGGATGAGGCCACTGAAGGCCTCGCACCACTGATCGCAATGGAGATCTGGCGCATCGTCAAGGAAATCCGCAAGTCCGGGATCGCAACGGTCATCGTGGACAAGAACCATGCCGCCGTGACCGCGATTTGCGACCGGGCGATGATCCTGGTCAAGGGAGATATGGTGTTTTCCGGCACCAGCGACACGGTGCGCGAGAACCCGGAACTCATTCAGAAACACCTCGGTGTCTGAGCGCTTGAATTTTCAGAATATGGATTCCCGTATGTATAAATCCCTCGATGTCATTCATGAAGAGCATCGCGCGCTGGCCGCCATGCTCGGCGGCTTGCGCACGCTGGCCGTCAATTACAGTGCGGGCCGCCTGAAGCCCGACTTCGAACTCCTGGCGTCGATGATCCGCTATATCGACGAGGTGCCGGAAAAAGTCCACCATCCGAAGGAGGACCAGTACCTGTTTGTCAGGTTGCGCGCGCGTTCGCCGCAAGCCGCCGCCATCATCGCGGAGCTTGAAGCCGAGCACGCGCACGGAACGGCGAGGATCGCAGACTTGCGCGCGGCACTGGACGAGTATCGTGCTGCCGGTCACGCGGGATCCGAACATTTCTTTGCTGCGCTCAATAGCTACATGGAACAGGAATGGCGCCACATGAACCGCGAGGAATACGAGATCTTCCCGCTCGCCAGGGCGCACCTGACTGCGGAAGACTGGGCCGAAATCGATGCAGCCTTTCTTGCCAATGGCAATCCGTGGGAGGGACCTGCAGGCGAGTACGCATCGCTCTTTACCCGGATCGTGAACCAGGCGCCAGCGCCGGTCGGACTTGGGCAGTAATGGCAGACACGTTGAAAGGATGAACGTATGAATATGCAAACCGTATTTGCGTGGAACGACAGCTACCTGCTCGGCCATGCCGCCATCGATGAAACGCATCGTGAATTTGTCGAGCTTGTCGAAGCCTTGCTGACGGTGGATGACGCCGGCATGGAAGAAGCGCTTGCAGCATTCGAGCGGCACGCAGAAGCCCATTTCGAACAGGAAAACCGATGGATGTCCCTGGACGGCTTTCCAGCGCGCGACTGCCATGTCGACGAGCACGACAAGGTGCTGGCATCGGTGCGCGAGGTGAAGAAAGACCTGGCGGCTGGCAATCGTCAAGCCGTGCGCGAACTGGCCGTGGCCTTGAAGGACTGGTTCCCGGGACATGCGGATTACATGGATTCGGCCCTGGCTACCTGGCTGGTGCGCCGCAGGCACGCCGCATCGCCGCTGGTATTCCGGCGCAACGCCGTGACGCCGGCGGAGACACCGGCGGAAACGACGGTTGAGACAGCTGGATGAGAGCCTGCTCCCCGCTTCGCGCATAGTGGGAAAACACTGCATTAAAACATTGCTACTCTTCGAGGAAAAATACACATGAAAAAAATCAAATGCGCCCTGATCGGCCCGGGCAATATCGGCACCGATCTGCTGTACAAGCTGCAGCGTAGCCCGGTGCTCGAACCGGTCTGGATGGTCGGCATCGACCCGGCTTCCGAAGGCCTGAAGCGCGCCGCCGAGATGGGCCTGAAGATCACCGCCGACGGTGTCGATGGCTTGCTGCCGCACGTAGAGCAGGATGGCATCCAGATCGCCTTCGACGCCACCAGCGCCTACGTCCACGCGGAAAACTCCCGCAAGCTCAATGAACTCGGCGTGATGATGATCGACCTCACGCCCGCCGCCATCGGCCCGTACTGCGTGCCGCCGGTCAACCTGCTGGAGCATGTCGGCAAGGGCGAGATGAACGTCAACATGGTCACCTGCGGCGGCCAGGCCACCATCCCGATGGTCGCCGCGGTGTCGCGCGTGCAGCCGGTGGCCTATGGCGAAATCGTCGCCACCGTGTCGTCCAGGTCGGTAGGCCCCGGTACCCGCAAGAATATCGATGAATTCACCCGCACCACGTCCGGCGCGGTCGAAAAGGTCGGCGGCGCCAAGAAGGGCAAGGCCATCATCATCGTCAACCCGGCCGAGCCGCCGCTGATCATGCGCGACACCATCCACTGCCTGACCGAGACGGAGCCGGACCGCGCTTCCATCACCGAATCGGTGCACCTGATGATCCGGGAAGTGCAGAAATACGTGCCGGGATACAAGCTGGTCAACGGTCCCGTGTTCGACGGCAATCGCGTGTCGATCTTCATGGAAGTCGAAGGCCTGGGCGACTACCTGCCCAAGTACGCCGGCAATCTCGACATCATGACCGCCGCCGCTGCGCGCACGGCGGAAATGTTTGCGGAAGAAATCATCAGCGGCAAGCTGAACCTCCAACCCGTCGCAGCATAAGGAAGAGCAACATGACACTCAACGGTAAACAAGTCACGGTCCATGACATGACCTTGCGCGACGGCATGCATCCGAAGCGCCACCTGATGACGCTGGAGCAGATGAAGTCCATCGCCCAGGGCCTGGATGCCGCCGGCATCCCGCTGATCGAAGTCACGCACGGCGACGGCCTCGGCGGCTCCTCCGTCAACTATGGCTTTCCGGCGCACACCGACGAGGAATACCTGTCCGCGGTCATTCCGCTGATGAAGCAAGCCAAGGTTTCCGCGTTGCTGCTGCCCGGTATCGGCACCGTCGATCACCTCAAGATGGCGCGCGAACTCGGCGTCAACACCATCCGGGTGGCGACGCACTGCACCGAAGCCGACGTTTCAGAGCAGCACATCGGCATGGCCAGGAAGCTCGGCATGGATACGGTCGGTTTCCTGATGATGAGCCACATGGCCAGCCCGGAAAATATCCTCGAGCAGGCGAAACTGATGGAAAGCTACGGCGCCAACTGCATTTACTGCACCGACTCGGCCGGCTACATGCTGCCGGAGGATGTCAAGGCGCGTATCGGCCTGCTGCGTGAAAAACTCAAGCCGGAAACCGAGCTCGGCTTCCACGGCCACCATAACCTGGCCATGGGCGTGGCCAACTCGGTTACCGCGGTCGAGTACGGCGCCAACCGCATCGATGCCGCCGCGGCGGGCCTGGGCGCCGGCGCCGGCAACACGCCGATGGAAGTGTTCATCGCGGTATGCGCGCGCATGGGGATCGAGACTGGCGTGGACGTGTACAAGATCCAGGACGTGGCGGAAGACCTGGTCGTGCCGATGATGGATTTCCCGATCCGCATCGACCGCGATGCGCTCACGCTCGGTTATGCCGGCGTGTACGGCTCCTTCCTGCTGTTTGCCAAGCGCGCCGAAAAGAAGTACGGCGTGCCGGCGCGCGATATCCTGGTCGAAATGGGCCGCCGTGGCATGGTCGGCGGTCAGGAAGACATGATTGAAGACACCGCGCTGACGATGGCACGCGAACGCGGCCTCATGCTATAGCTATAGCCGGGATCAGGTACGTCACTTGCGAGGGATCAGGGGGCTGAAACCGGAGGTTCCTTGATTCCAGTCGCCCGTTGTGCAAAAAACCTCCCGGTATTCGATTACCACGGGCGCAAGCTGTTTCTCATCCTGGATAATCCGAAGGCACACCATGCCTGGATCACTGGTTCAAGATTGCAAGAATGGACAGTTAAACCTGATACCCTCAGAGATCGATGCCGGTTTCGGTAACTACCGCATCCAGCGCGATGTCATGCCTTTCGACGGCGAAATCGGCGCGGCTGCAGGCATACGCCACGCCGATGGCGCGCGGCCGCGGCGACGCCGCCAGCGTGCGATCGTAGAAACCGCCGCCATAGCCGAGCCGGAATCTGTCCCTGTTATAACCTACGCAAGGCACCAGCAGCAGCTCGGGCGCTACTTCCCGGCTGGACGCCGCCGGCACCCACACTCCCATGGCGTCCTTGAATAATGCATCGCCCGGCACCCAGGCCAAGAACTTCAGGGGACAATTCGGGTCGATAACCACAGGCAAGGCCAATTGCACGCCAGCAGCGCTCCACTCATTGAAGATCTGCCGCAAATCGGGTTCGCTGCGCATGGGCCAGAATACCCCGATGGATTGCGCCGGTTGCCGTTCCAGCAAGTGCTTTAAATGTTTGCCAATGGCGGCATTCCACGCTTCCCGCAGGGCAGGGGCGAGAGCCTGGCGCTGTGCCAGCAAATCCCGGCGCAGATTGTTCTTGTCTTGCTGAAGTAGGGCCATAACGGATGGACAGGCGTGCTATGCTAATTGCAGATCAGAATAACCAAGATCAACGGAATTGAAAACAATGTTTCTTTTAAAACGGATTGCCGGACTTGCATTGGCGGCCGGTGCGTTCGTGCTGGCGCTGCCTGCCGCACAGGCAGTGCAGGCTGTCGGCGATGACGATATCTTCATGGCGCTGCGCGATGCCGCGCGCCGCAACGATGCCGCCCAGGCAGCGGAACTGGCTGCGCGCCTGCCGAATTATGCCATTCCCTCGTATGTCGATTACTACCGTTTGAAGCCGCGCCTGAAGGATGCAGCCGGCGCCGACATTCGCGATTACCTGGCGCGCTACGATGGCGAGGCGATCGCCGACCGCCTGCGCAACGACTGGCTGCTGGAGCTGGGAAAAAAGCGTGACTGGGCAGTGTTCGACGAGCAATTGCCCCTGTATGTGGTGAACGACGATACCCAGGTCAAGTGCTATGCGCTGATGTCGAAGCTGGCGCGTGGCGCCACGGTGACTGACGATGCGCGCGCCTTGCTGGTGGCGCCGAAGGATTACGGCGAAGCTTGCCCGGCGCTGATCACGGCGCTGGTCGAGTCCGGCCAGTTTACGGTCGACGATGTCTGGACGCAGATCCGTCTGGCTGCGGAAAACAACCAGGCGAGCGTCGCCCGCCGCCTGGCGCCGCTGGCCGGCGGCGATGAAAAACGCGTCGGGCTCGCCATCGAGAGTCCCGTGGTATTCGTCGCGCGCGGCGTCGGCGCCGGCCGCGCCGAGCGTGAAACTTATATTGTCGCGCTCGGCCGTGCCGCCAGGCAGAGTGTCGAACAAGCCGCCAATGCCTTGACGGTGCGGGCAGCCGACAAGCTGTCGGCACGCGAGCAGGCGCTCGGCTGGGCGCAGATCGCCCTGCAGGCATCCTACAAGCTGGTGCCGGAAGCGGCTTCCTACTGGAGCAAGGCGCAAGGCGCGCCGCTTTCGCCGGAAGCGCAGCAATGGAAGGTGCGCATCGCCCTGCGCAATGAAGACTGGAAGGCGGTCAAGGCGGACATCGAGGCAATGCCGGCGGCGTTGCGAGTGGACCCGGCCTGGGTGTACTGGCGCGGCCGCGCGCTGCAGGCCGAAGGCAAGCGCGACGAGGCTCGCCAGTTGTTCGGTTCGATCGCCGATCAATTCCATTTCTATGGCCAGCTGGCCACCGAGGAACTGGAGCAACAAATTTCCATTCCTCAAGCAGCCGTTCCGGTAACGGCAACCGAACTGGCAGCGATGAACGCCAATCCCGGTTTGCGCCGCGCCCTGAAATTCTTTGCCATGGATTTGCGTTTTGAAGGCGTGCGCGAATGGAACTGGGAATTGCGCCGTATGAAAAGCGAACGCGAGTATCTTGCCGCAGCCGAGTTCGCGCGGCAAAACAATGTCCTCGACCGCATGGTCAACACGTCAGACCGCACCCGTTCGGAACATGACTTCCACCAGCGTTTTCCGACGCCATTCCGCGATGTCATGGTCAAGACCACACAGTCGCTGGGCATGGATATGGCGTGGGTGTACGGCCTGATCCGGCAAGAGTCGCGCTTTGTCATGCATGCCAGGTCGCACGTGGGCGCCTCGGGGCTGATGCAACTGATGCCGGCTACCGCCCGGTTTGTCGCCAAAAAGATTGGCATGAATGATTTCGATCATGGGCAAGTGAATCAAATCGATACCAATATCCAGCTTGGTGCAAACTATCTCAACATGGTGCTGAATGACCTGGATGGTTCGCAGGCGATGGCGACGGCTGCCTACAATGCCGGTCCGGGGCGGCCGCGAGCCTGGCGCTCCACGCTTCCTCGCATCGTCGAGGGCGCCATTTTTGCCGAGACCATTCCATTCTCGGAAACGCGTGGTTACGTGAAGAATGTCTTGTCGAATGCAACGTATTATGCAGCCTTGTTTGAGGGCAAGCCGCAGTCGCTGAAAGCGCGGCTCGGCACGGTGGCCCCGAAAGGAATGGTGCAGTCGGAACTGCAATGAACTCCCTCGACCTGGATGTCGATCGCAAATATTCCTCGCTGCTGGTCATCGGCGGCTCCGGCTTCATCGGCAGCCACCTGGTAGCGCAATTGTCGGCGCGCGATTACCGCGTGCTGGTGCCGACCCGGCATGAAGAGCATGCGCGGCATTTGCTGGTCCTGCCGAACGTTGAGATTGTCGTGGCCGACGTGCACGACGAAGCGCAATTGCGCCGATTGATGGGTGATGTCGATGCCGTCATCAATCTGGTCGGCATCCTGCATGGCAAGCCGGCGGCATCCGGCGAACCCTATGGTCCCGACTTTGCCCACGCCCACGTGGAATTGCCGAGAAAAATTGTCGCCGCCTGTGCCGCCACCGGCGTCAGGCGCCTGCTGCACATGAGCGCGCTCGGCGCCGATCCGCAGGCGCCGTCGATGTACCTGCGCTCCAAGGCGGCCGGCGAAGCCGCGGTCAGCGCCAATTCCGCCGTAGGCGTGACCATCTTCCGGCCGGCAGTGGTGTTTGGCGAAGGCGACCATTTCCTCAACATGTTCGCCCACCTGCAAAAAATCCTGCCGGTCATCCCGCTGGGCGGGGCCGAAACCAGATTCCAGCCGGTCTTCGTCGGCGATGTCACGACGGCTTTCATCCATGCCCTGGAAAACCACCATACCATCGGCCATGTTTATGAGCTGGCGGGCCCAAAGGTGTACACTCTGCGCGAACTGGTGGAACTGGCTGGCGAACTCAGCGGCCATCCGCATCCGGTAGTGGGCTTGCCGCCCGCGCTGGCGCGCTTGCAAGCCTGGTTTCTCGAGCATGCCCCTGGCAGCCCGGCCATGAGCCGTGACAATCTCGATTCGATGCGGGTCGATAATGTCGCTCGCTTGCCAATCGCTGCCGAACTCGGCATCACGCCGACGCCGCTGGAAGCGGTCGCGCCTGACTATCTGGCCAGGGATGTCAATCGGGTCGACCTGCATCGCACCAAGGGTCACGAATAGGCAGGCCACCGCGCCGGCAGCCGCAAGTGTTTGCGCTGTGGTAAGGTTCGATGTGAACCCTCCGACCAGCCAAACACACGCCAAGAAACGATGCAATCCACCGAACTCGACCCCACCCTGGCACAGACCCTCGATGAAGCCGGCAAGAACATGCTGACCCTTGTCATCGCCAACAAAAATTATTCTTCCTGGTCCATGCGGCCCTGGGTCGTGCTCAAAGCCTTTGGCATCCCGTTCCGCGAAATCCAGGTGAAGCTCGGCGAACCTGATACTGGCAGCCAGATCGCCCGCTACACTGCCAGCGGTCGCGTGCCGGTACTGCTGCATGGCGAAATGACCATCTGGGATTCGCTGGCGATTTGCGAATACCTCGCCGAGCAATTCCCCGACAAGCGCTTGTGGCCGAGCAATGTCGCCGCGCGCGCCATCGCCCGCAGCATCTGTGCCGAAATGCATGCCGGCTTTGCCGATCTGCGGCAGGCAATGTGGATGAATATCCGCGCGCGCTTTCCCGGCAAGGGCCGCACGCCCGGCGCACAAGGCGATATCGGCCGCATCAGCGAGATCTGGGAAGATTGCCTGGCGCAGTTCGGCCATCACGAATTCCTGTTCGGCGAATTCTCGATCGCCGATGCTTTTTTCGCTCCGGTCGTGATGCGCTTTGCCACCTACGAGGTGGCGCTGGCGCCGGCGCTGCAGGCGTATTGCGAGCGCGTCGCCGCCCATCCGGCGGTGGCGGCATGGATTGCCGCGGCAAAGGAAGAGCCCGCTGCAGTGGCGAAATACGATACCTATCCATGAAGATCTATACCGTCGGCGGCGCGGTGCGCGACGGCTTGCTGGGCTTGCCGGTGCAGGACCGCGATTACGTCGTGGTCGGCGCGACGCCGGCCGACATGCAGGCGCGCGGCTTTACGCCGGTGGGCAAGGATTTCCCGGTGTTCCTGCATCCGCAAACGCACGAGGAATACGCGCTGGCGCGTACCGAGCGCAAGACTGCGCCCGGTTACAAGGGCTTCGTCTTCCATGCCGACGCCGATGTCACGCTGGAAGCAGACTTGCAGAGGCGCGACCTGACGATCAACGCCATCGCGCAGGCCGAGGATGGCAGCCTGATCGATCCGTTCAACGGCCAGGCCGACATCGCCGCCCGGGTGTTCCGCCACGTGTCGGATGCCTTTGCCGAAGACCCGGTGCGCATTCTGCGGCTGGCGCGCTTTGCCGCGCGCTTTGCCGATTTTACGGTGGCGCCGGAAACGCTTGCGCTGATGCAGCGGATGGTGGCGGCCGGCGAAGTCGATGCGCTGGTGCCGGAACGGGTCTGGCAGGAGCTGGCGCGCGGCCTGATGGAACAGGCGCCGTCACGCATGTTCGAGGTTTTGCGCCAGAGCGGCGCGCTGGCGCGCATCCTGCCGGAGCTGGATGCCTTGTGGGGCGTGCCGCAGCCGCCGCAGCACCATCCTGAAATCGACACCGGCGTGCACGTGATGCTGGCGCTCGATTGCGCCGCGCGCGCAGGATTCGGCCTGCCGGTCCGCTTCGCCGTACTGACGCACGACCTCGGCAAGGGCGTCACGCCGAAAGAAGAGTGGCCGTCGCACCATGGCCACGAAGCCCACAGCGTGAAGCTGGCTGAGCAGATATGCAAGCGACTGAAAATTCCCAACGATTGCCGCGACCTGGCGGTGATGACGGCGCGCGAACATGGCAATGTCAGGCGCGCGCTCGAATTGCGCGCCAGTACCGTGGTCAAGCTGCTGGAACGTTGCGATGGCTTTCGCAAGCCGCAGCGTTTTTCCGACATGCTGCATGCCGCGCAATGCGACCAGCGCGGACGCACCGGTTTCGAAGAGCGCGCCTTTCCGCAGGCGGCCTATCTGGAAGCATTGCTGACAGTTGCCCGCCAGGTCGATGCCGGCGCCATTGCGCGCCAATGTGCCGGGCAGCCGCAAAAAATTGCCGATAGCGTACACGCCGCGCGTGTTGCGGCAGTGGCGGCGGCAATGCCGGAAGGAAAGCCCAATGCGTGATTTTTTGTATCTTGTTTCCTTAATTTATTTTTATAATGAAATTTTGTTGCAATTTTCCCAAGAAAATCTTTTAAAATGTCGCTTTTCTCAAATCCAGCGGTGTCATTTTTTCCCGTTGCAGCCTTGAGCGCCTACAATGAATTTGTGCGCTGCAGCATTCTGGCGATTCGAGAAAGGAAGACTGATGGTTTCCGATGAGATTCTCACTAAATATCCTGGCGATTCTGTTCCTCCACATTTTTCCATCCGCATCAAGGAATTGACCGAGCGCGATCGTCGCAGCCTGCTCATGCATTTTCTGGCGCTTGACGAGCATGCGCGACAGATGCGCTTTGGCAGTCCCCTGCCGGATGAACTCGTTACGCGCTACGTGCAAAAAATCAATTTTTCACGTGACGTGGTGTTCGGCGTCTATGACGATACCTTGAAGCTGGTTGCAGTCGGCCATTTGGCTTACATGCCGCGCGGTGCCTTGCCGGGCTTGGGCAAGGCCACGGAGCGCGAACGCGTCGCCGAATTCGGCGTGTCGGTGCTGGATCCGTATTGCGGGCAGGGGATCGGCACGAAGCTGTTCGAGCGCGCCGCGATGCATTGCCGCAACGACGACATCGATACCTTGTACATCCATTGTCTGAGCTCCAACGAACGGATGATGCATATCGCTATCAAGGCCGGCATGAGCATTCATCGCGATCATGGCGAAGCCGATGCCTACCTGAAGCTGCCGCCGGCCGATCCGGCCAGCGTTCTGCGCGAAGCCTTCGATGAGCAGGTCGCCAACCTCGACTACACGCTGAAAGCCAATACCCACGCCCTCGGCAAATTCATCAGGCACTTCCCCGGCACCAAGGGCAACTAGGCGGTACCCACACGGGCCAGGCCGGCTGCCGTAAAAAAACCTCCCCGAAACAACCGGGGAGGAAAGCGGGAGAGAAGAGAGATTTCGAGCGGCGAAGCGCTAGCCGCTGACGAGATTGTCAGCTGGCGCTGACCGGTTTGTGCTGGAGGCCATGACCATGACCGGCACGCATTTCCTCGCGGGTCAGCTTGCCATCCTTGTCGGCATCCAGGCGCTCGAACCTGCGCGCCACTTTTTCACGCGCAGCGGCTTCGGCTTCCTGCTGGCTCAATGCGCCGTCGCCATCCTTGTCCGCCGCCTTGAAGTGGGCGTCGGCGCGTTCACGGTGCTTGCCTTGCATGGCCTTGTGCGAGGCTTGCAATTCATCCCTGGACAGCTTGCCATCCTTGTTGCCATCGATGGTGGCAAAGCGGCTGGACAACATCGGGTGGCCGGCCGCTTCCGCCTTGCTGATGGAACCATCCTTGTCCTTGTCCAATTGATCGAGGTACTGTCCTTGCCCATGTCCATGCCCATGGCCATGATGGGGACGCGCCATCTTGTCTGCCGGGGCGGTGGACGCGGCGGAGGCAACGTTTGCCCCGCTTGCGGGAGCAGTCGATTGAGCAATGGCAACGCCGGCACCGGCGATAAACAAGCCGGCAACTATGCCGGAAATTAATTTCACTTGCATTGTGTTCTCCATGAAAAGCGCCAGATCGGCTTGCATTCATTAAACCTCCAGAGTGACGGTTTCCCAAGTACGCTTACGGATTGTTACGCTTGTTACGCCTGTTACAACCGCCATTTGGTCGTTATCAACCCACTTTGCTGCAGTGCGCATAGAGGCCGCCATCCACCTGTGTTACGGTCTACAATAAATGAAACGGGCGCCCACAAGGCTGCCTGGCAAGACGGCATGAATAACACGCCGCAGCACTTCCAAAGACACGATTTTTGGCAAGGAGACACAGCGCATGAACGCACCACTACGCCCTGAGCAGGCCCTTGAACCGGCTTCGCGCCAGGATGGCATTTCCCTGGAAGACAAATTCACCATCGAACATGGCCGCGCATTCCTGACCGGGACGCAAGCCCTGATCCGCCTGCCCATGCTGCAGCGTGTACGGGACATCAAGGCCGGCCTGAACACTGCCGGCTACATTAGCGGCTATCGCGGCTCCCCCCTGGGCAATGTCGACCTGACCGCATGGAAGGCGCAAAAGCACCTCGAGGCCCATCATGTCAAATTCCAGGCCGGCATGAATGAAGACCTGGCGGCGACCGCCATCTGGGGCACGCAACAGGTCAACCTCTTCCCGGGCGCGCAATACGATGGCGTGTTTTCCCTCTGGTACGGCAAGGGGCCGGGGGTGGACCGCTGCGGCGATGTCTTCAAGCATGCCAACATGGCCGGCACCAGCCCGCACGGCGGCGTGCTGCTGGCGGTGGGCGACGACCACGCCGCCAAATCTTCCAGCATCGCGCATCAGAGCGAACATATCCTCAAGGCCAGCGGCATCCCGGTGCTGTATCCCTCCTCGGTCCAGGAATATCTCGACTATGGCTTGCATGGCTGGGCCATGAGCCGTTACACGGGCTTGTGGGTGGCGATGAAATGCGTGACCGACCTGGTGGAATCCGGCGCCGTGGTGGAGATCGATCCCGAGCGCGTGCAGATCGCCATGCCGGACGACTTCGCCCTGCCGCCGGGCGGGCTGAATATCCGCTGGCCGGATACCGTGCTCGAGCAGGAAGCGCGGATGAACAATTTCAAGTGGTACGCGGCGCTGGCGTATGCGCGCAAGAACCGCCTCAACCGCATCGTCTGGGACAGTCCGCGCGCGCGCATCGGCATCATCACTGCCGGCAAGTCCTACCTCGATACGCGCCAGGCGCTGGCCGACCTGGGCATCGACGAGACGGTAGCGCGCGATATCGGCATTCGCCTCTATAAGGTCGGCATGACCTGGCCGCTGGAAGCCGAGGGCGTGCGCGAGTTTGCCCAGGGC
Source organism: Oxalobacteraceae bacterium (assembly GCA_003537575.1). Classification (GTDB taxonomy): domain Bacteria; phylum Pseudomonadota; class Gammaproteobacteria; order Burkholderiales; family Burkholderiaceae_D; genus Paucimonas. The sequence goes on from DPRS01000037.1 coordinate 59,262, forward strand.
CTGGAAGAAATCCTGGTGGTGGAAGAAAAGCGCCAGCTGCTCGAATACCAGTTGAAGGAAGAGCTGTACAACTGGCGCGACGACGTACGCCCGCGCGTGGTTGGCAAGTTCGACGACAGCGGCGAATGGAGCAATCCGCACCACGAGGGGCATGGCCACTGGCTGCTGCCGGCCACGTATGAACTGTCGCCGGCGCAGATCGCGCGGGCGATCGCCAGTCGCATCAGCAAATATTTCGCCGACCATCCGGTGGAGGCACGGGTGCGCGAGCGCATCGCTTACCTGGAAGCCAAGGAAGCGGTACTGCAGGTTGTCAGTCCGAAGCCCGACCCGGCGCGCGACCGCATGCCGCATTTCTGTTCCGGCTGTCCGCACAATACCTCGACCAACCTGCCGACCGGCAGCCGCGCGCTGGCCGGCATCGGCTGCCACTACATGGTGCTGTGGATGGACCGCGATACCGCCACTTACACCCACATGGGCGCGGAAGGCGCGACCTGGATCGGCCATGCGCCGTTCACCAGCGAGCCGCACGTGTTCGCCAACTTGGGCGACGGCACCTATTTCCACTCGGGCATCCTGGCGATCCGCGCCGCCGTGGCGGCCAGGGTCAACATTACTTACAAGCTGCTCTACAACGACGCCGTGGCGATGACCGGCGGCCAGCCGGTCGACGGGCCGCTGGACCCGGCGCGGATTTCGCGCCAGCTGGCCGCCGAAGGCGTGGCGCCGATCGTGGTGGTGACCGACGAGCCTGACAAGTACCCCGAGGGCACCGACTGGGCCGCTGGTATCACCATACGCCATCGCCGCGAGCTGGATCAAGTGCAGCGTGAATTGCGCGAGGTGAAGGGCGTGTCGGCCATCATCTACGACCAGACCTGCGCTGCCGAAAAGCGCCGGCGCCGCAAGCATCATGCCTATCCCGATCCGGCCAAGCGCGTGGTGATCAATGAAGCGGTGTGCGAAGGCTGCGGCGATTGCAGCGTGACCTCCAACTGCCTGTCGGTGGAGCCACTGGAAACCGAGTTCGGCCGCAAGCGCCAGATCAACCAGTCTTCCTGCAACAAGGATTATTCCTGCGTCGAGGGATTCTGCCCCAGCTTCGTCACGGTAGAGGGAGGCCAGCTGAAGCGTCCCGCGCCATTGAAGGTAGGCGGGGCGAGTGGAATGGATGCCGGCGCGGCGACCGCCACAGTGGCTTCTGCGGCGGTCGCCGGCACTGGCGCTGCTGCCGGCACCGCTGCTGACGGCGCTGTTCCCGACTTGCCCATCCCGACGCTGCCCTCGACTATCCATCCCTACAACATCCTGGTGGACGGCATCGGCGGCACCGGCGTTATCACTATCGGCCAGATCATGGCCGTGGCCGCGCACATCGAGGGCAAGGGCTGCACCGTGCTCGACATGAGCGGCCTGGCGCAGAAGGGCGGCCCGGTGATGTCGCATGTGCGCATCGGCGAACAGCCGGATGAAATCTTTTCCACCCGGGTCGGCACCGGCATGGCCGACCTCGTGATCGGCTGCGACGTCATCGTCACCGCCAGCCGCGATGCGCTGACGCGCATGGGCGAGGGCAAGACCCATGCCGCGGTCAACACCACCGGCGCGCCTACCTCGGCCTTCATCAAGAACCCCGACTGGCATTATCCGGGCGCATCGGCCGAACACAATATCCAGCAGGCATGCGGCAAGGATCGCGTCGATTTCATCAATGCCGGTCACATCGCTGCCGCGCTGATGGGGGACAGCATCGCCACCAACATGTTCATGCTCGGCTATGCCTGGCAAAAGGGCTGGGTGCCGCTGGGACTGGATGCGTTGATGCGGGCGATCGAACTGAATGCGGTAGCGGTGGAATTCAACCGCCAGGCTTTCACCTGGGGACGGCGCGCCGCGCACGATCTGGCTGCGGTCGAAAAGCTCGTCAGGGTGGAGGACCGTGCCATGCACGTGGTTCAGTTCAAGCGCAAGCCCAGGCTGGATGAGGTCATCGCCACGCGCGAGGTTTTTCTCACGTCCTACCAGAACGCCGCCTATGCGCAACAGTACCGCGGCTTCGTCGAACAGGTGCGCGCGGCGGAAAGCCATCTCGGTCACGCCGCCAGAGCGCACCGCCTGACTGAGACGGTGGCGCGTTATCTGTTCAAGCTGATGGCGTACAAGGACGAGTACGAAGTCGCGCGCCTGCATGCCGATCCAGCCTTCATGGAGAAAATCGCCGGCATGTTCGAGGGCGACTACAAGATCAGATATCACCTGGCGCCGCCGCTATGGGCCAGGCGCGATGCGAAAGGAAACATGGTCAAGCAGGAGTACGGGCCATGGATGCTGCGCGCCTTCCGCGTGCTGGCGAAACTGAAATTCCTGCGTGGCTCGACATGGGATATTTTCGGTTACGCAGACGAGCGCAGGACCGAGCGCGCCCTGATCGTCGAGTATCGCAAGACAATCGAATCGCTGCTGCCGAAGCTGGCCGAACATAATCTGGCGCAGGCGGTGGCGATCGCCAGCATCCCGGAAGAGATCCGTGGCTACGGCCACATCAAGGAACGCAACCTGCAGGAAGCGCGCGACAGGGAAGCGACCTTGCTGGCGGCATTTCATGCGCCGATTGCTCCGGCAACCGCGCCGGCCGCCGATGGAAAAAGGATGGTATTGACATGAAACTCAAGCTTAAACGCGTGTACGAAGCGCCTGCCGCTGCGGACGGTTTCCGCATCCTGGTGGATCGCCTCTGGCCGCGCGGCCTCAGCAAGGAAGCCGCGCATGTCGACCTGTGGCTGAAGGATGCGGCGCCGTCGGCTGAATTGCGCAAGTGGTTCAACCATGAGCCGGATAAATGGCCGCCGTTCCAGGCGCGCTATCTGGAGGAACTCCGGCAGGATCCCGGGAAAACTGCGCCGATCAGGGAGCAGGCCGGCAAGGGGACAGTCACGCTGGTGTATGGCGCCAAGGATGAAGAACATAATCAGGCGCTGGTGCTGAAGGAATTCCTGGCGAAGGGCGGCTCGCATCCGCATGCATGAGCACCGGGCGCGCAGGCTGACCGTGCCCTGCTAAAATCGCAGGAAAGCATCCCTCCGTATCACGAAGCTGACGGCGGCTATGGCAGTGTGCCTGTGAATTCTTCCCGCGAAAAATGAAATTTGTCTCGTGTACCCATGACCGGCATGCGCCGGCAATTCTCGCCATCTTCAACGAGGCGATTCTGAACTCGACCGCGCTGTATGACTATCACCCGCGCACGCCGGAAAGCATGGTCAACTGGTTCAATGCGAAGGAGGCTGGCGGCTTTCCCGTCATCGGTGTCGAGAGCGACGCCGGCGAATTGATGGGCTTTGCCAGCTACGGCATCTTTCGCGCTTTTCCCGCCTATAAATACTCGGTGGAGCATTCGGTGTATGTGGAAAAAAACCACCGGGGCAAGGGCTTGGGCCTGCTGCAGATGCAGCGCCTGATCGAACTGGCGCGTGAGCAGGAGCTGCACGTCATGGTCGGCGGCATCGATGCGGCGAATGCCGCCAGCATTGCGCTGCACCGCAAGCTCGGCTTCGAACACGCCGGCACCGTCCGCCAGGCTGGCTTCAAGTTCGGCCGCTGGCTGGATTTGGCCTACTATCAGCTGATTCTGGCAACGCCGCGCGTGCCGGTGGATGGTTGAGCGGATTGCTGCTAGTAATCTGGGCTAGGCTTGCATCAAACCTTGGCGAGATTGCGCCATGCCTTGCCCGTCGCCTGATTTAGCATGGAATTTCATCCACGTTCGTCCAGGGAGGTTCCATGTCCGTCGCCAAAGTCATCGAAGTCATCGCGCAGAGCGAAAAAAGCTTTGAGGATGCTTGCCAACAAGGTATCGCCCGCGCCACCGATTCGCTCACCGATGTTACCGGGGCATGGATCAAGGACCAGAGGGTCATTGTTTCTGGTGGCAAGATCAGCGAATATCGGGTAGTGATGAAAGTTACTTTTGTGCTGAAGGATTCGTAACCATTTTCAGAACATGACTTGATGGCTGCTTCAGCTATCACTGTCTGCTTCGGACCTAAGCAGACGTAGGTTACTCCGTATCATCATATTTTGCATTGCCCCGCTGGTCATCGCATCAAAATGCGAACGCTCGACGCTATCATCGCGCAATTGGGACGGTTGGTCGCGCGCGGCACCGGGATCGGCTACTGCCCTCGTCGCGTCGCCATCGTCACGTATGAGTACTGTTCGTGCGGTACGTTGGTCACAGCGGCGAGCTGATGTCCAATGCCGTGCGCGAGAAATTCATCTCAACGGCGTGATCGACTGCACGAATTTCGGTGGATAACCAGAGATCAGCAAGCGTATGCACAGTCACCGCTGCGTCAGGAATCACCACTTGCCCGCCGATGGGGCTGCTATGGTAAAGATCCTTGACTTAGCGCGTGCGATCGGTCGCGACTCCGCGGCTGGAAAATCCTACTCCGGATAAGGTAGTCGGCACACTGATCTGGCGTAGTGGTGGAGCGTTATCCACGGGGACAACCAGCTTGTCATCCCCGCCGCCCCTGATGGGGACCCGGTCAAAATCTTTGACGCGGTGAATCTCCTCGACCAATGCCATGAGCATTGCCCTGACAGTGTTGATCGTGGTGCCGCCACCTATCGTCACGATCAGGTGTGGCTGCTGGCGGCGCACTTCGGCAGACAGGACCAGCACCGATTCGCGCGCCACATGTTCGGCACATTTGGCGAACAGGCCGGCACATCGCTCGCCCAACGCATCTCTGACCTCCGCAATGACGTCGATCTTTAAACTGAGCGCCAAGGAATTTGTCCAAATGGAAGGTAAATATACCGATTGGTAATCAACATTCTGTTTTATTGAGTGGAATGATGCTGCGGTGCAGCGTATAACTATTCGCCTTTATTTGACAGGGTTGAGAATATGTTGACTAAATTTAACTCTATCCATGCTGCTATGCATTAATAATCAATGACTTGCGAATAATCAAAAATTGCAAGAAATGGCTTGACTATCCATGATTTCCTAAAGTAATCTCAATTAAACAATCAGTATTTTTATTAACCCATCGGTAGAAAAACTTAATTTTGCATTTGCTGTGATGCAAGAATTGACTTGAAGGAGAATGCGATGGCAGGTGTAATCAGTACAGAAGAACAATTAGAAATTTACCGGCGGATGTGTTGTATCCGGGCCGTCGAGCTACGACTTGGACGGTTGTTCTCCGATGGCGAGGTGCCGGGATTTATCCATCTGAGTGTGGGGCAGGAAGCAGTGGCGACGGCGCTGGGCGTAGTGCTGCGCAAGGATGATACGGTCGCCTCGACGCATCGCGGGCATGGCCATGCACTGGCCAAGGGTGTGGGCCTGAACGATTTCTTCCTGGAGTTGATGGCCAAGGAAGAGGGGATCTGCCAGGGGCGGGGTGGCTCGATGCACGTTGCCGACCTGTCGATTGGCATGCTGGGCGCCAATGCGATTGTGGGCGCGAGCATCCCGATTGCGTTGGGCAGTGCGCTGGCGCACCAGGTCCGCAAGACGGATGCCATTGCTGTCGCCTTCTTTGGCGATGGCGCCATGGCCGAAGGTGTGCTGCACGAGAGCATGAACATGGCGTCATTGTGGCAATTGCCGCTGTTGTTCGTATGCGAAAACAACGGCTGGGCGGAATTCTCGCCGACCAAAAAGCAGTTTGTCGCACCGCTGGACAAGCTGGCGTCAGCTTTCTCGATCCCGCATGTCAAGGTGGGCGGCAATGACGTCATGGATGTCATCGATGCCGCCAGCGCCGCCGTGGAACGGATCCGTTCCGGCGCCGGGCCGCAGGTCATCGAGTGCATCACGCATCGCTGGCGCGGTCACTACGAGGGTGATCCGCAGAAGTATCGCTCCAGTGACGAACTCGCCGGACTGGGCGAGCATGATCCGCTGACGCGTCATGAAGCCAGCTTGCTCAAGCAGGGCGTGGCAGCCAGCGCCGTCGAGGCGATCCGGCATGAAACCGACGAACTGGTCGAGCAGGCGGTTGCCAATGCGCGCAACGGCCGCAGCCCGGACTGGAACGCTGCAATCGGCGATGTCTATACCAACATGGAGGCGAACTGAAATGGCCGAACTTAGATTTGCGCAGGCCATCAATCGTGCCCTGGCCGAATGCATGGAAGAAGATCCCGCTGTATTTGTGTTTGGCGAGGACGTGGCCGAAGCGGGCGGACCGTTCGGCGTCACCCGTGGGTTGCATGCCCGTTTTGGCAGCGACCGTATTCGCGATACCCCGATTTCCGAGGCATCCATGGCCAATGCCGCTGTTGGCGCGGCGCTGAGCGGGTTGAAGCCGGTCCTGGAAATCATGTTCATGGATTTCATGACCTTTGCGATGGATGCCCTGGTCAATCAGGCGGCAAAAGCGCGCTACATGTTCGGCGGCCAGGCTTCGGTGCCGCTGGTGGTGCGCACGCCGCATGGCGGCGGCATCAGTGCAGGGCCCCAGCATTCGCAGTGTCTGGAAGCGTGGTTTGCGCATGTGCCAGGCCTGAAGGTGGTTTGCCCGAGTAATCCGGCGGATGCCTATGGGCTCATGAAGGCGGCCATCCGTGATCCGGATCCGGTGATCTTCGTGGAAAACAAAGCGCTTTACGCAATGAAGGGCGAGCTGGCAGATGACGTCGGCCCGATCCCGATCGGCAAGGCCAGGCTGGTACGTGCCGGCAAGGACGTGACCATCGTGACCTATGGCGCAATGGTCGCCAAGACCGAGCGCGCCGCCGCTACTTTGGCCGAACAGGGACTCGACGTCGAAGTGCTGGATTTGCGCAGTATTCAGCCGTGGGACGAGACCGCTGTGTTGGAATCACTACGCCGCACCCATCGCCTGCTGATCGTGCATGAAGCGGTCGAGGCGTTCGGGGTCGGCGCGGAAATTGCCGCCCGCATGGCTGACATCGGCTTTGACGAACTGGATGCGCCGATCATGCGCGTTGCCGCGCCCTTTGTACCCGTGCCGTTTGCGCCCAGCCTGGAGCGTCAGTACCAGCCCGGGGAAGAACACATCATCGCAGCAGTGCGCAAGCTTTGCGCCTAAATAAAAATGGAGACCCAATCATGACCGAACGTAGTCTTGTTTTGACCGAAGTGCGTGACAATGTCGGCATTCTCACGATCAACCGGCCTGAGGTGCATAACGCGCTGAGCACGCCGCTGCTGCTCGAGCTCGAACAGGCCCTGCTGCAATTCGAACGCGATTCGCAGGTGCGCGTTATCGTGGTGACCGGTGCGGGCGACAAGGCATTTGTGGCGGGTGGCGATTTGTCGGAGATGACGGCGCGCCATGGCATTGCCCATTACGAGGAATTCGGCGAAGACATTCACCGGGTGATGCGCCGTTTTGAAGCCTGCGACAAGCCGACCATTGCTGCGGTCAATGGCTGGGCACTGGGCGGCGGCACCGAACTGCTGCTGTCGCTCGACATCCGCCTGCTGGCCGAGACGGCGCAGCTGGCCCTGCCGGAAATCGGCCTGGGGCTGTTTCCTGGCGCCGGCGGAAGCCAGCGCCTCATCCGCCAGATTGCGCCGTGCTTTGCCAAGGAACTGATGTTCGTCGGTGAGCGCATCAGCGCACAGGATGCGGTGCGCATGGGGCTGGCCAACCGGGTGGTGGCCAAGGAATGCCTGCTGGATGAGGCCCTGGAACTGGCGCGCAAGATCGCACGGAAATCCCCGCTGGTCCTGAAACTGCTCAAGCGCACCCTGCGCGATGGCGCCGAAATGCCGCTGACAGTGGCGCTGGCGCATGAGCAAGCCATGATCGGCCTGGTATTCGATACGGCTGACGCACACGAGGGGATGGCAGCATTCCTGGAGAAGCGGCAAGCCAATTTCACCGGACGTTGATGATGAGCGGCATGAATGATCTGCTGATGCCCAAGCTCGGTCTGACCATGACCGAAGGGCTTGTGGCCGAATGGTGCGTCGCGCCTGGCGACAGCGTCAAACAAGGCGATGTCATCTTTGTGGTGGAAACCGAAAAGGTTGCCAACGAAATCACTGCCGACGCCGATGGTGTGATGGGCGAGATTCTGGTTCCTCTCGGAGAGACGGTGCCTGTAGGCGCAGTCGTGGCGCGCTGGACCGGCCCCGGCCAGCGTGCTTCGGCGGAAACTGCCGCAGTGCCCGCGGCAGCAGCAACGCCGGCATCTTTGGTGGCGCAGCCGCAGGCGGAAGCAATGCCTGCCAATCCCGCTGGCCGGGTCGTGGCGACGCCGCTGGCGCGCCGCCAGGCCGAGGAACTGGGCGTGGCGCTGCAAACCGTGCAGGGCAGCGGGCCGCATGGCCGTATCAAGGCCGCTGACGTGCGTGCAGCTGTCGCCACGAAGCAAGCGGCGCCGGCGACCCTGCCTGCGCATCAAGCGGTTATGGTCCCAGCCGCCGAACGCGCACCCGCCAGCAGCCTGGTGCAGGCCATGGCCCGGCGCATGGTGGAGGCCAAGCAGAATACGCCCCATTTCTATCTGTCTGCAGAAGCGGAGGTCAGCGAACTGCTGGCCCTGCGCACGCGGCTCAATGCCCAGCAAGGACAGGTAAAGCTCACGCTCAATCACTTCATTGTGGCCGCCGTGGCGCGTGTCCTGGAAGCCTTGCCGCAACAGAACCGGATCTGGGACGGTGGCGACGTGGTGCAGTTCCGCACGATCGAAGTGGGCGTCGCCGTATCGACCGAGCGCGGTCTCATGGCGCCGGTATTGCATGACTTGGGTGGCTGCAGTCTCGACGAGATTGCCCGGCGGGCCGATCAGCTGGTGCAGCGTGTGCGTGACGGCAAGGCCTCGCGTGACGACATGCAGGGGGGCGCTATCACCGTTTCCAATGCCGGCATGTTCAACGTGACCTACATGACGCCGATCATCAATCCGCCGCAGTCGGCAATTCTCGGCGTCGGCAGCATCCGCGACGTGTTCCGTCCGGATGCGACTGGCGCGCCGGTCCTGAAGCGCGAGATGGGCCTGGTGCTGGCGGGCGACCATCGTCTGCACGACGGCGCCAGCGGCTTGCAATTCCTCAATCGCGTCATCGATTACCTGCAAGACCCATATCTCCTGCTGCGCAGCGGGAAAGCTGATAAATAATACATACAGGCGAACACCATGGACTTTTCACTGAACGAAGAACAAAAAATGATGATCGAAACCGCCCGTAAGGTAGGCGCGCAATTCGGTCTCGAGTATTGGGCGGAACAGGATCGCAACAAGGCCTTTCCCAAGGAATGCTGGCAGGCGATCTGCGAAGCCGGGCTGGTCGGCGCGGCGCTGCCGGAAGAATTTGGCGGCTCCGGGCTGGGCATGTTCGAGCTGGCCCTGATCATCGAAGAACTCGCGGCTGGCGGCGGCGGTTCCACGCTGGGACAGCTGTTCATGATCAATCCGATCTTTGGCGGGGTCTCCCTGTCGAAGTTTGGCAATGCCGCAATGAAGGCGGATCTGCTGCCGCGCCTGGTGGCTGGCGACTTGAACTTTTGTATGGCGCTGACCGAACCGGATGCCGGCACCAACAGCCTGGCATTGAAGACCATGGCCACGGCCGATGGCGATGGCTGGCGCCTGAATGGCCAGAAAATCTGGATTACCGCGGTGGATTCCGCCGAAAAAATGCTGGTGATCGCACGCACCCAGAAGCCGGAGGAAGTGGCGCGGCCGATCCAGGGTATTTCGATGTTCATGATCGACGTCAAGCGCGCCGGATTGACCTTCACGCCGATTGAAAAAATGGGGACGCATACACTGAGCTCCTGCTCCGTATTTTTCGATAATGTGCGCATCGAGCCGCACGAGCTGATCGGGACATTGCACAACGGTTTCAAGGAATTGCTGGATGTTTTGAACACCGAACGCATTGTGACGACTGCCGGCATGGTGGGCGCCGGCCGTCTTGCCACCCGGCTGGCAGTGGATTACGCCAAGGAGCGCAAGATATTCGGCAAGACACCAATTGGCGCCTATCAGGGCTTGCAGTTCCCGCTGGCGCAGTCGCACGCTGAACTGGAATGCGCCCGGCTCATGAACCTGAAGGCCGCGGCCCAATGCGATCTTGGTCAAGCTTATGGAACCGAAGCCAATATGGCCAAGCTGATCGGTTCTCAGGCCGCCCTTCATGCCATCGAGCGTAGCGCGCAGACCATGGGTGGCATGGGCTATTCCAAGGAATACCACGTCGAGCGGCTATGGCGCGACGCGCGGCTGTTCAAGGTCGCGCCGATTTCCGAAGAGATGATCCTGAACTACATCGCCATCCATGATCTGGGATTGCCGAAATCGTACTGAGACGTTGCCAGCAATAGAAGAATACCGGGCGGGTCGGCGGGATCACGGGCCACGCGGGTAGAAGGAGACAAAAGATGCTCAACTTGAGCGCATTAATCAGGTACCACGCCAGCGTAGCGCCACAGCGGCCGGCAGTCATCTATCAGGACAAGACCATTTCCTATGGCGAGTTCTATGAGCGCATCCGCCGTACCGCGGCATTTCTTTACTCCAGGGGAATTGGCGAGGGCGACGTCGTCGGAGTGTTCCTGAAAAATAGTCCGGCATTTCTCGATATAGCGTTTGCTGCCAGCTATCTCGGTGCGGTATTCCTGCCGATTAACTACCGCCTGGCGCCGGCGGAAGCCGACTTCATCCTGAAAGATGCCAAGGCCAGGCTGCTGTTCGTGGACGAGGAATTCACGGCGATGCAGGCGCTGGAAATCGACAAGGTCGTGCTCGATACGCAGCTGCAGGAAAACTTCGGTGGTCATGCCGCAGACGGATTGTCCATTCCGGAGCCGGTAGTGCGCGGTCCGGAAGACTTGGCGAGGCTGATGTACACCTCGGGCACCACTTCCCGGCCCAAGGGCGTGATGCACACCTATGGCAATATTTCCTGGAAATCCATCGACCATATGACCGTCCTCGGGATCAGCCGGGAAGACCGGCTGCTGGTGGTGGGGCCTTTGTACCACGTTGGCGCGTTCGACTTGCCTGGAATTGCCGTGCTGTGGGCGGGCGGGGGCCTTTGCGTGCATCGGGAATTCGATCCGGAGGCGGCGCTCGCGGCCATCGAGCGATACCGGCTGACCTGCGGCTGGATGGCGCCGGTGATGTTGAGCCGCACTCTCGCGGTGCCGCAGCCGGAGCGCTTCGATCTTTCCTCGTTCCGCTGGTGCATCGGCGGCGGCGAGAAGACGCCGGAATCGCGCATCCGCGATTTCACCCGGGTGTTCAGCGCCGGCCGTTACATCGATGGCTTCGGGATGACCGAAACCTGCAGCGGCGATACGCTCATGGAAGCCGGATGGGAACTGAAGAAAATCGGCTCCACCGGCCGCGCAATGCCGCATGTGGAAATCCGGATCACCGATGACGCGGGCAACAGTTTGCCGCCGAACGTCGATGGCGAGATCTGCATCCGTGGCCCGAAAGTCACCAAAGGCTATTGGAACGCCCCGGAAAAAACCGCCGAGAGTTTTTACGGTGATTGGTTGCGCAGCGGCGACATCGGGCATCTGGACGAGGATGGCTTCCTGTTCCTGACCGATCGCGCCAAGGACATGATCCTCACTGGTGCGGAGAATGTCGCGTCGTGCGAAGTCGAAAACGTAGTCTATCAAATGCCCGAAGTCGCCGAGGCTGCCGTGATTGGCGTTCCCGATGAGAAGTGGGGCGAGCGCGTGGTCGCGGTCGTGGTGCTCAAGCCCGGCGCGAAACTCACGTATGAATCGCTTGCCACCCATTGTCGTCAGTACCTGGCCGGTTTCAAGGTGCCAAAGGAGTTAATCCTGGCCACTGAGCTGCCGCGCAATCCTTCCGGAAAAGTTCTCAAGCGGCGCTTGCGCGAGGAGCATCAAGGCGCCAAAAAGTAATCTTGTAAAAAGTTCGCTGCACACAATGCCACAGGAGACGATGAAGATGACGACGAACATGGCTGGAATATTTGCCCGTTTTGTATCCGGGCTGACGATGGACGCGATCCCGACGGAGGTGATCGAAAAGACCCGGGCCTGTATCCTGAACGGCTACGGGATCGCACTGGGATCGCACACGACCGCTTTCTTCCCGGTGGCGGCCCGATCCGTGCTGATGCTGGATGGCGCGCGTGAAAAAGGCGCCACCCTGCTGCGCGACGGGCGCAAGACGAGCGCAGCGGGCGCAGCGTTTGCCAACGCCGCGCTGTTTCACGGCCGGGCGCAGGAAGACACCTGCGGCGTGGCGCATTTCGGCGCCATCCTGCTGCCTTTGCTGACCGCCCTGGTCGAGAATGGCGAAGGCGACATCGCCGACTTCATTCCCGCCCTGGTGGCCGGCTACGAAGTGGGTGGCGCGCTCGAGTCGGCCTATTCGCCGCAAACCACGGCGGCCGGATTGCGGGCTACTCCCCTCTACGGCACGATTGCTGCCGCCGCTGCGGTCGCCAGGCTGTGGAAGCTCGATGCTAAGCAGACTGGCGCGGCGCTGGCCAATGCCGCTTCGTTTACCGGCGGCATATTGCAGTCGTTCGGCGACGGCACTGATGAATGGCGCTATCAGGTCGGAATTGCCGGCCGCAATGGCCTGACTGCGGCAGCGCTGGCATTGCAAGGCTCGGTGTCCGCTGCAAATGCGTTCGAAGGCCGCGCCGGATTCGTCCGCGCGTTCGTGCGCACCGACTGCAATGTCGAACACTTCCAGGAAAAGCTCGGCCGCGAATGGTCCGTCATGAAAGTGACCTTCAAGCCCTATCCGGTCTGCGCCTTGAACCAGACGCCGGTGAATGCGGCATTGCGCCTGCGCGAAAAAATCCAGGCGCCGCTGCAAAACGTCAAGTCGGCAAAAATTTATCTCAATCCGACCGTGGTCGGTTACGCCGGCATGAATTCGCGCGGCCCTTTCAAAAGCGTTTCCGGAACGCTCATGAGCATCCAGTACTGCGTCGCCACGACTTTGCTCAATGGCGTCCCGACAGTGGCGCAGATGAGCAAGTTCGATGACTGCGACATTAATGCATTCATGTCGCGGCTGACGCCGGTTCCGGATGAGTCGCTTGGCTTGCTGGCTTGCCGCATCGAGGTAGAAGTGGAGGGGCAAGCGGCGCCGCTTATCGAGGAATTTCAGGCCGACCACGCGACTTACAGCTACGACCGCGCCGGCGTTTCCCGGCTGATCCGGCAAATTGGCGAGGAAACCGGCGTCGCTGCGCAATCCTATGCGTATCTTGAAAAATTTGTTGAAGAATTGCCGCAAGCCGACTTGAACGATGTGCTGAACGCATTTCAGCCAATTCAGCAGCCGGTCGATGTTGTCGCAGGTCGCGCCATTGGGGCGCAGTAGTGTTGGATCAATGTAGATATAAATCAAGGAGACAAAACCATGAAATGGCGCATTAATTCTAAAAGGGCAGTACTGATGGCAGCGATGTCCGCTGCCTCGATGGTGGCATCTGTAGCGTTTGCCGCCGATACCATCAAGATCGGCATGACCTCGGCGCTTACCGGCCCCTACAATGAATTCGGTGAAGGCAACCGTCGTGCCGTTGAACTCGCGGTCGAACAGTGGAATGCCAAGGGCGGAATCAACGGCAAAAAAATCGAGATTGCCTTGCTGCTCGATGATCAGCTCAATCCGGATCGGGCCGTGCAGAACATGCGCCGCATCCTGGATGACAAGAGCATTGTCGGGATCATCGGGCCGGCTGGCAGCGGTCCGACGCTGGCGGTGATCGACATGGTGCAGGCCGACGGCCGCCCCTACATGAACCCGATCGCCCAGACGCCGGTGATTACCTATCCGGACGGTGTCCCCGGCGTCAAGCCGCGCCCGAACGTGTTTTCTTTCGCCTTGCAAAACGATGTGGAATCGGTTGCGATGGGCGAATACCTGGCGAAGCACTTCAAGCGCATTGGCGTCATCCATGAAAGCACCGCCTATGGCGTGACCGGCATTGAATATCTGGGCAAGGCGATCGAGAAGAACGGCGGCAGCAAGCCAGTCGCGGTCGATTCCTATAACCAGGGTGCCCAGGACATGACTGCGCAGGTTGCGCGCTTGAGCCGCGCCAATGTTGACGTCATTGCGGCAATCGGCCTGGGCAAGGACCTTGCCGTGCTGCGCAGGACCATGGCCCGCCTCAATGTCAAGGCGCCGCTGGTGGCGGCAAACGGCGCGCTGGGGCAACCCTATCAGGAAGGCGCTGGCGACCTCACCATCGGCACGCTCGGAACCATGATCGGCGCTTACGGCAATCCGATGCGTGAGGCGACTGCCGAATTTGCCAAGGCTTACAAGGCCAAGCACGGTGTCGACCGCTGGTGGGGCAACGATCCACAAAGCCCTCAGCTCTTCATGGCGATTTCCGTTTCGAACGGTTATGACGCTGCCAATATCCTCTTCGAGGGCATCCGTCGCGCCAACTCGACCAAACCCAAGGATATTATTTCCAGCATCGAATCCATCAAGGATTACCAGGGCGTCAACGCAGTGTACTCCTTCTCGAAAGACAAACACCATGGCGTTGAAAGCGATGCCGTGCGTGTATTCAAGTATGAGAAGGAAGGCAATGCCGTAAAACTGAAACCGGTTGCGCGCTGAGCATGGAACTGAGCCGGACGGAAAAAACCGTCCGGCCGTTTTGATCATTGTGGAAGGTGCTGTATGGATTTTTTCATTCAAATGCTGGTCTCCGGCCTGAGTGTCGGGGCGGTCTATGCGCTGGTTGCCCTCGGACTCAATCTGACATTCTGGACGACAAAGGTACTGAATTTCGGCCAGGGCGCAGTCATGATGGCTGCAGCCATGGTCACTGCAATGCTGGTTTCCAGGGGAGTCAGCATACTGGTCGCCATCGGCGTGTCGCTTGCAGTTGCGGCACTGATCCTGTTTATCGTCGAACTCATCGCAGTCAGTCCGATGCGAAAGCTCACCGGCAGCATGGGCTGGGTTGTGTCCACCCTGGGCGTGGGGATTTTCCTGCAGGGGCTCGCCAGCTGGCTGTTCGGCACCCAGGCAGTAGCTTTCCCGGATGTTCTTTTCAGTAGCGCAGATACGGTCGAGTTATTCGGCGCCTACATCTCCGTGCAGTACATCGCTGTTTTCATCATCTGCGTGCTCATCGTCGGTTTGATGGAATTGTTTTTGCGGCGCTCCATCTGGGGTTTCGGCGTCATGGCGGTGGCGCATGACCGTGAACTGGCATCGTTGCTGGGCATCCCGGTTCGCCGCGTCGTGATCGGGTCTTTCCTGGTCAGCGGATTGCTCGCAGGGATCGCAGGCATTCTGGTCTCGCAAGTCTCGGGCACGGTTGACCCGAATTTCGGCATGCACCTGCTGATCCTGTCTTTCGTCGCCGCTGTCGTCGGCGGCATGGGCAGCGCCGCAGGCGCGCTGGTCGGCGGACTCACGCTGGGCATCATGGAAAAACTGGTCGGCGGCTACGTTTCACCTGCTGCGGCCGAAATGGTGGCATTCGTTCTGCTGGTCGGCGCATTGACTATTCGTCCGCAGGGTCTGTTTGGTAAACGCGAAACGGTTAAGGTGTGATCTTCATGAAAAAACTGGTAAAACTGATCACGAACACATGGGTGCTGGGCGCGTTCGCCCTGGCATTTGCGATCGGCGCGAGTTTCGCTGATATCGGCACGGTGCAGATGTGGAGTTTCGTCCTGATCAATATCTTGCTAGCGCAAAGCATTAATCTGCTGACTGGCATCACAGGGCAAATTTCACTGGGCCACGCGGGTTTCTTTGCCATTGGCGCGTATGTTTGCGCCGCTGTCCTCAAGACCTGGGGTATTCCTTTTCCGCTAGTTTTCGTGCTGTCCATCGTGGCAACTGCGGCGGTGGGTTATGTGTTGGCGATCCCCGCCGGCAGGGTGCGGGAATTTTATCTCGCCATGATGTCTCTCGCCTTTGGCCTGATTGTCTATGAGCTTGCGCGCGAATGGCGCGGGGTCACCGGAGGCATCATGGGGATGCGCGGCATTCCCTCGTCGCAGATCGGCACTCTCAACCTGTTCGGCTGGACCATTGACACCGTGTGGTACTTCCGGATCATCCTGGTGGCGCTGCTGGGCGTGATGCTTGCCTTGCGCAACTTTGTAAAAAGCCATTTCGGCCGTGCCTTTTACGCTGTGCATGTCAGCGAGATCGCCGCGGGAACGCTGGGTATTTCGCAAAGCGCAACGAAACGCGCCGCCTATGCCATCAGTGGCGGTA
The DNA here is from genome assembly GCA_003537575.1 of Oxalobacteraceae bacterium. Classification (GTDB taxonomy): domain Bacteria; phylum Pseudomonadota; class Gammaproteobacteria; order Burkholderiales; family Burkholderiaceae_D; genus Paucimonas. Next base: position 75,471 of record DPRS01000037.1, read on the forward strand.
TCGCTGGCCTGGCAGGCGCTTTCTATGCCCCCCTGGTGGGCTACCTGACACCGGAGAGTTTCGGCATGATGCGCTCCGTCGAGGTGCTCGTGATGTCCATCGTCGGCGGCCTCGGTTCCCTGACCGGGCAAGTCCTCGGCGCCATCGTTTTCACCTATTTGCCGCAAAAGCTCCAGGCATTCAACGATTATCAGTACATGGCTTACGGCCTGATCCTGGTGTGCGTTTTTACCTTGCTGCCAAAGGGCCTGGCGGGGCTTCTCAAAACCAGGACCCGCTACTGCAAATTCGAGCAGTCGGACCTGGGGCAGGGGAGTGAAGTTGCAATGCCATTGACTCGCCGCGATGTGCAAGGCAAAGCAGAACCGCTGATCCGGATCCAGGACGTGACCATGGAATTCGACGGTTTGCGTGCGCTCAAGGGCGTATCGCTCGAGCTTCACCGCGGCACGATTACCGCCCTGGTCGGTCCGAACGGTTCCGGCAAGAGCACTCTGGTGAATGTCATCAGCGGCATCTACCAGCCTACCTCCGGGCATATCTGGTTCAATGCCCAGGATATCGGCGGCTGGCCATCGTTCCGTGTTGCGCGGGCCGGCATCACGCGGACATTCCAGGACCCGCGCAATGTGCCGAGTTTCACCGTTCGCGAGAATATCCTGATGGGCGCCAACCGGCTGTATCTGCATGGCGCCGTCGGTGCGGCTTTCAATACGGGCGCGGCGCAAGCCGAAGAGATGCAGTTTTTGCGGCGGGTGAACGCATTGCTGGAGATATCAGGACTGGCAATGCATGCGGACGACATCATCGGCGACCTGCCGTATGGCATCCAGCGCCTTGCCGAAGTGGCGCGCGCATTGGCCAGCGATCCGGAACTGCTCATGCTCGATGAACCGGCTGCGGGGCTTTCGGAGCAGGAAGCCGAGCAACTGATCAAGCTCATCCGCATGGCGCAGGACAACGGCGTGGCAGTCATGGTGATCGATCACCACATGGATTTCCTGGCCGGGCTGGTCAATGAAGTGGTCGTTTTCGAGGCCGGGGAAGAGATTTACCGGGGGGATATGGAAGGGATGCGCTCGAACAGCGCGGTTATCGAGGCCTATCTGGGCACTGAGGAGGCCTGTCATGCTTGAGATACGTGAATTGCAAGTTGCCTATGGGGCGATCGAGGCGGTACGGGGTGTTACGCTGACGGCACGTCCTGGCCATATCACCGCGTTGATCGGCGCGAACGGCGCCGGAAAGTCTTCCCTAATGCGCGCCATCTCTGGCGTGACCCGGCCGCGCTCGGGGCAGATCCTGCTGGACGGCCGCGATATCACCCGTATTCCGCCGCACGAGCGCGCCCGCATGGGCATCGCGCATGCGATGGAGGGCCGCCGCATCCTGCATCAGCACACCGTGGACGAGAACCTGACCACGGCCTGGCACTTCCGCAAGCCCCAGGGCAGTTTCAAGGCGGCGCGCGATGCGGTTTTCGCGCACTTTCCGATACTGGCGGAACGCGCGAATGCCAAGGCGGGAACCCTGAGCGGCGGGCAGCAGCAAATGCTGATCCTTTCCATGGCGACCATGCATGCGCCGCGCCTGGTGATACTCGACGAACCTTCGCTGGGGCTGGCCCCGATCATCGTCACCCAGATATTCGAGTTCATCAAGGAGTATTGCAGCGCGGGTGAGCGGGCAATATTGATCAGCGAGCAGATGGCCAACCTGGCCCTGAAGGTGGCTGACTACGGTTATGTGCTTAAGCACGGCCAGCTGGCGTTTGAGGGTGACAGTAAAACCTTGCAGGAAGGCGGGCTGGCGGGTCTGTCGAGTGCCTACCTTGGCGGCTCCTGAACCGCCCGGACCTGCGATAGAAGAGATTATTGAAAGTGAGAATGTAAATGAACCAGCGAGTAGATCTGAACGTCGACCTGGTCGTGATCGGCGGCGGGCCGGGCGGTTACACTGCCGCATTTCGTGCTGCCGACCTGGGCATGTCCGTGGCTCTGGTGGAAAAACGCAATGTGCTTGGCGGGGTCTGCCTGAACGCCGGTTGCATACCGTCAAAAGCCTTGCTGCAAGCAGCCAAACTGCTCGATGAAGTGGCGGAATGGAATGAGCGCGGGATCGAACTCGGCAAACCGGCGATCAAGCTCGATCGCTTAAGGAGCTGGAAGGATTCCGTGGTGTCCAGGCTCGCCAATGGACTTTCTGGCCTGGCGAGCAAGCGCGGCGTCAAGGTTTTAAGCGGCGAGGGGGTATTTGCCGGCCCCAATGTACTGGAGGTTGCCGGTCAGGGCAGCGTGCGTTTTAACAAGGCCATCATCGCGGTCGGTTCCCGGCCTGTGCGGCTGCCGTTCCTGCCGGATCATCCTGGCATCATGGATTCCACCTCCGCCCTGGCGCTCGAGGAAGTGCCAAAGCGCTTGCTGGTGCTGGGCGGCGGCGTGATCGGCCTGGAAATGGCTTCCATCTATGCCAGCCTGGGTTCGGAAGTCAGTGTGGTCGAACTGACGGATGGACTACTGCCGGGATGTGACCGCGATCTCGTGCGACCCCTGGAAAAACGGCTTGGCGCGCGGCTCAAGACAATCATGACTGGCACGCGTGTCAAGGCGGTAGAAACACTCAAAGAAGGCTTCAAGGTTGTTTTTGACGGTGCCAAGGCGCCATCGCCGCAGATCTATGACCGGATCCTGAGCGCCGCCGGACGTCGGCCGAACGGCGATGGCCTGCATGCTGACAAGGCGGGCGTCAATGTGGATGCTCAGGGGTTCATCAAGGTGGATAGTGCCCAGCGCACGAATGTGCCGCACATTTTTGCGATTGGTGACGTGGTCGGAAATCCCATGCTGGCCCATAAAGCGTCATATGAAGCCAAGATTGCTGCCGAGGTTGCATCAGGGATGCATGTCACCAATAGCGCAAAAGTCATTCCCTCAGTGGTTTATACCGATCCGGAGGTGGCATGGGTTGGCTTGAATGAAACCGCCGCCAAGCGCGACGGGATTCCTTTTGAAAAAGCCACTTTCCCCTGGATGGCTAGCGGACGTTCTCTGACGATGGGACGGGACGAGGGGCTCACCAAGATTCTGGTCGATCCAGTAACGCATGCCTTGCTGGGGGTCGGTATTGTCGGCCCGCATGCGGGCGATCTGATTGCCGAGGCGACCCTGGCCATCGAGACAGGATGCGAACCCGGCGATGTCGGACTGACGATTCATCCTCATCCGTCCCTGTCCGAGACCTTTGCCTTTGCCGCCGAAGCCTACGAGGGCACGCTGACAGAACTGTATATCCCTAAAAAAGGATGATGTACCATCTGCCACTTGCGGGTTAGCCGGATTGGCCGAGATAACACTATTCACAGTATGTAAAAATTAAATGAGGAGATGAGGCGTGACTGCCTGGAAAAATTTAGTACCTACCCGGAAGGTATTGCATCAGCTGAAGCGCGAAGCGGTTCTGCGGCAAGCTGTCACAGCCTTCAGCAAGAATGGGTTTCATGCTACATCCCTGGACGATATCGCCAACAGTGTGGGCGTGACCAAGGCTGCGCTGTATCATTATTATCCGAATAAGCATGCTTTGCTATACGAGGCATTTAGCGAAGCGTTGCGTGTCGCCTTCGAGTGTCTTGACAAAGCGAAGCTGGCGGGAAGCAATGGCCTGGAATGTTTGCAGATGGCCCTTGAGGGCTATCTGAAGGTTTCATTGCACGAACTCAGCCGTTGCGTCATTCTGACTGAAGAGCATGCCCTGCTTCCGGAACATAAGGAAATCATTTTCCAGAAGCGGGATATGTACGAAGGCCAGCTTCGTGAGCTGGTACGCGAAGGCATGCGTGACGGCAGTGTCATTCCGTGTGACCCCAAGCTTGCGATCTTTACCATTTATGGCGCGATCAACTGGGTGCCGAAGTGGTTCCGGGAAGAAGGCCTATGGACTAATGAACAGCTGGCCTTTGCAATGGCGCAGTTGGTGTGCCGGTCCATCGCCGCAAATCCTCTCCCGGCCTTGCCTACCGACGTATCCCAGATCAAGACGGAAGAATGAATCATGAAAGTCCTGGTTCCAGTCAAG
>DPRS01000035.1 GCA_003537575.1 Oxalobacteraceae bacterium
CCACCCGAATGCCGGGAACGGCGCCGGTCATCGTCGCGGTTGCGGTCGACGTCAACCACCATGCGGTCTTCATCTCAAAGTTTCAAAGAGCGATGGGCATGTATGTGGTCGTGGCGGCATTGGCCTGCGGTTTGCTAGGGTGGCTGGTGGTCCGGCAGGGCTTGCTGCCCCTCTTTACGATGAAAGAACGGGCATCGAGCGTCACCGCCGGCAAGCTGGATTTGCGCATGCCCATCGAGTCGGTTCCGGTCGAAATGGCGGAACTGGCCGCGACGCTGAACCAGATGCTCGGTAGGCTGGAAGATGCGTTTCGGCGGCTATCCGAGTTTTCGGCGAACATTGCCCATGAACTGCGCACCCCGATCAGCAATTTGATGACGCAGACGCACGTTGCGCTCAGCCAGGCGCGCAGCAATGACGAGTACCGCGACATTCTGGCTTCCAACGCCGAAGAATTCGATCGACTGGCGAGAATGATTTCGGATATGCTATTTTTGGCGCGGACCGAGCAGGGCTTGCTCCTGCCATCCCGCGAAGTGATCGAGCTGGCGCAGGAGGTGGGGGCGCTATTCGAATTTTACGAAGCACTGGCGGAGGAAAAGCAGGTCGCATTGCGCTTGGCCGGCAGCGGCAAGATCCAGGGCGATCGCCTGATGATGCGCCGTGCGATCAGTAACTTGCTGTCGAATGCGCTACGCTATACGCCAGCTGGCCAGGAAATCCTGGTATCGATCCAGGATGAACGTGATGGCGTGACCCTATCTGTGCGCAATCCAGGTTCTGGCATACCTGCCGACGCACTGCCGCATTTGTTTGAGCGTTTTTACCGCGCCGAGAAAGATCGCAGTCATCTGAAGTTCGACAATGAAGGCGTCGGGCTGGGTCTGTCCATTACCAAGGCCATCGTGGAAAGACATGGCGGCGAAATCTCGGCACGGTCAACGACCGAAGAAACCGTCTTTTCCATGTATTTCCCCCGGCAGTAGCCGGAGCGCTGCCACGCTAGCGGCTGCTGGCGCTGTGCCGGCCGTTCACGCCGTTCGTCGGCTGATAGTCACAAATGCCAAATTTATTGCACAGTTGCGTGCGCAGGTCATGAATTTCACGCGTCTGGTTTTCGACAATGCCTTGGCAGTACTGCCGCAACATATCATGCTTTAGTTCCGACTTGACTTGGCAATCGAGGCTTGGAATCAATGCATGGTAGTGGTGGGTGCTGAAAATTTCCAGGAATTCGCGATTGAATTCTTCACCAGCCGCCGTCTGCTCCAGCAGGGCAATTTGCTGTTGGCCGATTTGAGACAGCTGAGGCGTGCTGTCCATGCCATACCATTCCTTCAAAAAGCGCTGTGCCTTGGCGATTTCCTCGCGCTGCATCCGGTTGGCTGCGCGCGCCATGGAGCGGATTTCGTCGTCACTGGCTTTGGCTGGCGTCGGCGAGGTATCCGGTGTTGGTGAAGTGCCTTCCTGCGGGTTCACCACGGCGGCGTCCCGCTGCCGGTCCGTGCCTGCGGCCAGTTCCGTGATGCGCAAGGCGGAAAAATGATGGTTGATGATGAAAACAAGGTAGTCCTTTTCGAACTGGGCGGTTAAGCCACGACCTGGGCCGTCCGCGTGCGCAGGTAACGTCATCAGAAAAAACAGCCATGTGGTCATGATGGTGCCAAGAGATTTGTTGCCGTGCTGAAGGTACTTGAACATGATTCCCTACTCCTTATTGTTGGAATGGATGCTTTTGCTGGCATGCCCAATCGGATGGTTATGCAACGGATTGACTTGATTAATTCTGCGTGCGGAAGAATCGCGGCAAATGCCAATGTTGAACATTGCAAGAAGAGACAAGGAAAATTGCCACTTACACGAAGGTATTGGCCGTGATGGCAGCCTTGGCAGAGCGGCGTCACCCTTGGTGAAGGAAGGCGCACTAATTTAATGTGCGGCAATGCCGCTCGACTGTCCTTTATCTGCCCTCGGCGCACCGCTGGCCATGCGCCGGCATTCGTCCGCGCAACGGAGGCAGACTTGCGCGCACGCCTGGCAATGCTCCATCTGGAATTTTGCGCATTCATCGCCGCAAGCTTCACACAACTCTGCGCAAGCCTGGCAAATCGTACTGGAAAATTCGCTGCCGCGTGCCATATAGCTGGCCGCCATGCGGCATATCTGGGCGCAGTCCATATCCAGGGAAATGCAGCGTGTCATCGTCTTCGGATCGGATTCCTGCAGGCAGGCTGCTGCGCAATGGTCGCAGGCATCTGCGCACGTGTTGCAGGCTTCGATACAGGATGCAAATTGTTCATGGGCCATGATTATTCCAATCAAGAGTTAATGCGGAATTCACTTACTTCTGCTGCGGATCGCGTAGTGGCAGGTCCAGCGATTCAGGTTTGGTTGTCATCCATCGATATTACCTTCTGCATCGCGAGTGTGCCTCTCACTGAATGCGAGCTTGCAAATCTGCTTATGTTCCCAGAATGTGCAGAGGCTTTGTGCGCTGTAAAGCCCATGCTGTTGTTGGTGGGGGGGGGCTTGACCTTCCCACGAGGGGAAAGCATATAGTTATAAATAGAAATTACGAGGGACGATAGGCTTGAAGATGAGCAGATCGTGCAATGTGATTGGACTTGATTCGTCAACGGAATTTACTATGCCGAAAATCACTGTTTTGCCGCATCCAGAATATTTGCCCCAAGGCGCGACTTTTGAAACGGACGCCAACACCACCGTGTGTGATGCCTTGCTGGATCACGGCATCGAGATCGAACATGCCTGTGGCAAAGTAGGGGCGTGCACGACGTGTCATGTGGTGATTGCACAAGGGGGCGACTCGCTAAACCCTGCGGGCGAACAGGAAGACGACATGCTGGACCGTGCATGGGGTTTGCAGCCGACATCCCGCCTGTCTTGCCAGGCCATCGTTAGCGATGCCGACCTAGTCGTCGACATTCCCAAGTATTCGATCAACCAGGTCAAGGAAAACGGCTGAATATCCGCTGACGCTTTGCCACGCGATCAGGACTAGGCTAATCGAAATTTATCCGGGATCCGTCAAGCACGACGCATGGTTGCGACTGGTGTCGGTTTGTGTGACCTGGACAGTCGCGGCCAGGCCGACCAGGATCGGGCACTCCGGCCGATGGTCACCGGCGCAGGCGTTTGCCAGGTGCCTCAGGGTGTCACGCATTTCCGTCATTTCCACTATCCGCTTGTCGAGTTCGGTTACATGTTCCATGGCGATTTCCTTGACATCCTTGCTGGCGCGGCCGGTGTCTTGCCACAGCGACAGCAGCTCACGGATCTGTTCCACTGAAAAGCCGAGTGAGCGCGCTCGCTTCACGAAGCGCAGCGTATGGAGTTCGCTGTCGCCATAAGTTCGGTAGCCGCTTTGGGTGCGGCGGCTTTGCTTGATGAGGCTAATGCTTTCGTAATATCGAATCATTTTTGCAGACATGCCGGAGGCTACCGCTGCTTCACCGATATTCATTTCAATCTCCATCTATCTGGGCCATGGCGAAAATTGCCCTGGCGACGTCGCGATTTCAGTGAAGTATTGGACTTTCCATAGTGGGAAGGTCAAGGGTGAGTCGGCTATTTATTTAAGATGATTCAAGAGTGTGGCGATTATTCACCTCGAGTATCGTGAGGCGGTCGTTTCTCAGTGGCTCGACAATCCATAGCAGTCGCAAGAAAAGACAAGTTCAAAGAATCGAGTTGTACAGCTTTTTCCGACGAAGCGAAGCGTTTCTGGAGGGTAGGAAAATTCTTTTGAGGACATAGGGTGGGCCTGAAAAGCGCGTTGTTTGAGTGATATTACGAAAATGTCATTTTACCGTCAGGCTCTGGTAAGCAGTGACTTCCTACAATACCAAGCATACACAACCGCCCAATGGGTACCCGCAAGGAGAATCATCATGAACCAAATTAAACTGGCCACAATTATTGTATTGGGCGCATTGTCCGCAACCGTAGGCACTACCGCAATGGCGGTAGACAAGGAGACGCAGGCGCTGCTTTCGTCCAGGGTGAAAGAGCCTTTTGGTACGACTGCACCTGAAGCGGCGGCACAACGCACCATCACGATCACGCCAACGACCAAGTATGTCAATGTCGAACGCTGGGAAGTGGTGAGGTTTTTGGTGGACGGGAAATCATTCACCTGGAATTTCTACACGCTCGGCACCCCCATTTTCGAGATGGCGGCCATCGCACCGAAGGACATCAACGTAGGTAAAGTCGTGGTTTACGTGCAAAAGCCTTACTTCGATCCTACACTGGATTCCTGAATTGGGCTAAAAAAAAGTCTTAAGTACGGGACGCAGCCTGTAGCTGCAGAATGCTATGCAACAGCGTCGAAGCACCCAGTGGTAGAGGTTGTTGAGCAGATTTTTTCTGAATAATTCATCCAACAGCTGTCCGTACAGCCACGGCATGCCGTGGCTGTACGGAGCACAGTTTCTGACTCGTCGTTACGAAGCTAGTAGTCAGTCAGTTTGAATTCGCAGACTTCGCTGCGGTCTGATCAAATTCAGTCGCGAGGAATACTTGCTGCTGGAACAATATCCCGGTTATGCGCTATACAAAAGGCGGCTCAAAAAGCTCATTCCCGGGATTTATTAATTACATCGACCGCAGCGCTGGTCCGCGTTCAGTCCTTTGAGAAGGCCTTGCCAGAAAAATCAACGGTCACCAAATTACCATCCATTTTACCCATGCCCGGCGAATTCGCGGGCATCCCTGGCACTGCCACGCCTTTTACGGACGGTTTCGCAATCAGTTTTTTCACGGCAGCGGCCGGCACATGGCCTTCCATGACCTGTCCCGAAGCGTCGACAACGCCAGTATGGCAAGAGGCTAGCTCATCAGGTACACCAAGCCGCTTCTTCACTGCAGACATATCTTCAGAATTAACGGCTTTTACCTTGTAGCCGGATTCACGCAGATGCTCAACCCAACCTTCGCAGCAACCACAGTTCGGGTCTTTGTAAACCGTGATCGCTTCGCCGGCGGCATGCACCAATGAGGATGCTGCCAAAAGAACTGCAAAACACAATTTTTTCATGATAATGTTTCTTCCTTACTCTTGAATGGCTAGGGCCGTGGCCGTCGCGCATGGGTACTCTGTTCGATGCATCTTGCCGTGCGGTGTTCCCCAGGCAGAGAATTGGAGCCAGCGAAATGGCGCACGTTGGCTGATGCGCTTATGGTAAGTGCTGCCACGTTAACCACATCCTTCACTCTTCGCAGAAAGTTAGAGACCTTTGCCTAAGCGCGGTAGTAACGACGTTCTTTGCCGGTGCCGATGCTGCTCAGGGGTTGGGTGCCGGACTTGACCGCATTCGCTAGCCATACCGATAAACGGTTGCGCAAAATGGCAGATTGTTCTTTGGATGGTTCGAAATTCAGCGAGGCAAGCACGGATTGGAATATTTGCGAAGCTGTTTGCTTGCGCTTTTTGACATGCTTGGCAAAAAAATCGCCCTTCGTATCGGGCAAACCTTGCGCGGTCTTGCTGGACGGTGTTTTTCTGTTCAACTGATAGGTTGCCGCAGTAGCGCCTTGGCTGCTTGATTTTCCAGCAGGGGCGACGTTTGCCTTGGCTGCTGCAGCCTCTCCTAAAGCAGCCGTATCTGCTGCAATACGTGTCAATGTCTTGGCCAATTGATTCAACAGCTTCCCGGCGTGTTCCAGCTCCCGCTGTATCGATTTTGGGGTGGGGTGAGACTTGGGCATGGCGAATCCTCGAGAATAATGAATGCAGGCGACGAGCAGGTATACAAACTTGCTATACGTCTGCATTCTCCCATTTTTTTCATGGATGCATTCAACCCCACCGCCATGCTAGGATGCTAGCCATGGTGCTGACATATATGGCTAGGCCCATTGATATTGTCTTATGCAGCAAAGCGACAGACTGTGCTGCATTGCTAGCGCAGTTGAAAGCGCTGCTGGGCGAGGACGTGTTCCAGCAGCCGCAACAGGGAGGCATCCGTATGGGCTGACAATGGCCCGAAACCTTCCTGATGCGGACCGAAGTCATAGGTCTTGAGCCCCCAGCCTTGCTGGGCCACGTCATCGACGGTGCCGATGCCATCAATCAAGCCGATTTCCTTCGCTTCCAGGCCGCCCCACACTTCGCCGCTGCCGTAATCGATCCCCGGTTTCAATGCCGCACCGCGCGCCGCTTGGAGTTCATTGATAAAGGTCTGGCCCATCTGGTCGACGAGCTGTTGAGCCTTGGCATCCATCTCGGGGGAGACGGGCGTGAAAGGATTCAGGAACGACTTCATCTTGCCGGAGGCGTAGACACGCTGGGACACTTCCAGTCTGGCCATGGCGCGGTGCAGTTCCCAGGGCGCCAGGATGGCGCCGATCGACCCCACCAGGCTGTACTTGCCGGCGACGATTTTGTCGGTGTGCAGTGCGATCAGGTAAGCGGCGGAAGCGCCAAGATTGTTGATGACGGCAACAACGGGCTTGCCATATTTTTTCTTCAGGGAGGCAATTGCATGGTTGATGCGCTCGGCTTCGACGGGGGCGCCGCCCGGGCTGTCGATGGACAGGATCACCGCCTTGACATTAGTGTTGGCGAACGCCTTTTCCAGGGCAGGAATGACCTTGTCGGCCGAGGCTGGAGAGAAGGCGGCAATCTGGCCATGGATACGGACCACGCCCACCACCTCGCCAAATGGCCCCCAGCGGAATCCGGACGAGCTGAGAAAAAACAGGAAATACAGGAGGCCGATGATGAGCGGCGCCACGAAAAAAACGCCTTGAAAAGCCATTTTCCAGCGCCGTTCCACCTGGCGTTCGGATGCGGCGAGTTGGTGCTCGGCCTGCAGCGCCAGCCGTTGCTCGCGCATTTCGCGGAGCAATTGCAACATCGTGGTCTCGTGGGGCGATGGCGCCGGGGGATGCTCTTGCTGGTGGGACGCGCGTGGTTCGTGGGCGGTGTCATCCGGCGTCATGGGCGTCTCCCAGATCAGAAAAGCAGCAAAGAAGGGGATGCAAGTAGCGATCACGTTATGGTACTGCCTCCAACAGGTAGAGCGCGAGTAGAAAAGGCGGGGCTTTTGCCGGGCATTCGCCATTAGCAGCAGGCATTCCCGCCAGGCGAAGGGGGCTCTATGATCTGGCACAAGCCGTGGCTGAAATCCCCGCATTCTTTCCCTTTCTGTTCCCCCGGGCCGGTTGTAGAATAGTTGCTCGATTTTCAGGGAAGACAACGGGGCCACGTCGCGCACCGCCAATGGAGGTCAGGCCATGGTTTTCTGCGTCATCGGAATTGCAATGGGTATCGGCGCCATGCTTGGCGCGCTTTCTGCAACACAGGAAGGCGTCGGGCTGATGGTGGTCATGGGGACAATCGGCGCCGTTTTCGCTGGCGCCATTGCTGGCGGGGTGTGCGCCGTGGTGCAGGCGATCGGGAGAAAAACACCGGATGAGAGCTCGCTAGACTACCCGAGCGGCGGTGCCCTGGACGACAATGCCGACCTCGATGCGGCTCAGTTGATGACCATGGCGGAAAAATGGGAAGACGAAAAAGAACGATTTCCAATTGCCGGTGATCCGGAACCGATCTCAAAATCAATCACTGGTTGGCGAGATGCTGCAGATTTAGTTCGAAATAGAGATATCTTTTAAAAATATTAATCTTCAAAATAAAAGCTGCTTTTCGCTTCATTCCTTTTTCTTTTTCAGCAGATCTTTGACGATATCCTTGGCATTGTCGGCGGTGTTGCCGCCATCCTCGACCACTTGTTTCCCCGCTTGCTTCAGCAGAGATCGGCGGGACGACAAGGTACCGTCCTGCGTGGGGACGATTTGCGCTGCGTTGTCGAAGCCAGCCTGGGCGGCAGACGTTTTTCCCCGCAAGGCAGTGCCTTCCTTCATGACCTGTTCACGTATGGCTGACGGCGTGGACGCGGACTGTTGCCCCTGGCTCGCTGCGCCCAGATCTGGCGCCGGTTTGTTGGCAACACGGGCGCGATCGGCGTGGCCCTGGGCATCGATTCCCGGGGTCAGGAGAGGGTCGTCGGCCTGTGCCGTGTAGTGCGCTTTGACGTCGGTAAAGGATGCCGGCATGGCGGCGCCATCCGAGAAGACCCGGTTGGGCCGCAGCGCCTGGCGGGCCAGTTCGCTCTCCAGGAGGGCAAAGGCTGCTGCGCTATTGCCGCCATACTGTTCCGCATAGCGCAGGAACATGGCCACGTTGTGGGGATCCTGCGCCAGGTCGATGGCGACGGTTTCGCCGCGTTCACGTGCGGAAGACAGGCGTTCGGCACGCGCGGTGCGTTCGCCATAGCTGGCCTGGGCGCGCTGGGCGCGCGCCGTCACGCTGGCCAGGCGCGATGACAGGTCGCTGGCTTCGCGCTGGTCGGTGGATGCCGCCTGGAGCCAGCTCTGGTCGCGGCTGACACGGTCGCCAAATTTCTTGAATTCAGATAGCTGTTCCTGCGTGAGCGCGTTCAGAACTTTTTGCTGGTCGGCTGACAGCCCCGACGAATAGGATTTACCGGCGTTGGCATTGGCTTGCAAGCCGGCCTTGACCGGCGAGAAGCCTGGCGTAGCCACGCCCACATGGGCTGCGGCGCCGAAGGCGATCTGGGCTACCTGGTGCTGGCTCAAGCCGGTTTTCTCGGCCACCCCTTTGGTGATCTGGTCAAGGCGGTCGAGGCCGGATCCCATTTCCTCGAAGCTGCTCCTTTGGTTGCCCTGCGAATTCCGGCTGGAATGAAGCTGGGTTGTGCCCTTGCTGACGACGTCCGCCAGCATGGCCGAGCGTTCGGTATGGGCTGAGACCAGTTCGCTGCGGGCGGCTTCAGCGGACTGGTTGGCTTCGACCACGTCCTGCTCGGAGACCTTCATCGAAACCACGCGCGAGGCGAACCCTTGGTTGCGCAGCAGGCTGACCGCGGTGCGGCCATTCAAAGCATTCGCCGACACCGTGTTGCCGGTCATGTCGCTTTGCTGGCTGCTCATGAAGGCGGAGGTGCGGTTGGGCGCCAGTTGTATCTGGTCCATGGCGACATTGCCCATGCTGACATTGCCGACGGCCGACGCTCCCGTTGCCATGGCGGCCGTCGATTGCAGGCCGGTCAGGCCGCCCACCACAGTGTTGCCCAGGTTTTCCATGCGCTTCAAGGCTGCCCAGGCGATGAAAGGGATACTGATGGTGAGGTATCCCACTACCGCTTCCGAGGAAATGGCATTGGCGTAGATGGCGGACGCCGTCTGCAGCGACAGTGCCTTCAAGCCGCTGCCGACATTGGCCGCGGCGGCCAGTTCGGATGCCGCATACATGCTTGCCATGTAATTGAGGATGGCGTACAGGGGCGGCCACAGCTGGATCCAGATGAGGACCGCAATATAGTTCTTCAACGCCAGCATCGTTTCCCGGCCACCGGTCAGGAACAGCAGCAGCACCATGATTGGAAAAATCGCATAAGCCAGGGCTTCGACGACATTGCGCACCACCGGCAAGGCTTGCTCGGCAATCTTGCCGCTGTTGATCCAGGCTGCATTGGTTTGCGCAATCGCCTGGGCGCGGCCCACCGCCAAGACCATCGAGGCCGGATCATTGGTCTTTTGCCCGATCAGCTGACTCGTGTCGTTGACCGCATTGATGACGGCGTTCTGGCGGATGATGTCCGCGGCCGTGGCGGCAGCATTGGCGATATTGTTCTTCAAATAGGCTTGATGGATCTGCGCAGCGATCACCCCAGCGGCCGCAGCACCGGGCAGGGTGGGATTCATTTGCGTGGCAAGCTTGCCCTGGATGAAGCTGATTTGCGCCGGTATCCGCAGATTTAGGTCGTTGTAGACATTGGGACAGGTGTCGGTGCTGACTCCGCCGCCGCTGCTGGTGAGCGTGGTGAAGCGGGCTGGGTTCGGGGTAGCCATCAGGCCCCACACATCGTCGGCACGCGCAAATACGGTCGGATCGAGGGTTCCGTCGACCAGGTCATACATAGTGCAGTTGTGGATGAAATTGACCAGGTCGGTGCGGAAATTCGGATCCTGGAACACCACCTTGCCGGTTTCCCGGATCAAGCGATTACCGAACATCAAGCCATTCTTTTGGTATGTCAATTCACTCGGCAAATTCGGGTTGCCGGGGATGACCTGGAACGCGGTTTCGAACAGCTCGGTCAGCGTATTGCCAATCGTGCTGGTCAGGCTACCGAACAGGGCGACGCCAAAGGGGACATTGTCCACCACCTTCACTGGAGCCCCGCCGGTCTTGTCGACAATGCCGACCGTCACCCGCGGGACGAACAGGATGGCATACACCAGCACCACCGACGCCAGCCATTGCCAGCCCTGCAGCTTGTGCGGCGCAAAGGCGTATGCCAGCAGGGCGGCAATGAAGCCGCAAAAGGTGACAGCCGCGATGGCGCTCAGATACGTGTTGGAGCCTCGGATCGCGGCAATGGCATTGAAGATGCCAAACAGGCTGTCTGAGTTTTGGTAGGCATAAATTTCCCACATGCGGCGACCTCGCGCTGGCTAGTGTGACGTTTACTTACTCATGTAGGCCGCCTGCTGGCCCAGCATGTCCATGACGTGTTGCGGCATGCTGCTGCGCAGTTGTCGCTCCAGTTGTTCCAGGTGCGTCGCCACCGCCTTGAACGAGCCGACCTTCTGGTACAACAGGTTCTTTTCCTGGGCAAGCTGCAAGAGCAGGCCTTGCGCCCGCTTGCGGATGTCGACTGATTGCGTACGCTGGGTATGGGTCAGCAGATAATCCTTGTCCAGCGCCGCCATGCCGATGCGTAGATTGCGCTCCAGGAAAACGTAGGCATAGTCGGCGGCGATGACATCGCGGTATTGCGCGATCAGGCTGTCGGCGAGACCAGAACCGGGGATGGTGGCGCCAATCGACAGCATCTTGTAGACGGGTTCCGTGGTCTGGTTGACGAAGCCGACTTCCGCGGAATTGTTGGGGATGGCGGTGCGGGTGGCGATTTTTGAGGAGATCGAACGCATCATGGTCTCCACCTTCATCGTGAAGGGCGTATGGACGTAGCTCGTGTCGAGCGTGACGACATCGCACTCTACATAATTATTGCATTTCAATAGATGCTGCGTGACATTGCCGCCACTGGCATTGGCCTGGCCATACAACAGGTGGCTGATCGATGTCATGGTAGGCGCAAACGTCGCCGGCGCCTGGGCGGCTTCTTCCGGATAGAAAATCACCGTGCCGACCAGGCTCATGATGAGTTCCCGTTCCTGGTCATCCAGATAGGCGCTGCTGAGCTGCAGCGCCTTCCAGGTCAGGTTGCCGACGAAGGGCGCCTTGTTGCGGATCTGCGGGTCGGCCGAAGCGCGGGCGGTGGCCAGGATGCCGGCCCGGTCGGTGGCGCAGCGGCGGCGGGCGGCATCGCGGTCGGTTTCCAGTCCCATCTCGATGGCGAGATCCGCGCAGGTTTCCTGGCTGCTGTAGCCCACAGCATCGGCCGCCGTGCTGACGATGGCCTTGGCGGTTTCGCAGGAATTGATGCGGGCATTGTTGATCCAGGTTTCCAGTCCCTTTGCCCATTTGGTGAGTCCCCCCAAGAGGGGCGAGACGGATTCCAGCGCAAGCTGGAAGGCAATGCCGGGCAAGGCAGCGGTAATGTTTTTGAGCATGTTCTTGAACTCGGTGGCGGAGATGTGCGAGAACGAGCCGCCAAAGACATCGATACCGCCGCAACCGGCCTTGGCGCTGGGGAACTGGATCGATGCCAGCTGGTACACTTTGTTGGGAGCGCGCATGAAGAGATTGCCGCCGGTATAGGTGTTGAAAGTCTGGCCGCGGAAGGCGCCGGGCGCCGTGTAGTTACCGACTGCACCGAGATTGTTGAACATGTTGTCGACTTCGGCATTCAGGTCGCCAGCACGCGAGGGAAACGGGGCCAGGGCGAGGCACCCGACTGTGACAAGCGTCATGACTCGCGGCAAAATGGGGGCATGCATGGGCATTCTCCTAGCGCAGTGTGAGGGGATGGAAGCGACTGGGAACCGTTGCTTCGGTGACGGGCGTCGCGGCCATGGCAATACGTTCGAGCAACTGGGATTCGGAGAGGACGCCAAAGCCGATTGGCGCAATCTTGCCGGCGAAGGGCTGTGCCAAGAAGACGGCCGGCACCTGCGTGACCTGCAGCGTACGGGCAATGCCGTTGTCGGGCCTGGGAGCGGGAAAGCCCGGAATGCCACCGCCATCGAGGCTGATCGGCACCACCGTGATGCCATACCTGGCTTGGAAGGCTTCCAGCGTCGGCGCAAAGGCATGACAATACGGGCAGTCGCTGCGAAAGAAAAAGAACAGCACATGGTCGCGGCCAAGCTGGGCGATCGAGCGCGTGCGCCCCTGCATCTGGTCCTGCTCATACACTTCCAGCGCCTTGGCATTGACCGGGCGGCCTTGCAAGGTGGGATCGAGTTCCGGCGTTGCCCACGCCACTCGCTGGGCGACGTCAGCAAAGAGTGAGGCCTGGCCAACCACCCTGGACTCCAGTTCCATGTAGCGGCGCACATTGGATTCGGTCGGACGCATGATAGCGATATTGCGGGTTTCCTCCAGCCTTTTCTGCAATTGCTCGAACTGGACCAGTTCCGGGGCTTTCGGCGCTGTCGCGGGTGCAGGGCCGGACTTGGGAGGCGCCGGCGCCGCCTTGGCGGCGGCAGGCTCATCCTGCGGGTCTTCATAAAAATGCCAGCCGCGCCAGTTGTCGGACCAGTAGCCAGGTACGGCTGCCACCCTCCGACCTGGATCCTGGGATAACGCGGCGGCCGGCAGTAATGCAAAAAGGCAGCATAGAAGCAAGGGCGCGAAAGTGGCTGGGGACATGGCTAGCTCTCTTCACATCAGGGATTTCGGCGGCAAGCCGTCGCGGCAATAATTGATGCCGATGTCGAGCGTCTGCTTTTTCGGGGCGGCGGCCCCCGGCAGTACCACGTCTTCCTGCCAGATCGCTACTTTCAGGCGGCTGCAGCCGGCCTGCCGGTAACGGCGCACCGTGCTCACGTCGATATAGATAGGCGAGGCTGACTGGAAGCGGCGCGCAATGGCGTCGGCCGATTCGCCCACCAGGATGCCGTGGGCCGTACCCGTCGGTGCGTCGAGGGCGTCGATCATGAGCGGGCGCGGGTCCGTGACCGGCGTGCGCTCGATGGCATGTGCTGGTGCGGTGACGGCCACGGCAGCAAACAGCAGGGCGAGTGGCAGGGGCTTCATTAGCATTTTCCTTGTCCGTAGTAGCAGGTCGATACACGGGCGGCGTTGTTCGACTGGATCGTGCCCACATTGGGCAGGCTGGGAACGATCGAGGCATAGAACTCCGTCAAGTCCATCGCTGCAAAGTCGAGGGATTGCAATTGCGCGATGGTGAAGCCGGAACAGTCCGGGGTCTGGGCGCCGCCCCAGCCCTTGCCGACCTGCAGCCGCCCCTGTTCGTTGACCAGGCGCGACAGCACCGAGTTGAAGCAGCATTTCGAGGTGGTATGTTCGGTGCAGGAGACGCATTTGCCGAAAACCTTGATGCAGGAAGAGCACCAGCTGCCGACGGCGTGACACAGGCGCGCGCCTTCCTTCATGGCGAGCTTGCCTTCTTCCTCGTTGCACGACATCATCGACATCACGATATAGATCACCACTGCGATGGCCAGCGACCAGGGGTCGAAGGCGACGATCATGCTCTCGCCCGCGTACAGCGTGACGGAACCGGCCGGCAGCGCCGCGCCATTGACGGCGATGGTCACGCCATAGGTCGAAAAACTGCCGCCAAATCCCGCGCCGGAAACCAGGGCATTGAATCCCTGGTAAAGGAATTCGCGGTTGTCCGCATTCATCAGCACGTCGTAGACCAGCTTCGATCCGGTGCCGAACATCGACTGGTTGGTCATGCCGGCGCCCTTGGCATCGGCATAGCAGCAATTCTTTAGGAGCCGGTCGCGGCACTGGTTCGCTTCGCCCTTGAATACCTGCATGCGGTCGGTGTCGAGATAGACGCCGGCTTCGCGCGCGGCTTCCATATACGACATCGTGCGGGCGAAATCGGCATCGCTGGTATAGGACGTGTTGAAGCAGCTGGCGCCAAGACAAAACACATTGTTGGGACAATTGTTGGCCGTGGTGGTGGTCTGGGCCGGGACGGGACATTGGTAGGTGTCCTGGAACACTTCACAGACGCCAGTGGCAGCGTTCGTCCGGGTGCAGGTAGACGCCGCCGGCGTGCAGCCCGCCGCCGCCAGCGGGGCGCATTCGTCTGCCGGTGCGCCGCCGGCGCAGGCAAAGCTGCGCTGGTATTGCCAGCAGGCGCGCGTGATATCCCTGCCGTCGATTTTTTTCGTGGCGGGGCCGTCGATGCAGACTTCAGCGCCCATCGCCGTGCAGCGGCTACCCGTTGCCAACGCGGGGCACTGGTCATCCCAGCGCTCGCTTTCCGCAAACTGCGTCGCAGGCTTGGTGTAGCTCAGCGTCATTTTCGGGATCGGCCGTGGAAAGGCCGGGTTGATTTCCCAGCCTGTGACCGTACGTGCCCCGACCGGTTGCCAATACAGTGTTGCGCCGAATTTGCCGCTGACATCCAGCCCGGCGTGCGGCGTGGCGCTGGCAGCCGGCGTGTAGCATAGGGCGTCATCCAGCGTCTGGCTGATCGTATTGCAGTCGGGGCAGGCCGGTGCCAGAGACTGGATTTTGCCGCCGTTTTGCTGGTCGGCGGGACAGGACGCATACGTTTTCTTGAAGGGTTCTACCGGCGTGCATGCCGGCAATCCGCTGTCGCCCCCCATGATGGCGCAGGTTGCATCGTGGTCGGGCGCGATCAGCGCGGTCGCAGTGCAGGTTGTGGCAGTACAGGCATTGTCTGCAATCCAGACCCGGTCATGCGCCGGCAATCCCAGCCAGCCGGCCGTAGCCGCTGGCCCGAGATCGGCGACTGGCTGCGGGAAGAGGCGGGGAACCGACAAGTCGGCATTGAAATAGGCGACCGGGGTGCCGGATTGCGTCACCCGGAAATGCTGCGCTGTGTCCGGGCGATCCGGCAGGCATTGCGCATCGAAGCCGGCGGTGCCCGCGCCGGCGTGGGCGAACCAGTTGCCAGGCATGCAGTTGGTGGTGCGATCGAGCGCCACAGTCAAGCTGCGCGCGCACGTTAAGTTGCCGACCCCGGTATACCGGTTGCACAGGCGCGGCTGGGTCGAGGCCGGCGTGCTCACCTCAGTAGTGACGCAGCCACTGTAATAGCTGGAAAGGCTGCCCAGCGCGAGCGACGGATTGCGCGCAATTTCCTTCGCTGCGGCGACGCCCGGGTCGTAGGCGGAAAGCGCCGGCCGGGGTGTATTGGCCGACGCCATGGCGCCCTGTTGGGCCTGGCATACAGGATCAGTCGGCGTCAACGCGCAACTGGCCAGACGCGCATTGGCCTGGGAGGCGAGATTGGGCTGGCCGGCATAGGCCCGCTCGGGCGGCGTGTCCGTGTAGCCGGGGACGACCGTCGTTGCGACGGATTGGTTGACCATGTTGGACACGGTCGGATTGGCGGCATTGCCCGCAGCAACGCCCTCGTCATGTGGCGCTGCCAGCGCCAGGGTCTGCGTCCAGAAGAAAAAGCACAAGGTAAGATGCACCGCGACGGTACGCATGGTCATCCTTTCAGTTTCTTCACGTACATGCGCGCATCCTTGGCAAAGCGGGGCGCCTGGCGCTCGATGAATTCGAGCGCATAGTCGAGGCTGACGTCGCCCGAGGTCGCCATGTACGCCTCTGCAGGCAGGCACTGGCCGGCGCCGCAAGGCTGTGCCTTCGCGCCGGCGCGCACGAGTACGAAGGTGGGGGTACGGGTGACGGCGAAGCGGTCGAAGGCTTGCGGGTCGATCTGCACCGCCACCTGGCGCTGGCCGATCAGGGCCTGCATGCGCTTGACCGTCTCGCGAAGTGACCCGTCGACGAAGCCGCGGATCAAGAGCGTGGCTTGGGCGCGCGCAGCCTGGTCGACCAGGCGCTGCAGCGTCGGTTGCGGCATCGAGAAACTGATGAAGATCATCAGGCCCGGGCTGGCAGACAGTTCCTGTGCCATGGCCATACCTTCGGCGCCGGCTTGATAGCCGCGCGCCAGCGCTGCGAGATCGCGCGGGCTCGACTGGGCCGGTTGCGGCAGCGCGTCGATGTTGGGAGAGGAATGCGGCGGTCGGTCCAGGGCGGCATCCAGCGGCAGTCGATGCGCTTTGGCAGCGCGTGCCATGTCTTGCTCGGTGATGACCGGCTGGTTGCGCTGTACCCGTGCAATGTCGGCCTCGGTGACGGCCGCGGTGCCCTGCGCCAGGGCGCTGCAGGCAACCAGGCTTGCGGCCAGCGGCAGGAGGCGAGCGGCGTTGGGGAAGAGGTTAATAGCCGACACAGCAATTCCTTTTTCGAAACAACATGAAGGCAAAGTCTTCGCCGCGCACCGGATATTCCTTGCCGGCGCCCCAGAACACCGTGGTGCGGCCGAAAGGCTGGCAGCAGCGGCCGTTATCCTTGCCGGTGGCGGGAATCGGGTAAGTCAATTGCGTCTTGTAGGCAGTCTTGTCCATTACTGGCTGGAAGTACGGCCCGCACAAGCCAGCCTGGCCATGCCAGCCCCACGCCAGCAGTTCGCGGTGCATCTTGGCGCTCAGCCGCTGCGCCAGGAGCGCGGCGGTACGCACCCCGCCCATGTGATAGGGGACGTGGCCGTCGAGCGGATAGATGCCGCCCTGACACCCGGCGCACCAGAACAGATCGCGCACGCCAAAGCCGCTTGACGCCGCGATGCAATCGGCGGCGCAGGCGGCCACGGCGACCGGGTTGGCGAATAGCACCCCCTCCGGGTTCAGGATCAGCGTCAATTCATCGTCGTTCCAGAGCGGGTCGACTTCGGTCAGATAAGCGAGGTCGAAGGAGCCGTGTTCCAGGCAAGGGAAATCGGTGATGACGCCCAGCCAGTACATGACCGGGTTCACGTAGTAATGCGCCTGGTAGAAGCTGCCGCCGTCGCCATCCCCTTCGGGACGTGTGTAGCGGGCGCCTTCTGGGGCAGGAATGCCGGGATCGAGGTCGATGCCGCCCAGCGAAGCCAGGCAGAAGGGCTTGCGGACCACCTCGACATGGCGGGCCGGTTCCCAGAAACCGACCGACAGGCCGATGACCGGATTGACGCCGCAGCTGCAGACCGGGTTGGCCGGGTTGTCGATGTCTTCCTGGCCGCCGAGATTGCCAATGCGCGCGCTGCCGATGGAAATCGGCAGGATGCAGCTCCAGCAAATGTCGGTGATCGGGTTCGGAAACTTCCCGGTGCAGGTGGCGATCCCCGCGGCCTGCACGCCACTGATCGGCAGCCACAGGACTAGGCAGAACATCAGGCGGGCAAGCGCATTCATGGCAGCACCAGTTCATCGATGCGCAGGCGCAAGCCTTCCTGCGTGACCAGCGCGGGCACGTGCGCAATGCCGAGTCGCCGCGTCAAGAGCCCCTGCTGGTCGTAGTACACCGGTGCGTGCCAGGTTTTCATCAGGTCGAGGTAGGAGCCGCCGACCAGGATCGGCTTGACCGGGATCTTGCGGCCGCGATAGTAGGCGATCAGGTCGCGCGCCCGCGCCACCTGGCGCCGGTCGCGCGCATCAAAAAACAGCAGGTGCTTTGACAGCGACACGATTTCCAGCGGGCTTTTGCGGGTACCGGCGGCAAACAGCAGCCGGCCCTTGTCGTCGAGAATATTACGGTCGAGAACAATCGTCGGGTCAAAATAGTAGGTGCGGGCGGTTTGCGCCAGCGTCACACCGGCGACCGGCGCGGGTGTCGTGACGGAGGCAGCGCCACGCGTTTGCGCGTCCTTTTCCAGTTTTTGCAGTTCGCCGCTGCGCTCTTTTTCCTGCAAGCGGGCGCGGATGAAGTCGAGCAGATGGGGTTCGGCCACCGGGTAGGCTGGCCCGATTGTGCCCAGGTCGCCCGCCTGCACAGCGGCGCACACAGCGAGGGTAAGGGCGGCGGCAGGCAGCAGTGGCACCAGACGAGACGGCATGATTCACCTCCTTCCAGCGCACGGCACTGAATTCGTCAGGCGCTGCAGCAGGGCAGCATCGCGCTGGGCGCTGGCGCGCATCATTGCCATCAGCACCGGGTCGCCCGCACCGTCGGCCACCGCCTGACGCAATTCCTGCACTGTGAGCAGCCGCCCGCAATGCTGCCGGGATGCCGCCAGATACGCTTCAGCGCCGTTGCGCGCGGCCGGTGCAATTTGCTCCAGCAGCGCCAGATAAGCGTCCAGCGGCAAGTCTTCCGCTGGCGGCTGGGCAGCCGCACTCTGGCCTGGTGCGGCAAAAGAGGTGAGTAACAGCAGGAGGGCAAGAATCGCTGAGCGCATGGGTTTCTCCGCTAGAACAGGGGCGTGACCTTGCCGATTACCTGACTTTGGTGCACCAGGCCGCTTTCGCGATAGCGCGAATCGAAACTGTCGGGGTGCGAGCCTTGCACGTAGTAGTAACCGCCTGGTATGACGGTCTCGGCAATCGGGGTCAGGGAATACCGGTCGAAAGTGGTCGGTTTGGCATGTCCCATGGCGATGCCATTGACGAACACCTGGCGTCCCGTAACCGTGACGCGGTCGCCGGGGACACCCTTCACCTGCTTGAAAAACGGTTGCGCATGCAGTCCCGGATAGCGCCGCTGCGCGTCGCCGGCGAATGCATAGACGATAAAGTCGCCGCGTTGCAGCTCTGGCGGGTGGCCATAGTGCATCAGCGCCACCGTGTAGGGCAGGCTGGGCGTCCAGTTGAAGAGGATCGGCAGGTGCGGCGTCGGATCGACCAGGACGCGCGCCAGGGCGCAGCCCCAGATTGCCAGGGCCGGTAGAAGGCCAAGCCAGTGGCGCCGCGCCTGGCGCAAGAGCATTGCCATCCTGCGGCCAGACGCCGCAAGCGCACGGTAAAACCAGCCGTTGCCGGCATGGCGCGGGCCGAGGAGGATTGGGTCGGTCGTCATGGCAAGCCCACCTTGCGCCGCAAGAGCATTGTTAAGTCCAGCGCGTGCGGCGGGTTGCCGGCCACCGCAGAGCGCACCAGCACCAGGCATTCGCAGTCGTGCGACAGTTCTTCCAGCGCCAAGGGCAATTGCTGGGCGAAGCGTTGCGCCATCGCCAGCGCCTGCTGGCGCTCTGCCTCGGAGGCGCTTTTGGTCACCAGCTGGGTGAACTCTGCTTCCTTCAGGCGGTACACTTGTCCGACATCGACGACGCCGATTGGCTTTGCCGCGCGCGCAACCAGGCGGTCATAGACCAGGAGCGCCAGGGCGACGACCAGGAGGGTGATGACACTCTGAGAAATGAGGGTTTTCATAGGGTATGCCCTCGGCGGCGCAGCAGTTCGGCAATCGCCTCGTCGATGCTCAGGCCTTGCGCACGCAATTCGTCCAGCGGCGCATTGTCTTCGAGCTTGTTGGAAAACAGCAGGTGGGTGGCCGGGTCGAGGATGTTGCGCGCCACGCCTTCGCCGACCGGCGAGGAAATGAACAGTTCGGAAAATACCCCCGGCTCGGTGCGCAGCGAGTTGAGCAGGCGTTTCTTGGATTCATCCATGGTCAGCCGGCCCTTGCGGTCGAGCATTTCAATCGATTCCTTCTTTTGTCGCATCAGAAAGACCCAGTCGGAACAGTTGAAGGCCGCTTCCATCTGCGCCGAGCCGTAGTAGTCATCAGCGCTTTGCGTGGCCGTGCCTAAAGCGCCGCCATACTTGCGCGCGCGCCGCGCGGCTTCCTCGACGACCGCCGCCTTGACAGGATCATCGGCGCCGATATCGCCCAATTGCTGTTTCAGTTCGTCGATGAACAGGACTTTCTTGCGGTTGCGCGTCAGGTACATTTCGCCCGTGATCTGGTACAGCAGCAGGATGTTCACCACCGCGTGCAGGTCGGGCTTGCGCTTCAATTCCTCGTTTTCGATGACGATGAAGTCGTTGGAAAAGTCGATGCTGCTTTTGCCCTCGAAAAAGCGTTCGTACTGGCCGCCCCGGGCATAGGGGTTCAGCATGATTGCCAGGTCGCGGATGCGCGCGTCGTTCACCACGCCGAGTTCGGCGATAGTGCCGCTCTTGAAGGCGTCGCGCAGCGCCGTGATGGTCAGTTCGCGCCCGTATTCCCGGAACAGTTTTAAGGTCATCGCCGAAATCGCCTTGTACTGCACTTCTTCGAGGGTGTGCTGCATCGAAGCCATCTTGGCGATGGCCGGCACCAGCATGTCGATATCCTCGTTGATGTCCTGCACGGTCGAGAACGGGTTCATGCAGATGTCGACGTCCGGTCGGAATTCGATATAGGTGCCGCGCGCCTTGCGGCACAGCTTTTCGAACGAACGCCCCAGGTCCAGCATCCATACCTTGGCGCCGATGGCGCGGTACGACCAGGCCATCTCATTCATCAGCACCGACTTACCGGAGCCCGGCGCGCCGATGATGGCGAAGTTGTAGTTGCCCAGGTCATTGTCGTATAGGTCCAGGGTCATCAGCTGGCCGCGCCGGCCGCCAAAGACCAGCGTCGGCGTGCGGGTGCCGCGCCATTCGGCCACCAGCGGCGCCAGGTGGATCGCGTTGGCCATGGTCTTGCGGGTGACGCGGCGCATCTTGCGCAAGTCGTTATGAAAACGTTCCGACAGCGTCATCGGCAGGCTGGCGATCAACGCCTGGCGGTGCATGTAGACGTCGGCATTGAGCTCGAAGCCGCGCGCCCGCCAGATGGCTTTCGCGGTTTCCTCGACGCCGACGGCGCGCGCCGGTGGCGTGAAGATCGCCAGCTGGTGGTACATGCTAACCAGGGCGCCGCCGACATCGATGGCGTCGGCCGCGGCATTCCAGTCTTTCAGCTTCTTGCCCACGTCCGGCATCACGTTGGCCATCTTGCTCTGGGCGTTTTACGTGGCGCGCACGTGGTTGGCGATGACGGTGGCCTTGGTGGCGTTGGGATCGAGCACGTGCACGCCCATGGTCAAGAGGAACGGCGCACTGTACTGTAGCGCCGGCTGCATCAGGTCGCCGATGAGCGAGCCCATTTGCCATAGCGCAAAGCGTTCCGGAAACGACTTGATCGAATAAAAGCGGGCTTCCAGCACGGCAGGGTCGCCTTCCTTCCACAGTTGCAGCCCACTGGGGCTGGCATCCTGGATGGTGTCGAAATCGACGATCTGGTCGCGGATTTCGCGGCCATCGTCATAAAAAAGATTCGGCGCATCGGTGCGCGAGATGCGGTCGGGGTTGGTAAACAGCGAACACCAGTTGATCAGGTCAGCGGCGTCGCAGACGCGATTGGGCAAGGAGGCCGCGCGCAGGGTGGTCGCCATCGCCTCGCGTAATCCCACCAGTTCGTCGCGGCGGTTGAGGTCAGCGGCGGAGCCGGGCAGTGCCACACTCATCATCAGACGGAAGTCGCGGATGGTGTAATGGAAGCCCGATGTCATCGACTGTTGGGCCCCGAGCAAGAGGTGGCCGACGCGCTGGCGGGCCAGGCGGCGAAACAGGCTGTCGTTGCGTGCCGGACGGCCCCAGTGTCGAGCATTCTCGGCCTGGTCGGTGTCTTCCGTGCGCAGATTGGCGTAGCGGCGCAGCTGGCCGTGCACATGTGGCGAGGCGAACAGGTGAAACTGGATGCCGGTGCCCTTGGGACAGGTTGCATACAGGGAAACTAGCACTTCCACCATGCGTTCGTCTGCGCCGGACTGCGGCATGATTTCCAGCATGAAGCCGAGGTTGTCGCGGTTGACGAAGAGGGCGTCTTCGCCGATATAGGCGGAATACGGCAGCCAGCTGGCAAACTGCTCGGCGGGCGAGTCATCTTGCCCCAAGCTCAACCAATCCTGGTCTTTCAAGACGGCGCCGGCGGCTTCCGTTAATCCTGCGCGAAGTGCTTCAAACATGGCAATCTCCTTCTTCCCGGTGGTTATTGGCTTTCGCCGGTGGTAAGCAAAGTGGCACCAGGCCAGGATTGGGATGTGGGCGGCAGCGGGCTGGGCAGGACGCCGGCCTGCTTGCCATTCAGTACGGAAGCTGCTTGTGGCCCGTCCGGTTGGGCTGCCTGCTGGGAGAGTCGGGCAGGCGGGCGCAGTGGCGTATAGGCGTCGCGGATGCGTTGCTGCGCATGGTCGATCAGCCAGCGGCCGTTATCGACCTGCACATAGACATAGCCCTGGTCGTACAAATCGCGGTCAGCGTCTTCCCAGGGCTTGTACCAGAGCCGCAGCACGCGCGGCTGGGCGCGCAAGGGCAAGGCAGCCACCGTCGGTGCTGCGGTTGCCACCGCCGTGGCGTTGGCTGGTAGAGCAGCCGGTTGCGGGCGGGCAGGAATCATGCTGCTGCCTTCGGGCTTACGCGCTGGTTGCTGGCTGGGCAGATTGTTCTGGATCGCGTTGTAATACGTGCCCGAGACGGAGTCACAGCGGACGCCCAAGGGCGCCTTGCAGCCATACTCGGCGCTGCCGTTCAGCCCCGTGATGCTGGCGCAGCCCGCCGACAGGCCTGCCGTCAGGAGGAGTGACACACTTCGCGCTTTGGAAAAAATGGACGGTTTCATTTCCTGGCCTCCTGGGGGCGTGTGGCGGAATTCTGCGTGGGCGGGGTGGCAGCCAGGCGCGCTTCGATCACGGCGGCATCGGCATAGCCGTCGGAACGCTGGCCGTTCACATAGAACATCGTTGGCGTGCCGCGCACCTTGAGGCGCCGAGCGAGCGCAAGATTGCGTTCGAGCGGATGGGGGCAGGCATCTGTGGGCTGGGTCGCAGTGGCCAGCATGCCTGGGTCGCCTTGCAGCATGAAGCGGTGCCAGGCGTCTTGGCGGTCGGCGGCGCACCAGATGGCCGCCGGCAGTGCGACACCCTGGAACGGCACCAGGAAGGTGTGGATCGTCACGTTGTCGAGCCTCTCAAGTTCGGTTTCCAGTCGCTTGCAGTACGGGCAGGCCGGGTCGCTAAAGACGATCAGGGTGCGGCTGCCGTCGCCGCGCACGCGCCGGATAGCATCCGCCAGTGGCAGATCGGCTATCGCAATGGTCGGTTCGTTCTCCTGCTGTTCGGTGGCTGTGTCCAGGCGCTGGGCTTGCGCAAGCCTGGGCGCGGTCAGATCGGTCATGGTTTGGGTGTCGAAGACGCGGCCAAACACCAGGTAGCGAAGGTTGTTTCTGAAGACGAGCGCCATGTTCGGCCCCATCCATACTTCATAGAGGCCGGGTAGGGGCGTAGGCGCAACGCCGGTGAAGCGCGTGCCGGGATGGGCTTTTTTCAGCGCTGCTAGCAGGCGGGCTTCGTCGGGCGCAGGTGTCGCAGCCAGGGCAGGGGCAGTCGCCGTGACGGCCAGGACCAGGGCAGCGGCCAGCAGCATCGGCTTAGTAGTCGTCATCATCGACTCCTTTTGGGGCGATATCGGGGGACAGCTGGCGCTGCTTGTCAGCATGCGGCGCAGCGGCTGCCTTGGAGGTGACGGGAACGTCGATGCGTACCCCCTTGGTGATGACGACATCGATTTCGCGGCCGGCGTCGATTTCCACGACTGGAAACGTTTGTTCGGCGAGCTTGATGTAGTACTGGGCGAGGCGGTCCAGGGCCCGGCCGACGCCATTGCCAATTCCCGCGCGGTAGGCGTCGCTGCCTGAGGTGGTGGCGATGGTGCCCAGAGCCGAGGTGCTGTAGCTGGTGGATGAGGTCGCCAGCCCCTGGCCGATGCCGCTGGCGATGCCGGCCAAGAGCGCATTGGCCAGCATCTGGCCCTGCTTGGTGACCAGGCGCCCGCGCATGCCCACCTTGCCGTCTTCGCCATAGACGCTGCCCTGGATCTTGACTTCCAGGGTCGAACCGTCATTACGCACGCAGGAAAGGTTTTCAGTGCGCAGGTAGGCGCGTTCGGACCCGATGTCGCCATAGCCGGCGGCAATGACGAAACATTCGCGCACCTCGCTGCGAAAGCGATTGGGCAGGACGGCATTGTCGGAGAGACGGATCAATACCGGGTGCGGATTGGACTGCGACTGGCCGCCAGTCGGGGCATCCAACCCGCCCAGCAGCACGCCGCGCATGAAACTGACGGGCAGGTAGCTGGCCACCGTGTCGGCGCGGCTGGCGCCATCAGGCAAGGCGCCGGCTGGGGCGGCGACTGCCGCTTTGGCCGCGTCGCCGATCGCCACATGCACCAGCCCTGTAGTGGGTGGTTCGGCGCGCTCGGGCAGTGCACCGGCCGAGGCGGGCCGTGCGGGCAGGGGTGGCAGGCTGGCGGGCAGGGCGCTGGACGGCGGGAACTGCATCGGTGATGGCAACACGGATGTCGCTGCGACCGGCGCCGGCTGTGGACGGGGCGGGTCCGGCTGCATCCTGGCGGGAGCCGTCAGACGTTGTTCCAGGTCGCTGAAGCGCTGCATTGTGCGGTCTTCGAATTCCTTGCGGTCGCGGTTGAGGCGGGACTGCTCTTCGCGCTCGTGCTCGTACTGCGCAAGTTTCCTTCCGGCCGTGCCGACCCACTGGTCCAGCGGATTGACTTGTTGGCCGGGCGCCATCACGCCGATATTGGTCGGGGCCGCGCCGACGGCAGACGGGGACGATGGCGCCGTAGCGGCGGCGGAGCTGGCATTGCCGGTGAAGGCAAAGACGGCCCACAGCGCACCAACGCCGCCTGTCATGATGGCTGCCAGGGTGGCGTATTGCCGTTGCTTGGGCGTCAGGCGCGCGAACAGGTTGCGCACCGTGGTGGCGTTGAACGTAGCCATGCTTATCTCCCCAGCCGGATGACGTAGACGCCGGTGCTCTCGCCTGGGCGCAGGTTCAGGTTATCGATGGCGACGCCAAGCACGCTGCCGTCGGCACGATCAAATTCCTGTTCCGCCAGCACCATGGTTTGTCCGCTGATATTGGTCAGCATGTATTTTTCGCCGACCAGGCCGCGTGCCTCAAAGAGTCGCACCAGCGTGAAGTTCGCCTCGTTCCACAGTTGCACGGGGCGGTTGACTTCCTCCATGCGCACGTCGGTAGCGCTGCGCTCGGAGACCATGGCCACCAGCAGCGCTTTCATGGCGCGGACATGGTTTGCCGAGGTGCCCAGTGGCCCCTGATGAGGCAGGGCCGATCCGGTGCGAGCAGTATTCCTGTCGCGGATGACAATGGTGTCCGACGGCGTATCCGAGCGGCGCAGCAGCAGTGTGTAGGTGGCGCCGGCCGAGGAGATGAACAGGTTGACGGGTTTGGTGGCGTTCCCCACCGGGCGCACGTAGACTTCGCCCTTGTCGCGGTCACATTCGAGCATGATTTCGCCTGCCGGGTTGACGGCGGGCGCCATTGCCGGAATGGCGGCGGCGCCCGTGCTTGCCGGCGCCGCCGTGGCGCAATTGCTGGAATGGATATTGCCGAACACATCGGTGATGGGGCCGTGCTCGATGCGGATGCGGGTCGCCTCCTTGATGGAAATGACTGCTTCGACCGTCACGCCGTCGCGCGCATCGATGAGCTGTAGTCCGTGGGACGGACTGCTGACACAGGCAAGTGCCAGCGCGAGAAGCGGCCAGCGCAAGAATGGATGGGTCATTGGGGCATCTCCTTGAAGGATTTCAGGTGCATGCGGCCGCCGGCGTAATGGAATTCGGCCAGGTACGCCTTGGTTTCGGTTGCGGTTTCCTGGCCGTTGACTTGCGTTCGCAGGCGCCCGCGGATGGCGACGGTCTGCTTGTCTTCGTTGGGGACAAGTTGCTGCGGCAAAAAGAAGGTGCTGGCATTGATGCGCCGCAGACGCTCGGCCTCGATATCCTGGCGGGACTGCATCGTGCCGTGCTGGTCGGGCGCGACGTAATTGAGCAGGATGTTCTTTTTCCAGTCGATCGACGCGGGCGTCACATCCAGGATCAGCCAGGCAACGAAGCTGCCCATCTGTTCCAGGTAGTCGCGACTGACGCGGTCTCGGGTGACCCAGAAAGACTTGTCGATGGTCGGCGGCACCACGATGGTGCGCTCCATGCCGACAACGTTCAGGATGATCACGAGACAAATGAGCAGCCCCAGGATCAAGCCACCGACGGTCAGGCTCAAGCCCCGGTTGCGCCTGCGCATTTCCTTCAGATCGTTGTCCAGCTTGATAAATTCCATGGCGGGTTCCTCCGGGTTCAGCCGACCATGCGGCGCAGGTGAGAAGGCGGCGTGCCCTGCATTGCCGTCAGCGGATTGGGCGGCAGGCACCAGTAGATCCAGTGCATCGCGAAGGCCGGATGCTTGTCGGCCTTGATGCGGGAAAGCCAGCGGGACAGGAAGAGGCCGATGCCCATGCAGACGGCAAACGACAGTTTGGCGCCGGACATGTAACCCACGAAAAAGCAGAACAGGATCGGGGCGGCGACATCGACGTCCCAGAATCCAATTTTCCACTGGTCATCGAGACGCCGGGGTATGTAGGTTTCCGTCTGCATGGCGTTTCCTATGGCAGCCGTTGGGTGCCGATCAGAGCACCGCGCCCATGATCGCGCCGGCGATCACAAGACCGACGGCAGCAAAGATCGCCAGGCCCACGTAGAACAGCACCGGCCCGAAGTTGCGCAACGCTGACAGCGAAATCAGCGCAACCACGAAGCCGACGAAGCCGACCAGGGCCTTGATGCCCGGGCCGAGCGCGGAAATCTGGGTCAGGGCGGAAGTGAGCGGTCCTGTAATGCCGGTGAAGGCCACCAGATCCAGGGCGTGGCTGGGGAAGGCGGTGCCAAGTCCAATCAGGAGAAAGGCCAGGAGGGTGAACGCGGCCAGCAGCTTACGCGGCAGGCGAATGGACGCTGCGGTGGAATCGTGAAGGGCGGTATTCATGAATATCTCCTAAGTCAAGTTGAAGGTCAAACAACGGGCTACGGCATGGGTCAAGCGGGTAAAAAAACGTGTCATTGCTGCGTCAAGGCGGCGCCTGCCTTTGTGGTCGCATTACAACTTCGACGCGGCGGTTTTGCTTTCGGCCCTGCGGCGTGTTGTTGGCGGCAAGGAAGCAGCAGGCTGCCTGGGCGCTGAACGCCAAGGTGGACTGGTTTGCTGGAAGGCGGGTACGCAGGTGGTCGTGGACCGTTTTGGCACGCGCCTGGGCGAGCGCCCGGTTGGCGCGCAGGCTGCCGGTACTGTCGGTGTAGCCGGTAATGACAACCTCGCCGGTCTCGGGAGCTACGGCCATTGCGCGATCGAGCCGCGACTTTTCGGAAGCGGAGAGGGCGGCGCTGCCGGTGGAAAATCGGACGATGGCTCGGTGTGGGGTGGGCAGCGTCTGGAGTACGGTGGCAAGGCGCAACACCGGCATGTCCGCGCCGGGCACGTCGCTCGCCTGCGGTGCATCCGGCGTCGCGGCGGTGGGAGGCGCCGTTACGGGCCTTACCACGGCCAGAGTTTTAGGGGTAACAGCGGGGCAGGCCGGCTCCATACAGGCGGCATACGATGCGCTGCCGCCAAAATCCATCTGGGTGAGCTTGCGGGACAGCGAGTAGCTGTGCGCGTGGCGTGGCTGCCCAGATTCGTCGTGTTGCCGGGACGGCGAACTGCACGACATGGTCAAGAGCGCCATGGCGGAAAGCAGGCCAATTCTTTCAACCGGGCGTAATGTGTTTTGCGTCATGGCGACACCCGAACAGCGAGGAGGGCGGGCGGCACGCTCTGGGCTGTTGGAAGTTGACGATGGGGTTTACGGGAGGCCGCGAGTACAGGCGTGCCCTGTTCGGAGGGCAGTTGCCGGTAGACCAGCCAGGCATACCTGGCGCGGGCTTTTTGGCAGGCTGCCCCTTTGAGCTGGCTACAGGCGGCGTTATAGGCGCCGATCCCATCCCACGTTGCGCCGTGACGAGAGAAGCTGTCGGCAAGCAGCCAGGCACCGACATGGATGTTGGTGCACGGGTCATAGAGGTCGTTTTCACGGATGCCGTAGCGCGCCAGCGTGCGCAAGTGCGTACTGTTGATCTGCATGAGCCCGATATCGTAGGAACCGGTGCGGACGAGGTGCGTGCGGTTGATCGCCTGCGGATTCAGGCGCGATTCGACGCGCGCAATGGCGACAAGTAAATCCGCGGGAACGCGGTAGTGACGTGCCGCCTGTTCCCAGCACGCCCGAGCAACTGCGGGCGTGCAGAGCAGTACAAGAATTCCGGCAATGTAATGATGCTGCATAGCCCACCCCTCATAGGAACAGTGTTGCGCGCACCGTGCGCGAGCTTCCATGCTGCGGCCAGCTGAGCGGCCAGGGTCTGGTTCGGGTGAGCCCCGGCGACAAGCGTCAGGGCAGGGTGGTGCGGCTTGGAACAACTTGCCGTGGGACGATGACGGACACCGGCCTCACGGGCGTGCTTAGGGGGAGGCGTCAGCTGGCCGGAGGGGAAGGGGATTTACGGGCGACCCGCTCGGCCGTATTGATTCGAGCCTGGTGTAGCACCGGCACGCCCGTCGGATCATCCTGGTTGCACAGCGCCACGCAAGCCGTCGTCAACTGGTCGAGCTGGAACTTCGGGTGCGGGTGCCGGTTTGCGGAGGACCGCTGCAGCGCCTGCAGCAGCACATACTGCGGCATCCACATGGATTCACGGCGGCGCGGGCTGTGCTGCGGCGCACGCAAGACCAGTTCGGTCCCCAGGAAGGCGAAGATGCGCGTCGCCGCATTGTCGTGGGCGAACACCAACGCGACGCAGGCGCTGATCAGGTCGGGAAAGCGGAATGTTGGCGAGATGTTGTGCTCGCTCTTGTGCAGCGCGTATAGCCATTCGTGTTCATCGAGCCAGAGCCGCGTTTCGACGATGTTGTCCGAGGGCTCGCTGGGAGGCCGGGGTGCCAACGAAATCCCATGTTGCGGGGGCAGGATAGCAGTATCCATGGCGTGCTCTTCCTTCATTCAGGGGGAAGCCGCAGTGATGCGGCGGATGAAAGAAGATTAATAAAAAAATTGGGGAAAGTCCCCGGGAAATGTGCTGTTATGGAAGGGAATTTTGCGATCAGTCCGAGAAATTATGTGAATCCGTTGGGAATGAGCCCGGCTAATTATGATTGACTGCATTTGGCAAAAGCTGTAATTGTATTAGCCCGAATATTCTGGGATACGCCATGCTGGATTTGTTCACAACTCAATCTTAATTGTATGTCTTAGTTCGGCCAGGAGAGGAAGTATGGCTGCGCTAATTCACTGGCAGTTTCAAGACTGAGAGTGGACATTCAAATTTGTGTACGACCGGCCGCAGTACAGCGAAAGCGGCCATCTATGATCACAGTGCAAATGACCAATACGACATTCGTGTACCATCAATAGTTCGATGTTTCTCAAAGTATCTATCCAAATTTGCCTCATGCGTCGCAGCCAGGGCAGCGTCCATGTCAGAAATTTCGCTCACTTTTGTTAAACCAAGCGAATTGAAAGACGTACCAATCCTCAGGCCGGCACCTTTTGTCAAGAGCCACCTATCGTGGATCAATATTTCGTCGCGCCCCTCCGAACCCAGGGCGATTACCTCGGTTTCCGGAGGATCTTGATCACATAGTTGCAGCCACTCGTCTGTGAATGCATCAACGGTAGTCGCACTTTTCGACTTAAGATGACTTTTACTGGTCAAAATTTTCACTTTACACTGGGGTGCCGCAGCAATGACCAGCCGAAGAAACGCAACATCAGTCGGTCCAAAATAAGCGTCGCATAGCTTAACGTATCCTTCAGCATTCGCTTCAAGCCAAGTTCTAATAAAATCAAGTGCACGCTCCCGTTCACCAGGCAGTACAACAAAAGCATTAGTCGCTGTAGAAGGTTCATTATTGATCGGGACATCTTGCTTACGGCTAAGTCGCAGAATAGTCGCAGCCATCTCCGTCGATAAAATGATGGCCTCCGCCAAGGGTAGTACATGAACTTCTAGATCACGCCCAGAATTATATTTTCTGCATAAATTCTCGACATACCACATATACATTCCATACCCTCTCTCGAGGGGAACGCCCTTTATGGTCAAAAGGTATTGAATCATCACGTCGATTGGTCGAATCTCGAGCCGACCAGCAACCAACGCGCTAAAATTCTTCCACGCGCCTTGCGCAAATTCATCAGTCGCGGTTTTCTCCAGCTCTGTTACCGATTTTGCGTTGGCCAGCGTGCGCTTTACCTTACTAAGGTTAGCTGACAGTGCGAGTTCACGCTTAACAGAGGCGCGCGCCGGATCATCATCAATTAAATCGACTAATTCGTCCGCTAGCCCAACCTCAATCTTTTCTGCAAGGTCAATCAGATCTCGTCTGTGTCGCTGAACCTTAGAAGAGGACTCCAGTTCTGTAGAAAGCAGAATCGCCCGCTTTAAGACCGCTTTTGCGCTTGCAGTTGCATCCTTAGCACTAGCGCTAGCGAATGACTCATAATGGCTTAGCCTATCAATTGGAGACGGTATCAGGTCGATGGCACTTACTCCACTTGCAAATAGCAATTGCTTATCAGCCTCGTATTTCCCGGGCATACACTTCGCAATCTCGATAAGCACATATGCTCTGTCTGCATGATTTACAATCTGGTTCGCCTGGTCAATCAAAATCCCCCATTGTTTATGAGATGAATCTGTCAGGCGAAGGGACTGTGCCAAGCTCGCAATTTTGTATCCATCATGCTTAATATTATGCTGATCGGGCAGTTTGGTATTTATTACTTGCTGTAGTTTCTGGAACAAATCAGCACGTTGTTGGCCAGTAAACACATTTTTATTTGTCTTTGAACAGACGGCGTCGAGAACGCACGATAAGGTTCCATATAAACCGCTATCAGTGTTGTGTTTCTCAATCAATGACCACAACTCTAGTAAATCATCCCGTTCCAAAATAAATTTATCGAATTCGTATGAGTGGTAGGGATCATAAGGCGTTATTTTTCGAACGATGAACAACGCTGCTTCATATAAAGCTTCTTCAGCGAGCTGTTTCGGCAGCTGAGCAAGAAAATCGAACGCTTTAACGGAACTAACACAACGCAATATTGGGAAACACGTGCGCAATGCGTTATTGTAGAGATTGATATCTGAATTTTTTGCGGCATCCACTATAGGGATGCACTTTTCCTGCATTATGCGTTTGGTGAGATCGCTCCGATTCGCGCACCAACTGCGCGCAGCTAGGTCGCAAAACGCCATAAGTTGGGTGGTGCTGCACGGAAGCATTTCGACTAATGTTGAATATCGAACCAGAGCCTCATCATCAAAAAGTCCAGCTTTAATAATAGGCTGAGATATCCGCGATATTAAATAAATGCATCTCTCGAGAGTTCCTTTTGCGCGCTCGGAATTTGGAATAATTTGTAGTTTTAGTGCCTGAGCATGATCAAAAAAGATAATTGCTTGTCGCCGGTCTCGCTCTGCAAGTGCAGCGGAAGCAGTAAAGGCATAGTCAATTGCTTGCAATCGGGAATCCACTTTTTCTATCAGCTTATAGATTGTGGTTGCGTCATTCTCTGTTTGAGTATTATTTTCACACTTTATTCTTAGCTCAATCAATGCGCACTCGCATACGCATTCCATTGCAGTCGCTTTCTCTCGCACAGTACCGCAAATTGAAACCCAAAGATCCCTCTCGTCGTTCTGCTCTACCGCCTTATGAAATCCCAATATAGCTTCGTCGCGGTCACTGTATTCAGAAATCTCATTCACCGACTTGAATAAGCAAGCCTTCCTTTCCTCCGAAAACGGCAACTTTCCGATATTTGACGCAAGTAATGATAGTGCGCTATTTCGTCGCGATTCCGAGTTTAGGACGCAAGCAAGCTCGAATGCTGCCTGGTGATCACTGCGGATCAATGAGCGTAGTACACCTTCTGTTGCGGCAAAGTGATCTGCTGTGTGCTTGAGAATAGCGTCCGTAACCGTAGCCAAGTCACCCTTAATAACTGCGCGGAAACCATTTTTGGCTTCCAACGCGCCATCAGAGTCCATCCTTTCTAGCATGCTCAACATTATGCTAAAACATTCTGCTTGCACTTCTGGCGTCGCGATACAGCTTACGTCGTAGTACGTTTGAGATATTCTTTCCTCTGCATTGCTCCGGTTCAAGTGTAATTGAGAATGCGATAGGCGCATTTGCAAGACGACCAAATATTTTGATGCAGCACTTTTCGATATGAGCCCGAGTTGGGCATCGAAGCGATCAATCAATCGTGCCAAACGAACATCGTCAGCTTTTGACTGCGGCAGCGGAATCGAGAAGTCAGCTAAATCTCGAGCTTTCGGAGTATAGCGGGCTTCTTTGATCAACATATCAAGGGAATAATCAACAACATCGAGAATATCTTTGTGCGTTCGACGAACATTGATAACCGAGCGCAGGAAAAGTATTCGCTGTTCGACATCCATAAGTCCCGCCGTGCCGATCACCTCGCTCATGGGCATCTGCTCGGTGAATGCATTAAGTGATGCGATGAATTTCTGCAGCGACGCATCGGATATCAGCTTCCCCATTTTCTTAGTAAAGCCCGAATTATCGGATCCATCCGATAACGTTGCTGCGATCGACAAGCTGAATAATTCAGTGTCTTTTTTTGCTGATGTCTGATTTCTTTTGTTTGCCTTCTCTACGATTTCAATCGCAAGGTCGGGTTCAAAAAAAAGAATATTTGCCGCAATTTCCATTGCGTTATCGGGTTGCTCGCCAAAATCGATCTCCGCAGCCAGCTTTCGGATAAAGTCAACAATAGTGGTGTCTACAGTTCCACCTTTACGTTTGATCCCTTTGCAATAAGTTGACAGAAGGCGAAGTCGATCCTCTCTTAACATTGCCTCGTTGGACAATTTAAGTGCTCGATCTGTTTGATTAAGTGCTACAAGCGCGTCGACCTCGCTGTTCAGAACTTCTTGCGTTCCAACTGCACCTAGAATGTTCTGCTGTAGTGAGAATTTAAAAATTTCAGTCGCAGCTTTTAGCTGGTTCGCGCTTTTAATTGCTAAATCGGCTCGATTTCGCAGCGCGCTAATTGACTGTGTGGATTGTAGGAGCCGTGCGTAGTGATCAGTTGTGATGAGATCAATAATTGCCTGCTGTTGGTTCAGCTGTTGATAATACGTTGGCAAAAACCGTAAAGCGTTTTCGCTTGTTGGATTTTTGAGAAGATAGTCAATCTGTAGCAACAGTGCCTGCTTCTGCAGTTCGATCAACTTCTTTTCTGCAAACCTTCTATGAGACTCCGAAACAAAGCTAAAGGAACCGCCGCTTTGACGCGGCGAATTAAGGAAAGTACATCTATTTTCCAAGCTTGAAAAATCATCTGGAAGCGCTGAACTTATGCCAATGATTTCATCGCGCGATAGTGTGCGTTTCGCAAACGTAATAACAGCCAGTGCTAATTTGGCACCCTCGGGAAGTCGATCTATTGCGGCGAACTCGAGTTTGATGAACTCCAAATACTTCGATGGTTCACCCTCTAATATGTCGGTTAGGGTTTCGCCGGCATTAAGCAGTCTTTTAACTGACGCGATTCGGCCTGGAATTCCCTTGCATACCTTATAAATTTCACTGGTTTCGTCACGGGAAAGTTCCGGGCGATTCAAAAACTTTTCGACTTCCTCAAGTCTAAACTTTAGCTGTTGATAGGGCTTTGATGTCGTTTTTCCGAGATATTTTGAAAATTCGTCTTGGGCACCTACGATCAAAAATCTAAAGTTGTCGACGCCGAGCGGAAGTACTTCCCGAAAAATCTCTTCTATCCTAAAAGCATCGTCCTGCGGAATCTGGTGCAGACCATCAATTACTATATATAAAATAGCGTTTTTCTTCTTCTTACGCACTTTGTAGACAAGGCCCATGTATTCGGCCTGATCTACCGTTGCCTTATCAAATGCGGTGCCGAACACATACCAGTGAAATTGTTCAGTTAGCGCTAGTCGAAGATAGTCGAGACTATAGGCGAACCGGCTTGCTGGCTTAATGAAAAGTGAAAAAGTTTGTTCTGGATAGCGACGGCAGTACTGCGCTAAAGTTGTCGTAGCCCCGTCTCCTTCCTCACCCTCCAAAAACACGATGGTAGTGGCGGTGAGAAGCCCTGAGATAGTCTCCAAAAAATGGGGCCGATCAATCTGATCTTCAGTTTCTTGTGGAAAGTCTCGAGCAAAATTCCAATTACTAGCCAAAATATTTTCTGAACTCACAGCAGCCTTGTCATTTTTAGTATCCAAATTTCGATACTAGCGGTTATTTTGCTACCGGACAAGTTTTGCAATATCGGGACATCAATCGTTTGCCCTATGGTGCTTTCAACGTGATGGATTCCGTCCGAAGTCAAACCTTAAGTTTGATTTATAACAATTGCATCAATCGTATTCAGAAGACCATGTGGTATGGAACGATTTTACTTGGCTTCAGATCTGGCAATCGGGTCTTCTGACGTCGACAAGGCGCAGGAAATAAGGAGCCGCACGGGTATCTTTTTCGCAGTTAACTTCCTTTTAAGTAAGGGTTATGAGCTTGACTTTGCCATTGAACTCTTGGTGTCCACTACGACACTCACAGGAAGCAACTCATCATAATCGTTCACTTGTAGTCTAATCGTGAGGCTGCTTTCGAGCTAATGCAGATACACTTCGCAATTCCAGCCAATCCTTAGCTGTCAAGCTCGCCGATGAAAACTCGCCAGTGCCCGGCTGGCAAACACGCTGATGGCCAGTGGTACCAGCGGCAAGGCCAGTGGCGGCACCGTCACCGGCAGCACCAGGGCAACGACGGTAAGGCAGACAGCCACGATCGCCGCGCAGGCATAGAGGGCAAACACTTCCGGATTGTGCTGGATGAATTCCCTGGATTTAATCATGCGACGCATGCAGCCATCGAACAGGGCTGCCAGCATCCATGCCAGCAGCAGCGGCAGCCATTCAACCAGTGCGCAGAGGCGGTAAGTCGCCAAGGCAAACAGCGTGTCGATCGCACGAAAATAATCACTGTTGAACAGACGATTGTTGGCCTGGGCCATTTGCCAGGCGACATCCAGCGCAACGGGCTTGGATGGCGGTTCCGGCGAGGATTTTGGGATCGGGCTAGCCTGCTGTGCTGTCGCTTGCAAGTCCAGCATGCGCGCGAGAATGCTTACTGCGTGTGTGGGGCTCCATGCATCGGCGGTCAGGGCGTGTTCGACGCGCAGCTGGTCGAGGAAACGCTCGGGCGGAAAGGCTGCGGGCAGGTATAGAACAAGGATCAGCAGCGCCACCAGGGCTGATGTGCATACGAAGCGGATCATGCCGGCGCTCCGGGCACGGATTGACCGGCACCGGGATCCAGGATCGGGAAGCGCCCCTTGATGATTCGCCCGCCCGATACCGAGGCGAAGTACTGCAGGTTCGGCAGCTTGCCAAGGATGTCGGCGGGAATGCGCTCTTCCAGCGTTTCGGTGAGCTGAGACGAGTACGCGGAAGTGAAATCGCCTAGGTGCGCATCCGACGCATTGTTTAAGCCCACCCGCAGGGTGTGGATCGCGGTCTTGCCGAAGGTTTCGACGATGAAGTCTTGCGTCGGCCGGTCCTTGGTGCGCAGCGCGATCAGGTTGTTGAGATTGCCCAAAGCCATGCGCGCGGCGGCTTCACTGCCGAGCCGCCTGGCCAGATCGGCCAGGGTTTGCATGGCGCAGGTCGTGAAAATCCCGCCTTCGGCGCCCTTGTTGAGGATTTCGATCAAGGGCTGGTTGATCACGTTCGACACCTCGTCGACAAACAGGGAGATGCGCCGGTAGCCGCCCAGGTTGTAGCGCATGCCCGCGCGGGCGGCAAGGTCCGCCAGCGAGAGTGCGCCGATGGCGGAGGCCACCGACGGGTCGGGTAGGGCATCCAGGCACATGTAGAGGACGTGGCCGCCGCGTTCAATCTTTTCGAAATTCATGATGGCACGCCGGTCATCGGCATCGAACGGATCCGGCGACAGGCTCAATCCCAAATCGCCCGAGGTCAGCATCGACAGCACCGGCAGCAGGTTAGCGGTGATTTTCTGGTAATGCTCGCGGTTGTGCCGGAAGGTCCGCACCTGCGCATCGATGACCTTGTTGTGCTGGTGCTGCGGCACGTGGTGCTCATAGAAGGCGACGAAGGCGAGCAGGTCGCTGCTCGCGGCTTCCGAGGGGCGCTTCAAGTTGCCGCGCTGGGCGTCGCTCAAGAGCTTGCGCATGTCCGCCTGCTCGCGCCAGTCCGGGCCGCAGGCGGCGTCAAAAAAACGCCGCAACGCCGCTTCCAGCACCGGCTCGATGCCGCCCTCGATATACTTGGTCAGCTTCATCAGGTTCGGCCGCTCTTCCAGGTCGACCAAGCCCTGGACGACGACATTGACGGCATCCCAGCCGAAGGCGCTGAAGGCGCCGGCGGTATCCGGCGGCATGATCGACTGGATGCGCGAGGCGATCTCGGTTGGCTTTTGCCAGTTGAAAGTGAAATCCAGGCGCACTCCCTTTTCTGGAAAGGCAGGATGGAATTCCAGGAAAGTGTCGGCTTCCCGGTAATCGGCGCAGGCCCGCATGACCGCACGCTTCAGGCGCCGGCTGTTCTTGGGGTCGATTACGACCACGACGTCGCCGCGACGCACCGCTTGCGTGACCAGGTTGGCCAGCGCAACGCCCTTGCCGGACTGGGTGGTGCCCACCAGGAGCGTACCGCCCTCGAAATTCTGCAGCGGCCGGTAGAGTGCCTGCTCGCGCGGCGCGACGCCATGTATGTAGGGCAAGCCGATCTCGCTATCGGGTTGCGGATCGACCGCGTAGCCCAGCCAGCGCAGCAGTACGGGCGACACTGCATAGTCGCGGAAATCCACCTTGGCCAGCTCGTACAGGCGTTGCGAATGCACCGGTTGCCACTCGAAGCCGAAGCCCAGAAACACTTGGTCGGGTTGCCTGTTCAGTTTCTCCAGGGTCGTGGTGGACATCACCTGCATGGCACGGCCCGACAGCGAGGCGCGCACCACCAGGATGCGCAGCGCCTGCCGCAGGCGCAGCACCGCCATCATGAGGCAGCTTGCCGCAAGGAGACCGGTCATTTGCCAAGGCAATGCTTCCCGGACGGCCACAGCAAGGGAGGCAAGCAGGGCGGCCAGCCACGCCAGACCAGCGTAGGCTTCATAGGCAGGACGCCATGGCATCTCATATGGGCGCGTCAGCATGCCGGTGGCCCACTGTTGTTGACTGTCAGGGCGGCATGGCCGGCATTAAAGCCGGTAATGAAGCGGGACGCGAGCAGCAAGCCGCGCGTTGGTTCGCCGTCGATGTGGCGCGCCACGGTGGCAGCGTTTCCGTCCGGCTGCGCCAGCATGCCGGCGTCTGTAAGGGCCCGTAAGGCCAGCGAAGGCTCAAGCTGGCGCCGGGTGAATTCGGCGAGGGCAATGAACAGGCCGGCTTCCTCCATGCGGATACCAGCGCCCGGCTCGTCGCGGTTCATGGTGTCGACAATCCGGGCCAGTGCATCGCGCACCACGGGGTTTAAGCGCATGGGCGCGTCCAGCCGGAACCCCAGGATTTCTAAGGCAAGCTGGACAGGACCATCAGGCGGGCACGCCGGGCTGGCAGCGCTGGCAGCGGCATTCTCTTCTGGTGCAGGGGATGTGGCGGCCGGGGCAGGCACGTTGGGCGCGGCATCCATGGGCAACGGCAGTTGCTCTGTCGCGTGGCATGGCTGGGCCGCAGCTGGGTCGGGTGCCGATGCGGCAGGCGTAGCACGCGCCAGCGCAACGGCAAACGGTTCGGGTGCCGGATCCAGCCCGGCAAACAGCAGTGCCGGTGCGGATAGCTTGACGACGTCAAGCCCTGGCTTGCCGCCGGGTGGATGAATTTGCCACCGAGCCTGGCCGTCAGGCTGGGGGACAAACACGCCGGCGGCCAGTAGGATGTCTTGCATCGTGTCACTTTCCTTGGGTATCCCTGCCAATTCTTTTGACGCAAGTAGCGCGCGAAGGTCGGCAGCGGCATTGGGCCACACCAGGAAAGCGCCGTCGCGTCCGTACCAGAGGCGCGACTTGTCCGTGTTTGGTCGCCAGGCGGGATGGGTGCGGACCAGCTGGCGCAGCGCATCGACCAGGTGGCGCTCCCAGTGCGCACCTGCCTGCGGCTGACCGTTGCGCTCGCCGCTGGCGCGCAAGTCCCGGTCGATGACCAGGGCCGCCGCACGGCGCACCAGGTCATCAAGAATATTGTGTTCCGGGTAAACCGGCATACCGGCAATGCTGGCCAGCATGTGCGGCACGATGACGGTATTGCCGTTGGCAAGGTGCTGCAATACCGCATTGGGCACCACGTGGGGAAGGATGAACAGGCCTTGGGCGCGGCATTCTGGCGCGTGGGGAAGCCACTTCAGGTGATAGCGCTCGGCATGGTGGCGTGCGAGCCATGATGACAGCGGCAGCAGGTAGGGTTGCCAGGCCTCGCCCTGGTCGTTGGTGGCGCTCACGTGGCTGAGCGTGCGATGCAGCTCGCTGCACAGGCCGGCCAGGAAGGTCGCCTGGCGCCAGCGAGGCTCCAGGTGCCGGCGCGTGCTGATCGTGGCACGCCCGGAAAAGATATGGCCGTCGGTACCTTGCAGGCTGAAAAAGCCTACTTCCAGTCCCAGGCGCAGCAAGCCGCCCGGCGCATGGAAATAGTGATCGGGCGTGGCTGGCAACAGATGCACGCATTCGGCGTACCGGCGGATCAGCGGCAGCAGTTCCTTTGCAAAGGTCGGGCGGTCCACGCCGTAACAGACTTTGATGCGGTCGATGAGGTTCTGGTGTTCGCCGAGCACGTCGTCGATGAGGCGGGCGGCAATGCCAGGATCGGTCGCTGGCGGTATATAGGCCGGCCTGCCGCATGCTTGTGCCGAGGGCGCGACGGCATCCGCAGCGATGGTTGCGCGTGGCAGGCCAAAACGGCCCAGGAGGTGAGAAAAGGAGCGCATGCGTGGACGGGAATCGGTCGGGACAAACGATTCTGGCGCGGTGCGGCGCTTGCTTCCAGCAGAAAAGGACGGTCAATGCGCGGGCTTTCGTGATCAGTCCTCCCGCATTTGCTTGGCCAGGGCGACGATGCCCAGTTGCAGGACGGTGGTGTTGGGCAGTACCGTCACTGGAAAGGATGTCTGGATACGCGGGTCGCGCCGATAGCGATGGAGCAGCTTGCAGAACGGGCATTCATGATTGGTGGCCGGGCTCGCGCCGACCGCCGTCAGGTACTGGCTGGCGCAAGTCGGGCAGGTCGCGAGCGAAAAGCACGGCACCCTGACGATCCACAGGCCATCCAGGTGTGAGGCCAGGTCGAAGGCACGGTCGAAGCTGATGCGTGGCGCGCCATGGTGCATCGACAGATAGTGCTTGTAGGCCGCCACCAGCGCTTCAGCGGGGCCGAAATCCAGCCGCCGGATACGCCGGTAGATCGACACGACAATCGAGGCTTCGGTGCGGTACAGCAGATTGGCGCTGTGATACCAGTCGGGAG
Source organism: Oxalobacteraceae bacterium (assembly GCA_003537575.1). Lineage (GTDB taxonomy): Bacteria > Pseudomonadota > Gammaproteobacteria > Burkholderiales > Burkholderiaceae_D > Paucimonas. The sequence goes on from DPRS01000035.1 coordinate 39,388, forward strand.
AATCGGGCGGGCGGCCGCGCGGTATGGTGTTGCGATCGGCAAAAAACAGTTGCACCAGCTGCCCGTGCGGCAGGCCCGTCACATAGCCGATGGTGCGCAGGCGTGCGCCCAGGGCTGCGCATTCTTTTGCCAGCACGAGCGTGCGGATATGCCGCTCGGCATAGGGAGAGTGGGTCGCCATGATGTTTTCCCTCTCATGGCTGTCAGCATTGCACCGCGGCGGGCTGCGGTGCATAGGGCGCATGATGCGGTGGATGGACCGACATGATGGGGCCGGCAAGCGGAAGCGGCAGGGCCAAAAGGGACACGATATCCTGCCGTGGCAAGAACAGGCATTCCTGCCCGAGATTGGCGACCAGCATCAGGATCTGGTCGATGGAAAGCAGCTCCAGGAAGCGCGCCTGCTCGTCGCACAGGCCAAATTTGCAACAGGCGGCCACTCGGTCATGTTTGATGCTGTCGCGCAACGTGACCAGCATGGATAGGTTGATAAGTTGCACATCGGAAAATTGCATATTGCCCATGATAATTCCTTACAGTAAGCCCCAAAGGGCATCGTCACTGTGTGGCAGCCTTTTTAAAGCGGCTGAGTGTTTGGTTCCGGTACATCCTTTCAGCATTTCAGTGAATCTTTGTTCCATTCATGTATATAAAATGTCTCTTTAGGTTAATATTTCGATAACAATTACGTCAACGATAAATATTTGCAACATAAAACCGCCACCAGCAAATGCTCCCATTTCGGCTGCCTTGTTAGAGGCAATGTGTAATCTGTGCAAATAATTTGCCGCGCCGCCGATCTAACAAGGTTGCCCGAACTGGCACCCTAGCCGTATCCGGAAAAGGCCTTCCCCTTGCAGGGATGCCTTTTCCAGTGCGGGACTTCCTTTCTTAAGCCGCTTGTGCGAGTCCATTCCACTCGCTGTCGGCCAGTTCGATCAGCTTGCCGCCCAAGGCTTCGAATTCCGTCGCCCGGTCGTAGTCGTCGATCTCCTGTGAAAAATGCGTGACCGCGTTGATCAGTCCGTAGCCGGACAGGTCACCTTCAATGATCAGGTGGCGCAGCACGCCGGCGCGCTCCGCCTCGTTCAGGGTATAGCGATTGGCCAGTACCTCGACAGTCCTGACCGGGTCGCCGGTGAGTAGAATGCCAAGCGTCTTCTGCATCTTTTGCGCGACCTGGAGGAAGCTGGCCTCGGACACCGCTGCCTCGACCACATCGCGCACTTTCAAAAAGAAAGCCTTGTCGTCCGCCGCCAGCGTATCGTCGCGAAACACCGTGATGACTTCTTCCTCGGTCTGCTGGATGCGCCCGACATGCGTCTTGCGCAAGCCGCGGTCCGCCACGATCAAGCCATTGCTGCACACCAGGCGGTAGATCAGCGGCTGCACCGACAGCGTGCCGTGGCCGACTTCGGAATTCATGATCGCCAACCCGGCCTGTACCACGTCGCCCGGCGCCATTTCGAAGCGGGTGCGCGGCGTGACGACCTTGATGTACATCTTCGTCTCGGTCAGTTCAACCGACTCGAAGCGCACCTCCGGCAACTGCTGCAGGATCGGCAGCACGTTTTCGGCGAGGTCGAAATTGTCGAGGCGCCGGTAGCGCTCCGACAGCACGGCCCGCACCTGGCCATCGAGCGTGCGGAGCATGCGACGCTCGGGATCGGCCTGCAGCCAGGTGTTGATATTGCTGTCGAGCAGATCCGGCTGGTCGAGGCGCATGCGTTCGAAGTACGCAAACGGGATCTTCAGCTTTTCTGCCAGCTGGCGGCGTGCCAGATGCGTGATGCCGTAAGGGGCGGCAGCGCCGCTGGCCTCGATCGTCATCATGCAGTCGCCCTTGGTATCGGTGCGGCACGCCATCATGCTTGATGGCACGATCATGTCCTGCTTGGTGCCGAGCTGGCGCAGGAGTTCCTGGGCCAGGCTGGGAAGGGAACGTCCGATTTTCATGGGTATTCTCCAAAAAAATAGCGGGAACGGCACCACCCTTGGCGGGGTGCATGTCCCCGCCGGGGTGAATGACAGGCCAGGCAATGCCGGGCCAAGATAGCGCAATGAAGTGCGCACGATTGCAAGGGCTGCCTTCGATGGGCGAGACGCCCCTCCTGGCATGGCAGCTGCCAGTGAAAAACCTTGGTGCCGGTCCTTCGATCGCCGAAATCCCGCCGCAAACATTTTTTAACTCCAGGTGCGCAAAGCTCGGCATCGCAGCCAGTCTCACGCGCTATAGCGCACTACGTGGCGCGCCCAGCTTGTTCGCTCCGCGAGCGCCAGACATCGGCCCAGTCCGTGCCGGCGTGGCGCGGCACGAACACCGTCACCTGCCGGGACCGGCCTGTCCGTCCTTCTTTCGTCAGGCGCCGGGCCAGGGTAAAGGCGCAGGCCTGGCCATCGTATTCGGCATGGGCATCGTTGTCGGCATAGATGCAGATGCGGCGCACTGTCTCCGGCAGCCACAGCTTTTCCATATTGCCGGCATTGATCGCCGCCCACACCGGCTTGCCGGTGCCCAGATGAATGGCCAGCGCCGTTTCAATGCCTTCGGCGATTGCCAATTCCTCGTCGGCTGCAAACAGCCGGACCGCTGCGCCATTGATCCCGGCTGACAGCACCTTCCTGGCGTCACGCAACTGCGCCTTGAAGCCATCCTGCAGGTAGGTGCGGTGCAGCGTCACTGCCAGACCGTCGGCACCCTGGATGCAGGCCAGCATGGCCGGATAGTCGGCGACCCTGCGCGATTTGCCTGCGGCATCCTTTTCGTAATAGCCCAGCGCGGGATGAAACCGCAGCACTTTCGGATACTCGGACAGCGCCAGTCCGCGATGGCGCAAATAGCGATCGACTTCATCGTCTGCCCCGACCGCCGTTGCCTCATCCCAGATGCGCTTGGCCAGCTTTTTCATCCGTTGCACGGACGGTTCTTCTTCCCGCAGGCGTGCGGCAGCCGGAAGGGGGCTGGCGCTGCCAAGGCATTCTTCGAGACGCAGCAACACCGTGCCAAAGTCCCAGCCGTGGATTTCCTGGAGTAGCTTGATGCCGCCCCCGGGGCCGCAGCCGCGGCAATGATAATTGCCTTCCCCATACTTGTCGGTGTACTGGAAGCGGTCGTGGCCGCCGCACAGCGGACATGGCTGGTTGCGCTTGTTGAGGATGGACGCGTCGATGCCGAGTGCCCGGAGCAGCTCGGTCCAGCGGCCATGGGCGCGCCGCTTGATATCAGCGACACGCGCTTCGAACAGGTGGTTTTCCATGATGGTCTCCCTGCGGCCGCTGCTGGCCGCGCGTGGGTTGAAATGGGTCAGCTGGTCGTTCAGACGAACAAATCGCCTTGCGCCGACTGTTGCCTGACTTGCTGGTTGAGCCATTGCGGGTTTTTGGCCAGATGCTGGTCAATCCACTCGGGGTTGCGGTGGACGGCTTCGCGCACCCAGGCGGGATAGCGATCCAGCGTCGCGTGCAGCCATGCCTTGACTTGGCAGCGGATCGCGTCGCGCACAGCTTCGGCGTCGACCAGCCCGACATAGGGCAGCGGCGACAGCGGGCTGCAACCCACGACCTTCAGGCAGTTGACGAACGAGAATGGCCGACTTTCCTTCTCGCGCTCGGTAAAGATCCAGCGCAGGGTGTCGAGCTTTTCCTCGAGCGGCGCTGCCGGATCGCCTAGCTCGGCCACCTCCTTCAAGAGCCGCCAGTGCAGGAACACGATCTCTTCTTCCTCCCAGTCGACGTGCGTGGCATCGTCGAGCAGCAGGAAGGCGCCAGGGATCGGGCAGGAAGCCCGGAAAGCCGGTGGTGATGGGTTGGGTGATACGCTCTGATTCAGCATCATTGCCTCCATAAAAAATGCGAGGCAATAGCCGCCACAGCGGGGCAGCTGCCCTCGCAGGGTGGGGAACGGCCGGCGGACTGCCGGCGCTAACGGGACTGGCTTGGCTGCAGTGCGGCTTGCGCCGCCTGACCGGTGTGCCAGCTACCGGTCGAGAAAACTTTCGATGCGGGATGACATTCCCGCCACGAAAGCATTCTTGGCGGATGATAATGAGCCGGCCCAGAGGGAACGGCCGGTAACGCGGGCGCACTGCGCGCGAACTTCAGGGCTTGCCGGGCGGCTTGCAGGGCTAGGAGTCTGCGCGGCAGAAGGATTTGCTCTCGATTTTTGGTGTTTTCAGGGGTCCTTTACCCCTTCCCCATGCCGAGAAAATCGATTCTGGCGCGTTCTGAGAGGTTGAAAAATCCTGCGTCGATTTCGATTCCTTCTGCCGCGCAGACTCCTAGCTGCTGCATGAGGTCAAGTTACGCCGCCGGCCCCGTCAAGTCAATGCCGCCTGATTGACTTTCGCCATCTGATGGCGAAAACCCGCTGGCAGGCGTGCCTTTTTGGGTGGCGCTTGCCGGTGTGTCTGCGGAAGATGGCATGTCATGATAGCTATCCAGCGGAGCGACGACATGGCAGACACCCACATCGTGAAAGTGGACCAGGGGGCGGTGAACGAGCGCATCCTGGCGCGGGAAGTGAAGGCGGATTTTCGGCGCATCGAAGCAGCCAGCGTCAAGGTCATGACGCATTTTACGAGTGCCGAAGCCAAGCGCCTGTTCGTGCGCTGTTTCAGCACCCTGCAGCTCAATGGCCATTTTATTTCAGTCATTGCGCGCACCAAGCTCAGACACGAGGATGTCGAAAAAGTGGAAGCCGCTTTGCGAGATAAGCTGGATGCAGCAACGCATGGCTTGAACCAGGCCATCGACGGCGCCGAGGCGTTGTTCAAGAGCCATGGCATAACGAGTTTTGCGACGTACGACACGCGGCCGCTGGAACTCGAAGTCGGCATCATTTCCTCCAGCGGTCGGCGCTATTTCGAGCTGTTGAACAAGCTGGACCAGGTGATGCCCTTGCTGCAGACATTGGAGATCCATGAAGTGATCACACCGCGCGATGCCGATATCCAGCGTGCCCTCTTCAAAAAGACGATCCGCAGCGTGGCGGGCAGAGCACGCAATCTGGCAGCCGGCCTGCGGCGGCGCATGAACGAGGTGGCAAGCCGCGAAGCCGAACAGGAACGCGCAAAGGCGACAAGGGACAGTGCCGTTGCGGCGCCGGCTTTGGCGATATCCGGCCTGGGTCGGGAAGAAGTGGGAATATCCGGCGCAGCAGAAGAGGGTGGCCAGCCAATTGATCCCGAGTCAGTTCCGGCGCAGTCGAGCATGGATTGAATGTCTGGCGCCGCCCGGGCACCCTTTACAATCCGGCATCCGCCAGGATATCCGCGGCCTTAGTGCCGAGCGCATCGCTGATGCGCAGCAGGTTTAACACAGATAAATTGTTCTCACCGCGCTCGATCTTGCCCATGTTGCTGCGTTCAATGCCGGCGGTGATGGCCAGTCCCTCTTGCGACAAATCCAGCAGCTTGCGCCGGGCACGAATGGCCGCACCCATGCGCACGAGTTTTTGATCCTTGTCGAGTTTGGAGGAGAGCCTTGCCATGCGCCAATGTTGGCTTCATGCTGCTTTTAACACCACGTGATTGAATACCCATATGGCGCGCAAAAGCTGGTTTGCGGGGCACTCATCCGGAAAGGAGCGGGTCCGGGTTGTCCGATTTCTTATAGGGATGCAGCAGGATTGATTGATAAAACAGTTATTGGAAAGTCAACGGTATTCGCCACCCATTCGATGCTAAAAAAACAACAAATAACGGATTAATAAAATGGTTATTTTGATAACAAGCCAATACAATCCGCTGCGCAGTCCTTGCGCACACTGGTTGTCGCCATGCTGATGCCGAAAGCGCCGGGATTGCGCGGTGTTTTCGGATGGCCTGTAAGGCTCGAAGCTCCGATCATTGGAGGCAATCTCAAAGGCGTGTTCTTCTATGGATACCGATTCAATCCTGCTGTCGATTACGATGCTTCAGGACGTCGTCAATGGCAAAACCTATGACGCGGTGGCGGCCGCTTACGGACTCACGCGCACTGCCATCGAGCGGCGCATCAAGACGGCGGCGCTGCGGCTGTTCCGGGAAACCGGGATCGACGGCATCAACGAAGAGGGGCTGGCCTTTGTGCAGCGGCTGCGCTCCTGCCGGCCGGCGATCACTGCAGCCATCGGGCGGTACGAACCGCACATGACCAATCAAAAACGCAGCGGGCGCATCCTGAACGATCAGGATATCCAGCTGGCGGTCCAGCGCACGCGCCAGCGCAGCCCCTGTCTCCATCGGGACGTGGCGCTGTTGTACGTGTTGCTGACCACGGGCGCGCGCCCGCTGGAGATCGCCCGGCTGGAGGTGCGCGACTATTTGCAGGTAGACGGCAGTGTACGGGAGGAATCGGTCATGCGTGCCGAGGTCGCGGTCAGCCGCAAGAGCCGGCCGCTGTTCTTCGCCAGTGACAAGGCGCGGGAAGCGATCGACCATTATTTAGCCGAACGGGCGGGCCAGCTTCCTGCCGTCCCATTGCACGCGCCTTATCGCGGACTGGATCCGCAGAGCCGCCTGTTTCTGACGGAGAAGGGAACGCCATTCGAGATTCATAGCCACGGCGCGCAGGGCCAGATGCGCTTTCTTTGTCGCGGCATCCTCGATACCTACCGCAAGATATTCCGGCGTATCGGCCTGCCTGGCGTGTCGGCACTCAGCGTGCGACGCACGGTGGCGACCCGGATGTACGAGCGCGGCGCCGCGGAAGACCAGATCGGCGAGATCCTGGGGATCAGCGAGAAAAAATCGGTACGTGAACTCTTGCCCAAACAGCGCCAACCCCTGCAGTCAGTCGTACGTGGGTTGGTTTGACCATGGAAGGGCAGCTGTATGTCACCCAAGACATTAGCGTAATTTCTCGCCTGTTATATATCTCGTTATTCATTACATTTCGGCTTTAAGACTTTTTTGTCGGTACGTTTCCGTTACAAAATCAATGAATACAACGGCTGCTCCAACCGCAAGGCGGGCATGCCTTGGCTGTAAACCACGATGCCTTCCATCTCTTCCATGTCCAGTGCCATATAGGCTACGAAGCTCAGTTAAGTAACCAGGCAATGCCGCTAGATTTCGTAAGATAAGTCGAACGTTTTCTGCTCCTCTTGCTTCGTTTGGAATCCCTTCTGGCACTAGCTTGAGCTCCTTTGCCAAGGCTTTTGTCAGATCGCTGATATCTGCACCCTTGGCAAATTCAACGTCAAGTTTTGTCAAGATAGTCTTGCAGCATGTCTCGACCAGTTCTTTGGCAGTACCAATCGCAAGAGCGGGATCAGTATCAACGGCCCTTTCAACACGTTCAATCTCTTTTTGCATCCAACCAGCATCTAGAGCGTCCGCAACAGTTTTAGCCCGGGAGACAGTTCTTCCAGAGCTAAGCTTGAGCTGCACGGGAACAAATCGAGGACGTCCCGCAATCGGCTCTTCCTCAACTAATCTCCATCCCCGCAACTGGAGTTTTTCATTGAAAATGCTTACAAGGCGTAATGCCTCATTTCGATCTGGCCTGACTATCGGATGCACTATTTCACATAGAAAGCGCAGGAACGTATCAGTCGAGCCATCCAGCAAGCGGAAACGACGGTCACTAAAAATCCAGTCATCTGGCCAGTCATCGGGATTGTTCACTCGATGCTGCCAAATGTCTCCAGACGCGTTCTTAAAACGGATATCATCAGACGGGAGCGAATCGAGGTCGTATAGGCGTTGTAGGAACTCCACTTCATCAAGTTGACCAGCCCACCACACTTTTTCGATGCGCAAAGCATCAATAATCTCTTGACGCGCTTGACGAGAAATATCAATACGGGACTCACGCCAATTATGCATAGCTTCCAGTTTGGGAACGATTTTGGAGCTGATCCAATCGCTGGAAAACTGTTCAACTACCGGCTTAAGTCTGCCATCAATTTGTTCTTCGAGAACTTCACGCTTTGAAGCGAATTGAGCATAGTCGCGTGCGGGCACCTTAAGGAACAGCGTCCATATTGTTATGCCGCCATTCCAATTGTCGTAGCCAGTCTGCTCAACGTAAGCCTCTGCCGACCGCAGTAGATCTGCTGCATCACAGGATCCGTCCGCTGAAAGCATTACGGTCGTGGTAGCCAGGAGTGAATCAAGATTATCAGCAAGTGACTGCATATAAGGGTATCCGAGAAATATGCGAAATAATACCCCAGAGCAATGAGGGGCGGGCATTGGCATTATTGAACGGTTACTAATGCAGATCCAATGCAGCTGCCGATTCAAGACTTGAAATGCCAATTTCATGAGCGAAGCTAATAAATCGAAATTCATGGCATTTTTAAAGTGCGCCGCCATAAGCCAAATGATAGTCACTGGTACAGAAATCTCTTCAATGATTGACCAGCTGTTCAACCAGAGCGCGGTTCGCATTCTATTTGGCAGCACAACTTGCGCTGGAGGTGAACCGAGTATTGAAGCAGTGATCTCTGCAGCAATAGCGCGCGGGATCGAATTGTCGTGCCTTGATGCCTATACCAAGCGACGCTGGGGAGTGGGATGAAAGCGTAATGCGTACAGGAGGCACTGCGAGTTGGTCACAATTTATCGGGATCGTAATGATGTGGAAGGTTATTTGGACAAGATTGAGACTGTCTTGACGTGGCCTGAGCCGGCACTATAACGATCTGATCGTAGTTAAGGCTGATAGCTAGCGCAGCTTGGACGACAAGAGGATGTTCATGAACATTGAGCAGTAAGTTTGTGACGCCACTGAACTTGGCGATTACATACACGGAATTTCCCTACCGCAGACTTGAAAGTTGACGTCATAATTGGATATGACGTTTCTTATTGGCAATGGATAATGATAACTGGTTATAATTGCACGGCCGTCCCGACCAAGACTTAATCTGGTCAGCGTTAACGCTGACCTTGTAGCATGGTAACCCCGTACCGTTCGCCTCGCCATATAGCTATGCCACTGGCCGAGGTATAGGTAAAAGCTGTCGGGACGGCGTCCTATTAAAACAATGTGACAGGGGCACTGTGGCTGCTACCGTTTCTACTGACGCATTAACTGCTTTACTTGTTCGACATAGCGTTCACTTCATGTCGGACCAGCTGTTCGGCATAACGTACAGTGAACTTCAGGCACTGCTCTATCCTCGTCAGCCATATAAAACTTTTATTATAGCCAAACGAAACGGCTCGCCGAGGGTAATTCATGAGCCCCGTATAGCGTTAAAGGTGGTGCAAGAAAAGCTTCTTCATTTTCTCTATGAAAATGCAGGCATGGCTAAGCCATGCGTTCAGGGTTTCACTCCCGGACGTAGCATAGTCACGAACGCACAAAAGCACTGTTCTCCGCGAACGCTACATCTGTTAAATATTGACATTGAAAATTTCTTCCCATCGATCACGTTCTACCGTGTACGTGGCCTGTTTTTAAAAAAACCTTTCGAGTTTTCGCATCAGGTTGCTACAGTGCTTGCGCAGATATGTACATACCAAGGAATCCTGCCGCAAGGTGCGCCAACGTCTCCTATGGTGGCCAATTTGATTTGCAGGTCGCTTGACAAAGATTTGACCCTTTTAGCCAAACGTCATCGTGCCATCTATACTCGATATTGCGATGACATTACTTTTTCTCTTTCAGTACGCGACATTGCCAAGCTACCGGTCAATATCTGTTCCTTTGACAGCGGCGTGCTGACATTGGGCGATGAACTGCAATCAATTTTTGTTAAGAATTCTTTCCGAATTAATCCGTTAAAAAGCCGACTTGGTAACCGTAGGCATAGGCTTGAAGTTACGGGAATCACGATTAACAAATCGCCAAATGTTAAGCGTTCTTTTATCGATTCAATACGAGGGGCACTGCATGCTTGGGACAAATATGGCTATGAGGCGGCGACGGCCGAGTGGGAAAAACGTCCGTATAAACGGCAACGTAGAATTGGCGGGATCCCAAGCCTTAAAAATGTATTATGGGGTAAATTGTTGTATGTCCGGATGGTCCGGGGCGGCGACGATGTGTTGTATACCCGGCTAGCAGAGCGTTACAACATGCTATGCGAGAAGGAACAAGCTGCTCGGAAATCGTTTACATATTCGAGTTTGCCAATTGAAGCTGTTGTCCGAAACGCCGCGGATGCGGAAAATGCGGTCTTTGTGTTGGAGTGGCTGGGCGACTACAAGGGGGAACCGGTAGGTGGACAGGGTACTGCTTTTGCATACAAGGATGTAGGGCTGCTGACATGTGAGCATGTCTTTCATACTGTAACTGAAAATGGGGAGCCGGTTTCGTTCGACGAGGTCAAGGGAGCGACGCTTACATTGCAAAATCCCTCAACCGGTAAATTTTGGCCCGCTAAACTGATCCACAAGGACCCATATCGCGATTTGGCAGTAGTGCACTTTGACACTCGGATTCCGCCTGCACACCGTCATTTTTCTGCGCTAGAAGCACAGATCAATCGTAATTCGAAAGGGATTCTGATTGGCTTTCCCAATTGGTCGCCAGGTAAAAGAGCAAACCAATTATATGTTACGGTGCTCAATCGTTTCCCAATCACTGGTCTCCAACGCATTGAAATTAATGGAAGTGTCCGAAAGGGAAATAGTGGTGGACCCTTTGTCGATGAGCTTTTTCGTGTGGCGGGCGTCGCCCAGCAAGGTGCAACGCAAGCGAATGGAAATGACCAATGCCTCTGCGTCACCGAATTGGATAAGTGGCTGGTTGAAATCAAAGGTCTGGCTCACGGCCTCTCCTTAGATGCGCTACCTGACACGCCAGTCGCTGATTGATTGCTTCGACCGGGTCGGGAGCTTAGATGGGAACGTGCTTGGTTTCATAGGCCTGAACCAGCGTGGCCAAGATGTCCAGACGGTCTCCATCTGGCGTGCCTAGATCGGCCAGATCCTGGAGATAGGCGAGAAAAATCGATGCGTGAACTCTTTTCCAAGCAGCGCTAACCCCTGCAGTCGGTGGTGCGCGGAATGGTCTGATCGCGAAGGCAGCTGGTAGGCATCCAGGGCGGTTTTTATTCATAGGGCAAGATCGAGAACGTATTGGCTAGAGGACTGTAATAGCGCCAAGCAGACATGGAATCGATGCGCGTGAGAGCTGAATTTGCCACAAGGAAACGTATGGGAGAGAATGAGGCGGCAGCAGTACTCGATGTACATGCCGCCATTCTCGTGACTGCGCGTCACTTTTTTCTTTAAGGGATAAGATGAACCGTTTAGAACTCGCTGAAATAATCGCCACCAAACATGACTTGTCGAAAGCCGAAGCGGCCCGTATTTTGGCCACCATCACCGAGACCGTAGTGAACACCGTTAAGAAGGGCGGGACGGTCGGTATTGTGGGCTTTGGTACATTCAAACAGGTGAGCCGCGCTGCCCGTAGCGGTTTCAATCCGAGCAAAGGCACGAAGATCAAGATTCCGGCTGGAAAAGTGCCGAAGTTTGTGCCTGGCGCTGGGTTCAAGGCGGCCGTGGACCCCAAGGCGGCAAAACGTAAAGCGGCGAAATAAGTTGGCCGTACTGCAGGCAAGCAGGATCCGATGATGGATTCTGCTGAAAATTCCCGACAGTTGGGATAACTGGATCGCCTGAGCAGGCAGGCCGCGCATGAGGGCTGAAAGGCTGGCACGGCAAAAAAATGCCCGCCAACCTTGCGGTGCGGGCTAAATCCAATTCATAGAGATTTGGAGGAGACGAAGAAACTATATCGTGTCCTCTGCAAAGCGTCTGCTTTATTTCCTTGATTACTGTTATTTGTTTTCGATATAACCATCCTTGTGGCAGTCATGTGTGCTGGGCTTTCCCGAGCTAAGGTGATCGTGATCAGGGTGCATTGGCCTTGTCCTGGATGGCTGCACACCGTTCCAGCAAGTGCTCGAATGGTTCCGGGGCGTCCAGGAACAAGCCGTCGTCGACCATGTGCTGATAGTCGAGCGCCAATTTTTCCAGCGCCTCGCCTGCTGGTACGAGCTGCAGTCCGCCCGATACCGCAGCGTGATAATCGATGACATTGCCGCCGGTGTCCTTCTCTGGGAAGAACACGCTTTTGTGTGTGGCCACCGCTTGGGCGAGGGCTTTGTCCACCATGGCAGCCTCGGCGAAGCCTGCGTTCGCCAGGCGCGTCACGTCATGCCAATGACGCGCGAAGCGGTCGCCGCCACGAAATGCGCCCTGTGCGCAAAAGACATGAATCGCTGTGGCTTTCTCCCAAAAGGTGCGCTCGGCGCGCATGGTTTGCGCTATGGCGGCAGGAAATGCCACTTCCTGCAGGTGGACCGCGGCGTCGCAATGGATGGCGCGCGGTTCACTGGGCTCGCCTGTGGAACGGGCGCCGAATTCCAGCATCACGGCGGGCGCGACATAGCCGGTACCGGCAGTCAGCGGCGCGTAGTGGAGAAATATTTTGTCGTCCTCGGTGCGCACGCTTGCCGATAAACCTTGTTGTTCCAGGTCTTGCATGAGCCGTGGCGCGATCTCGGCCTTTACCCAGTCCGCCAGGCGTGCACGGATTTCCTTGCTCCATTTTTTTTCCTGGCTCTTGCTGACTGGCAGCGGCGCAGCCGCGTCGCCGATCAGGTCGGCGGCGATGGCGCGAATGTCATAGGTCAGGTCGACGTCTTCGGAAAAGCGCCGGATGACGTGGTAAGCCTTCGACAAAGAAGTGCCGCCCTTGAAGACGAGATGCTCGGCATAGGGGCCGGTGAAAAGGTGCCGCAATGACCAGACCACCCAGATGTCTTTTTCGAGCAAGTGGGGAGGCCGGCCGGAAGTGTTGGCGACGGACTCGAGCGCGTCCAGGCGTTCGCGCTCAGATAGCTGGAAGAATTCAACCATGCGGGATCAAAGTGCTGACTTGCTGGGCCATCCAGGTCGGCAGGCGAGCACGCGTGGACACGACTTCTTCCAGTGCGGATGCCGGCAGCTTGGCGCGTAGCTTGCGGATGGCTGCGCCAGCCTTTTCCGGGCCCAGCCAGGCGAGTGCCCGCACCACCTCGCCCGCGGCCTGTCCGGGCAAGAGCAGTTGCCACGCTGGGGCATGGCGGAATTCGACGGTCTGGGCACCCAGCTTCAGGCGACGGTTGCGCCCGGATGTCAGATAGATTGTCCGCATCGGCACCTGGGAGGTCAGGCCCAGCGCGTTGGCGGCTGTGGCGCCATGAGAAGCAATGGTTTCGCCGCGCTGGTGTGCCAAGCCTTCGGCCATCTTGGCTGCCGAGGGCGCACGGGTGCCAAAGCGACTTTCCACGGGCAAGACATAGATGCCGCGCCCAGCGCGCAGCAGGGTGCTGCGGCGCGCAAGGCGCGACAGCGCCTGGTCTACCGCTGCTCTGCTGCCAAGATGCAGCAATTCTTTAGCGGCCAAAGGCGTGCCTTCTGGCAATCTGGCAGCGTGTTCCAGAACTTGTTTGGCTAGGGTTTGCATGGATCAATCTCCTTACGTTAGAAGTATGACGATATTTCTGACACTTTTCAAGGCTTTGATATGAGCTAAAGCTGCCTTACGACTGTGTTACTTCGTTGAAATGAAAGGGATTGACGAATTTCGAAAAATGCACCAAAATTGCGTTGACGAAATCATGAAAGTGCACAAAATGACCTTGCCGCCGCCCTCAGCCTTTAATCCTGAATTGTCGTTCGACCGTTTGGAAGCAGTTTCCCAGTGGCTACTGGATGAGTTGTATGCGACCGAAGACGATCTGTCCCGGCCGACAGACAGTGGTTACACGCGAGGGTGTACCACCTTCGGGCGGCAAAAGAACCGGATTGTTGCGGAGGCGTTGTCGGGGCAGCATGGATGGCTTGGCCTATCTAACAGTAACAATGACATCGTCTTCACCATTGGCGGCGTGCCCTGCAGGTTCAGCAATGACGATCCATCGAACCCCTCCAAGGGGGCTGTTTTGACAGCAAATCGCTATCAGATGGATTTCCTGGAGTTCGCGACTAAAGGCGAGCCTGGCCGATTTTGCTTCATCATTGATCGAGGGTACGATGGTGCGGCAGAACCCAGGGTTGAGTTTCTTGGATTTACACCCAACGATGAAGTTGCCTGTCGCTGGGTATCGAATGCAGTGCGTGTTTTCCGTGTAGATGACCAGCAGCCGTTGGCTCAACCCGTTGAGATCGCGAAGCCTCAAGTGGCTCCGAAGCGGCGCGATGAAGGTGATACCCCCGCAATTGCTGCGCGATGAGTGTTTTTATTGGCACTAACCTCCGACTCATTCGCCTCTTTCACGATCTGTCACTCACGGAACTGGGGGAAAGGGTCGGGGTATCTAAGCAATTTTTAAGCCGCGTGGAAACTGGCGCTGAAACGGTTTCCGTGCAGCTCGAAAATTCCCTCATCGAAGAACTGAACGTCTTGCCGGAGTTTTTTTATCATGTCGATCCAAATCCAATATCTGATGAACAGTGTCACTTTCGGCGACAACTGACAACTAAGGTTGTGCTGCGACAAGTCGCCCGTGCAAGAGGTGAAATGCTCAAGCGTTTAGTCGGTGTGCTGGATGATCATGTCGATTTGCCTCACTACCAAGTCGGCGAGGCAGATCCCGACTCAGCAGAGACGATCGAGCGTGCAGCAGAAAAATTTCGCGCACTCTTTGGTCTTGGGCTTGGGCCGCTAAGCAATGTCACCCGGATTGCGGAGAATGCTGGCGCCGTGGTGATGAAAGTGAATGGGCTGGCACCGGAAATTGACGCGGTGTCATTCGCCACAAAACGGCCATTGATCGCGTTGAACGGTTCTGGCCGCTCGTCGTGCCGTCAGCGTTTTGGCATTGCGCATGAGTTGGGGCATTTTTCGCTTCATATCGGCGTCTTGACCGGTGACCGTTTGACGGAGACTCAGGCAAATCGCTTTGCAAGTGCCTTCCTGATGCCACGCACGACGTTTGGCAGCGAATGTCGCCTGGCGATCCGTGGCACGCGCCTTAACTGGTCGGGACTGTCCGAGTTGAAGTTGCGTTGGGGCGTCTCTAAGGCGGCGATCCTTTTTCGTGGCAGGCAGCTTGGCGTGTTTTCGGATGATCAGGCGAGAGCCGGGTACATCAGGCTCAATCGTCATGGCGAAGCGGTGCAGGAGTCCGAGGACCATCTGATTACCAACGAAGAGCCCGAAATCATCACCGAGAGTTTGAAAGTGATGCAGAACCACTTTGGAGTGCCGCAGTCGGCCATCGCTCGTGAAATGCACGTGCAGCCGAGGCTGTTGCAAGCATTGCTGATGTCGTCTCACCCGGAGAATGCTGGAAATGTGGTAAGTCTTCTGAGTGTAAGTCGTCTAAGCTGAGATGAGCAAGATAGACGTGCATGATGTAGCTCAAGAGCATTTACCATAGTGGGGTTAGGCCAAATGGATTATGTCCCGGTTTAGTGACACCCGCGAAGCAAGGTTCCTCTGCCGGATCAGTCACTTGATACCGCGATTTCATGCGAGATGCTGTCAATGCGAGATTCATCGCATCGACCAGGAGCCTCGACATGAAACCAGATATCGCTAGAGTTCAGGAGTCCCATCCTGTCATCCCCACGCTGCTCGGACAGGGACCAGCGCGCATCCCCACCGGCGGCAAGATCCGCGCCGGCATCAAGGTGCTCACCAAAAAGGCAGCGGACAACCCGACCGCACAAGCGATCTACGAACGCGGCGTGGCCGCAAACCAGTCGTTCGACGACATCGCGCGTGCCATTACCCAGGCCGTACCCGACCTCAGGACGCCGCTGATCCCGAAGAACGTGGCCTGGTTCACGGTGCGCCCCGGCGACTTTCCCAATCCCGCAATGGCTGGCCAGATCCTGGACGCCTACGGCGAAGTGCGTGAAGACAGCGTCAGACGTCTGTACCGCTTCCCGGTGGTGTTTCCGGCCGACCGCTGGCAGACCGTTATGCCGCACGAGCTGGTGGCGTGGGGCGCAAACGATAAGAAATTCTGGAGCGAATACGCCCCGGACGGTCGGGAGCGCTACTGCAAATGTTATGCGCCGGTGCCGCTGGAGCAGCATGGCAAGCGAGCCGTGCGCGTGTTTGGGGGTCGCAAGACGGTGCTTCGCGCCGACAACAGTGGCATCTGCAACCCCGAAACCTGCCCCGAATTCCAGAGCCGGCAGTGCAACCTGTCGGGACGGTTCCTGTTCTACATACCCGGCATTCGTACGATCGATGCGTTCGAGTTGCAGACAAATAGCTTCTACGCGATGAGCCGGGCGATTGAACAGTTCGAAGCCCTGAGCTTTCTGCGTGGCGGACGCATTTCCGGCTTCCTGGACGGAGGCCACACGCCGTTCTATCTCACCAAGAAGCTGCGTGAAGTGCCGTACATCGACGATTACGGCCAGGCAGTGCGGGCTGCTCACTGGATCATTGAACTGGAGGCGCCCATTGATATCACAGCATTATTGCGTGCAAACGCCGACGAGACAGCCCTGCTGCATGCGCACGCGGCGGCACAGGTGCTGGAAGGCAGCGATGCCGCGCGATGGCACNNACAGATGCCGCTGGTGTTGCCTGAGGAGCCGCTGCTAGCGCCAGCCCCGACACTCGCGGAGCCGTGCAACCAGGACGTGGCGCAAGTGCTGGCGGCGGCGGTCGCGCTGGGCGCCGGCGCCGCGGGCTTTGAAAAATACGCTGCCCGGCGCTGGGGCGCAGGCTGGAAACACAATGCGGCTGGCCGGCGACGCGTACTGGACGAGATTCACCGCTACCAGAATGATGCAGAGGGTTTCGTCGACAAGATCGACGCTGCACTGCGGGCGACTGGCGCGGTGGTACAGGAAGGGAGTCGGCCATGATCCGGATTGCTCATTTTTCTGATTTGCACTACTGCGCCAAGTATTTGACGGAAGCCGATCGCTGTTTCTCCTATGCCGTGGACCGTGCCATTGCCTTGCAGGCGGAGGTGGCCGTCATTTCAGGCGATGCGACCGACCATGCGCTGGACGTGCATGCGCCGGCCGTGGCTGCTTTCGCGCGCCAACTCCGGCGGCTGGCCGACCATTGCCCGGTTCTGATGCTGCAGGGGACATATTCGCACGAGCCGCCCGGGACGCTGGCGGTTTTCGGATTGCTGGGCGGGCGCTTCCCGATATATGTCGCTGACCGGATCGGCCAGGTGGCCCTGACGACGGCCGGCCGCTGGCTCGCTTCCAATGGCTGGTGCTTTGAGCAGGTGCCCGGCAGCATCCGGGCATTGTTTTCTTGCGTGCCGACGGTCAACAAGGCGGCTGTGGCAGCGACCATGGGCGCTGGCGTTGCTGCCGAAGCCGTCGGCCAGCAATTATCCCTGCTATTGCGTGGCTTCGTACCCTCCCACCACGCCGCCCGTGCCATGCAGGTGCCCAGCATCGGCGTATCCCATGGCACGGTCTACGGCTGCGTGACCGAGCATGGCGTACCGATGGCAGGCTTCGACCATGAATTCACGACCGGATCGTTGTTTGGCGCCCGGGCGCAAGCCTTCCTGCTTGGGCACATCCATCGGCATCAGCAATGGGAAGCCGATGGGCAGAGAATCGCCTATGCCGGCTCCATCGGGCGATTCCATTACGGCGAAGAGGGAGAAAAGGGCTTCCTGCTGTGGGAAGTCGATGCCCGGACTGGGCGCTGCGTACTGCAGCCGACGCCGGCGCGACGCACGATCGACCTCAGTTTCGAGGGCAAGCCGGAGCTGGCCGCCATCCGGGCCGCCGCTGCCGATGGTGCGCTCGATGGCGCCTTCGTGCGGGTGCGCTGGCAAGTGCCCGACGAGGATCGCCACGAAGTCGACCGTGGCGCGATCCAGCGCATTCTCCGGGACGCCGCCGAGGTCCGGCTGGAGGGGCGGATTTTGCCGGTCATCCGCACGCGCGCCGCTGGCATCGCCCAGGCGGTGTCGATGGCTGACAAGGTGCGGGCTTGGGCGGTGGCGACCGAATGCATGCCTGAACCGCTGCTGGCATGCCTGGAAAACCTGCATTGCCATGCGCCGGAAGCGATCGCCGCGGCGATCCTCGGGCGCACCGCAGAACCCGCAAAGCCGGATTTGGAAGACTCACCCACGGTGGTGCTGCCAGCCGAACGGCTGGCTGGCAGCACCGACGAACCCGAACAAGGAGTGTCGTCATGACCCCGCTGAGTCTGACCCTGAAGGGATTTAATGGCATTCGCGACGGGCTCGGGCGCGATGCGCTCACGCTCGACTTAGCGCAGCTGGCAGGCGAGGCGCAACTAGTCGCCATTGCCGGCGCCAACGGCCGCGGCAAGACCACCCTCATGGAAAACATGCACCCGTATCTGACCATGCCGTCGCGCGCGGCATTGGCCGGACCAGGAGGATTTTCCTATTACGATCACGTCTATCTCCCCGAAAACGAAAAGGACCTGGTGTGGGAACATGGCGGCCGGCGTTACCGCTCACACATCGTGATCCGCCAGAACGGCAAGCGCAAGACCGAAGCGTTCCTGTTCCTGCAGGACGGCGCCGGCTGGGCGCCTTGCCGGCTGCCCGACGGGACGGTGTCGGATGGCCGGGTGGAGAACTACGAGCGCTGCATCGCCGCGCTGTGCGGCGGCGCCGACACATTCTTCACGTCGGCGTTTTCCGCGCAGGGTAAACGTCAGCTGACCGCCTACCGCAATGCCGAGATCAAGTCGCTGCTGGCGGATTTGCTGGGGCTGGATGATATTCGCGCACTGGGCCAGCAGGCGGCCGAAACCGCCAAACTGCTCAATGCGGGTTTGCTGGTGCTGCGCCAGGAGCAGGCAAGCCTGGACGAGGCCCTGCGCTGCAATGCCGTCGAGCGCCTGCGCCTGGCAGGTGCCGCCGAACGCCTGAGCGAGGCGGGGGCCGGCAGAAGCGTCGCGCAGCAGGCGCTGGAGCGCGCCCGCGCCGCCGAATTAACGCTGCTGGCAGAGCGGCAGCGCGCACGGGATAGCGAGACGCGCCGCGCGGAACTGCTTTGCGAACGGCAGGCGGCCATCGACGGCAGCAGGCAAGCCATGGCGGCGCTGCAGGCACAGGATGCCGTCGAGCGGCAACGCCTGGAGCGGCTGGCGCAGCAGTTGGCAGCCAGGATCAGTCAGGCGCAGGCGCGGCGCCGCCAGTTGCTGGCCAGGCGCCAGGAAGGACTGGACATCGTGGCACGGGCCGCCGCCGTGCGGCGCGCCGGCCGGCGTGAAGGCCTGGCGGGCCAGGTGAGCGCGGCGCGGTCTGAACGCGTCGCACAATGCCGCCAGCGCGCCCGGCGCTTGAACGACTTGGAGAACACTGAAAGAACCGCACTGCAAAAGCTGGCGGCAATCGAGCGCGAGGCCGGCCAGGCAGTCTTGCGCGAAACGGACCTGGTGCGGCGCTTAGGCTTATCCAATGACGTGCCGTGCGCCGGCAGCGATTTGCAGGGGCGCTGCAAGCTGCTGGGCGATGCACGCGAAGCCAGGGCGCTGTTGCCGAGCGCCGGCAGCAAGATCGCTAGCCTGGCCAAGCAGAAGGTGGCGGCCATGGAGGAACTGGAGGAAATCCATGCCGCGCTCTTGGCCCATGCCGATGCGCCAGCTGGATTGCAGCAGGCCGAGCAGCGGCACAGTCGCGCACAGAAGCGGGCCTCCCGCTATGCAGTGATGGCGGCCAGGGCAGGCGAAGTGGCACAGGCCAGCGCCGCCTTGTCCGAGATCGACCGGGAACTGGCCTTGCTGGTGGAAGGAGAGGGCGAATCGTCAGCCGAACGCGCCGAGCGCGCGCAGATTGGCGAAGCGCGGCAATTGCTTGCCGACCAGAGGGAGCGGCAGGCCGCTCAGCAGTCAGCCATCTTGCGCCGCATTGCAGAGGCGCTTGCCGCGTTACCGGCGCCAATCGACCCGCAGCTTCCAGTGCGGGTGCGCCAGACGATCACGCAGGCCGCGGCGGCCGTGGTTGCGGCGGAACAGCACTATCTTGCGGCGGCAGGCGACGTGCAGGCGCTGGCGTTCGTACAGAGTCAGGCTGCCGAACTGGCGGCGTGCCAAGCCCGCGCCGCGGCGCACGCGGCGCGGGTCGAGTCGGAACTGGGGAACTGGAAGCTGCTGGCCAAATGCCTGGGCAACGATGGCGTGATTGCGCTGGTGATCGACGATGCGGGGCCGGCCCTGGCAAGCCTGGCGAACGCGCTACTGCTGGCCTGCTATGGACCCCGCTTTACCGTCGCGATCAGGACGCTGGCAGCGACCGGCAAGGGCGGTCAGCGCGAGACGTTTGACATCGTGGTGCACGATGGTGAGTCGGATCAGAACAAGAGCGTTGGCTTGATGAGCGGCGGCGAGCGGGTCTGGATCAACGAATGCCTGACCCGCGCCATTGCCCTGTACCTGACGCAGCATTCAGGACGGCACTACGCCACGCTGTTTTCGGACGAGGCCGATGGCTCGCTCGACCCGCAGCGCAAACGAATGTTCATGGACATGAAGCGGGAAGTGTTGCGCCTGGGCGGTTATGCGCGGGAGTTTTTCGTGTCGCAGACGCCAGAGCTGACTGCGCTGGCCGACGCGGTGATCGACCTGGATGCCTGGGCCGTTTTGCGATAAATGCCCGCTTGTCCGCTGCGACGACGCCCATGCATGGGCAATGCTGTCATTGCAGGGGACAGGCCCTCACTGTTGGCTGCTGGTGGACGCGCTACAACGTCACTTTTGCATGCGGTCGTGTCCCATCATCCCGCCGCAGCCCGGGGGATGCATGGTTTTCATGTCTTTCATGTCGATCACGCCCTCTTGGTTTTTCATCTTGTCAAACATTGCTTCGTGGTGGCGCATGAATTCTTCTTTCGTGATTTTGCCGTCGCCATTGGCATCGATGCCCTGCATCATCATCATGTGATGGTCGCGGTCGCGTTGCATTTGCCCCATCGGCATATTGGAAGGGGGCATGTTTTGTCCGGATTGCGCCGTGGTGCAGCCTGCGACAGCTAGCGCCGCAGTCAGAATCAAAATGCTGGAGGCTTTCATGTGAAGTTCCTTTTAGACGTGTTTGCTCCAGTCTGCCATTATTGCCGAGCTTTTTCCACCATAGACAAGATAAGAGCAACTTGCAAGAGATGTCAGTCGCATCCATGGCTTTGGTTAAGCCTTGCCGGTTAGATGCTGCCGCCCGGCGCAATAGTCTGCCCCCGGTATTTGCCTTGTGCCTAGGCAGCAGCGCAATGCCGGCAAGCGTTAGCCTGTATGGCATGCGCACACATCCGCGTGACTCGTTGCCTGGATTGCCTGTTGCTTGAAAGCTCGCTAGTATGAGCGTGAAATTTACCGGCAGAAAAGTTTGCAAGAGGCGAGGAGCTTTGCCCGATCGGTTGGCCTTCGCTTTGTGCAATCGATTGACCCCGCAAAACGTGCATCTTGGGATGGATCCCGGAATATGCCACGCTTCATGCAAACGAATGCCGCTGGCTGACATGAACAATAAACAACGAACTGAGCACCATCTTCATCTGCGTGTACGCGAACTCACGCAACTCTTCAATTCACTGGATCCGACTCCTTTTTTAAACAAGGACCTGAACCGTTCAGTTGAGACATTCATCGAAAGCTGGGCGCTCGGACATGCGCCGGATTGTCAGCTGCATATCCATATTCATTTCGAAGAGTTTTCATCCGACGGGAATGCCCAGGTGCTGGTGAAGGAGGCGATCCATAATCATTTCGATTACAAGGTCGGGTTGGTTCGGTCGGAATTGAAGGAAATGTTGAGGCAAGGCCGAATCAGCCTGATGATTGGGATCGCGTTTGTGGCGGCATGTCTCATCGGTGCCGAAGCTGTTTCTCACTATGCGCAGGGCAGCATCCGCAGCATTGCGCGGGAGAGCCTGACGATCATCGGGTGGGTGGCAATGTGGCGTCCGGTGCAAATTTTTCTGTACGACTGGTGGCCCCTCGCGCGGCGAATCAAAGTCTATGCCAATTTGCGCCATGCGACGGTGCAGGTCATTGAAGGGCATAAGCCATGAGGATGATTCCTTGACGGGATGGGCTGACGACATGCTTGTCAAGATCGTCCGGGGATCTGCCTGAGCCTGCGGCAGATCCCGAGGACGGGAGAGGGCGCTTCATGCCTGAACTTGGCGAAAAAAAATGAGCGCGTTTAGCTCGGAAAGCGCGCAGGCTACAGCAACCCCTGTTCGGCGAACGACTGCGTTTCGCTGCCGGCAACGATGAAGTGATCAATGATCCGCACATCGACCAGCGCCAGCGCGGACTTGAGCTGTTGCGTCAGCAGCTGATCGGCCTGGCTCGGTGCCGCATGGCCGCTCGGATGGTTGTGTGCAACGATCAGCGACGCCGCATTGTGCGCCAGCGCCGACTTCACCACTTCGCGCGGGTACACCGACGTGTGGGTCAGCGTGCCCCGGAACAATTCCTGCGCTTCGATCAGGCGATTGCGCACGTCGAGATACAGCACCAGGAAGACTTCATGCTCGGCATGCGCACAGTACAGGCGCAGCCAATCTCGCACGGTACCTGGGGAACTCAATACCGGCCGGGCCTGCATTTGGTCGGTCAAATCGCGCAGGAGGAGTTCTCGCGCAATGGCGAGTCGCTGATGCACCATCGTCTCGTGCGACGCCAATGCAACCGCGTCGTATGGCGCAGACAATGCGGCCGCCATCTCGGCAAGGCATGCCGTACGGGGTGGCGCGACCAGTTCACTGACCAGTTCGGCGCGTGACATCGAGGTAATCTTGCTCATGGCATTCTCCAGTAAATAAATCGGGGAACGCTGCTCCGACGGGAACAGGGTTTCCTCAGTGAGGCGCAGGGGGCTGCGCGGATGGATCGAATGGTGACCGTTGCGGCAGACGCGAGCGCAGGGTCGCCATCCGGCGATGGGTTGCGATGTTGCTTCATGCTGTCCAATTCCTGTTTTGGATGCGACTGCAGTCGGACCGCAATGGGACTGGAGAATAAGTACTCCGCTTGATTAAAATTTTTCCGTGCAGATCAAGACAAATGCGCCGAATCGCGCGACAATCGTCGGGTTTTCAGCTTGTTACGAGCACGATCATGATTCGCCTCGGAAATCATATTCGCCTGACCAGTACGGATATCGAGCGATTTGCAAAGATCACCGGCTTTCATCCGGAGCACGTCAATACGCTCGATGACCTGGATGCCTACATCGCCAGGTGCAAGCAGTACTACTGGGGCGTATCGTATGAAACCCGGTTTCTGCACTGGCTGATGGATCGCGAGCGGTCCCGCTGCATGGGCGCAGGCCGCGGCTAGTGCCGTGGTCTGCACTTCATCATGCAGTCTTGGCGTCAGACGAAGGGGCATCCGCTGGCGTGGCGACTTCCGCGCTAAACGCTGATTGCGCATGTACGAACTCGGATTCGGCCGCCAACCGGCGCACGTGACGCTTGGCCGGTTCCGTCGCAGCGTCGGGCAGGCAGGCGACGGCGAGGTTGCCACCCTCGCGCAGCCATTTGCCCAGCGCATGTGCCGGCGTTACCAGCAAGGCGCCGCACAGCATGCGCACGGACTGGCCGATGCGCTTGTTGCGTGCCTGACGCTCTTTGTGCCGGCGCAGGCTTTCCCTGCAACGCAGGTAAAGCGCAAGATGCGCGCGCTTCATTTCCGCATCGGCTTCCAGTTGCTGCAGGATCTCGGCGGCAATGACCGGGTCGCCGGTACGCCGGTAAAAGCCGATCCAGGCCTTGTCTTCTTCCAGGGCGACGCTGGAGCGTCGATATGGGAGGCGGTTGCTGTTTGCTTGGGACATGGTGCTGTTCCTTTCAAAATGCGGGAACACCACGCCCGCTCGGGGAAGTGGCGAACTTCCCGCGAGGCTCATGACAACGAGGGCGCATATCTTACGATAGCGGACGGTTTGCGGACTGAGGCCTGGACGCCTTGCGGTCGATGTGCGACACATCAGGTGCATGCCGGCCGACAGGCAAGGCGCTTGGCCGCAGCAGGGCACCGAGATCCGGTTGGGGCGCCGCGGCGGCCTGGCGGATGCCGCTGCCGCCCAGTAAAACGCCGATGCAACGCGCAGGGGAAGGGGGGACGAACATGGTGCTCTCCTCAATGAAAATGGGGAACACCGCCCCTGGCGGGGAGGGATATTCCCCGCGTGGGATAGCTCTAGCCATAACTGGCCGGAGCGGCTTGGTGACGGCACGCCTTGCGGCGTGATAAAAAAAAGGCCTCGGTCCTTGCGAACTGGGGCCTTTTTCTCTGCAGTGAGGCACGTTCTGCACAAGGCAGAGCCGCGCTTTTACCGCACGCTTGCCGGCGCTCCTGACGGAGTATTGGCATGCAAACTGTCCCACGGCGGGGCGGGACGGACGACGAAGCCATTTGCATGGCGTGACCGGAATTGCTTCCAGTCGCTTCAGGACGGGTTACGACCGCAACGCCGGCTGGATTGGCCGGACTTCACGATTGCCTGATGACAGACCAGGGTGAAGGCTGTGTAGGTGCGATACCTACAGAAAGCGCTTCAAGTATCGCACTGGGTAAGGGCGCGTTCAAGGGAGCACGGCCTGTCAAGCCAAGGCGCCATGCGCAAACCAGGCAAACGGTACCGGTATGATGTGGCGAAATAGATCGTGCAGGCTGTATTGGGCCGTTGCGTTATAGGCGATAGCGTAAAAGTGCCCGTCGGCCAATATGCGTAAACTGCCGATAATCGGACCGAGCAAGAGATCGGGCGTAATTTTAGGGGCGCTTAAAAATTGTGCAGCCCAGTGAAGATGCCTATTGACAAGGGTGTCCCGTTTAAGGATAGGTAGTTATCCACAGAATCTGTGGATAACAAGAGTTGTCCAGTATTGGCCGGAATTACTATTATCGTTGATTTCACAAACAATATAGTCCTTCTGGTAGCAGTAAAACTTCTTGCGATTTTACGCTATTGACCAAAAATGGAAGTTATGGACTTCTTGAAAGTTGGCAAATCACCTCGCCTCGGCTTATGTCCGATGCTCTGGATAGTACGAATAATAGGATACTTTGGCCTCTACCCAAGCCTCCATTAGTTCTGTGCGGTACGTATTTATCCAGGTGGATAACTGCGGTTCATATGCAGCAGTATCAGTCAGGTTTTTGCCGGTGTCGATTTCGTACATTAGATTGGTGCCGCCGTCACGGATACATACTGTTGGCGTTGCATCTGGCCGAATGCAGATGACAAACGCTTTTGTGTAGCCTAGAAGGTGCCGCGGTTTCACGATCGTCTGTAGCTTACGCAACGCTTCGATAGGTGGAAAGAAGAAGCCAACTTTTCCCAGTGCTGGGCGGACAAGCTTTTCGAAGTTATACGGATGATAAGCGCCGTCAGCTCCACGGATTTCGACTGCGGTGATGAAGCGGGCCGAGACAGGTAGAAATGAAATCCACCAAGTATTTTCTTTCGTCGGGCGAGACTTCATCATTGCCTTTAACCGCTTCGAATCGACCTCTCCCGTGTTGATGTAGCAGCTGAGGCCGGTCAATTTCGCAAACTGTTTTCCATTAGGTATGCGGGCAAAGTAGTCCGTGTAACGTTGAAGCTGGAGCATTTCAGCCGTTGGGATATCGAACGTTAGTCGAACCTTCCTTTTGTCGGCTGTTCTGCGGTTTTTAGGCCTCTCGCCTGTTGCTTTTTCGGCATATGCCATATTACGATCAGTGAGTGTTTCAGTGCCATCCGTCAGGCCATGCCCCTCCGCCTTAGGATCGCTGGTAAGCCAAACCACTGGGCGGATTATGCCTTCCATCGTATTCATGTGGCCCTCGGACAGGTCCGAAAGGAGGATGCTGTCAGCCATAGGGGCTGAAGTGTAGTGATACAAGAGCATGAGTGACCGACCAGTATAAATTTTGTCTTAGCTTAATATTCTACGGTGACGGGACCTTTCGTAAAAGCCCTACTACAAACGTAACCGGTTCTTAATTCCGTCCAGCGCTGTTTCTGACCGAGAGTAGGCATGTTTTGCCAACTTTTAAAACTTTACCGGGCAAGCGCCCGTGGCAGCTCTTGCCACCTGGTCGTATAGCGCGGCGATCTCATTTTCGACTTCATTTCCCACTGTCTTTGTATGCCGGCAGAGGCGATCATGACAGTATCTCGACCAAAAGTGCGGTTGAGCACATCAAGTGCATGCATGAGCTTGCCGGAGCGCGCCGCCTGCTCAGCGCCCGGGTCGAACAGCGTTGGCTGCAGCTGGCCTGCTGGCAAGAGTTCCATCGGCATGACGCCGGCCTTCTTGTAGCGGTAGCCGGGCCGGTAAATGTGCCTGAGCCCGCACAAGGCTGCGGCCACCAAGAGGCGTGTGTCGCCCGTCGGGTCGGGCAGCGGGACGATGATGCCGGGCTGGTATTGCGCATCCTGCTCGCGGAACCGGTTGGTCTGAAGGAATACATGGACCGCGCCGCACGCCGATTGCTGGTGGCGCAGCTTTTCCGCCGCACGCGTCGTGTAGGCGGAGACCGCCTCGTTAAGTTCATCCAGCGTCAGCACCAGTTGGCCGAACGATCGGGACGAGACGATCTGCTGCTTGGGCGGCAATACTTCTTCCAGCGCCAGGCAGGACATGCCGCGCAACTCGTTGACCGTGCGCTCCATCACCACCCCGAAATGGGCGCGTAGCCACTTGGGCGATGCCTGCCGCAGCGCTTCGACCGTCGTGATCCCCAAGTCGCGCAGGCGCGCGTCGATGTTGCGGCCGACAACCCACACTTCACCAACTTCGATCGTGCTCAGCAACTGGCTGACTTCGTGCTCCAGCATGGCCGATAAATCGCATACGCCCTGGTATTCGGGGCGCTGTTTGGCAAGATGGTTGGCCAGTTTCGCGAGCGTCTTGGAAGAGGCGATCCCCACACACACTGGCAATCCCGTCCATTGCCGCACCCGCTGCCGGATCGCCTGGCCAAGATCGGTAGATGATTTCCAGAGGCTGGCCAATCCATTCAGTCCCAGAAAACTTTCGTCGATCGAGTAGACTTCGACGTCAGGGCTAAAGTCGCGCAGGATCGTCATGACCCGCTGCGACATGTCACCGTACAGGGTGTAATTGGACGAGAGAGCGATGATGTCGTGTCGCCTGGCGAGATCCCGCATCTGGAACCAGAGCGCACCCATCTTGACACCGAGCGCCTTGATTTCATTGGAGCGCGCCACCGCGCAGCCATCATTTGTTCTGAATGATGCTAACTGTTAGTTTTCAGTAATTGATTGATTTATATGTGTTTCGGGACACTAACAGTTTTTGTGTTTTTGGGCTGTTTTTTTTGTTTTTCCGACTGATATGTGGACGAGACCTGTCCACATCACGGCGTCACTCACGAGTCGAGTCTTCCGTCGGTCATTTTCACCAAACATACAGATTAATATCAGGCTAGCCGGGCTCTCGCATACCGAAGTAGCCGGATATTTGCACTTCAAAGTAGCCACCAGTTCGTACGCAAAATAATTCAATGCACTATTCACTCGTGGTAGACACTGGAATAACCGTTACCCGCCTGTAGGGGACATTGCGGATTTAACGTTTAGCCTCGATATCTAATTGCTTCAACAAACGCAGAAAACGCAGGCGATGCCTGACGTCTATTGGGATAGTACAAGTGGTACCCCTGAAAATACGGGCACCAATTGTTCAATACCTGTTTGAGCCGACCGTCAGTTAGGTAGGGAGCGGCCAGCTCTTCCGGGACGTAGGCCAAACCGATTCCATCTATTGCAGCGTTGAGAACATGCATGATGCTGTTGAAAACAAGCTGCCCTTCGACCCTGACCGTAAATGCCTTGCCATTCTTCTCGAACTCCCATGCATAAATTGCACCGGATGGCCTGTGCCGAATATTGACGCAAGCATGTTTGGTCAAATCATGAGGGGTCTTTGGTGCCGGATACCGTTCCAAATATTCGGGTGACCCGACCACTACCAATCGCCAATCGGGCCCGATGCGAACGGCGATCATATCCTTGCTGATCGCTTCACCAAGGCGTATGCCGGCATCAAACCGCTCCTCGACGACATTGGTGAAGCCATAGTCCACATAGAACTCCAACGTGATATCTGGATAGTCTTCCAGGAACCCAGCCAGCATTGGCCGCAGACACAACTCAATTTGGTCGTCGGTACAGGTAATGCGGATGGTGCCTCTTGGCTTGTCTCGCAATTCACCCAGCGCCTCTACCTCTGCCGTGATCTGGTCAAACAGCGGAGCGATTGAGCGCATCAATCTTTCTCCTGCTTCGGTAGGCGCCACGTTGCGGGTCGTGCGAGCCAGCAGGCGCACGCCCAGTCTGTCTTCAAGCGCCCTGATCGTATGGCTTAAGGCGGATGGGGTGATATCGAGCCTGCCCGCCGCTTTGGTAAAGCTTTTCTCTCGCGCCACGGCCAGGAAGGCTTGCAGGTCGTTAACTTTTGTATGTGCCATTGCTGAACTTTCCTCACAAGTACATGCAGATTATACCCCCTTATCAAACACCCATTAATTCGTCAACATAAAGGCCTGATCTCAAAGGAACAACAACCATGAGCACTCAAGCTTTGGATATTCATGCGGGCCACCAGCCTGCTCAGCTTCAAGCAGGCAATCAACCCGCCTACTGGGGCGGCGTGTTTGCGATGACGTTGGGCGCGTTCGCGCTGGTGGCCTCTGAATTCATGCCGGTCAGTTTGCTAACGCCTGTTGCAGCGGATCTCTCTATCAGCGAAGGACTAGCTGGCCAGGCAATTTCGGTGTCGGGCGTTTTTGCCGTACTGACGAGCCTTGTCATTCCTGCGATTGCCGGCAAGATAAGCCGCAAGGCACTTCTGCTGTGGTTGACTGGGCTCATGGTTCTCTCCGCACCGATCGTTGCGCTTGCACCGAACTATGCGACGTACATGGCAGGACGGGTTCTGCTTGGAGTAGCCATTGGCGGGTTCTGGTCCCTGTCGGCAGCTGCAGCCATTCGATTAGTTCCAACTGACAAGGTGCCACGAGCATTGGCCGTTTTCAATGGCGGCAACGCGCTGGCTACCGTCATTGCTGCCCCTTTAGGAAGCTATCTTGGCTCAATCATTGGCTGGCGCGGTGCCTTCTTCTGTCTTGCTCCGATAGCGATGCTCGCTTTCATTTGGCAAGGGATAAGCCTGCCCACCATGAAAGGCGAAGAACGTCCTGCTGGTTCCGGCAACGTCTTCAAGCTGCTAAAGAATCCCCTGGTCGCTCTGGGCATGGCTGCCGTCAGCGTCTTTTTCATGGGGCAATTCGCTTTGTTCACCTATCTGCGCCCATTCCTTGAAACCGTAACCGGAGTGGAAGTTTCCACTCTCTCCCTCATCCTTTTAACGATTGGAGTGGGTGGTGTCATCGGGACTGTCCTGATTGGCACTTTTCTACAAAAGAGTTTTTACGGAACGCTGATCGCCATTCCAATCTTGATGGCAATCATTGCATTGACCTTGGTTGCTTTGGGCACTTCAGTTACTGCAGTCGTGGTGCTCTTAGGCGTTTGGGGGTTAGTGGCCACAGCAGCACCCGTAGGTTGGTGGAGTTGGCTCGCAAGGACGCTGCCAGAGAACGCTGAAGGCGGTGGCGGACTGATGGTCGCAGTAGTTCAGCTGGCTATCGGTCTGGGCTCCACCGTCGGCGGATTGCTGTTTGACATGAGCGGCTACCAGAGCACGTTTTTGGTGAGCGCTGCTTTATTACTGCTTTCCGCATTCCTGGCATACATGGCATCGCGGACGCAACGTATTCAAGAGATCTGAACCCTTAGATATTTAACAGGAGATACGAAATGAACGTCAAAGCCTTCGGTGCCCATGCCGGCGACCAACCCTTGCAAGGTCTAAACATTACCCGCCGCGCACCACGCGCACACGATGTCCAGATTGATATCGCATTCTGCGGTGTGTGCCACTCCGACATTCACCAGGTGCGCGGTGAATGGCCTGGCACGCTCTACCCGTGCGTACCGGGCCATGAAATTGTTGGCCGTGTGTCTGCGATAGGCGCTCACGTTAAGGATTTCAAGGCGGGAGACCTAGTTGGCGTGGGCTGTATCGTCGACAGCTGCAAGCAATGCGAAGATTGTGATGAAGGGCTGGAGAACTACTGCGATGGCATGGTCGGCACTTACAACTCCCCGACGCCCGATGCACCCGGCCATACCTTGGGTGGATATTCCCAGAATATCGTCGTGCATGAACGCTTTGTCTTACGCATCAGCCATCCTGAATCTCAGCTGGCCGAGGTGGCGCCGCTGCTATGCGCTGGCATCACAACTTATTCACCGCTTCGTCATTGGAATGCCGGCCCTGGTAAAAAGGTCGGTGTCGTAGGTATCGGCGGATTAGGCCACATGGGCATCAAACTGGCCCACGCGATGGGTGCACACGTGGTCGCTTTCACCACCTCTGAGTCCAAGCGTGAAGACGCTAAAGCGCTTGGTGCGGACGAAGTCGTTGTTTCCCGTAATCTCGACGAAATGGCTGCGCATGCGAAAAGCTTTGACTTGATTGTCAATACGGTCGCCGCTCCACACAATCTCGACGCGTTCCTGGCATTGCTGAAACGGGACGGCACCCTGACCCTGGTAGGAGCGCCATCATCACCGCATCCATCTCCGCAAGTATTCAATCTAATCATGAAGCGCCGCTCACTTGCCGGCTCAATGATTGGCGGCATTCCCGAGACCCAAGAAATGCTCGATTTCTGTGCTGAACACGAGATCGTGGCCGACATCGAGTTGATCCGAGCCGATCAAGTCAATGATGCTTACGAGAGGATGCTCAAAGGCGACATCAAATACCGATTTGTCATTGATAACGCGACCCTTGTCGCTTGATACCGCCGCGGAAGAAGCGAGCGAATACTCAACAAAAGACTTAAGGAATTCAACATGAAAAAGCTACTTGTAATGCTGGCGATGCTTGTCAGTTCATTCTCAGTAATAGGTGCAGATATGTCTAACAGTGCAGATAATTTCTTCAAGAGTGAAAAGGTCACGATGCAGAAGGTTACCTTCCAAAATCAGTACAAAATGAAGGTGACAGGGAATCTGTTCGTCCCCAAAAACGTGGAGAAAAATACCAAAAGTCCGGCGATTGTGGTTGGGCATCCGATGGGCGCTGTAAAAGAACAGAGCTCGAACCTGTATGCCCAAAAGCTGGCTGAACAGGGGTTCGTTACCCTCTCGATCGATTTGTCGTTTTGGGGAGAGAGTGAAGGTCAGCCACGCAATGCAGTAGCGCCGGATATCTACGCCGAAGACTTTAGTGCTGCGGTGGATTTTCTGGGTACACGTGCGTTTGTGGATAGGAATCGTATCGGCATTCTTGGCATCTGTGGCAGCGGAAGTTTCGTGATCAGCGCAGCAAAGATCGACCCGCGCATGAAAGCGATTGCAACGGTCAGTATGTATGACATGGGCGCTGCTAGCCGAAATGCCTTAAACAAGTCTCAGACGCTTGAACAACGCAAAAAACTCATTGCCGAGGCCGCAGAGCAACGATACGTCGAATTTACGGGTGGTAAAACCAAGTACACCAGTGGGACCGTCCATGAACTCAAGGCAGACACTCATCCAATTCAGCGCGAGTTCTTTGACTTCTACCGCACCCCAAGAGGCGAATTCACGCCAAAAGGCTCATCGCCGCAGTTGACAACTCACCCGACTCTCTCCAGCAATACCAAGTTCATGAATTTTTACCCGTTCAGTGACATAGAAACTATTTCACCACGTCCTATGCTTTTTATCACGGGCGATCAGGCGCACTCCAAAGAGTTCAGTGAAGAAGCGTATAAGTTGGCAGGACAGCCCAAGGAACTGGTGATCATTCCTAGTGCCGGCCATGTAGATCTTTACGACCGCGTCAATCTCATTCCCTTCGATAAATTGACCACGTTTTTCCACAATAACCTGAAGTAAGCGCAAAAGGAAAATCATGAACCGTCGAATTCTGGTTGCTGCATCAACTTTACTAATGACCACAACAGCAATGGCCTCCGAACCAACACGTCCGGCGCCTGGCACGACCACTCATCAATCGCAAACGGTATCTCGAGCCGGCGAGCAAGCAGCGACGCCGGGGCCGGCCCAATACTTTACGGGCAACGTACGGGTCACCCCGCTATTCACCGCAAAAGATTCGACGCCTGTGACAGGTGCCTACGTGACATTCGAGCGCGGTGCCAGATCAGCCTGGCATACACATCCTGCCGGACAGCACTTGATCGTGACTGCAGGTCTAGGATGGACGCAGGCATTGGGAGGACCTGTGACGGAGATCCGCGAAGGCGACGTGGTCTGGTGCCCGCCAGGTGTCAAGCACTGGCATGGCGCCTCGCCCACCACGGCAATGACGCATATTGCGCTGACTGGAACGCTTGATGGAAAAAATGTCGAGTGGATGGAAAAGGTTAGCGACGACCAGTATCGAAAATCANNGCACGTTATACGCAAGATCGCCTTTTGGGCGAGGTGTGGAATCGCCCCGATCTCTCTCCGCGGGACCGCAGCATCATCACGGTTGCGGCGCTGATTGCGCGAAATCAGACTGCTGAAATGCCGTTTTACTTTAATCTCGCGCTGGACAACGGTGTAAAGCCAAGCGAGCTGTCAGAAGTCATCACGCATTTGGCTTTTTACGCAGGCTGGGGAAACGCCATGTCGGCGGTCGCCGTGGCAAAGGAAGTTTTTGGCCATCGAAGGATCAAGTCAGACCAATTGCCTGCAGCGATGCCGAAGCTCCTTCCGCTCGATGAGGCAAAGGAAGCACAACGGGCAGCAATGGTAGACAAGCAGTTCGGCACGGTTGCGCCGGGCGTCGTCCAATATACAACTAATGTTCTTTTCCGTGATCTCTGGCTGCGTCCAGATCTTGCGCCGCGCGACCGCAGTTTGGTGACAGTCACTGCTTTGATTGCGGCCGGCCAAGTCGCCCAAATTCCATTTCACCTGAACCGGGCAATGGACAATGGCCTCACACAAGCGCAAGCATCAGAAGTGCTGTCACACTTGCCGTTTTATGTCGGCTGGCCGAACGTGTTTTCTGCATTGCCGGTTGTAAAGGAAATATTCGAGAAGCGACCTCGCCAGTCTTCTTCACTTGATATGAAAACTAATTAAGGAGTTAAGAATGACGATATATCAGAACAAACCCATTAGGTCGCGAGCAATCTTTGGCGCATTACCCAACAACTTAGCTCAGAAATTTTTAGCTTTTACATTCCTGGCGTTGATGATTATTGGCTTTAACGTAGCTTTCGCTCAGGAACAGCAGATGATGGTGCGCATCTCGGAGATTCAAGTCGACCCAAATTGCCTCGAACAGTACAAGTCGATACTCAATGAAGAAGCCGAAGCGTCGTTGAGATTAGAACCAGGCGTCATTGCAATTTTCCCGATGTATCAGAGAGAAAATGCTAACGAGTTCAGGATTCTCGAAATGTATGCCAATCGGGAAGCGTACGAGTCGCATCTGAAGACGCCGCATTTTCAGAAATACAAATCCACAACACTCCACATGGTCAAGTCGCTAAAGCTGGTGGATATGCAAACGATCGACGCAAAGACGATGGCCAAGATGTTCAAAAAGATGAAAAGCCGTTCATGAAATGGCCTAGCTTTTGGATGCGCTCCTATCGCGCTGGCGTTTAGACGCAAGCTCTGCCTCGATCCAAATGAATTCGATAAGCCTTTTGCATAACTGAAGAGAACCCTATGAAACTCAAACACGTACCGATCGCGGTGTTTACCGCAGCTATTGGCGCCATAACAGTCACTGGTGCCGGCGCACAAACTCCAAGGACAAGTACTGCTCCGGCTTACTATATTTCCGAATTCGAGTTGACCGATCCGGAAGGAATCAAGCCCTATAGCGCACGCGTGGAATCAACCTTCAAGCCCTACGGCGGACGATACATTGTTCGTGGTGGAAAAATCGACTCGCGTGAAGGTGACGCTCCAAAAGGACGCATCGTGGTGATTGCGTTCGATAGCATGGAAAAGGCACAAGCCTGGTATGACTCTGCGGCCTACCGAGAGATTAAACCTATCCGTCTGAAGTCAACAAAATCACGGGTATTCATCGTGGAAGGTAAAGCGGACCAATAATCGATGCAAATGGATATCGGTCATTTATGTCAGCGGGGTCATTCGTTACCAACTGGCTTTCTTTCATTTCGCATTAGCCATTGATGCGAAAGCGTGGCTACTTTCATGCGAATACGCAAAAATTGAACGTATAACTAACGGTAGTTTGTTAGAAATGGCATGAATGATGCATATGGTTGTGGCAGGAGGTATGCTGCCATGACCGCACGTCGATCTTGTCCTCCGGCACCGGGCCCGCTGGAAGACTATGCGCTGCAATTCGATTCCCTGTTTCACTCGCTTGCCCAGCGATATAACTTCCGAACCTATCTCGCCGGCCTGCTGGCGCCGCGCGATCGGGCCTAGACACTGACTGCGCTGGCCGGTGCCGAAACGCTGGTGCAAGCCCAGGCAGCACCCGTCCAGCAACTGCAATTGTTTCTCTGCGAATCGGCATGGGACGTTGAAACCGTCACGGCACGCACCTTGCAATTGCTCGGCGCCGATCCCTTGACTGCCTCTAACGCCGAAGGCGTGCTCGTCATCGACGACACGGGCGATCGCAAGGATGGCTGCGCCACCGACCATGTCGCGCGCCAGTACCTTGGTTCGGTCGGTAAAATTGACAATGGCATTGTCGCCGTTACCACCTTGTGGGCGCATGAGCAGCGCTACTACCCATTGCACGTCAAGCCCTACACGCCGGAATGCCGCTTGGCTGGCGGCAAGCAAGATCCGGACTTCCACACCAAGCCGCAAATCGCGCTGGAGTTGGTCGAACGTGCACAGGCCGCCGGCATTGCTTTCAAGGCCATCGTGGCCGATTGCTTTTATGGCGACAACAACGCGCTCGAGGGCGCCTTTCGGCAGCGCCGCTTGCCGTACGTGTTGGCGCATCGCGGCACGATCGGGCGCGGCTGGGCACCTGTGGACGCAGCCCATTCGTTCGAGGAAGCGGCGCAAAAGGTGCCGCTGCGCGCCTGGCAACGCATCGAGCGCCGCTTTCGCGATGGGCATACGGAGCATTGGTGGGTGGCGGAATTGGCGTTGCCGGGCTACGGTCGCGGCACAGGCGTGCGCGCCATCTGCGCCACCACCGACCGCCGCACTTTGCCCGATCTGTCGACCTGGTATTTGACGACCAACCTGCCTGTCAGACAGGCGCCCTTGGCGGAAGTGGTGCGCCTGTACGGTTTGCGCAACTGGGTCGAGCAAAGCTACAAGCAGATGAAGGATGAACTGGGTTGGGCCGACTTCATGGTCAGACGCGACCGCGCCATCTGTCGCCACTGGGCGCTGGTGTGCTGTGTCTTTGCCTTTTGCTGGTGGCGGGAAGCCAGCGAGGCGCGCATGCGCCAGGCGGCAGAGCCGGCGCGAAAAAAAATCCCGGTGCGGCCACCGATGCGGTGTTGCTGGCCACGCCTGCTGCGTGCGGTGCGGGCATGGCTGACGCCGACAGGGTGGCTCATGCGCTGCTGGCGCGCGTGCTCTGCCGAGCCCCCGCCGCCAGAGCTGACCGCTTTGCTGGAATTCCTCATCAAAAGCAACGGCTTCAACCTCTATCTCCGCATTTAACAAACTACCGTTAGTGGATAGGGACGATGCTGCCGGATGAAACGTGTTGTCACGCTTAATGTGGTCAGCAAGAGAAGACAAGACGCAGGCAGCGTTAATTCGCGCCACCGCTTTAATGTTGCGTTATCCACAGCCCCCATGATTTCACGTTCCTCCCCCGGACCCCGACCTGCTACTCGTCTCTCCGAGACAGGTAATTCAAAAGCGTAAAACCAACCCCAAGCCCTCGAATTTGAAAACTAAGGCCGGTGAATATATCACTTACAAAACGATCCCCACAGACCATTGTTCGACAGGACCACCACCGGCCGGTTTTCCAGGCGGGGGGCGAACACCCGTTCGCAGACATAGAAGTTGTTGCAGTCGACCAGGGCAAAGCGCCGGGAAGCGTGTGCCATGCTCACGCCGCCACCTTGCGCAGCACGCCGGTCACGACGCCCCAAATGCAGAGTTCATCGAGCCCGTTTAAGCGGATCGGTTGGTACGCCGGGTTTTCCGGACGCAGTTCGAGCAGGCCGTCGCGCTGGTACAGGCGCTTGATCGTGTATTCCTGGTTGACGACTGCAATCACGATATGCCGGTGCCGCGGCGCGATCGAGCGGTCCACCACCACCTTGTCGCCATCCAGAATGCCGGCCTCCTTCATGGAATCGCCAACTACCGTAAAAATAAAAGTCGATGACCGATGCGGGATCAGGTAGTCATTCAGATCCAGCCCTTCTTCGGCATAGTCGGCGGCCGGCGAGGGGAATCCGGCAGGAATGCGTTGCCGGAATGAGCGCACCTGCCAGGGGACAGGCCATGCCGAAGCCGGCATGGGATCCTGAAATAGCGTGAGTTCAGGTGTTGTGACAACGGGAAAGGTGGACATTGTTCGCATGGTATTTGCACTGCATATAAATGCAGTAAAACATGCAATAATCAAGAGTAACTTTTGACGCGCATGCCAATCTTCCCTGTCCCTTTTGCAGGAAAGGACGGTCAGGTTGTTTGACCGACATAATCTTGCGCGCCTGGAGTGAGGCAAGGAAACCCTTATGCGTCGCCGGCGGGATCGCTTTTACGTCGGTGCTGGCGCATTTGTACACCGCCGAGATAGGCGGTGGAAGCACGCTTGCGTGAGTGGCCGGCCAGTTCGGCCACCTCTTGTCGCGCGCGCCGATCCAGCGTGGCGGGCGGTTTCGTCCCGCCGCGTACCGGCGCGGCGGCGCCCGTCAGGGTTTCAAACTGGTTGATCAGCACTTCATGGCGCAGTCCGTGCGCTGTTACGCCCAGCTGTTTTTTGGTGATGCCGAATTTCTCCATCACATAATCAAAGCGGCGCATCGCCTGTTTCAGTTCGTGCGCGGGATTGCCGATGTGGGCATCCTGGGTGGCGGCGACTTGTCTGGCATGTTCGATGGCGGCAAGGCGTTCCGGTGTGTCAAGTGCGATAAAGCGCTCGCGACCGCCCTTGCTGCCGTTCTTGATCCGGGCGTACGTGTCTGCTTTCCTTTTCTGGGGAGAGAGTCCGGTTGCCTCGAAGGGCACCACACACTGATGGGGCCGGAACATGATCGCTTCCTTGCGGCGGATGCCCAAGGTGCGCATCAGCTTGAGCGCTGCGCCAATATGCTGGTCGTAGGCGCCGATTTTGTCGATCAGAGCATCGATGTCAATCCGGCGGGCGGCCCAGCTCTTGTCCTGTCCGGACGCTGCATGCCGCTCGAATTCATCGCGCGTTAACCCGTAGTGTTGCGGCTTTCTCACCAATCCATGCTTGCCCAGCCATTGGGCGAGTGCACGCAAAAAACTCAGGTAGGTCTGGATCGTTGCCGGTGCCAGTCCTTCCCGCTGCCAGAGGGTGACCATGGCTTGGATATGGCGCTGGCCCAGGTTGCGCGGATCGGGCAGGGTGGCAAAACCTGCCTTGTGCTTGAGGTCGCGATAAAAGCGCCGCAGGAAGTTGGCGCGTTCCTGGCGTGTCTTGAACGACACTTCCTTGTGGCGAGCAGCGTGCTGCTTGTTGAATAGATCGATCAGGATGGCAAGCACAACCAGCGGCGCCGTCTTGCCCGGCGGGTTGCGCGCCAGGATCTCGGCGGCGCTTAAGCCATTCCAATCCTGGCGGCGGCGCGGCTGATGGACGAGCGACATCGCCGCGCGCCGGGCGCGGCTAGGTTGCGTGTGAGTGGGCATGAGGTTCTCCAATAGCGACCACCGGCAGCGCGGAAAGCCGACGGGTCCAGCAAACGGGGAATCGCAAGGATTGGCAGATGTAGCGGATTCCATCGCCATACCTGTCACGCGGTCACAATCAAGCTGCAGCCCGCGGCCGCGAGCGGGGCTGCAGTTTCCCAATGCATTGCCGGCTTCCTGAAAAAGTGCAGAGGCCGGCTCGGTCGTCCTTAAAAATGGTGATGGTGATCCGTCCCGCTTGTGCATTTCTGCGCTGCGCGGGGGAAGTGATGCCGTCATGCCTCCAGGGCATATATCGTGCATCCACGCCGAGATCGCGTCTGGCGTGTGGTGGGATCCGTTCTTGGTAGTCGTCACGTTACCTGCATGGGACCGTCCCTCACCGAAAGTCCGGGGCGGTGTCAGGTGCATGCGCAAAAAACGCGCGGGGAGCCTATTCAGGCAAGCACAGCCGCGCGCCGCGAAAACCGCAGGCGCATTGGTTGACGACGGAGGATAGTCCGACATCGGGTGTCGGCAAGACCAGCTGCTCGGCGCCTAGCGCTATCCCGAAGATAGCCAGCAATAAAATGCTGATGGCCAGGAGTGACTGCGCTAAAGAAAAATGGACTATAAGGCACGACCTCGCGGGTCGCGCCACAACCGATTCAGCGATCGGCAGTCAGGGCGGGTCACGTCCGCAACGCCTTTTTGCGTCCCGCGATGGGAGCAGGGCAAGGAGCCTTCCGAGCAGGGATAGTGGACCGCAGATTCATCTCGGCGTCAATCAGCGCGGCGGCGTTTTCGGATGGCGTTGAAAACGTCGCATGAGGGGCATTTATTCTTCGATTGCCGGCCGCGACGAGCCGACATGTGCCCTTGACAGGGGAAAAAGTGGCCTCTGGTTCCGGCTTCGGGTACCCCAGTAAAAATCGCCCCTTGACGCCTCACTTTTCAGTGCGAGCCTGGTAGGACGTGTAATGGCATCGCGCCGCCACGCCGGTTCCTGGTCGTATTCCGGCCTTGCTGCAGCTACACCGTGGTCGTGGCAAGGCGCGACCTGATGCCGAAACATGGCAGCGAAGCAGTCGATTGTGCCTGGCCTGGCCAAGTCGATTCGCCGATGCTGGACTCATTCATTGACTGGAACGGAGGAATGTATGGAAACGATTGTCAGGGCGGTGGACGTTGGGTTCGGCAATACAAAATACGTGACAGGTGCCACTGGTGCGGACATCCGCTGCAGTGTTTTCCCGTCGGTGGCGTACCCGAGCGCCCGGGATTTGTCGGCTGTGCCGGCGGCGGAGCGCCGCAAAACTGTCGCCGTGCCGATCGACGGCTTGTTCTATGAAGTGGGGCCGGAAGTGAACCTGGCTGCGGACACCTTCCGGGCGACGCAGATGCATGACCGCTATACCGAGACGCCCGAGTATCTAGCGCTCTTGCGTGGTGCATTGAACCAGATGAAGGTGCCTGCCATCGATTTGCTGGTGGTCGGCTTGCCAGTGGCCGCCTTCCTCGCGAAAAAAGCCGCGTTGGAAAAGGCCATGACGGGCAAACACGAGGTGGGCGGCGGCCAGACCGTGATGGTACGTAAGGCGCTTGCCGTCGCCCAGCCGCAAGGCGCGCTGGTTTACTATGCGTCGCTGCACGAGAAGCTCCAGACGATCGAGCACGAGCAAAGCCTGATCATCGACCCGGGTGCGCGCACGTTCGACTGGCTGGTTGCCAAAGGCATGCGTCTGGTGCAAAAGAAAAGCCATTCGATCAACCGCGGCATGTTCGACGTCCTGCAGGCCATTGCCACCGAGATCAGCGAGGATATTGGCACGTCATACCGTGACTTCGATGCAATCGATGTGGCACTTCGTACCGGCAAGAGCCCGATGATTTACCAGAAGCCCTATGACATGACGCGCTTGATGCCGATTGCCCGCACGATCGCGCAACAGGCCGTGTCGTCCATGATGCAGTGGATCGAGGCTTCCTACAGTTTTCAAAACATAATCCTGGTTGGGGGCGGGGCATTCCTGTTCAAAAAAGCGGTGAAGGAGGCATTTCCCAAGCATAAGATCCATGAAATCAAGGATCCAATGTACGCCAACGTCAAGGGCTTTCAGATCGCCGGGATGAATTACGCCAGCAGCACCCTGGAAAAAGAGGTCCGGTCTCATGGCGTCGGCACCACGGCAGGAGGCCCAGCATGAATACCGGCACGGCGATGGCGCCCGCGACGATCCGGCTGCTCTTCGAACTGGAGCGTGATGACAATCCACGTCTGTACGATGATTTGATCCGGTTCAAAAAAGGCACCAAGCGGGTGAACCGGTTGCGCACGCTGGCGCAGGAAGGATTGCTGGCGCAGCACTGGCCGATCGGATCGGCGGGGCAGTGGGTGGCGGCCAGGGAAGAGGTAACGGCTTTCGGTAAGGACGACGCCGCGATTACCAACCAGGTATTTGAGCAGCCGATTGTTGAATAGCGGTGCCATGTCGCTGTTTCGCAAACGAAAACTGTCCAGGAGGCTCCCATGGTACATCGTAAAAAACGGATGATCCGTTCCGTGACCGCATCCGAACTCGCGCAAATGGGCATGTGCGAACGATTGATTGTATTTGAGCGCCGCCATGGCAAGCGCAGTTCAGCAAATCAGCGCGCGGCACGCCAGCGCGGCTTGACAGAGCATGAGCGTTTTTATCAAGAGGCGGTGCGCGCCTCTAATAAGAAAGGTTACTGTGATATCGCGATGCTGGTTTGTCGAGAGGGGCCGGAAGTAGCCGCGCTCAGGTCGCTGCGGGAGTGGATATCGCGTAAAGGCACACTTGGACGGTGGTTGATCGGTGGCTATTGCCGGTTGGCGCCGGCCGTTTGTGCTGTGCTGGTGCGGCATTCGTGGCTGCAGCCTCTGGTCCGGACGCTGATAAGGACGGTTGCTTGGGTGGCTGGGTGCGCGCTCCGTCTCAAAAGGGGCGATCGTGACCGCTAGCGGGTGGAGTTTGCTGGGTCTAGCTGCCATCGTACTGCTGCTCGTATTGCACTGGGGCGGTCGAAAGCACGATGCCACCATAGAACGCGCATGGTTGCCGCGGGATTTGCAGGATGCCGAACTCGCCTATGCCGAACAGCGCTTCCAGGCAAAGGCGCCGGTTGCGCTGGTTGCCAGAGTGGATCGCGCTTACCGGCAGAAAAATAGCTTGTTGACGCTGGTCGAGTTGAAGACACGGCACGCCAACCGGGTCTATTTTGCCGATGTGATTGAATTATCCGCCCAACGATATGCGCTGCAGGCGCATATCAGGGAGACGGTTGCCCGGCAGGCGTATGTGCTCGTCCAGCAAACGGGGCACCCACAGAAGACGCCACACCTGGTGACTCTGTTGGCACAAGACGAGGTCGTGGCTTTGGTGAAGCGACGGGAGGCGATCCTGGCAGGGATGGTCGAGCCTCAGTATACAAGGTGGCCGAAATTATGCCGGCAATGCGCATTTAGGCAGCAATGTCGGCCGGCAATAGTTAACGATGGGGAAAAACAAGGAAGGACTAAATAGAAATGAAGGCAGATGTGATAAGATCTTCCTATTGAAGTACAGGCAATTTTTATTGCGATTTCTTTCTAAGTTGGCAACTTAGACGGGGTTTTAAACTGCGTTTTGTGGTAAAAATTGTGGTGAACTTACAAGTCGTTGATTTGTAAGGAAGGGGAACGGCCTGCAAAGCCGTAGACGCCGGTTCAATTCCGACCCCCGCCTCCAGATTCATGATGCCTCAGACTTTGCGGTCTGGGGCATTTTCATTTCTGCCACTGCTCGTGTGGTTTACCAAGCATCTTATTGAAGGGATGCGCGGACGTCTCGTAGAAATACGTGCATTTGCAGGGGGATTTTGCCACTAGCGCATCATGTGATGCGCTCGGCTCAGAGAATCATCGATGCGCCCCGAAGCGCGAGCAGGGCAAACAGCTTGTTATTGTCCGCGTGCTCCCATGAAAAAGGCAGCGATCCCCAGTAACACGCCAACGGCCAACCGGCCGCCTGTCTGCATCGCGTCATGCAAAAGCAGCAGAGGATAAATGCCCCGCGGATCGTAATGATCATGAAACATGCCCCACACGTTGGGGGCCGACCTGCGCGCTGCGGTCGACCTGAGTCAGCCGCCCGTCGTCGAGGTGGTAGACCGTGTCGAAGCCTTCGATCATGCGGTGGTCGTGGGTGACGGCGATCACCGCCGAGCGGCGCTCGCGGGCGATCTTGCGCAGCATGGCCATCACCCTGGTGCCGCGCTCCGTGTCCAGCGCCGCGGTGGGCTCGTCGGCCAGGATCAGTGCCGGCTCGTTGGCCAGCGCGCGGCCGATGGCCACGCGCTGCTGCTCGCCGCCGGACATTTGTGCCGGCAGCGAATCGGCGCGGTGGGCGATTTCTAGGTAGCCGAGCAGGTCCTTCGCACGCCGGTCCGACTCGCGGCGACTCAAGCCGTTGAGTTGTGGCATCAGTGCGATATTTTCCAGCGCCGTGAGAAACGGGATCAGGTTGTGCTGCTGGAAAATGAATCCGATCTTGCTGCGGCGGAAGGCGCGCACGTCGATGCCGGTGGGGCCATCGTCGTACAACATCTGCCCATCGATCACGATGCGCCCGGTGGTTGGCGGCTGGATCAGGCTGATAGCCAGCAGCAGCGTGCTCTTGCCCGAGCCGCTGGGGCCGAGCAGGGCTACCAGCTCACCGGCCTCGACGGCGAGGCTGGTGGGCTTCAGCACTTGCACGGCCAACTCGCCGTGGCCGAAGGTCTGGGAGACGTTGTGGATCTCGACGACAGGCATGTCAGCCTCCCAAGGCTAGCTGTGCCGGCGTGCGCAGTGCATGCCAAACCGCCATCAGGCTGGCAAGCACGCCGCCGGCGAGCATCACTGCGAAGGTGGCTGCCGTCTCCGCCGGCAAAAAAGCCAGCGTGCGCGGAAACCCCGGGGCGATCAGGTCGCGCAGAAGATAGGCAATCATGAAGCTTGCCAGCGTCAGCAGCAACGACTGCGTCATGATCAGCCGCACGATCAGGCCGTTGGGCGCACCGATCAGCTTGAGCGTGGCGATCGACTTGATCTTCTCGATCGTCAGCACATAGACGATGAGCGCTATGATGACGATCGATACCAGCATGAGCAGCGAGCGGAACAGGCCCAGCACGGCGGACATCCGGCTCAG
The DNA here is from genome assembly GCA_003537575.1 of Oxalobacteraceae bacterium. Classification (GTDB taxonomy): domain Bacteria; phylum Pseudomonadota; class Gammaproteobacteria; order Burkholderiales; family Burkholderiaceae_D; genus Paucimonas. Next base: position 82,306 of record DPRS01000035.1, read on the forward strand.
TTTGCCCTCGAGCATCAGGCCACGCTCCTCGGCCGTCGTGTACACGTTCAAGTACAGCCAGTCGCGGATGTGCCGTGACACCGTCTCGCTATCGGCGCCGGGCGCCAGCTTCACCAGCACGGCATTGATGTTGCTGTTGCCTGCCGACAGCAGGGGCAGCAGTCTTGCCGCCTGTTCGGGCGTGTAGCCGGCACGGTCCAGCCGCTGCAGGTTGGCGGCCGTGGCCGCGCTGATGGCCCGCTTGTCCTGCTCGAATTGTACCTTTTGCGCGTCGGCGAGCGCGAGGTAGACCAACGGGTTGCCGCCCGAATCGACTGCGCCGCTGGTAAGGCCGACCACGGTGTAGTGGTCGGTGCCCAGCGGCACGCGGTCGCCCAGCCGTAGCCCGAGCTTGCGGTCGGCTACCATCTCGTAATGCGGCGCAGCGATGGCGCGCCCCTCCGCCAGCCGGTCCGGGCCGCCTGCGCCGCCGAAGATGTCGTAGCCGATCATGGTGAACTGCTGTTCGCGGCCGTTGATCTTGCGCTGAGCGGTGTACAGAGCCAGTGGACTGGCCCGCGCCACGCCGGGTGTCGCAGCCACGCTCTTGTAGCTGTCCAGGGGGATGCGTGACGCCTCGTTGAATGGGCCGCCGCGCCCGCGTTCCACCACCCACAGGTCGGCGTCGATGTTGTCAATCAGCCAGACGCCGTCCCGGATGTTGCCCTGGTAGATGCCGTTCATCACCAGCACGATGGCCAGCAGCATCGCCACGCCAGCGATCGTTGCGAGGAACTTGCCGAGGTGGCGGCGGATATCCTTCAGTGCGAGTTCCATGGCAGGTGCTCCAAGGTGCGCCGCTCAGGGCCTGGCGCCGGCGGCCGGCCGCACGCGCTGGTTGACGGCCACCCCCGCTGCCGCGGCCACGAGGGATTCGCCATCGGCGAGTCCCTTGCGGACCAGCACCTGCCTGGCGTCGGCACTGGCGGTCTCCACCGGCTGGAAGCGCGTGCGGCCTGCGTCGATCACCAGCACGCCCTGGCGACCCGTGCGGTCCCGGGTCAGCGCAGTGAGCGGCACCACGATGCCGCGATCTTCACCGACATCGATGGTGACCTCGGCCTCCTGGTCGATGGCAAAGCGCTCGGGCACGGTGTCGAATGCGACATGCACGTCCAGCTCGCGGGTGGCGGCGTCGGACTGGCGCGCGATGCGTGCCACCTTGCCGGGCAAGACCTCGCCGCTGCGCAGCCGGATGCTTGCCGGCTGGCCGACCTGGATGCGGCTGACTACCGACTCGTCTACGCGCGTGGCGACCCATAGCGACATCGGGTCGACCATCTTCAGCAGTGGCGTGCCCGGCACCACGGTGTTGCCGCCCTCGCTCAGCCGTTGCACCACCATTCCGTCCATCGGTGCGACGATGCGCGTATAGGAAATCATCGTGTCGGCATAGCTGGCTTCCTGCGTCAACGTGCGCGCGTCGGCTTCTCGGGCTGCCAGGGTGGCCTTGGCAGCCTCGACTCCCGCCGCCGCACCATTAAGCGCCGCATTCGACGTATCGGCTACGGCCTGTGACACAAAGCCCTCGGCGAGCAGTTCGACATCGCGCCGCTGCTTGCTGCGGGCCAGTTCGAAATCGGCATGCGCCTTGACTAGCGCCGCTCGGGCACTATCGATGTTTCTCAACAGGGATTCCTGCTGTCCGCTCACGACGCCGCGGCGAGCTCTCAGATCGCGGTCATCGAGTGTAACCAGCAATTGGCCCTGGCGCACCTTGTCGCCCACATCGGCGTGAACCCGCGCGACGGTCGCGCTGACGCGGGCACTGAGCGTGACGGGAACGCGGGCCTGCACCGAACCCGGCCCGACGACAGACGCAAAAATTATGCCCTGCGCCGCCACGGTCACCGGCACGTCGGCTGCGCGTCCAAAGCGCCAATAGGCGGCTCCCGCGATTCCCGCCAGCAGCAGCGCCACGAGTGCGATCAATGTCATGCGTCCGCGACTCATGGTGCGAACCTTGTCTTGTGTGCCTGGGTGGCGGGTGCTTGGGTGTGCGCGCGGAAGTGCATATCAAAACTCATGCATGTAAATTTACGCTCATATACTAGGCTCAAATCAGATTGATGTCCGAATGTTCTAAGCATGTCCGGAAAACTTTTTTTGACCTGGACTGTGTTCATGGACTTCGATGCTGCACAGTGAAATATCCATGAACGAAGCGAAATTAAGCGTTGCAACCGGCTGGGCGTTCCTTATTCTCGTTTTTTGAGACGATCGCAAGGAAGCGGTTGATTGTTTTGTCGGACGGACGATTTCAATCAGCTGTTTCAGCTGCCAGGCCGGGCGGCAAGGACGATTTCTGCCCGCTCTGGCGCACGATATCCAGCAATGCCGCTTGCAGCATTTCTTCCAGCACCGGATGATAGTAGGGCAGGGCAAGCAGGCTTTCCGCGGTTTCCTTGCGCTGGATCGCCCATGCCAGCAAGTGGGCCAGATGTTCTCCGCCCGTGGCGACCATGGCGGCCCCCAGCAGTTGTCCATTGGCGGCGTCCGCATAGATTCGCAGCAGGCTTTGTTCGCCACCCAGAATGCGCGCGCGGCCATTTGCCTCGCCGGCGGCACTGCCGACCACGATAGCGTCGGCATGCAAGGCATCCAGGCGCGCGCCGACGCTGACCACATCCGGATCGGAAAAAGCGATACCCAAGGAAACCTTGCGCTGGAAACGCGTTGCTGTGGTGCGCGCGGCATTGTAGCCGGCAATGCTGCCTTCATCGACCGCCTCATGCATGAGCGGGCGATCGGCATTGGCGTCGCCTGCGATAAAGACCGGCAGACCCTGGATCTGCAGGGTCGCAGCGTCGAAGAGCGGGATGCCGCGCTCGTTGAGCGGAAATCCGGCTGCAGCCAGGTCCAGGCCATCGATGTTCGGCCGCCGCCCCAGCGCCGCCAGCAGCACGTCCACCTTTGCCTCATTGGCGCCGGACCGCAGCATGACGCCGCCTTCAGCCATGGCGACGCTGGTCGCGGCGCCCAGCCATAGGGGCATTTCCTTGCCAAAGCATGCGATGGCGCGCTCGGCAATCACGGGATCGGCGATGCCCGCGACCGTCGATGCCAGATCGGCGCCAATCACCCGGACGCCGAGGCGCGATAATGCCAGACCCATTTCAAGGCCAATGGCGCCCAGCCCCAGGATGCCGATGTTGGTCGGCAGGGTTTCGAGTTCAAACAATTCATCGGTGGTGATGACGCGCGCACGCACCGGCTCAAGCCAGCCCGGCACGACGGGGCGCGAACCATTGGCAATGATGACGGATTTCGCCTGGACCCGGAGCTGGCCGCCTTCCGTCTCCACGTCGAGCAGGGACGGCTCGATAAACTTCGCGCGGCCGATCAACAACTTGTCGCCGGCGCCGCTGCGCGCCTTGCCGGCCGCGCTGGCAGAAAATTGGTCCCGCTGCGCGCGCAATGCCGCCCAGGTAACGCCCGTGTCGATTCTCAGCTGTTCCGCGCCGCTGACGCCGATCTCCCTGAGGGCATGGCGGCTCGCCCACTGGGCACCGGCATGGAGCGCCACTTTGGATGGCATGCAGCCGACCCGGGCACAGGTCGTGCCCAGCGGTCCGTGATCAATCAGCAGAAAGTCCTTGCCGGCACGGCGCACTTCCCGCATGGCATACAGGCCGGCAGTGCCGGCACCAATGATGGCGACATCCGTTTGCAGTTCCTTGCTCATGATTCTCTCCGCTAAACTTGTCGTTTTAAATGCGCCTGCCGACCATCCTGGTGACGTAAGCCTGGCCTTGGTGGCCGACGCCTTCATTGAGCAGGGTTTCGCATTCTTCCGCGAATTCCTCCTGGATCAGACGGGCGAAATCGCCACGCAGCGTTTCAAGCGAATACAGCATGTCCGCTTGTTGCGGGCCGCCGCTGCTTCTGCCGAGCTGGTTTGGATGAAATGCTTCCAGCACCAGCAGGCCGCCGGACCGGAGGGCCTGGACGAGGCGGCGGTGCGCGTCAGCGCGGATGGCCTGCGGCAAGTGGACATAGGTCAGCACGAGTGCGTCAAATACCTCATTCGGTTGCCAGCTTGCCAGATCGGCGAGCACGGTGCGAACCTGCACGTCACACCGGCTTGCAAGTTCCTCGGCTTTGCGCAGGCCGACGTCAGACGCATCCATCGCCAGGACGCGATGACCCTGCTGCGCCAGCCACACGCTGTTGCGACCTTCGCCGTCGCCGGGCACAAGGATATTCGCAGGGGGGGAAATCAGGCGGGACTGCATCTGGAGAAAGGCGTTCGGCTCGGTACCGTAGCGGAAAGCTTGAGACGAGAACTGGCGGTTCCAGAAATTCGCGGTGGGATTGTCAGTCATTTCAATGAACAGTAAATTTTATTATGCATATTTGCTGCCATATGATTGCTGAACAGATACTTCACGCGTGCCTCAGCAGCTTTAATAGCAGAAATCAAGCCAAACGCCATATTTAATTAAGGAAATTATATACTATAAAACTATAGATCGATGGGGAGATATCACATCATTCGCACTGCCTTTGTGCAGCTGCTCTACTGCCATTGATTGCGACCGCACGAACTGCCAGTACGGATACTTCACAATCAAGCCCTTCGCCTACGTCGAAAACGGCCAATCAACCGCAAAGGCGCCAGGCAGACATGATCTTCGGCAGGTTGATATCTGCGGATGAAAAAGCCGCTTATCGAGCGAAAATGGCAGCGGCTAAAGCCCCGGGCGAACGCGAGCGTCTGCACACAGAACACCATCACGAGATGGAAAGCGCGCTCTGCACGCGACCCCTGAGCTCATCAAGCGGGGTTTCTCCCGCAACGACGTCCATTAACTTTCCATGCCTGAAAACGGCGATGGACGGTACTGATCGAATGCCATGCGTCTGCGCAATAGTGGGCGATTCGGCCATATCCACCGCACCAAAAGTGATCTCTGGATTGACTGTCTGCCGCGCAAGCTCAGCGAACACGGGTTTCATGCTATGGCATGGCTGGCACCAGGAAGCGGAAAAGTAGATAACGATCTGGCCGGTACCGCTGTTAAGCGCCCTTGAAAAATTGTCGATGTTAAGGGCGGTTATGCTCTCCATCAAAATAATCTCCTAGTGGATTGTCACCTCGATTGCGCAGCGCTCCGTGACGATGTCCCTGAAGGCATGTCGGGGTGACTCGCCACGGGGGCGGGGCCGACGGCGCCTTTGGGCGCATTAATCGTGCTCGACATATCCCAGCCACCACCGAGCGCCTTATACAGCGCCACCAATTGTACGGCGGCGCTGCTATGGGCGCGCGCGACCGCAGTCCCGGCTTCATGCAATTCACGAATTCTGGTGTGGATGGTGTTGCGCGACAGCCCGGTGTGCTTGCCAATTTCATGCAGCGACAGCTTGTCGCGCATGTGCATCCTGCGGACTCTTTTCTCAAAATTTCCATAGTGATCACTTTTTTATCTCCTGCCTGGAAATTGGGCAGAGGTAGTAGAACACAGGGGATAATTTGGACGGATTTTAAGCCTCGTTTTGTGGCAAAAATTGGGGCATTTGTGTAAATCATTGATTTTCAATGTGCCAGTTGGGCCTGCAAAGCCGTAGACGCCGGTTCAATTCCGACCCCCGCCTCCACAAATTCAAAAACTTAGCTAATCTCAGCTGAGTTCAAAACAGGTTCATGTCACTTCACTAGTGTGGCATGCCACACCTGGAACGGCCAATTTGCCGTTGACACGAAATCGGTCGTCGACCAAAAATAACCACATGCGACCATCAAACAGCGTGCCAACGGCACTTTCCCGTTACGCCTCTCCAGCAAGCTGTTACTCAAGCCGCTGTACGCGACCTTTGACTCCCACGAACAAGCGCAAGCCTACGGCATCCAGCTGGAAGGATTGCTGGCGCAAGGAGTCGTGCCCACCTCTCTGCTGGAACGCTCTAAAGCCGGCCAGGAAATCTGGACCGTCTCGCGTTGTATCGCCGAATATCTACGCGCCAATGCCGTTCCGCTATCCAATATCAAGCTACTCGATACGCTACGCCCGTTATTGGCGGGCGCCGGTACCGGCCACTTGAATTACGATTGGGCCGAAGCCTGGGTGCGAACAATGAAGCGTAAACAGGTGCTTTCCCCATCAACGATCCGTCATCGTCATGGCGCGCTGTTTTGACTGGATGGTGCGCAAGCACCCGGGCATCATGGCGCAAAATCCGCTGCGCCTGCTCAAGCGTGGTTTTCGACGTATCCGGAGGAGGACCGCAAGATCGTGATCGTGGCTGGCAAGCAGCCGAAGTTCGATACGGAGCGTGACCGGCGCCTTGAGCCTGATGACGAAGCACGGATCCTGGATGTGCTTGCGCCGCTACCCAATGAAAAAATGTTTTTCTGCTGGCGCTCGACATTGACCAAGTTAGCCTCCTGAAAAAGACGATCCATCTCGACCGCAGGAAGAATGGCGATAGTCGCCAAGTGCCGCTTTCAAGTACCGCCATAACGCTCCTGGGTGATTTCATGGAAATCCAAGCCGACAACATCAACCAGCGCAAGCGTCGGCTCTTCCGTTATTGGAATGGTCGGCTGGCAAGGCATAGGCAGAGCCATATGGTCGGAAAGCGCTCTGGCTGAAATGGTCGCGCTTGAACGATGGAAAAAGCGGGATCGCCCGAATGGCTTGCGGTGCGTGATCGACAACGGACGCGCGATGGATGATCAGGCGATGTGCCTGGTTGCCATTAATAAGGCAGGGACGGCAAGCTGCATGCTGTCCGTCGGTGAGAACGCATGCACTGAATTTTGCATTTACAGGCCAGGCATCAAAGTAGGGCAGGTCACGACTGCAACGCCGGAACGCAGCTTGTGCGCTGCCGGATGTAGAAGCGTTTGCGATTCTTGGCGCATCTGCATTCAATTTAAAAAATAATGAGATTTTCGTGAAGGCGCAAGCCTGTCGGCCTGATGTTCATTCGCAAGCGGTCGGGACGGGACGGTTTTCGTGTGGATTAGCTTTGTCATCTGGCAGATGTGTGCCGAAATTCGCAATTTCTGGCTTTAATCGCTCGTCTATACGTAAAATTGTCTGCGCGTTTTAACGCGGTTTCAGTAGACAGAGACTGCATCAGATGCAGTAACCCAGATTTGACCAGCCATAGGTTGTCAGGGTCGGTCAAACTTTGAAACTTCATGAATGATTGCTTCCAAGGCCAAAAGCAGTCCACCGCCTACAGAGCCGAGGTATGGTTGACATCGCACGCCTTGGAGTACTGTTCTCAAACCTGTACTTGCCTGCTGTTTCTGATAGCCTCCTAATGTGGCGGCCTGACTTCTGCTTTCGTGCGGAGTTGGCCCTCGCTCACCCAGAAAAAATGACATGCTCCAGGATTCAACATAGACCATATATAACAGTATCTAGCTCCACTATGCACCGCCTAGATCGGCCCAGGAGAATCCTGCAAGGCGACCTCGCAGCAGGAGAGTTCGAGAAGCTCACTGCCGCACTGGTGAGCGACCTGACTGGCGTCGGAATCGCTGTCGCGGCAAGTGGTTTCCAGCACGGCGGTGATGCTGGTCCAGCAGGTCGAGAAGGTCGCAGATTTCGGGTTGAGATGAAGAGATACTCTGACACGACGAGCCTCAGCAATCGAGAACTACTCGGCGAAGTCGATCACGCGATCACGCGCGACAAAGCACTGGAGGGCTGGTTCCTGGTTGCCACGCGTGAGGTGACGGAACAACTTGAGCTGGAGCTGCAGGACAAGAGCGAAAAGGAAGGTATTCCCTAAGTTGACGGCGTAAAGGCTGCGGTGGAGGGGATCTTTTGGCGCATGAAATCGGCTCCCGTGTGGTATCAACTACAAGTGCTGTTTACGCACAATTCAGTGCAAACAAATCGTTTGTCGGATGACATTTGAGATTGTACAGTAGCCCCACGATAAGCCAACCAAGTGAGGGCAGGTTAGACGTTTCCTTGGATTGATCCTGCCTGGGGCAGTCCGCAGTGCTGGCGTAATTGCTATCGTTTTTGCACACAAATAATTTTGGAGACAAAGCTATGAACACGTTGAAAATCACCGCCTGTGCCGCCATGCTGGCCTGCGCCACCTTGGCGGCACAGGCCGCCGGTATCTCTGACGATAAAGTCAAGATCGGCGTGCTGACCGATATATCAGGACAGTACTCCGATTCGGGCGGCTTGGGCTCGGTCGAGGCTGCCAAGATGGCGGTGGAAGACTTTGGCGCCAAGGTGCTGGGTAAACCGGTGGAGGTGATTTTTGCCGACCACCTGAACAAGGCCGACATTGGCGGCGCCAAGGCCCGCCAGTGGTGGGATACCGAAGGCGTGGACCTGATCATCGACCTCAACAACTCGGCCATCGCCGGCGCCGTGTTCGGCCTGGCCAAAGAGCGCAACAAGGTCGCCATTAGCACCGGCGCCATCTCCACGGGCCTGACCAACGAATTCTGCGGCCCCACCTCGATCCATTACACTGTCGATTCCTATGCGTTGGCCAAAACGGCGGTCGGAAGCATTCTGGCCCAGGGCAAGAAAGACTGGTACACCATCGCCGTCGATTACTCATACGGCAAGGTGACTGCGGCCACCGTGGCCGATTTCGTCAAAGAAGACGGCGGCAAGGTGCTCGGGACGATTTATCACCCGTTCAACGCCAGCGATTTTTCCTCTTTCATGATGCAGGCGAAGTCCAGCAAGGCCCAAGTGGTGGCGCTGGCCAATGCCACGCAGGACACAGTGAACTCGATCAAGGCCGCGCGTGAATTCGGCATGACCAAGGACATGACCTTCGTGCCGCAGCTCGTTTACATCAATGACGCGCACGCCATGGGCCTGGAAGTGGGGCAGGGTCTGACCTTCGCTACCGCCTTCTATTGGGATCGCAATGACGCATCGCGTGCCTGGTCCAAAAAATACCAGGCCCGCATGAAGAAGATGCCGTCGATGAACCAGGCCAGCGTCTATTCCGCCGTCACCCAGTACCTCAAGGCCATCGAAGCCGCCGGCACCGACGAAGGCGTGGCAGTCGTCAGTCAGCTCAAGAAGGTGAAGATCAACGACATGTTCTCCCAAAATGGCTATGTGCGCGAAGACGGCCGTATGGTGCACGACATGTTTCTGGCGCAGATGAAGTCACCCAAGGAATCGAAGGGTCCGTGGGATTACTATAAGATACTCGCTACGATTCCCGGCGACAAGGCCTTTCAGCCGCTGTCCAAGAGCACGTGCTCGCTTGTTGCAAAAAGATGAGCAGCCAAATCGCTCTGGATCTGAACTAACGCCTGATTGTGCTTGAGGCAACGTTAAATAAGTGTTTTGACGGCCCGATAGCTTCCAGTTCGCCATTCACCCGCTGAAGCTTGGGCCGTATTTTTTCGCCGGTTTTACCGGCAACTTCATCAGGAATTCAATCATGAATTCATTCCACTTTGAAACCACTCCGCGCATCATCTGCCACAGCGGTGCCTGCGCCGGCCTGGGTGAGGCAGCGCGCAATCTGGGCATCCGCCATGCTTTTTTCGTCACTGACAATGGACTGCACCAGGCTGGATTGACGACTTCCGCCATCGATGCGCTCAAGGCTGCGGGTATCGCCGTGTCCATCTTCAGCGCCGTTCAAGCGGATCCGCCCGAGTCCGTCATCGTGCAGGCAGCTGCCTCGGCGCGCGAGGCAGGCGCGGATGGCGTCATTGGCTTCGGCGGCGGCAGTTCCATGGATACAGCCAAGCTCGTTGCGCTGCTGGTCAAGTCTCCGCAGGAACTGTCCGGTATTTATGGGGTGGGGCTGGCGCGTGGCCCGCGTCTGCCGCTGATCCAGATTCCCACCACCGCTGGCACCGGCTCCGAGGTCACGCCCATTTCCGTCGTCACCACGCCAACCGACGAAAAAAAGCCCGTGGTCTCCTCCTTTTTGCTGCCCGACATCGCGCTGCTGGACCCGCAACTGACCATCGCGCTGCCACCTGCCATCACCGGCGCAACCGGCATCGATGCCTTGGTGCATGCCATCGAATCCTTGTCCACGCACCTCAAGCGTAATCCTTTGTCTGATCTGCTCGCCATCAAGGCCGTGCAGATGGTCTACAGCCACCTGCCGAAGGCGGTGAAGGACGGCGGGAATCTGGAAGTGCGCGAACAGATGCTGCTGGCCTCGCTGTTCGCGGGCATGGCGTTCTCCAACGCATCGGTGGGGGCGGTCCACGCTTTCGCCTACCCGCTGGGCGTACGCTTCCATGTGCCGCATGGTCTGTCGAATTCGCTGATGCTGCCGCATATCCTGCGCTTCAACCTGAAGGCGGGCGAAGCCGCCTATGCCTTGCTGGGGCGCAGCATTCGTCCCGAACTGGGCACAGCCTCAGACGCGCAGGCGGCTGCGGCATTCGTCGATGCGGTGTCGGAGTTGGTGGCCCAGATGCCGTGCGCCCAGCGCCTGCGCGACGTCGGGATCGGTCGCGATGACCTGCCTGTGCTGGCTAAGGATGTCATGGGGATACAGCGGCTGCTGGCCCACAACCCGCGCCCCATTACTCCCGATGACGCAATGGCCCTGTACGCCAGTGCCTTTTGACTCACACCCCACGACGCACGCACTCAACATGAATTCCTCTCTTCATTACAACTATGTCGGCGGCGACTGGGTCAACGGCGCCACTGAAAGGCATAACCTCAATCCATCGGACTTGGCGGATTTGATCGGCATCTATGCCGGCGCCAACGAGGCGCAGACACAAGCAGCTATCGATGCTGCCTTCGATGCCCGCGCACCCTGGGCAGCCTGGACGGCCGAGCAACGGGCCGATGCCCTGGATCGCATCGGCGCAGAAATCCTGGCAAGAGCCAAGGAACTCGGCCACCTGCTGTCGCGGGAAGAGGGCAAGACTCTAGCCGAAGGCATTGGCGAAGCTACTCGAGCCGGACGTATCTTCCGGTTCTTTGCGGCCGAGTCACTGCGTTGTGGCGGCGACCTCCTTCCTGCTATTCGGCCGGGGGTCGCCGTGGAGGTCACGCGCGAACCCGAAGGCGTCGTAGGCATCATCACACCGTGGAACTTCCCGCTGGCGATTCCGGCCTGGAAGATTGCGCCCGCCCTGGCCTACGGCAACACCGTGGTATTCAAACCTGCTGATCTGGTGCCAGGCAGCGCCTGGGCACTCACGGAAATCATTGTCCGGGTGGGCGGCTTGCCGCCTGGCGTTTTCAATCTGGTCATGGGCCCCGGCTCCAAGGTGGGAAACACGCTGATAAACTCCGCAAAAGTCAGGGCCGTCAGCTTCACGGGTTCGGCGACCACGGGAAGGCAGGTAGGGCTGGCGTGCATGGAGCGCGGCGCCAAGGTGCAGATGGAAATGGGGGGCAAGAATCCGTTGGTCATTCTCAACGATGCGGATCTGCAGACCGCCGTATCGGTGGCCATTCAGGGCTCGTTCTATTCCACGGGCCAACGCTGCACGGGTTCCAGCCGCCTGATCGTGGAGACGGGCATTCACGATGCCTTTGTCGATGCGATGCGCCAGCATATGTCTGCACTGAACATTGGCCATGCGCTGAAGCAAGGCACGGACATCGGCCCTGTCGCCAGCGAAGACCAGTTGCGGCAGGACTTTGAGTACATCCGTCTCGGTGTTGATGAAGGTGCCCGTCTGGCTTGCGGCGGCGAATTGCTGGAGCGCGATACACGGGGCTACTATCTCAGCCCGGCACTCCTGACGGAAACCGATAACGCGATGCGGATCAACCGCGAAGAGATCTTCGGCCCCGTGGCCTCCGTCATCCGCGTGGACAGCTATGAGGAGGCACTGCACACCGCCAACGATACGGTGTTCGGGCTGTCCTCGGGGATCTGCACGACCTCGCTAAAATACGCCAGCGACTTCAAGCGCCGTTCCGCGGCCGGCATGGTGATGGTCAATGTTCCCACCGCAGGAGTGGACTACCACGCCCCTTTCGGTGGACGCAAAGGTTCGAGCTACGGTGCACGAGAACAAGGACCCTACGCTCGCGAGTTCTATACCACGATCAAGACGGCATACACAGCCGCCGGTTGAGCTTGCGCTGATCCCGCTCTAACCCATCGTGCCGGCACCACAACGGGAGTGCTGGCACTCATCACTTGTGCAGTTCGCGCACCGAAAATTTCATGCAAGCTAAGTTGACGGCGTAAAGGCTGCCGCTTCGGCGCGACGCGCATCATCCCAATCCTATCGGTTCCCGGTATGCCCGGGCTTGCGCTTCGAGCCAGGCACGGAATGCCGACAACGCGGGGTTCTCCGATTTCTGTTCGGGATAAATGAGGTAGTAAGAGCGGTCGCTCAGATACTCATGCCGCGCCACCTGCACCAGCAGGCCGCGGTCGAGCTCGTCTTCCACAAGAAAACGTGGAATCAAGGCAATGCCCAAGCCATGAATCGCCGCCTCCGACAGCATGGAGAAAAGCTCCAGGCGAGGGCCCGTCATATCGCCATCGACGTGCATGCCGCGCGACGTAAACCAGTCCCGCCATGCGTATGGGCGGGTGCTTTGCTGCAGCAGGGGATAGCGGTTCCAGTCGGAGCGAGTGAATGTCGTGCGCGGGCCGACCAGCTTCGGATTGCATACGGCAACCAGGTTTTCATGCATGAGGAAGACGCCTTCCGTTCCTGGCCATCGCGACTCTCCGGCGTGAATGGCGGCGTCGAAAGGCGTGTCATCAAACAGGAATGGCCGTGTCCGGGCAATCAGATTCACCGTGATGCCGGGATGTTCCTTCGCAAATGACGGAAGGCGAGGCAGCAGCCATTTCGTCGCGAAGGTCGGAACCACGCCGAGTTCCAGCGTGCCGCCATGCCCGCCCTTTGCCATCAGCTCCAATGTGTCGCGCTCCACCTCGTCGAGCCTGGACGTGACCTTCTTTGCGTAGCTCGTTCCCGCCTCCGTCAGGGCCACGCCACGCCGGGTGCGGCGAAACAGCTTTAAACCAAGAAAATCCTCCAGGGCCGCGATCTGCCGGCAAATCGCACTTTGTGTGACAGCCAGTTCATCGGCAGCCTTGGTGAAGCTCTGGTGACGCGCCGCCGATTCGAAGGCGGACAGGGCGGCGGTGGAGGGGATCTTTCGGCGCATGAAATCGGCTCCCGTGAGATATCAACTACAAGTGATATTTGCGCACAATTCAGTGCTAACAAATCGTTTGTCGGATGGAATTTCTGATTGTACAGTAACCCCACGATAAACTAACCAAGTGAGTTCGGAATGAGCACAAAGCATAAATCGGCAGCCTTTCAGTGGAATGATCCGCTGCTGCTTGACCAGCAGTTGAGCGACGACGAGCGCCAGGTGCGCGATGCGGCGCGCGCCTATTGCCAGGAACGCCTGGCTTCGCGCGTACTGGAGGCCTTCCGCGGCGAGCAGACCGATCCGTCGATTTTCCGCGAGATGGGGGAACTCGGCCTGCTGGGGGCCACCATCCCCGAAGCCTACGGCGGCGCTGGCCTGAACTACGTTTGCTACGGCCTGGTGGCGCGCGAAGTGGAGGCGGTGGATTCTGGCTATCGTTCGATGATGAGCGTGCAATCCTCGCTGGTGATGGTGCCGATCAACGAGTTCGGCACCGAAGCACAGAAGCAGAAATACCTACCCAAACTGGCCACCGGCGAATGGATCGGCTGTTTCGGCCTGACCGAGCCCAACCACGGCTCCGACCCCGGCAGCATGATTACCCGTGCCAAGAAAGTCCCCGGCGGCTACAGCATCAGCGGCGCCAAGATGTGGATTACCAACAGTCCGATCGCCGACGTCTTCGTGGTCTGGGCCAAGGACGATGAAGGCGCCATCCGCGGCTTCGTGCTGGAGAAGGGCTGGAAAGGCTTGTCCGCGCCCGTTATCCATGGCAAGGTGGGACTGCGCGCTTCCATCACTGGCGAAATCGTGCTGGATGAAGTGTTCTGTCCGGAAGAAAACGCCTTCCCGGAGGTGCGTGGCTTGAAGGGCCCGTTCACCTGTCTGAATTCGGCGCGTTACGGCATTGCCTGGGGCGCGTTGGGCGCGGCGGAAGACTGCTTCCATCGCGCGCGCCAGTATGTGCTGGACCGCAAGCAGTTCAACAAGCCGCTGGCGGCCAACCAGCTGATCCAGAAAAAGCTGGCCGACATGATGACCGACATTACGCTCGGCCTGCAAGGCTGCCTGCGACTGGGCCGCATGAAGGATGAAGGCACGGCGGCGGTGGAAATCACCTNNTGGGCGGCAACGGCATCAGCGATGAGTTTGGCGTCGCGCGGCACCTGGTGAACCTGGAAGTGGTCAACACCTACGAGGGGACGCACGATGTGCATGCACTGATCCTCGGTCGTGCCATCACCGGTATCGCAGCCTTCTGACCGGCCATGAACGCAACCCTTCCACAAGGAGCGCTGTCGGGACTGCGTGTGCTCGACCTGTCGCGGGTGCTGGCCGGCCCCTGGGCTGGCCAGTTGATGGCGGACCTCGGCGCGGAGGTCGTCAAGGTAGAGCGGCCTGGCCCAGGCGACGATACGCGAGCCTGGGGGCCGCCTTGGCTCAAGAGCGATGACGGGCAGCCGACCAGCGAATCGGCCTACTACCTGAGTGCCAACCGCAACAAGCACTCCGTGACTATCGACCTTGGTAAACCCGAGGGCCAGGCCTTGGTCAGGCAGTTGGCCGCGAAGGCGGACATTTTGCTAGAGAACTTCAAGGTGGGCGGTCTCAGTCAGTACGGCCTGGATTACGCCAGCCTCAGAGAGATCAATCCGCGGTTGATCTATTGCTCGATCACCGGTTTTGGCCAGACCGGCCCTTACGCATCGCGTGCCGGCTACGACTTTCTGATTCAAGGCATGGGCGGCTTGATGAGTTTGACCGGTCGTCCCGACGGTGCCGAGGGAGAAGGACCGATGAAGGTGGGGGTGGCGTTGACAGATGTGATGACCGGCCTGTATGCGACGGTCGCCGTGCTCGCCGCGCTGGCGCACCGCGAACGGACCGGGCAGGGGCAGCACATCGATCTTGCACTGTTGGACGTGCAGATCGCGTGCCTGGCAAACCAGGCGGCAAATTATCTCGTGGGCGACGTGGTGCCCGAGCGCATGGGTAATGCGCATCTGAACATTGTGCCTTACCAGGATTTCCAAACGGCCGACGGTTACATGATTATTGCCATCGGCAACGATAGCCAGTTTGTGAGTTTCTGCCGTACCGTTGGCCATCCCGAATGGGCGACGGACGAGCGCTTTGTGACGAACCCGCAGCGGGTAAAGCATCGGGAGGAGTTGATCGCACTGATTCGCGACGTGACCCTATCCCGGACCACGGGCGAGTGGGTCGTCGCAATGGAGGCCGCGGGAGTTCCTTGCGGCCCGATCAATAGCCTCGACAAAGTGTTTGCCGATCCGCAGGTGATGGCGCGCGGTATGCGTATCGAGATGCCGCATCCGCTGACGGAAAAGGTGCCGTTGGTTGCGAACCCGATCAGGATGTCGGCCTCACCGGTGCAATACCGGAATCCTCCTCCGACCCTTGGCGAACACACGGAGCAAGTGCTCAACAGTTGGCTGTCGCTCGGGCCGGCGGATGTGGCCGGCCTCCGGCAAAAAAATATTGTCTGAAAGACCAAAGAGAAGAACATGAAAGTCCTGGTTCCAGTCAAG
>DPRS01000061.1 GCA_003537575.1 Oxalobacteraceae bacterium
GCTGGTTCGACAGCGCGCCCGGCACCCCGGCCGCGCCGTTCTGGGCGCCGTTGACCGACTCGCTGGATTGCTGGCTGCGCACCGTGCCGCTGTTGGGCTCCTGGTTCGGCTTGTAGATTTCGGCGGCTTGCTCGGAATGGCTGAAATCGACGTCGGCGGTGGCTTCCGCGCGCACGTTGTCGGCGCCGACGATCGGGCTGATGATCGATTCGATGCGCTTGACGATATTCTGTTGCAGTTCCTGCACGTACTTCAGCTGGGTCGGATCGAGGGCGTTGGGGTCGCGCTGCTTGTCGTTTTGCGACAACAGGTTGCCATTCTGGTCGATCACGCTGACGTTTTTCGGCGGCAGGTCCGGCACGCTGCTGGCCACCAGGTGCACCACGGCATTGACCTGCTGCTGGTCGAGGCTGCGGCCCTGGTGCAGATTGATCAGCACCGAAGCGGTCGGTTTTTGCTGGTCGCGCACGAACACCGACGCCTTCGGCAGGGCCAGGTGCACGCGTGCCCCGGCCACCTGGGCGATCGACTGGATCGAGCGCGCCAGCTCGCCTTCCAGGGCGCGCTGGAAATTCACCTGTTCATGGAATTGCGACACGCCCAGCTTCTGGTTTTCCATCAGTTCGAAGCCGACGTTGCCGCCTTTCGGCAAGCCCTGCGAGGCCAGCTTCAGGCGAGCGTCGTGCACCTTGTCGGCCGGCACCAGGATGGCGCCGCCGCCTTCGGCATACTTGTAGGGGATGTTCAGTTGTTGCAGCGAAGCGACGATGGCGCCGCCGTCGCGGTCGGAAAAATTCGAAAACAGCACCCGGTAATCCGGCTGTTGGCTCCACATCCACACGCCTGCCATGAGAGCCACTGTCAGCGCCGCCCCGACCATCATGACGATGTTGCGGCCGGCCGGCGATCGCGCGAAATTCGTCACGCCAGGCGCAATGGCGCCTTCGCCAGCTATTGCCATGATGGGCCTCCTTGTGCGCTGCTATCTGCGTTTACGATCGTTCGATTCACTGAAATCCTCAAATACCAGTCCCTTTTCAGGTTTTCGTTTATTTTCCGTGCAACAAAAATTTTCAATCCTTGGAATACAGCAATATTTCCACAGCTTATCAGAGTGCCGGATTTCTGCGCGCCTGTTAAGGTAGCGGTGTGAAAAAAGAATTGCCGAGGAGGAGCAGCGAATGAAAACCCAGTTGATCGACACCAGCCGCATCGAAGCGATGATGACGCAGCTGAAGGCCGCCGCCAGCAGGCCAGCGGGGGCGCTCGGGGGCGTCAACCCGGCCGCAGCCGATGCCGCCACTACGTCGACCAAAAAAGTCGGCTTTGGCGATGCACTGAAGGCTTCGCTCGACCAGGTCAACATGTCGCAGAAAAAGGCCGATCAGCTTGGTCAGGCCTTCATGACGGGCGACGACAAGGTGAGCTTGTCGGATGTGATGATTTCGATGCAAAAGGCGAATATCAACTTCCAGGCCACTATCCAGGTGCGCAACAAGCTGGTGTCAGCCTATCACGACATCATGAACATGCAGGTTTGAAAACAAACAAGCCAGGCTGGCTTGCTTCTGCGGCTTACTTCAGCATGCCGGTCATCTTGGCATTCTGTTCGCGTTCCAGCTTGGTGATGTAGCGCTGGATCGCCGCCATCATGGCCGGCGGCAGTTCGGTAAACAGGCAGCCGATGCGACGCACCTGCTTCCCCGTCGGCAGGGTGATGTCCTGCCAGTTACGCACCTGCAGCGAGGTGACTACCACCGTATTGCCGGGCAACTGAATGCGGCAATCCCGGTAAATCGTGCCGATGGTCGCGTCCAGGCTTTTCTTGTCATCCACCAGCGCAACGCCGCCGCCGCTGACGTTTTGCAGTGTCAGCGTGACGGCTTCCGTGCCCAGTTCGCGTTGAATCGGGACGGTGCAGCGCACCGGGTTGGAAATCGGCGTAGGTACCCGGTAGTGCTCGCGCCGCTGCAGGCGGATCAGGAACTCCGGGATTGGCATTGCCAGCGCCGGCAAATCTTCATAGTCGCATTGCTCCGCCTGGCTGGCAAAGAACAGGATGCGGATACGGTCCAGCACTGTCTCGAATGAAAGATTCTGGCTTTCAGCGATGCGGCGGTTCATCGCGGTGTCGGTCGCGCAATCGATGTACATGGTGCCGCTGTCTTCGTCGACGCCCAGCACCGAGGTGATGACTGCTTCCGGACTGCCGCTCACCAGCAAGGTGATGAGCTGGCGCTGCTGTTCGAGCGCGCGCAGCAGGGAGAGGATTTCCCGACGCGAATGCACCTTGTAGGGACTTAATTCCTCTTCCCTCGGACTGTCCGGATTAATGATGGTTTGCATCTGAATATGATTTTATCGGATGGGCGTGGTATTCCGGCCGTCTCCCGGCGATGGGCGCATATGCGATGATCGCATATCATACCTTGTCATGGTGGTGTTGCCCAGAATCA
Source organism: Oxalobacteraceae bacterium (assembly GCA_003537575.1). Taxonomy (GTDB): domain Bacteria; phylum Pseudomonadota; class Gammaproteobacteria; order Burkholderiales; family Burkholderiaceae_D; genus Paucimonas. The sequence goes on from DPRS01000061.1 coordinate 2,457, forward strand.
AGATGATAAAGCCACGCCAGCAGTTCTGCAACAGCGCGGTACAAGGCCGGCGGGATATGGGTGTCCAGGTCGACCTGCATCAGCAGGGCCACCAGCTCCCGTGATTCGTGCACGAATACGCCATTTTCGCGGGCGCGCCGGATGATTTCCTCGGCGATCAGGCCACGACCCTTGGCCAGCACCTTGGGCGCCGGCTCACCGGCCAGGTAAGCCAGCGCCACGGCATTTTGCGGGCGGAAATCAGGTTTGTTCGTCATCGTTGACAATCAAGGCATCCATCGGCAGTCCTGCCGCATCCAGCGCCTGCGCCAGGTCGGCGCCATGTGCGCGCAGCAGCGCCGCGCTGTCGGCCGAACCGGTGCGCACCAGGATGCTCACGCGATCGCCTTTCAGATGCAGGGTGGCTGAAACCTCTCCCAGCGATGGCAGCTGGAATTTGACGGCGCTCTGCCAGGCTTCCTGCTGCTCCCGATCTTCCGGCTGATTGCCATCGGCGGCGTCGCGTTCGATTTCCCACTCCATTTTCTGCCCCGGCCACAGTTCTCCCTGCCAGACGAAGCGCTGGGTTTCCAGCGCATTGAGCTGGGCATGGACCAGCTGCGCCGCCTGCGAATTGAGGGCGCCGGCTTCGATGCCGGGCTGAAGGGCGTTGCCGGCGCGGGCGTGCAGTTCCGATGCCAACTCCGAAAGAGAACGGCCGCTGCCCAGCCATTGCCCTGCCAGGTGGCGCAGCAGCGCCGCTTCGGTGCTGCTGCCGCCGTCCTCTGCGGCGGCGCCGGCTTGCGCAGCCTGCGGCTCGCGCTGAATCGACGACAGCGAACGGCTGCCGGCGGCCCATTGCGCCAGGTGGGATTCGTAGAACAGGCCGCTGGCATCGGCGGCATCCTGCAGCGCGGCGGCAAGCTGGGGAGCGCCGGCAGCGGGCGAGGCGAGCAGCGGCGTGCGGCCGAGTGCGGCGGTTGCGCCGCCGTTCTGCTGCGCCGACTGCAGCAGGCTGTCGATCAGGCGGGCGGCCTGGCTCAGGGTGGCGTGGGCATCGCTGGCCGGCGTTCCGGCGCCGGCGCCCAGCAAAAAGGTCGGGCGCGGCTGCCGCTCCACCAGCGTCATGGCCAAGTCGTCGCCGACCTTGGCGCCGACCGGCAGCGACATGCGCGCGGAAGCATTGGCCACCCGCACCAGGAAAGTGCCGTCGGCGAGGCGTTCCAGCACCTTCGCCGGCACTTGCTGGCCGAGCGCGATCTGGTTCAGGCGATGGTAAACCTCCTGGCGCGCATCGGTGCTGTGGCCGACCGGCGCCGGCGCCTCGACATAGGCAATGGGCCGTGATCCGACGCTATCGGCCCGCGGCAGCATGGTCAGCCCTGGCTGGCGCCGTAGGCCTGGGAAAGCTTGCGTTCGGTGCCGGTGCTATTGATCAGCCGCGACAGTTGTCCCATCCACGGCTCGGTGAGGTTGCGGATTTCGCGGTCGTCGGCGAGGATTTTCTTGATGATTTTGACTTTGCGCTCGCGTACCTCGCCAATCAAGGCGATTGGGGGCTCGCCGCTGCGTAGCGTTTCAACGTGGCTTGCACAGCGTGATTCCAGCGCCGCCAGCTCATCCCAATCGCCGTTGCGCGCAGCAATAAGCATCTGGCCGGTGATAGTGGCTACCGTCTCGTAGAGGGAAATGACTTCCTGGCTATTCATATGCTTATGCTTTCACGAGGCGAGAGGTGTGGGGAGCGAAGGGGTCGCTGTTTGCTGGGATGGTCGGCGCCGGGGCTTCGACCGCCGGTGCCGGCGCATCGCCAATGGCTTGCCACGCATCCTTCAAGCCTTTGAGCAACTGATAGACTTCATTCAGCACAGCTGGATCATTCTTGAGGTTGGCAAGCAGCAGGCGGTTACCCATGTACTCATACAGTTCATGCAAGTTGATGGCGATTTCGCCGCCGGCTTGTTTGTTGAGGCTGGCACGCAAACCATTGTCGATGATGTTAATCGCTTTCGAGATGGCCTTGCCCTTGGCTGGAATGTCGCCGGCCTGCATCGATTGCGTCGCCGATGTGATAGCTACCATTGCGCCCTCGAACAACATCAATACCAGCTGATGAGGGCTGGCGGTTGCAACGCCGGTCTCCATGCTAACCTTGGCATAGGCATTTGCGCCTAAATTTGGGGATCCAAACATTGCATCTCCTTTATTCAATCTTCGGCAGATTACTTAACTGCTGCTGAAGAAAATTACTGGTGCTCGTCATGCTATTGATCATGGTATCGAGTGCGGTGAACTGGGCACGGTATCGTTTTTCCGTGGCGAAAAGTCTGATACTCATGGCTTCTCTGGATTTTTCTAGACTTTTAATGCTGTCGTTGATGCCCCCGGTGCGGCCGCTGATGATCCCCTCGCTGCCGAGATAGCTGTCCAGCAGTTTGCTCAGTTGTCCCGCGACACCGGTTGAGAAGCTGACTGTGCCGCGCGTGCCAGTCGATCCACCAGTGATCTGCAGCTTCAATCCATCAATGACTGTATTCGTTGGTCCAGTCAGGAATTGGCCGGCGCCGGTCGCCGCAATGCCGCCGATAGTGCCGGCCACGTCCTCGCCGTCGGCGCTCGTCATCGCCGCGCCGAACAACGTGGCAATGCTGGTTCCTGTGTCGTTGGTGATCGAGATTTTCGAAGCAGTGCCATACCGGCTGGAGGTCAACTTCAAATGACCATCCGCGTCAACCGATGCGGTGACGGACAATCCCGCCGTCGAAAAAGCGGACGTGCCATTGATCGCGGACTGCAGCAAAGCAGTGAGCTGCTGATCCGTATAGCTGCCCTCAGCCAGCGATACTTTTGCGGTGACGCCATCCAGCGTGACATTAAGTCTGCTTCCTGGATCAATGGTGGTGTTAGAGCCGGCCACGATACGGTCGCCAGTCAGATAACCTTGCTTAGGTGTGTTCGATATGACGACTTCATAATTGCCTGCCTTGGTGCCCGGCTTAGACTCGGCCACACTGACAAGATCATCGGTCGAGCGTCCTAACGTGGAAAACAGCGCGGCAACGTCGCCTGCGCTATTTGTGATCGCCTTTTGTAGTTTGGCACTATCGACAGCCAGCGTGCCATCTTTCTGAAACGTCACGCCTACTTCGGCAAGGTTCTTTAAGCTGCCTGCATTCGCATTGGCGGCGGTGAGCGTCTGGCGCAGATCCACCTGCAATGAACGTATCGTGGCATCCCCGAACAACAGCCCGGATTGCTTTGTTGCAGCGTCGTACGAGGTGAGTTTTTTTAGCGTGCCGTTGAGTTCGTTATAAGACTTGACGAAATCGTTGACCGTGGTGGTCACCGAATTGGTGTCTTTGCTGACAGAAAAAGTCGTGCTACCGATCTTGTTGGCATTCAGTGTCACGCCTTGGATCGCGTCGCTGATCGTCTTCGTCTGGCTATTGATGATAATGCCGTTGACGGTCAATACCGTATTTTGCGCCGCCGCCGCCTCGGTCATTTTCTGGTCCGCGGCCACGGCCGGATCATAGCCCAGCAATGCCTGCAATGCAGGATCTCCATCGCTAGATACAGAAATCTTCATGCTGGACATCTGCCCAGTTTTGTTGGAAGTCAGCACAAGCCGGTTGGGTGTGGCGCTGCCATCGTTGATGATGGTGGCAGTTACGCCGAAATCCGACTTGTTGATGGCATCGCGGATGCCTTGCAGAGTGTTGTTCGTGCTGTCGATCTTGATGGTGCCGGTACCGCGCGTTGCATCCTGGGTAAATGTGGAGCCGTCCGGATAAACGCCCCCAGCAGCCGTTCCAGTGATCGTCCCGAACTGGAACGTGATCGTTGTCTCTGTCCCGGTTCCTATCTTTGCGGATGTGCTGCCCTGGCCAGCGGACTTTAGTGTCTGCGCCTGGGCAAGAGATGTCACATTGACGTTATACGCGCCTGTAGCTGCCTTGCTTGTCGCAGATCCGGTAAGAATGGCGGTGTCTCCGGAGCTGGCAGTCATTGACTGGAATTTTGATGGATTGGCAAGTTGCGCAATCGCAGTCTGAAAGGAGCTCAAGGCTCCGCTGACAGTGCCAAAGGCAGACAGCTTGGCCTGATAGCTGGCTTCTTTCTGGGTCAGGCGCGTCAAAGGCTGTGCCTCGACCGCCATCAATTGGCTGACGATGCTGTTGACGTCCAAACTGGAACCAATGCCTGGTGAAGATATGCCCACCTGCGCCTCCCGATAAAGTCATTGCACTATAACTGCTTATCGGCAGTTCCAAACCGGACTTTAGGCTGGGATTTAAGCGTCTATTCTGAAGAATCGAGAGCCGCTGTCAGCATATGCGGCATAAACTTCAATATATGAAAAATTTTTGAAATGGCAAATTTCTGCTTTGCGTGCTAAACGCAGAAACGTAAGGCGCGACAGGGCATTGGCCTGAATGGCGCGTGCCTGTTCAAATACACAAAAAGAAAGTTCAGGCCTGCTGGCGCACCAACAGCCCTTGTACCTTGTCCAGAGCCTTGGAAATTTCCAGCGCTTCCTTGGATGGGATCTGGCGGATCACATCGCCAGTTTGCGAGTCGACTACTTTGATGATCGCCTGATCACTCTCTTCGTCGAGGGAAAATTCAAGGTTGCTGGACAGCGACTGCATCGCTGTATTGATATCTTTTAGCGCTTGCTTGACCTGATCCGGGCTCGTGGTCGATGCCGGTTGCTGTACCAGCGATCCAGGCACGGTGGGCGCAACAGTAAAATTCTGCAGAGGCGTCTGTCTGGCAGATGAGGCGGACGCGGCATCGTTGGCGAGAGTTCCCAGTTGAGGGGATATCGGTGCGAAACGGATGTCCATAGTTTACTCCTGGAATGGATAAAACCCGGCCGATGGAATCGGCCGGGTTCGGTCATCAACTGACTAAGCGATTAGCCACGGAGCAGGCTCAACACGCCGTTCGGCAGCGAGTTCGCCTGGGCCAGCATCGCCGTACCTGCTTGCTGCAGGATCTGGCCGCGGGTCAGGCTGGCGGTCTCGGCTGCGAAGTCGGTATCCTGGATGCGGCTACGTGCCGAGCTCAGGTTTTCCGACGTGGTTTGCAGGTTGGTGATGGTCGATCCGAAGCGCGACTGCAGGGCGCCGAACTTGGCGCGCTCGCCGTTGATCATGTTCAGGGCCGAATCGATCGTCTTCAGGGCGGATTGCGCCTTGGCGAAGGACGACACATCGATCTCGGAAACCTTGTTCAAGGTGGAGTTTGCGGTCGCTGCGCCGATTGCGCCCAGCACGTTGGTGCCAGCGGCTGCCTGCACGGCGGAGAAGGATTTCTCGGAATCCATCGTGACCTGGCCGGTGACCATGAAGGCATCTGCAGTTGTGTCGGCGGCCAGACTGCGCGAGCTGCCCAGATTGGTGGTGCCATCGGCTTTCAGCGCCTGGATCGTCACGGCGCCGCTGTTGGCAACGGTGGTGTCTTCCAGCTTGATGTCCTGGCCGGTCTGGCTGGTCAGGACGATCGCGTCGTTCGTGCTGTTGAGCGACGCCACCACACCGGTCTTGGCCGACTTGTCGTTGAAGGCAGTAACGGCGGCTGCCAGGCCTTCGGCGCTATTGTTGGCCGACAGCGTGAAGCTGACGGTTTCGGCAGTGGTGTTGTCGCCAGTGATCTTCAGGTTGTAGGCGCCGGTTGCGCCAAAGCTCAGCTTGACATCGGTGCGGGCGGTGGCCGTGACGCCGGTGTCGCCGGTGGCGGTATTGATGCGGTCTGCGATCTTTTTGGCGGAATCACCTGCGACGACGGTCACATCCTTGCTGCCGATAAAGCCGTTGACGGTGATGGCACCGCCGGTCACGGCATTGGTGCCGGTGGAGCTGGCACCCAAACCGTCACCGGCTGCGCCAGTCTGGTTATTGCCGTAGGCTGTGGTACGCAGGTTGGCGGTGCTGGCGGTGATGGTCTGGCCGGCATTGGCGCCTACCTGGAACTGGGCGGTGCCGAAGGAGCCGTCGAACAGTTTCTTGCCGTTGAATTCAGTCGAAGTGGAAATGCGGTCCAGTTCCTGCGCCAGTTGGCCGACTTCAGACTGCAGGGACTGGCGATCGCTGGCCGAGTTGCTGGCGTTGGAAGCCTGCACTGCCAGTTCGCGCATGCGCTGGAG
>DPRS01000024.1 GCA_003537575.1 Oxalobacteraceae bacterium
ACAGGTCTCTTCTCCCTTCATCAGTAATCGCTTCCATACAGCGATTGCTTTTAATGCGTATTCATTAGCGCTTCTTGCGCATGTTCCGCTTTTTGCAGGCCGCGCCATGCGCCGCGTTCCGGCTCGATTGGGTCGGACGTCCTACGCCGATGGACCAGAAAAGGTCAACCGCGACGATCAGCGCAGCAATCGCCCCCAGCACAAAAATGGTATCCATCACTTCCATCGGTACCCAACGCCCGAGAAAAGACATAAGTGCCTCGCCATCCTTTACCTCATTCAGCGCACCGTTTCACGCAGGCTGTAGAGCCGCCGCCGTCCTTCATCAACGGTGGGGCCGACCATAACGTTGCGCTGAAACGATATGCGTCCCCTATCGGTCTTTACTTCACAGCGGTGACGACATAGTCGGATCCTTCCTTCATGATTTCGACATTGATTTTCTTGCCGACGGCGAGTTTGTCCAGCAGCGCTTTGTCCTTGACGGCAAACCCCATTGTCATCGCAGGCCAATTCAGGCTTTTGACCGGACCGTGGGCCAGCGTGACCTTGCCATTGGCGGCATCGACTGCTTTCACGACAGCGGTGGCCGAATGGGTCATCGCCTTGTCGCTCTTGCTTTGCTGTTTGTTTCCCATGCCATGCATCATGTCCTGACACTTCTGCATGTCCATGTCTTTCATATCCTTGCCTTTCATCATTTCTTGGCACTTTTGCATATCCATCTCTTTTTTCGATTCCATGCCTTTATTCATGTCCATCTCTTTCATACCGCTGGACTGGGCAAGGGCAAGATTGGTAGCGAGTAGCGCGGTGATCAGAGATAACGTTACGGTGGTTTTCATTGCACTTTCCTTTCGTGGTTAAAAAATCTTTGATTTAAAAAATATAGGTAGCCCCGATGCCGTAGGTCAGCTGCGAATTCCGGCTGCGGAAGTTACTGCCATTTGTAAAGAAGTTGGCAGACGACTTGTCATAGCGGATTTCCGGTCGGATCATCAGCATGGCACCCGGCGAAGGAATGAACTTGGTATTCCAGGTCAGCGAATAACCACGCAGCGTTTGCGGCACCCCAGTCGTGAATCCATCCGGATCGCGATAATGTTCAATCCGAAGCGTGGGCTCAAACCGATCATTGATCTTGTACCTAGCATACAGTGTGGTACCAGACCAACTCACATCGGTCGTATTCGTGGGCGGGACGCGTTGCTCCGTGCCGCGATCATAGTTGAGCATCAAAGTGAGGCGCTCGAAGAATGGGCCGGCAGTAATTTGTGTGTCGAACAGCTTCCGTTTGTTTGCATTATTGTCATTCTGTTCGGCTCCTTGCAGATAATTGGCGACGATCGAAAGCCAAGGTATTGGCGTCCAACCGATACTCGGACCCCACGTCTTGCTGGGATTGTTGTCACGGGTGACGTTCCAACCCTGCACCACATACAGTTCCGTGTACAAGGTATCACTCCACGCATAATTCATGCGCACGCCGGTATCTTGGAACGGAATGGCATAAGTGTAGAAAAACCCATGCGAATAATTCCAATTCTTGGCTGTCTCGATGGTTTCGGCGCCAATATGCGTGACTAACTTGCCGGCATCGATCCGCAATCCATTCCCGATCGGTGCGAGATAACTGACGGACGCATGCTGAATATTCCTGCCGGGACCGACGGTGGTGCTTCGGGAAGCTGCCGGCCCGAGGGCGCCGCCAATGGTGTCGGCAATTACGCCTTGTGTTTTACCGGCGGCCAAATCGAGCTTGAAACCGAATCCGCCCCTTTCAGGAATTTTTTCAATTTCCACTTCGGCCAGCGACAACGATGGGCGGCTGCGTTGAATATCGAAGGTACGGCCTTCGACGCTCACATTCGATCCCTTTACGACAGAGGTACCTTGATTTGCGTCGACCGTCGCCCGATCTGGCCGATTGCGGTTAACCACGTAATAGCCATCGACCCACCCCCTCACCTTTACGCCAGACAGCCAGCTTTGGCCAGTCAACACGCCCAAGTCCTTTGCATCATTCGGCATCCAGATTCCGGCTACCGGCCAGGTGGGCGTGGCCGCTGGCTTCGGAGCCTCAGTGCTTTGCGCATACGCAGCACCAATACCAACCGCGCTAATCAAAATAGAGAATGAGGCTCGAGTTATGTTTTGTTTCATGTAATCCCCTTTCATATTGATAATTAACAAAAACGATGAAGGCAACTGCATGCGCATGCTGACAGTGGGAAGAGCTCCATCAGTTGCGACTGCACAAATCAAACAGGTTTTTTCATGACAATGCGTCCTTGATGCACGGCAAGTCCTGCGTACATAACTTATCCGCCGCTGGATGCCGTGCCGCACACGGCGATCCAGCAAGCCTTCCACGGTTTTGTCTAAGAAAGTCTCTTTGCTTATCCAGATCAGCGTGCAAGCGGCCTTTCCGGATGCGGTCCTCCATTTAATTAGTCGCAATTCCGCATCGCGTTACTTGGCAGAATCCAGCACAAGGTTATTCTTGGCTTTTGCCTTTGCGCGCTTCCTGCTCGGCGCGCAACAGCCGCTGCCGGTTCAACCATGGCGTTGTCTGTGCCCGTGGTCCATGATCAAGCGGAAGCACGACTCTTTTTGGCGTGCCATTGTCTGCCACTGTTGGCTGCGGCGAGGGTGTTGTCTCGCGCTGCATTTTGGCGGCCTTTGCCTTACGCGCCTGCTCGATTAACTGCCAATCGGGACCAGCAATGGCGGGAAAAGCAGCGCTGATCGTCAAAGCGTCTGTGAGTGTGATGAGCAATTTTTTCATGATGAACTCCTTGATTCGGATAAGGGAGAAGTCAGGGCACCTTATTTGCCGGTATCTGACTTCAGTGTGCCCTGGCCTTCCGCTTTCGTCCGTGCTTCCTGCTCGGCACGCAGCAGGCGCTGCTTGTTTGACCAAGATGTTTGCGCACGCGGGCCATTGCAATGAGTGTTTTTTTAATGATCTTCTCCTTTACTGAATAATGAGACATTGAGCGCTGGTATTGCGGTGGCCAAGTGATATCCAAAGCGTCAGCAATACCGTACGCAATGCGCAAATACTCCCTTATCAATATAGGCTCGATTTGGGAGCCACTTGAACCCACCTCGAATTGCCTTTTAGAACTTCGGATTCAAGGTGCCTTTTTCAGTGATGGTTTTCCAGATCGCATTGTTCTTCATGACGTACTTGGATCCATCCTTGCCTTCCATCGTCACGCCGTCCCGCATCTTGACGCGATTGCCGGCGGCATCGATATGCGCCATCGATCCGTTCTTTTCTACGATGAGTCTGCCGCCATCCTTGAGCTCGATGGTTTGCGCCGTAACCCGCTCTTCAGTGGCACAAGCGGATAGCGAAAAAGCCAGCAGTATTGGTACGAGCAACTTACGCATGATGTTTCTCCTTCAGTAATTCAGTGAATCGCATTGGCTTGTATGACTGATCATTTACATTTGCATCACCTCCTTTTCCCGATTCCGGATTGAGATGGCGCCGCCGCAGCAGCAGATACACGGCCGGCACGACAAACATCGATAAGAGCGGCGCGGTAATCATGCCGCCGACCATGGGCGCCGCGATCCGTTGCATGACTTCGGAACCGGTTTCAGCGCCACTCATGATTTGCGCCAGGCCAGCGATGAAGATGGCTACGGGTATGGCCTTGGGCTGCCACCCAATGGAAAATAACAGTCGTCAAGGCAGTTAGCGCGATTCCCAGCAGTATCTGGTGAATCCCACTATGCGTGTGGCGATGCGCAACAACGGGGAACGACATAACGCCTCCGGAAAGCGTGGAACATCGCCATACGTACTTAAAGTACGATGGCGGCGAACGAAGCCCTGGAGTGTCAAATACGGAAACAGCAGTTACGAATGGAAAGCGGAGGCGCGGTAGTGCGTGTCAGCAGTGTAGAAGTTGGCTGGCCAGAAGAAATATTGGTGAGATTTTCAATGGCCACCGTAGCCATGACCAGTTGAGCTGGAACGAATGGCTGGGCCGTTGGCAGTTCGGGTTTGTCAAGAGATTGCTTCGCGGCGTGATCATAGGCATGGCATAAGCCGGGCTGCTCCTGATCCATTCCGGTGCAATTCGACATGTCTTCAGAGTGATTACTCATCGACATAGCGACGGACTCCTCACCATCTTGCCCCATCTTCATTCCCGGACAGGCATACGACGCCACAGCAAACTGCATGAACAGTATGCTGAAAAGCGCGATCAATGCGGCAATGAAGCGGGATGGGCGAGAAAGTTTCATCGGGAAGCCGGTTTTTACGGTACTGATAGTATGTATTGCTTAAGTTTGTTGTCAAGGGCCTCTATATAAAATATTCATGGTAATGACGTGCCGCGTTTTTCTGGAGAAAGATAACGCTGTAAAACGGTATGCTCTACTGCCTTTGGTACATTGCATTGCTTTTTAAGCGCTTCATCCCAATTGCAAGCAACAGAACCTGCGCAACCAGGTTGACAAACACCGCAGGCAAGAAAGCCGCGTTGGCCGCCTTTGGGCCGAGTGCGGCCACGCAAAAGCGCATTCAGGTAGCGTTGGCGCCGCGGCTCACTTAAACGAGCCATTCCTGTGAATGGCTCCTGCAGGTTCAACAGCAATTCATGAGCCTTTGTGATATTTCCATATTGTGATCATGGGCCGATGCTGCCATAGAAAGCGTTCGCCGGAACCTCATTGCCTGTCTGCCGTGCTTCGGCGCGAACTGCTTCACGCGTGTGCGACCGCTGCACAGTGTCGGCCTGGGTCGACGCCACGTGACTGGTGGGGTCGCCCGATATTTCCTTACCCGTATGTATGTTAGCCAGTTTCAATCGCTGCGTTTCTGCAATAACTTCAGCGCGAGTCTTAGTCGATTGAAATTGCGCCTGGCCAGCATTATTGGGTTCCCAGCTAAAGGTGCCATACATGTCTTGTGCTGCGGCACTGGATCCGAGGGCAGCAAGCAGCGAGCCCATACTAATCATGTAGGCGGTTTTGGTAAGTTTCATAAAATATCTTCAATCATGAGAAAAAAGGGTTGCCTGAAACAGCTGGTAGAATTCGGCTGATTCATGAATGCAAGTCTAGTGTACGAACACCGACAAGAGTCTGACGGCAGCATTACATATGTGTCATGTAGGCACCGATGCCTTCCCGCTTTTTAATCTTATCAACTGTGCTGAAGCGTTGGCAGTGTTTCTGGTGAGGACGCTACTTACTGATTGCTTGGCACGCAGTGTCTGGAACGGTGCCTATACGACTGACTGGCGCTACGTAGATCGGACAGTAGCGGCACAAAACAGGCTAATCGCTGGTCATAACAGATTGCCGATGCATGCATGGACTGGCTTGGCTTGAAGTGCCGATGTCAAGTGTCGGTTTTAGTTTTTGCCGGAGTTACTGGATCTAGTAACGTTTGCGTGCGACCGGTGCAAATGTGAAGAAGACGCTTGCTAAGTATTCATGGACTCGTGTAAATTTTTAAAAATTGATTTAAATCAATAATTGTTTTAAAACGGCTCACGTATAATCCCATGGCCGTTTGGCTACAATGTCCCAATTCTTGGGCATTGGTCAGTACGAAACAGACTATCCTATCCATGAGACTGTCCCGTCCATCCCGCTTCTTCGCTGTGCTGTTAGCCGTAGTGAGCGTGCTGTTCTCCCAGCTCGCCATGGCTGCGTACGCATGCCCCGGAATGCTGACAGACCAAGCGATGGCGATGGCTATGGCTGCCGAGATAGAGCATGTAATGCCGGACTGCGAGCAAATGGATAGCGCGCAGCCTGCGCTGTGCCATGCGCATATGCAGGCAGGCGACCAGACCCTCGACAAGCCGCCATCACCGAACGTACCACCCACTGTGGCCGTGCTGCTGATGCCGGCCATGAGCGACTTGCATCTTGCACACCCACCGGTTGTTTTTTACGCCGATACCGCGGGGCTGAGGCGCGCTTCCGAACCTCCGCTTTCAATCCGGAACTGCTGTTTCCGAATCTGACACTCCACATTGGCTAATGCCTTGTCGTCGCTTGCCATGTGCGTGCGGCGCTCGTTGATTATTGTCTGGAGTTAACTAATGCAAAACCCTTTACGTGCCTGCGCGCTGGCGGCGGCTGTTTGTCTTGCTGTGCCCGCCATGGCGGCACCCGCAGACGCGCTGCCGGGCGGCTCGGTGCAAAGCCTGCTCGATTATGCCCGTGAGCGCAACCCCGAATTCGCTGCAATGCGCCATGAAGCCGAAGCGGCCAGCGAGCGTGCCGCCGCGGCCGGCAGCCTGCCCGATCCGAAGCTGCAGATCGAGTGGCGTGACATTACTAAAATGAATACGCAGAATCCGACCCTGGCACCGAGCCGCGTCGGTACCACCCGCTACCAGATCATGCAAGACCTGCCGTGGTTCGGCAAACGCGGCCTGCAGCGCGACATCGCCCGCCTGGAAGCCGATGGCGCGAAAGGTCTGTCGTACGGCACCTGGGCGGAACTGTCTTCCCGCATCAAGGCAAGTTATGCTCAGTATTACGTCGTCCATCAAACCGAGGGCCTGGCGCGCGAAATCCTCGACCTGATGGCGCGCCTGGAAAAAGTGACGCAGGCGCGCTATGCCGGCGGCTTGGCGGCGCAGCCCGATGCGATCCGTGCCCAGGTGGAACAGACCAGCCTGAAGAACGAGCTGATCGGTCTGGACAATGAAAAGCGCATGCTCCAGGCCCGCCTGAACATGCTGCTGGCGCGCCCGGTGCAAGCGCCGCTGGCGCCGCCAGACCGGCTGCGGCCGCTGCCGCCAGCGGCGCAACTCGAATTCGCTGCGCTCGAGGACCGGGTACGGGCGCGCAATCCCCGCCTGTTTGCCGAGGAAGCGCGCATCCAGGCGGCGGAAAAGAACCGCGACCTGGTCTACAAGAACCGCTATCCCGACTTCGCCGTCGGCGTCGCGCCGATGCAGACTGGAGGTTCCGTCAAGGAATGGGAAGTAATGTTTCAGATGAGCATTCCCTTGCAGCAAGCGCCGCGCCGCGCGCAGGAGCGCGAAGCACAAGCCATGCTGGCAGCCGCCCAGTCGCGCAAGGAATCCGCCGCCAACCAGGTGCTGGCAGAACTTGCCGAAAACCTGTCGGCGCTGGAGGCCGCCCGCCGCACGGAAATGCTGGTGGCAAACAGCCTCTTGCCGCAGGCGGAACTGACGTACCGGGCGGCGCTGGCCAGCTATGAAAACGGCAAGGTGGATTTTGCCACCCTGCTGGATGCCCAGCGGCAAATCCGCATGGCCAAACAAAACCGCTTCAAGGCGCAGGCGGAAGGCCAGGCACGCCTGGCTGAAATCGAACGACTGTTGGGGGAGGATTTATGAACAAGAGAACAAATATTGCCATCGGCATGATCGTCGTCGCCGCGCTGGCGGCGGGCGGCGGTTACTGGGTAGGCAAGCGCGGCGCACAGCAGCAGGGCAGCGCGCCCACGGCAGCCAGTGGCGTCGGCGGCAGCGGCAAGCAGGCGCGCAAGGTCCTGTATTACCGCAACCCGATGGGCTTGCCGGACACGTCGCCGGTGCCGAAGAAGGACCCGATGGGCATGGATTACATTCCGGTCTTTGAAGGCGGCGAAGAAGCCGAGCCGGCTGCCGCCAACCAGATCGCCATCAGCACCGACAAGGTCCAGAAACTGGGGGTGCGCACCGAGAAGGCAAGCCTGAAGGCGCTCGACAAGACGGTGCGTGCGGCCGGCCGCATCGAGCCGGACGAGCGGCGCGTGTATGCGATTTCTCCCAAATTCGAAGGCTATGTCGAACGCCTGTTCGTCAATGCCACCGGCCAGGCGGTCGCCAAGGGGCAGTCGCTGTTTGAGGTGTACAGCCCGGAACTGGTGTCGGCGCAGCGCGAATACGCCATCGCCGCGCAAGGCGTGCAATCCCTGAAGGGCGCCGGCAGCGAGGCGCAGGAAGGCATGCGCCAGCTGGCCGAGTCGAGCCTGATGCGGCTGAAGAACTGGGACATTTCCGAGGAACAGGTCCGCGCCCTGGCGAAATCGGGCACGGCCCGGCGCACCATGACGTTCCGTTCGCCGGTTGCCGGCATCATCACGGAAAAGAAGGCAATCCAGGGCATGCGCTTCATGCCGGGCGATGCCCTGTACCAGGTGGCCGACCTGTCCACCGTGTGGGTGCTGGCGGACGTTTTCGAGCAGGATATCGGGCTGCTTAAGCCCGGCGCAAACGCGAAAATCATGATCAACGCCTATCCGGGCAAGGAGTTCACGGGCAAGGTCACTTACGTCTATCCGACGCTCAATGCCGCCACGCGCACCGTGCAGGCGCGGGTGGAACTGTCCAATCCTGACCAGTTGCTCAAACCCGGCATGTTCGCCAGCGTGGAGGTCGCCGTTGCCGCCCGCGCCGAAGCGGTGACGGTGCCGGTGTCGGCCGTGATCGACAGCGGCACGCGCCAGATTGTGCTGGTGCAGGTGAAGGAAGGGCGTTTCGAGCCGCGCAAAGTGAAGCTTGGCGCGCGCAGCGACGCGTATGTCGAAGTGCTGGACGGCGTGCGGAAAGGCGAAGACGTGGTGGTTGCCGCCAACTTCCTGATCGATGCCGAAAGCAACCTGAAGTCGGTGCTCGGCAGCTTTGGCCATGCCGGGCACGGTAATGCCGCCAAGGAGGGAGGCAAGAAGGACGGCGAGCAGAGCCAGAAAGGCCAGAGCGGGGCGATTGGCGCCGGTCACAAGGGCGAGGGCGTGGTCGAAAAGGCCGATGCGCAAAGCGGCATGGTCAGCCTCAACCATGGCCCGATTGCGACCCTGAAGTGGCCTGCCATGACGATGGATTTCAAGGTCGCCAACAGCGCCTTGCTGGAGCAGTTGAAGCCGGGGGCGCGGGTGGCCTTTGAAATCGTCGAGCGCCAACCCGGCGAATGGGTCGTCACCGCCGTGCAGCCCGTAGCAAGCGGCAAGGGGGGCACCACGGCGCCTGCGGCTAGCGCGCCGGCGGCGAACCCGCATGCCGGCTATTGACGGGAGACCAGCCATGCTTAACAAGATCATCGACTGGTCGGGCCGGAACATTTTCCTGGTCCTGCTTGCCACGCTGTTTGTGTCGATTGCCGGCATCTATGCCGTCCTGAAGACGCCGATCGATGCGCTGCCCGACCTGTCGGACGTGCAGGTGATCGTCTATACGGAATACCCCGGCCAGGCGCCGCAGGTGGTGGAAGACCAGGTCACCTATCCGCTGACGACCGCCATGCTGTCGGTGCCGAAATCGAAAGTCGTGCGCGGCTTTTCGTTCTTCGGCGCCTCGTTCGTGTACATCATCTTCGAGGACGGCACCGACATCTACTGGGCGCGCTCGCGCGTGCTGGAGTACCTGAACTTCGCCTCCGGGCGCATGCCCAAGGGCGTGACACCGCAGATCGGCCCGGATGCGACCGGGGTGGGCTGGGTCTACCAGTACGCGGTGCAGGACAAAAGCAAGAACTTGTCGCTGGCCGAGCTGCGCACGATGCAGGACTGGTACCTGCGCTACCAGTTGACCAAGGCGCATGGTGTGGCCGAAGTGGCTTCCGTCGGCGGCTTCGTGCAGACCTACCAGGTCACGGTCGATCCGGTCAAGCTGCGCGCCTACGGCATCCCGCTGTCCAAGGTGTCGCAAGTGATCCGCGATTCCAACCGCGATGTCGGCGGCCGCGTGATTGAAATGGCCGAAACCGAATACATGGTGCGCGGCAAAGGGTATTTGCGCGGCACAAAAGACATCGAGATGCTGGTGGTGAAGAGCGAAGGCGGCACGCCCGTCTTGATCCGCGATATCGCCCGCGTCGAACTGATGCCGGACGAGCGGCGCGGCGTGACCGAGCTCAATGGCGAGGGCGAGGTGGTGTCGGGTATTGCGATGGCGCGCTACGGCCAGAATGCGCTGGAAGTCATCCACAACCTCAAGGAAAAGATCGCCGAACTTTCCGCCGGTCTGCCGCAAGGCGTCTCCATCGAGGCGGTGTATGACCGCTCCGACCTGATCCACCGCGCCATCGATACCCTGAAACGCACGCTGATCGAGGAAAGCATCATCGTTGCGCTGGTCTGCATCGTGTTCCTGCTGCATGTCAGGAGCGCCCTGGTAGCGATCCTGATGCTGCCGGTCGGGGTGCTGATGGCTTTCATTGCCATGCGCTCTCTGGGGATGAACTCCAATCTGATGAGTTTGGGCGGCATCGCGATCGCCATCGGCGCGATGGTCGATGCGGCAATCGTCATGATCGAGAATGCCCACAAACACCTGGAACGGTTAAAGGAAGGCGAGTCGCGGGTGGAGGCCATGCTGGCGGCGTGCAAGGAAGTCGGACCGTCGCTGTTCTTTTCGCTTCTGATCATCACGGTGTCCTTCCTGCCGGTGTTTACGCTGGAGTCGCAGGAAGGCAGGCTGTTCTCGCCGCTGGCCTATACCAAGACCTTCGCCATGGCCGGGGCAGCGCTGCTGTCGATCACGCTGGTGCCGGTGCTGATGATGCTGTTCGTCCGCGGCAAGATCATGCCGGAAGCGAAAAATCCGGTGAACCGTTTCCTGATCTGGGCATACCGGCCCATCATCCAGGGCGTGATGCGCTGGAAAAAGCTCACCGTCCTTGCTGCGCTGATCGTGCTGGGGATTTCCTTCTATCCAGCGGCTAAACTGGGCAGCGAGTTCATGCCGACGCTCAACGAAGGCACCTTGCTGTACATGCCCTCCAGTCTGCCTGGCATGTCGATCACCAAGGCGGCGGAACTGATGCAGACCCAGAACAAGATCATCAAGAGTTTCCCGGAAGTGGCGTTGGTGTGGGGCAAGGCGGGCCGCGCCAATACCGCTACCGATCCGGCACCCACCGAGATGTTCGAGACGGTCATCAACCTGAAGCCGGAATCCGCATGGCGTAGCGGCATGACCATGGACAAGCTGATCGCGGAAATGGACAAGGCCCTGCAATTCCCGGGTGTGTCCAATGCCTGGACCATGCCGATCAAGGCGCGCACCGACATGCTCTCGACCGGTATCCGCACGCCGATCGGCATCAAGGTGTTCGGCAAGGACCTCGCCGAAATGGAACGGCTGTCCAAGGAGATCGAGGCAGTGGTCAAGCAAGTGCCCGGCACGACTTCCGCCTTTGCCGAGCGCATCACCGGCGGTTTTTACCTCAACATCGAGCCGGACCGCGCGCAACTGGCGCGCTATGGCCTGAGCGTGGGCGAAGTGCAGGACGTGATCGGCTCCGCCCTGGGCGGCGAAATGGTGACGACCACGGTGGAAGGGCGCGAGCGCTTTGGCGTGACCGTGCGTTATCCGCGCGAGCTGCGCAGCGATCCGCAACTGATTGGCCGTGAAGTGCTGGTGCCAGCCATGGGCGGCGCCATGATCCCGCTGGGCCAGCTGGCCAAGATCGAAGTGGCCAAGGGCACGCCGGGCATTCGCACCGAAAACGCGCTGCTGTCGACGTATATCTACGTCGATATCCGCGACCGCGATATCGGCGGTTACGTGGCGGACGCGCGCAAGGCGGTCAATGACCAGGTGCAATTCCCACCCGGCTACTACGCCACCTGGAGCGGCCAGTTCGAGGCGATGGAACGGGCCATCGAGAAAATGAAGATCGTGGTGCCGGTCACGCTCTTGATCATCTTCCTGCTGCTGTACCTGAACTTCAAGCGCCTGACCGAGACGCTGATCGTGATGCTGTCGGTGCCGTTTGCGCTGGTGGGCGGCGTCTGGCTAATGTGGCTCTTGGGCTACAACATGTCGGTCGCGGTCGCGGTGGGCTTCATTGCGCTGGCCGGCGTGGCGGCGGAAACGGGCGTGGTGATGCTGATTTACCTGGACCATGCCTGGGAAGAGGCTAAAGTCAAATGCCGGGCGGCCGGCACTACGCCGGGCGCCGCCGACTTGTACGCAGCGGTGATGGAAGGCGCGGTCGAGCGCGTGCGCCCGAAGATGATGACGGTGGTGGCGATCATGGCGGGCCTCTTGCCGATCCTGTGGGGCACCGGCACCGGCTC
>DPRS01000036.1:0-166 GCA_003537575.1 Oxalobacteraceae bacterium
AGCCGTCGAACAGGTAGCCGTTGGCGCAATCCGCCTGCTTCAGGCGGTCCTTGACCAGGCCGATGATGATGTCATCGGACACCAGGCCGCCGGCATCCATCACTTTTTTGGCGGCCAGGCCCAGCTCGGTGCCGGCCTTGACGGCCGCGCGCAGCATGTCGCCGGT